>NZ_BAAACA010000020.1:0-124407 GCF_039521265.1 Streptomyces crystallinus | reverse complement strand
AGTTCCCCGCGCCCCTAGGTGGTCAGGGGCGCGGGGAACTGCGCGATCAGCCGTCCACGGTCCGCAGACGAAAGCGGGGTGCGGGGGCCGCAGGCCCCGCCCGGCCGCCCGCCAGAGGGCTTTCGGGAAGGGGCGGGGTGGGGATCACTCCCCGCCCAGCACCACCGTCTCGTCCCCCGAGAACCCCACCCCCACCCGCTCCCCCACAGCCGGCGCCCCCCGCAAAGAACACTCCGCCTCCAGCACCGGCCCGGCCCCCGGCCGCAGCCGAAGCGCCACATGGTTGCCCCGGAACGTGCGTGACACCACCTCACACGCCACCCCCTCCGCGCCGGGCAGCAACCGAACCCCCGCCGGACGGACGAGGAGGCGGACGGAGCCCTGTGCGGAGCCGGGCGGCACCGGCACCTTCCCCCACGCCGTGGACGCCACCTCCCCCGACACCGTCGCGGGCACCACGTTCTCGAACCCCAGGAACCGCGCCACGAACTCCGAGGCCGGCCGCTGCCAGACCTCCAGCGGCGTCCCGGTCTGCGCGATGCGGCCGTCCCGCATCACGACGACCCGGTCGGCGAGCGCGAACGCCTCGCCCTGGTCGTGGGTGACGGCCAGCACGGTCGTGCCCAACCGCCCGAACAGCTCCCGCAGTTCGACGACGAGCCGCTCCCGCAGCGTACGGTCGAGCTGCCCCAGCGGCTCGTCGAGCATCAGCAGCCGGGGCTCGGGAGCCAGCGCCCGGGCGAGGGCGACGCGCTGCTGCTCGCCACCGGAGAGCGCGCCGACCGAGCGCCGCCCGGCGCCCGGCAGCCCGACGAGCTCCAGCAGCTCCTCGACCCGCGCGGCCCGGCGGTCCCGCGAGACACCTCGCATCCGCAGCCCGAACGCCACGTTCCCGGCGACATCGCGCTGCGGGAACAGCTGATGGTCCTGGAACATCAGCCCCACGCCCCGCCGGTGCACCGGCACCCCGCTCTGGTCCGCGCCCCCGAGCAGCACCCGCCCCGCGTCGGCGGGCTGGAGCCCGGCCACCACCCGCAGCAGCGTGGACTTGCCGCTGCCGCTGGGCCCGAGCACGCAGACCGTCTCGTGCTCGGCGACCTCCAGGTCGACCGCGTCGAGCGCGGCCCGCTCGCCGAACCGGACCGTCACCCCGTCGAGCTTCAGCATCAGAATTCTCCGGTCCGGTCCGTACGAATGCGTTCGAGGAGCAGCAGCGACACCGCGCACACCACCATCAGGATCGTGCTGAGCGCCATCGCCTGGCCGTAGTTGAGGTCTCCGGCCCGGCCGAGGAGGCGGGCCACCGCGACCGGCAGCGTGGGCCGGTCGGGGCGGGCGATGAACACGGTCGCGCCGAACTCCCCGAGCGAGACGGCGAACGCGAACCCCGCCGCGATCAGCAGCGCCCGCCGCACCAGCGGCAGGTCCACCTCCCGCCAGACCCGGAACGGGGACGCGCCGAGCACGGCCGCCGCCTCGCGCAGCCGCCCGTCGACCGCGCGCAGTACGGGAAGCATGGTCCGTACGACGAACGGGACGCCCACCAGCGCCTGGGCCAGCGGCACCAGGATCCAGGAGGTGCGCAGATCCAGCGGCGGCCGGTCCAGGGTGATCAGGAAGCCGAAGCCGACGGTGACGGCGGAGACCCCGAGGGGCAGCATCAGGAGCGCGTCGAAGCCGCGCACCAGGCGGCCGCCGCGCCGGGCGAGGGCGGCGGCGGCGAGGCCTCCGATCACCACGGCGATCCCGGTGGCGGCGAGCGCGTACTGCACCGAGTTCGCCACCGCCTCCAGCGGCGGCACCAGGAAGGTGCCGCCCTCGCCGACCGACTGGAGGGAGCGGAAGTAGCCGAAGCCGTATCCGTCGGGGGTGTCGAGGGAGCGCGCGACCAGCACGCCCAGCGGCAGCAGGATCAGGACGACCACCACGGCGAGCACCGCCGCGAGCAGGGTCCACTGGGCCGCGCCGCGCGGGCGCCGGGCTGTGGTCGCCGGGTCGACGAGCCTCAGGGCGCTCTCGCGTCGCCGTACGGTCCAGGCGTGGACGGCGAGGACCGCGCCGACCGCCGCGAACTGGACGAGGGTGAGGACGGCGGCGGTGGGCAGGTCGAGGAGCTGGGCGGTCTGGCGGTAGATCTCCACTTCGAGGGTGGAGAAGGTGGGGCCACCGAGGATCTGGACGACGCCGAAGGAGGTGAAGGTGAACAGGAACACCATCAGGGCGGCGGCCGCGACGGCGGGCCCGAGGGCGGGCAGGGTGACCGTGCGCCAGGCCGCGAGGCGGGAGGCGCCGAGGACCCGGGCGGCCTCCTCCTGGCGTGGGTCGAGCTGCGCCCACAGGCCGCCGACGGTCCGTACGACGACGGCGTAGTTGAAGAAGACGTGCGCGAGCAGGATCGCCCACACCGTGGTGTCCAGACGTACGCCCCACAGCTCGTCGAGCAGTCCGCCTCGGCCGAGCAGCGCGAGGAAGGCGGTGCCGACGACGACGGTGGGCAGCACGAAGGGGACCGTGACCACGGCCCGCAGCAGCTGTCGCCCGGGGAAGTCGAAGCGCGCGAAGACATACGCGCCGGGGAGCGCGACCAGCAGCGTGAGCGCGGTGGAGGCGAGCGCCTGCCAGGTGGTGAACCACAGGACGTGCCCGATGTCCGGCTCGGTGATCACCTCGCCGATCCGGCCGAGCTGCCAGACGCCGTCGACGCGCAGCCCGCGGCCGACGATCGCGGCCACGGGCCAGGCGAAGAAGAGCGCGAAGAACGCGAGCGGCAGGGCCATCAGGCCGAGCCGCACCGCGTTCGCGCGCGCCCTCCCGGCGCGCGGGCGCTCTACTTGAGCACGAGCGAGGACCACGTCTTGACCCACTGCTCACGGTTCTTGGAGATCTTCTCCGGAGCGACGTCGTGCGTCTCGGTGACGGTGGCGCCGAACTTGGTGAACAGCTCGGGCAGCTTGGCGTCCTTGACCACCGGGTTCACGAACATGGTGAGCGGCATGTCCTCCTGGAACTTCTTGGAGATCAGGAAGTCGAGGAGCGCCTTGCCGCCCGCCTCGTTCTTGGCGCCCTTGAGGAGTCCCGCGAACTCGGTCTGGCGGAAGCAGGTGCCGGTGGCGACGCCGGTGGGAGCCTCGGTCGGCTGCGGCTTGGCGTAGAGGACCTCGACGGGCGGGCTGGAGGCGTAGGAGACGACGAGCGGGCGCTCGCCCTTGGCCTTCCTGCCGCCGGCCGAGCCGGAGAAGTCCTGGTTGTAGGCCTGCTCCCAGCCGTCGACGACCTTGACGCCGTTGTCCTTGAGCTTCTTCCAGTAGTCCTGCCAGCCGTCATCGCCGTACTGCGCGGCACTGCCGAGCAGGAAGCCGAGGCCGGGCGAGGAGGTCGCCGCGTTCTCGGTGACCAGCAGGTTCTTGTACTCGGGCTTGATCAGGTCGGCGAAGGAGTTCGGCGGGGTGAGCTTCTTGTCCGCGAAGTACTTCTTGTCGTAGTTGACGCAGATGTCGCCGGTGTCGACCGGTGTGACCCGGTGCTTGCCCTTGTCGAGCTGGACGGCCGCGGGGACGGCCGCGAGGCCCTTCGCCTCGTACGGGGTGAAGATCCCGTTGTCGAGGGCGCGGGAGAGCAGGGTGTTGTCGACGCCGAAGAAGACGTCGCCGCGCGGGGAGCCCTTGGTGAGGATCTCCTGGTTGAGGGCCGCGCCCGCGTCGCCGCTCTTGAGGACCTTGACGGTGTAGCCGGTCCGCGCGGTGAACTCCTTGAGCACCGCGTCCGAGGCGGCGAAGGAGTCATGGCTGACCAGGGTGACGGTCTTGGACCTGGTGCCGCCGTCGCTCTTCTCGCCGTCGTCGTCCTTGCCGCCGCACGCGGCGAGCGAACTGACCCCGAGGGCGGCCGCGAGCGCGGTGGCCGCCATCTTCTTCGTACTGCGCATGGTGGTGATTCCTCCTGGAGTGACCAGGAAGAGACGCGGCCCTGCTCACCGGGCGGCGGCGAGCAGGGCGCAACAGCTTGAGTGGTGACCGAACTTCCTACCCAGAATGACCTGGGCGAGGTTCAGAGGGTCTGCGACCTGACGGTGTCGCACTCTCAGCGCTGTGGCGCTCCCCTGTCGGAATATGCAGATTTCGAGCTCAGACTACCTCTCGGACGCGGCGAGCTGGCCGCACGCTCCGTCGATCTCCTGGCCACGGGTGTCCCGGACGGTGACCGGCACGCCGTGGGCCGCGATGGCCTCGACGAACGCCTTCTCGTCCTCGGGGCGCGAGGCGGTCCACTTCGAGCCCGGCGTCGGGTTCAGCGGGATCAGGTTGACGTGGACGCGCTTGCCCTTGAGGAGGCGGCCGAGCAGGTCACCGCGCCAGGCCTGGTCGTTGATGTCGCGGATCAGCGCGTACTCGATCGAGATGCGGCGGCCGGACTTCTCCGCGTACTCCCACGCCGCGTCCAGGACCTCGCGGACCTTCCAGCGGGTGTTGACCGGGACCAGGGTGTCGCGCAGCTCGTCGTCCGGCGCGTGCAGCGACACGGCGAGGCGGCACTTGAAGCCCTCGTCGGCGAAGCGCAGCATCGCGGGGACCAGGCCCACGGTGGAGACGGTGATCCCGCGCTGGGACAGGCCCAGGCCGTCGGGCTCGGGGTCGGTGAGGCGGCGGATGGCGCCGACGACCCGCTTGTAGTTGGCGAGCGGCTCGCCCATGCCCATGAAGACGATGTTGGACAGCCGTGCCGGGCCGCCGGGGACCTCGCCGTCGCGCAGCGCGCGCATGCCGTCGACGATCTGGTGCACGATCTCGGCGGTCGACAGGTTGCGGTCCAGGCCCGCCTGGCCGGTGGCGCAGAACGGGCAGTTCATCCCGCAGCCGGCCTGCGAGGAGATGCACATCGTCACCCGGTCGGGGTAGCGCATCAGGACCGACTCCACCAGCGTCCCGTCGTGCAGGCGCCACAGCGTCTTGCGGGTGGTGTCGTCGTCGCACGAGATGTGCCGCACCACCGACATCAGATCCGGCAGCAGCTCTTCCTGGAGGCGGGTGCGCGCGGCCGCGGGGATGTCGGTCCACTGGGCGGGGTCGTGCGCGTACCGCGCGAAGTAGTGCTGTGAGAGCTGCTTGGCGCGGAACGGCTTCTCGCCGATCGCGGCGACAGCCTCTTTCCGCTCGGCGGGCGAGAGGTCGGCGAGGTGCCGCGGCGGCTTCTTGGCTCCGCGGGGGGCGACGAAAGTGAGTTCTCCGGGCTTCGGCATGGTGACTCAAGTGTCTCAGACATACGGAAAGGGGCTCGCCGTCCTGTGGACAACGAGCCCCCGACCGATGAAACAGCAGGTCAGCGCCGTACGGAACGAACGAACCGGTCAGCTGCCGACGAAGGCGACCATCAGCAGCCACACCACCGGCGCCGTCGGCAGCAGGGAGTCGAGGCGGTCCATGATGCCGCCGTGGCCGGGCAGCAGGGTCCCCATGTCCTTGATGCCCAGGTCCCGCTTGATCATCGACTCGCCGAGGTCGCCGAGCGTGGCGCTCGCCGCGACCGCCAGGCCCAGCAGCAGGCCCTGCCACCACTGGCCGTCGTCGATGAGCAGCTGCATGCACAGCGCGCCCGCCACCATCGCGAACGTCACCGCGCCGAGCAGGCCCTCACGGGTCTTGCCGGGGCTGATGCGCGGCGCCAGCTTGTGCTTGCCGAAGCGCCAGCCGATCGCGTACGCGCCGGTGTCGCTGACCACGGTCAGCAGCAGGAAGACGAAGACCCGCCACGGCCCGTCGTCGGCGGTGAGCATCATCGCGACGAACGTGGCCAGGAACGGCACGTAGAACGCCGCGAAGACACCGGCGGTGACGTCCTTGAGATAGCCCTCGGGCTTCTCCGTCATCCGCCACACCAGCACCGCGAGCGAGGTCAGCGCCATGGCGACCCAGGCCCCTTCGGCACCGCGCGCGTAGCCGGCGACGACCATCGCCGCGCCGCCCACCGCCAGCGGCACCAGCGGCACCTTGATGTCCTTGCGCTCGTCGAGCCGGGAGGCGAGCTCCCACAGGCCGACGACGACCGCCACCGCGATGACGCCCACGAAGACGGCCTTGACGACGAAGAGCGACGCCAGGATGACCGCGCCGAGCCCGACGCCGACCCCTATCGCGGCCCGCAGGTCGCGTCCCGCCCGCTTCTTCTCCGGCTGCGCGGGCCGCTGCGGCTGCTGCGGAGTCGAAGGTGGTACCGAGCTGGGCATGGGCTCCTGCGGCGTCTCTTCGCGGAACAGGGGACCGCTCACCCGAGCGGCCCCCCGGTCACGTTCTACGGCGTCTTCGCCCGCGCCACCGGGCACGACGGGCATGGGCTGTGTCCGGGACGGGGCGTCATACGCATCGTAGGCAGCCCCCGCCGAAGGCACCTCCTGGGAAGGCCCCTGGTCGGGTGGCCCCCAGTGCTCGGGTCGCGGCGGAGCCCCCCAGGAAGAGTCGTTCATCAGACCTCTAGCAGCTCTGCTTCCTTGTGCTTGAGCAGCTCGTCCACCTGCGCGACGTACTTCGCGGTGGTGTCGTCGAGCTCCTTCTCCGCACGGCGGACCTCGTCCTCGCCGGACTCCTTGTCCTTGACGAGCTTGTCGAGCGTCTCCTTCGCCTTGCGGCGGATGGAGCGGATCGAGATCTTGGAGTCCTCGGCCTTGGTCTTGGCGACCTTGATGTACTCCTTGCGGCGGTCCTGCGTCAGCTCGGGGAACGTCACCCGGATGATGGAGCCGTCATTGCTCGGGTTGACGCCGAGGTCCGAGTCGCGGATCGCCTGCTCGATGTTGCGCAGCGCGCTCTTGTCGAACGGGGTCACCACGGCCATACGCGGCTCGGGCACCGAGAACGAGGCCAGCTGGTTGATCGGCGTCAGCGCGCCGTAGTAGTCGGCCACGATCTTGTTGAACATCGCCGGGTGCGCACGGCCGGTGCGAATCGCGGCGAAGTCCTCCTTGGCGACCACGACGGCCTTCTCCATCTTCTCCTCGGCTTCGAGGAGGATTTCTTCGATCACCACTTGCTCCTGCATGTCTTGAGTGGGCCGGGAGTTGAGTCCGGTGCTCGACGGCCCTGCGTAACCCGCGTCTTTCCCTGCACGGTGTCCGACCGTCAGGGGATTGTCCATCCCCCGGTCAGGCCCGGGTGCCCTGGTCGCTCACGAGCGTGCCGATCTTCTCACCCTTGACCGCGCGCGCGATATTGCCCTCGGCGAGCAGTTCGAAGACCAGGATGGGGAGGTTGTTGTCACGGCAGAGGGTGATGGCCGTCATGTCCGCCACCTTCAGGTCGCGGGTGATGACCTCGCCGTACTCCAGCGCGTCGAACTTCACGGCGTCCGGGTTGACGCGGGGGTCGGAGTCATAGACGCCGTCCACCCCGTTCTTGCCCATCAGCATCGCCTCGGCGTCGATCTCCAGGGCGCGCTGGGCGGCCGTGGTGTCGGTGGAGAAGTACGGCATGCCCATGCCCGCGCCGAAGATGACGACGCGTCCCTTCTCCAGGTGGCGCACGGCGCGCAGCGGGATGTACGGCTCCGCGACCTGGCCCATCGTGATGGCGGTCTGGACCCGGGAGTCGATGCCCTCCTTCTCCAGGAAGTCCTGGAGGGCGAGGCAGTTCATGACCGTGCCGAGCATGCCCATGTAGTCGGAGCGGGCCCGGTCCATGCCGCGCTGCTGGAGCTCTGCGCCCCGGAAGAAGTTGCCGCCGCCGATGACGACGGCGATCTGCGCGCCGTCCCGTACGACGTTGGCGATCTCACGGGCGATGGCGTGCACGACGTCGGGGTCCACGCCGAGACCCCCTCCGCCGGCGAACGCCTCACCGGAGAGCTTCAGCATGAAGCGTCCGGTCACCTTGCCGTCGTCGCGCTTGTGGTCAGCCTGGGTGGCGGCGTCCGCGCCCTGATTCATGGGGATCTCCTCGTACACATACGAAGAAGGCCATTGCCGGTGGGTGCTGTGTCCCTGAGCGGCAATGGCCTCCTCGTCAGATCTGCGGTCGTCCGTCGCGAGCGCGGCCGACGACTGCCTCAGACCCTAGCGGGGTCTTGTGTCGATCGCTGGACGGACTCAGATGCCGACCTTGATACGCGTGAAGCGCTTCAGGGTGACACCGGCCTCGTCCAGAACCTTCTGGACCGACTTCTTGTTGTCGAGCGCGTACGGCTGGCCAAGGAGCGTGGCGTCCTTGAAGAAGCCGTTGACACGACCCTCGACGATCTTCGGCAGCGCGGCCTCGGGCTTGCCCTCGGCGCGGGTGGTCTCCTCGGCGACACGGCGCTCGGTCTCGACGACCTCGGCCGGGACGTCCTCGCGGGAGAGCCACTTCGGCGCGAACGCGGCGATGTGCTGGGCGATGCCCTTGGCGACGTCGGCGTCGGCCTTGTCCAGCTCGACCAGGACACCGATCTGCGGCGGCAGGTCGGGCATGGTGCGGTGCATGTACGCGAAGACGAAGCCGTCGGCGTACTGCGCGAAGCGGTCCAGGACGATCTTCTCGCCGAGGTTGGCGTTGGCCTCGTCGACGTACGCCTGGACGGTCTTGCCGGCCTCGATCTCGGAGGCGAGCAGCGCCTCCAGATCGGCCGGGGAGGTGGCGGCGACGTGCGCGGCCAGCGCGGCGGCGGTGGCCTGGAACTTCTCACCCTTGGCGACGAAGTCCGTCTCGCACTTCAGCTCGAGGAGCACACCGGAGGTGTTGTCGTCGGCCAGCAGGGAGACGACCGCACCGTTCTCGGCGGAACGGCCCTCGCGCTTGGCGACGCCCTTCTGGCCCTTGATGCGCAGCGCCTCGACGGCCTTGTCGACGTTGCCCTCGGCCTCGTCCAGAGCCTTCTTGCAGTCCATCATGCCGGCGCCGGTGAGCTCGCGGAGCTTCTTGACGTCAGCGGCGGTGTAGTTCGCCATGAGTCTGTGTTTCTCTCTCGAAGTCTGACTCGAAGTCTGAAAGATCTACGGGGCTACGGGGTGACGGCGGGGGCACATCGTGCGCCCCCGCCGTCACCACCGCAGCGAGGACCCGAAGGTCAGGCCTGCTCGGCGTCCGCGGCCGGCGCCTCGGCGGCCGGAGCCTCCGCAGCGGCCTCGGCCGGCTTCTCGGCCTCGGCGGCCGGAGCCTCGGCCGCGGGGGCCTCGGCGTCGTCGGCCTTCTTGTCGCCCTCGAGCAGGTCGCGCTCCCACTCGGCGAGCGGCTCGCCGGCGGCCTTCTCGCCCGGCTTCGAGTCACCGGTGGCCACGCCGGAACGGGCGATGAGGCCCTCGGCGACGGCGTCGGCGATCACGCGGGTGAGCAGGGTGACGGAGCGGATCGCGTCGTCGTTGCCCGGGATCTTGTAGTCGACCTCGTCGGGGTCGCAGTTCGTGTCGAGGATCGCGACGACCGGGATGTGGAGCTTGCGCGCCTCACCGACGGCGATGTGCTCCTTCTTGGTGTCGACGATCCAGACGGCGCTGGGGACCTTCGACATCTCGCGGATACCACCGAGGGTCTTCTCCAGCTTGGCCTTCTCACGCGAGAGGACCAGGAGCTCCTTCTTGGTGAGACCCGAGGCCGCGACGTCCTCGAAGTCGATCTGCTCGAGCTCCTTGAGGCGCTGCAGACGCTTGTAGACGGTGGAGAAGTTGGTCAGCATGCCGCCGAGCCAGCGCTGGTTCACGTAGGGCATGCCCACGCGAGTCGCCTGCTCCGCGATGGCTTCCTGAGCCTGCTTCTTCGTACCGACGAACATGATGGAGCCGCCGTGCGCGACGGTCTCCTTGACGAACTCGTAGGCGCGGTCGATGTACGACAGCGACTGGAGCAGGTCGATGATGTAGATGCCGTTGCGCTCGGTGAAGATGAAGCGCTTCATCTTCGGGTTCCAGCGACGGGTCTGGTGACCGAAGTGGACGCCGCTCTCCAGCAGCTCCCGCATCGTGACGACGGCCATGGCCGTACTCCTTGAGATACTCGGTTATCCGCGGCCGCCGGTCGGCTGCCGCGCCTGACGCCCCGGTGCGCCGTGCCCCACACCGTTGACAGGCGAAGGACCGAGAGGCGCGGCCGATGGTCTGGACCACCGGCGGGGCGTGCGAAGTCGACCCGGTGACCCGGATCGCCACAAGAAGTGTACGGGACCCTCACCGTGCCGGGTGACGCCACTGTCCACAACGACCTGGTTGTCCACAGCCCCGCCCCATGATCACCGCGAATCGGCGCGCTCCGGGATGCTTTCGCCATGGAACTGATGCGGCGGGTGACAAGACGAGCGGTACGCGGCGGCCTGGCCGGCCTGGGCCTCGCGGCCCTGATGACGGCCACCGCCGCGCCGGTGCGGGGCGATCCTGCGGCGTTCGGCGGTGCGCCGGTGCGGGACGGGCCGGGGGTGGTGCGCGGTGCGCCGGTGCCAGGCGGGCCGGAGGTGGTGCGCGGTGCGCCGGTGCGAGGTGAGCCGGAGGTGGTCCGCCTCGCGCCGGCGAGCAGGGAGGCGGGTGTCCCGGGCCCGGCCGCCGTCGGTGGAGTGTGGCCCGTCCCCGGTCGGCCGGTGGTCGTACGGGGCTGGGACCCCCCGGCCACGCCGTACGGCCCCGGCCACCGCGGCATCGACCTCGCGGCGCCACCCGGGACGCAGATCCGGGCGGTCGCGGCGGGCCGGGTGACCTTCGCGGGCCCCGTCGCGGGCCAGGGCGTACTGACGATCACCCTGGACGGCTCGGGCACCCCGCCCCTGCGCACGACCTACGAACCGGTGCACCCCGTCGTCCACCCCGGCGACCACGTCACACCCGGCCAGCCGGTGGCGACCTTGGACGCGGAGCCCCGCCATTGCGGGGAGGTGGGGTGCCTGCATTGGGGGCTGAAGCGGGGGGAGGCGTATGTGAACCCGCTGGTTTTGGTGGGACGGGGGCATTGTCGGCTGTTGCCTGTGGTGGGGGTGAGTGAGCCAGCGGGAGCGAAGCCGGGTGCCCCTATACGTTTGGTCAAGGCCGTAGATCAGTAGGTCCATGCGGTCGGGGGCGCGGCCGGGCCAGCGGGCGCGCAAGGGCGACAGCCCGGTCACGAGCGGCCTCACGAGTGACGAGGCACGGGTGCCTGTCGCGCTGGCTGGAGCGGCTTCCGATGACGGGCCTCAGCCGCGTTGCCGGTGATCCAGCGGTCTGGGCTCCGATCCACGGATCGCCGGAGCGCTCGACACAGCTTTCCCGGTGCTGTTCGCACCCGGCTATAGGCAGCCGCTCAAGGCCACTCGACAGCGACTTCGCCCGGAAGACTGACCGACCAGCCTGAACCGCACCTGGCCCCAGCGGGTCGCGGCTCGGAGCCCGTAGAACGCGCCTCGCGGAGCATCACGGGGAGGACGCCCCCCGGCGTCGGGGGAGGCAGAGCAGGGCCTGAGGTGCCCTGCTGCACGGCCACGAAACAGGTACGGCGGGGACCGGGTGGGGGGGCGGGGGGAGCGGGGGGGGGGAGGCGCCCGAGGGTTAGCCGGTTACGCCTCGTAGGGCCATTGCCGTTGCTGCCTGCGTGATTGTCGCCGGGTCTTCCGCCGCGCCGAGTTCGATGCGGCGGACCGCCGCGTCCACCACGCCCTGGAGCAGCATCGCGGCCAGGCGGGGCTGGGCGTGGCCCAGGTCGGCGAGGGCTTCGACGATCATGGCGATGAGGCCGCCGTGGGCGGCGCGGATCTTCTCTCGGGCGCCGGCGTCGAGCTCGCTGGCGGAGATGGCGACGACCGCGCGGTGGCGCTGGTCGCCGACGAGCTCCAGCTGGCGGCGGACGTACGCCTCGACCTTGGCCTCGGGGCTGTCCGCCTGCTGCATCGCGCTTTCGATGTCCGCGGCCCACCGCGGGAAGTCGACGGAGCAGAGCTCTTCGACGACGGCGGCCCGGGAGCGGAAGTACTCGTACACGGAGGACCGGGCGAGTCCGGTGCGCTCGGCCAGGGCGGGGAAGGTCAGGGCCTCGGTGCCGCCCTGCGACAGCAGGGAGCGTGCGGCGTCCAGCAGGGCGGCGCGCTGCATGGCGCGGTGCTCGGCCACTGAGGCCGCTCGAATCCTTGGCACCGCTCCACTGTAAGGCTGGGTCCGGGTTCCACGGAGGGGTGATTTCCCGGGGGTGTGATCAGCGGCCGACGTCGGCCAGCTTGGCCCGCAGCTGGAGGACGGACTTGGTGTGGATCTGGCTGACGCGGCTCTCGGTGACGCCGAGGACGTTGCCGATCTCGGCCAGGGTGAGGCCTTCGTAGTAGTAGAGCGTGACGACCGTCTTCTCGCGCTCCGGCAGCGTGTTGATGGCGCGGGCGAGCAGTCGGCGCAGCTCGCGGTCCTCGGCGACCTCGACGGGGTCGTCGGCCGCGGTGTCCTCCAGGGTGTCCATGAGGCTGAGCCGGTCGCCGCCCTCGCCGCCGACGTGCAGCAGCTCTTCGAGTGCGACGACGTTGGCGAGCGACAACTGGCTGAAGACGGAGTGGAGTTCCTCGACCGCGATGCCCATCTCGCTCGCGACCTCGTTCTCCGAGGGCGTACGGCGCAACTGCGCTTCGAGGGTCGCGTAGGCGCGCTCGACGGCGCGGGCCTTCTGCCGTACGGAGCGCGGGATCCAGTCAAGTGCGCGGAGTTCGTCGATCATCGCGCCCCGGATGCGCGTGATGGCGTACGTCTCGAACTTGATGGCCCGCTCGATGTCGAACTTCTCGATGGCGTCGATGAGTCCGAAGACCCCGGAGGAGACGAAATCGGCTTGTTCGACGTTGGGCGGGAGCCCGACACTCACCCGGCCCGCGACATATTTGACCAGCGGCGAGTAGTGCAGGATCAGCTGTTCGCGCAGGCGCTCGTCGCCGCTGTTCTTGTACGCGCGCCACAGTTCGTCGACGGACGAGGGCGCCGGTGGTCGCACGGTGCCGCCGGCGCGGGCAGCGGGGGGAGCTGCCGTGCGATCAGACCCGGAGGTGTGCTGGGGCATGCGTTGCCTTGAGCCGTTCTGCTGTGCGGTGAGCGGGGAGCTGTCTCTGCTGCGGGGTTCTCGTGAGCGTAGCGTGACCGGGCTGTTGCGGTGCGCAAACGTCGGCGGATCGGGGCGGCTCGGGGCGGGCGGCCGGTCGCGCGCGGGGGTGGGGGCCGTCGCCGGGCGCGTCGGCCCCGAAAGCGCTGGCGTGCGGCCCTCGGTGGTCATCGGTCTTACCTTTTCACCCGAATGCCCCAGGTCAAGCACCGCCTCGCCGCGCGCCCGGGGTGGGGAGCGGGCTGGTCGTCAACCGCCAGTGGTCTCCTTCGCGTTCGACGAACCCCAGGGAGTGCAGTTCGTACAGCCTGCCGAGGGCTTCCTCCTGAGTCGTCGCCGCCTCTCGGGCGATGTCCGGTACGGGCGCCGCGCCGTGGCCGGGCAGTGCGTCGAGTACGCGTGCGGCGGCCGGGGCGAGAAGGTCCCTGGGCAGTACGGGGCCTCGGCGCACCGGGGCCAGGTCGCCCATCTCCCCCACGAGTTCGACGATTTCGGCGGCGTCGGTGACAAGGGCTGCCTCACCGCGCAGCAGTTCGTGGACTCCGGCGGAGAGTCCGCTGGTGGCGGGCCCCGGCACCCCTATGGTGTGGCGGCCGAGCCGCTGGGCGTTGCGCGCGGTGACCAGGGAGCCGCTGCGGTACTCGGCCTCGACCACGACCGTTCCCCTGGTGAGCGCCGCGATCACGCGGTTGCGCAGGACGAACCGGCTCGGGGTGGGGTGGTCGCCCGGCGGTAACTCCGCCACGAGGACGCCCTGTTCGGCGATGCGCCCGATCAACTCGGTGTGGGCGCGCGGGTAGACGACGTCGACTCCGCTGGCCAGGACGGCGATGGTGGCGCCGCCTGCCGCGAGGGCGCCGCGGTGGGCGGCGCCGTCCACGCCCGCGGCGGCGCCGGAGACGACCACCCAGCCCTTCTCGGCGAGCCCGGCGCCGAGGGTGGCACCCATGTGGGCGCCGTAGGGCGTACAGGCGCGGGCACCCACCACGGCGACCGACCGCAGCGCCCATAGCCGCAGGTCGGCGGGGCCGCGCAGCCACAGCCCGACGGGGCGGGCGTCGCCCAGGTCGTCGAGCTGTCCGGGCCACTCGTGGTCCCCGGGGCAGATGAACCGTCCACCGAGCTCGGCCAGCGCGGCCAGGTCCCGTTCGGGGTCCGCGCCCGCCGCGCGTCTGCGGTACCCGGCGAGCCGTGCGGTGCTCACTCCGGTGAGCGGGTCGTCGGGGTCCTCGGGCGCGGTGAGCCGCCGCATCAACTCCACCGCCCCGTAGGTGCGCAGCCATCGGCCGCCCCGCTCGTCCCCCGGTTCGATGACCCTGGTCAGCGCGGCCCGTGCCAGCCGCTCGCGGTCACCGGGCGGGGAGCCCGCAGCAGGGCCGTCGTCGGCCGGGCTGTCACGGACACGAGCGGCGGGGCCGCCGCCGCCGGCCAGGCCGTCACGGACACGATCGGCGGAGCCGCCGTCGGCCAAGCCGTCACCGACACGGTCGGCGGGCCCGGCGGGGAGCCCGGGATCGCCCGGTCCGGGGCCGGCCAAGCCCCCGGCCCCGGCCCCGGGCGGCGCGCCCCCGCTCACCCCGCACCTCCCACCGGCAGCGGTGCCCCTCTGGAGATGCCCGTTCTGAGCTCCAGGGCGAGGCCGATGTGGGTTTCGTCGGGGCGGTCGTCGCCGCAGAGGTCGGCGAGGGTCCAGGCGACGCGCAGGACCCGGTCGAGACCTCTGGCGGTGAGCAGGCCGCGTTCCATGTCCCGTTCCGCCGCGACGAGGGCTCCGGGGGCCGTGACCCAGCGGGTGCGCAGCTCATGTCCGGGGACTTCGCTGTTGGTGGTCCAGGGGGTGCCCTGAAGGCGCGCGGCGGCCCGTTCGCGGGCGGCCCGGACCCGTTCGGCGACCTGCGCCGTGGATTCGCCGCGGCCGCCTTGGGCGAGGAGGTCCTCGCGCCGGACCGGCTCGGCCTCCACCCGGAGGTCGACGCGGTCGAGGAGGGGCCCGGAGAGGCGGGCCTGGTAGCGGCGGATGACGGAGGGCGGGCATTCGCAGCCCGCGCCGTGCAGGGTGTGGCGGCCGCAGGGGCAGGGGTTGGCGGCGAGGACCATGAGGAAGCGGGCGGGGAGGCGGACGACGCCCGCGCTGCGGGCCACGACGACGTGTCCTGCCTCCAGCGGCTGGCGCAGGGAGTCGAGTGCCTTGCCGGTGAACTCCGGGGCCTCGTCCAGGAACAGGACGCCCCGGTGGGCCAGCGAGACGGCTCCGGGCCTCGGCAGGCCGTTGCCTCCGCCGACCAGGGACTGCATGGTCGCCGAGTGGTGGGGGGCGCAGTACGGCGCCTTGTGGACGAGGGGTTTGCCCGGGGGCAGGATGCCGGCGACCGAGTGGATCGCGGTGACTTCGAGGGATTCCTGGCGGGTGAGCGGCGGCAGGATGCCGGGGAGCCGTTCGGCCAGCATGGTCTTGCCCGCGCCGGGCGGCCCGTACAGCATCAGGTGGTGGCCGCCTGCGGCGGCGACCTCCAGTGCGGTGCGGGCGGTGCGCTGGCCGGCGACGTCGGCGAGGTCGGGCGGGCTGCTGTCGGCGTCGACGGACAGTCCGGTGCCGACTCCGGCACCGGGGACGACCAGCCCGGCGAGCATGGAGTCGGGCCTGCCTTCCTGGTCGGGTTCCTCCTCGGGGACGGGTTCGTCGGTGAGGACGGCGATGAGCTGACGCAGGCTCCGGACGCCGAGGACGGAGATGCCGGGGACCAGGGAGGCTTCGGCGGCGGTCTGTTCGGGGACGACGACCTGTTCGTACCCGGCTTCGGCGGCGGCGAGGACTGCGGGCAGGATGCCGCGCACGGGGCGCACCCGGCCGTCGAGTCCCAGCTCGCCGATCATCACCAGGTCGGCGAGCTCTCTGGGGTCGATGCGCTCGGCGGCGCCGAGGACCGCACAAGCGACGGCGAGGTCGAAGCCGCTGCCGCCCTTGGGGACGGAGGCGGGGCTGAGGCCGACGGTGAGTTTCTTCTGGGGCCAGTCGCCCCCGGAGTTGACGACGGCCGCTCTGACGCGGTCGCGGCTCTCGCTGAGGCTCTTGTCGGGGAGGCCGACGAGGGTGAAGGCGGCGACGCCCGGTTCCAGGTCCGCCTGGACTTCCACGACGACGCCCTCGACGCCGACCAGCGCCACCGAGCAGGTGCGGGCGAATCCCATCACGCCACCCCCCGGACGTGCTCGGCGCGGGGTGCGCCGCGCTCGGGCAGGACGACGCCGACGAGGTCGATGCGGACGCCGCCGGGTGGGGGTCCGCCGTGGTCGGCGAGCCAGCGTTCGGCGAGGTGTCTGAGCCGCTCGGCCTTGGCGGGGGTGACGGCCGCCATGGGGTGTTCGAACGGGCCCGCTCTGCGGGTCTTGACCTCGCAGACCACCAGCACGTCGCCGTCACGGGCGACGATGTCGATCTCCCCGGTCCTGCCGCCGCGCCAATTGCGGGCGACCACTGTCATTCCGGCGTCCGCCAGCAGCCGGGCCGCCACGTCCTCGCCGTACTGTCCGAGCGCTCCTCGTGCGTTCATCTCGGCACCACCTCCGGCACCGACTCTCACCCACCCGCCGCCGTCGTGTGGATCTTGGTGGACAACCGGGCCGTTGTGGATAATCCGGTCACCCGCAAGGTGGGCACGATGGAATCAGTTGACGCCACGAACGCGCCAAATCGGCGCCTCGCGCCGCGCGGGCGAGGGCGCGGAGTAGAAGCCCCACCCCACACCCCGGCCGAGCAGCCGCCCCCACCGATCAAGCCGGGGCGATCAGCCACCCCGAGCCGCCGCTCACCCGCCCGGCAGCTCCAGATCGCTCTTGTTGAGCTCCTCGATGTTCACGTCCTTGAACGTGAGCACCCGGACCTGCTTCACGAACCGGGCCGGCCTGTACATGTCCCAGACCCAGGCGTCCGCCATCGACACCTCGAAGAACACCTCACCCTGGACCGAGTGCACCTGCATCTCGTAGTCGTTGGTGAGGTAGAAACGCCGCTCGGTCTCGATCACGTATTTGAACAGACCGACGACGTCGCGGTACTCCCGGTAGAGCTTCAGCTCCATCTCGGTCTCGTACTTTTCGAGGTCCTCGGCGCTCATGGCATGTTCCCCTTCAGCCGTGCGTCCCCCTATTGTGCGTCAGCCCTCCGGACCCCTAGACGATTTCCGGAGCCAGGACCACCGGCGCAGGCGGAGGACCCTCGTCGAGCAGCGTGCGCAGCAGCTCGGCGAGTCTGGTCGGGTACACCGTCTCACGGGCCGCCGACAGTTCGGCGGAGGTCCACCACCTCAGCCCCGTGGTACTGCGTCGTTCCAGCTCGGTGAGGTCCGTCGGCGCGGCCTCGGTCTGGGTGGTACGGGCGAGGAAGTACCACTCGTCCTGGTTCCAGCGCCGCCCGGCGAACGGGAACGAGCACATCCGCCGCCACAGCACCGGGCCGAGCTGGACCTGGGTGATGCCCGTCTCCTCGGCGAGCTCGCGCAGCGCGGCCTGTTCCCGGCTCTCGTCGCCCTCCAGGCCGCCGCCCGGGGTGAACCACCAGGTGTCGTCGGGGTCCTCCGGTTCGTATCCGTGCATCAGCAGGATGCGGTCCTGCGGATCGAGCAGCACGACCCGGGCGACCTTGCGGAGCTCGCCGGGCACCTCACCCAGCGCCCCACCGGGCCCACCACCGTTACCCCCGGCCACCTCACCCAGCGCCCCACCGGAACCGGCACCATCATCCCCGGGCGCCCCACCGGAACCAGCCCCCTCACCCCCGGGGGCCCCACCCCCACCCCCACCCCCACCAGCGCCGTCACCGCGCACCGGCCGCCTCCCCCCGCACCCCGCGCCGCCGTCCGAACCGCCGCGCCAGCGGGCCGTACGCCGCCCCGGCCACGATCAGGACCGTGCCGGCCACCACCGAGCCCACCACCAGCGTCAGCGGGCCGGGCTGGGAGATGCCGCCGGGCAGGGCCTTGAAGCCCGTGGGGCGCTCCAGCATGCCGTCCAGCGGCCACGCCACCGCGTCCACGCGCGCGCTGACGGCCGAGCGCGGTACCGAGCCGTTCGCCGCGTCCTCCAGGTGCACCCGGGAGTCCAGCGAGACATCGCGCTCGTCGCCGAGGAGGAAGAGCTGGTCCTTGGGGACGGTGGCGCTGAACTTGGTGGTGGAGGCCGCCGTATTGTGCAGATACGGTTCTTCGATCTCCTGGCCGTTGACGGTGAGCTTGCCGCCCCGGTCGCAGCACTTGACGGTGTCGCCGCCTATGCCGACGACGCGCTTGACCATGGGGACGTTTCCCCAGGCCTTGTCCTTGAAGATCACCACGTCGCCGCGTCTGACGTCGCCGCCGTCGATGCGCTGGGCCAGGACCCGGTCGCCGGCCTTGACCGTCGGCTCCATGGACTGGGTGGGCACCGTGTACGGCTTGTACTCGACGGCGCCCCAGGCGAACCCGCCGAGGAAGAGCACACAGCCGACGGCCACGGCCAGCCCCGACAGCAGATTGCCGAGACCGCGGCCGTGGCCGTCGTCGTTGCGTCCTGTTCCGCTCATCCCAGTGCTCCTCCCCCGGTCGCCCGCGGCTGCGCGGACTCCGGAGATCGACGATCTGGGACGGCACCCTACCCGGCGGTATCCCGCCCGGTCAGCCCTTGCGGGTGAGGTCGGTGCCCTCGATCGCGTCACTCTGCCGGGTGAGCCGGCGCCGGCGCCACAGCACGATCGGCACCGCGCCCGCGAGGCCCGCGCCCACCGGGGCCGCCGACCCCATGCCGTTGAGGCCCTTCTGGTCGAAGGTGCCCGGGATGCCGAGCCAGTCGATGCGGTTGAGCGGCCAGGCGATGGTGAAGGCGCGGCCCACGACCTCGTCGTCGGAGACCGTGCCGCCGCCCGGCAGCTCCTGGTGGTAGCGGGAGTCCAGCGAGTTCTGCCGGTGGTCGCCCATCACCCAGATCCGGCCCTTGGGGACCTTGATCGGGCCGAACGGCATGTCGTCGCAGGCGCTGTCGCCGGGGTAGATGTACGGCTCGTTCAACGCCTTGCCGTTGACCTTGACCGGGCCGCCCTTCTTGCACTCCACGGTGTCGCCGCCGGTCGCGATGACCCGCTTGATCAGGTCCTTCTCCTCGGCGGACGGCATCAGGCCGATGAAGCTCAGGAACTTCTGCACCGCGTTGGGCTCGGCCGGCTTCTGGTCCTCCAGCCAGCCGCCCGGGTCGTGGAAGACGACGACCTCGCCGCGCTCGGGCGTGGAGCCGAACCACGGGGTCAGCTTGTCGACCAGGACGCGGTCGCCGCGCTGCAGGGTGTCCTGCATCGAGTCCGAGGGAATCGAGAACGCCTGCACCAGGAACGTCTTGATCAGCAGCGCGAGGATCAGCGCGATACCGATGAGCAGCGGCAGTTCCTTCCAGAAGGAGCGCTGCTTCTTGGGGCTGCGGTCCGAGCCGCCGCCCGGCTCGCCGTCATCTCCCGAGCCGCCGTCGGCGGTGCCGCCACCGCCGCTGTCGGCCTGAGCCGGGGCGGGAGAGTCGACGGGCCGGTCCGGCCGCTCCTCGGGCTCGTCGTGTCCGGATCGTGCGCCGACCGCCAAATCCCCCACATCCACTCCTCACTCCGTGCCACCGCCCGCGCCATGCCAGACGCAGGCCCACCACTCCCATAACGAGCGGGAGTTCCGCAGGGCTCGGGAGCCGGATCGCTTCGTTCGATTTCGGGTCATCCGATATCGATTTATTTACCGTCACTTGACGTGATCTGTCGGGATCCGCTGCCGGAGCCCGGGAGGACACCCTATGCGACCCGCCGAGCGCGGTGTCCGACCTGCCGGGCGCGTCCGGCACCGAGCCGAATGTCCCGGGCTCCTCCAGCCAGCGCCAGTGGTCGAAGGGCCAGCCGATCAGGATGGCCCGCCCGATGACCCCGTCCTCGGAGACGGTCCCGTGGTACGCCTCGTCGAGGTGGAAGCGGGAATCGGCTGAATTCGAGCGGTGGTCGCCCATCACGAAGAGCCGTCCCTGGGGCACCTTCACCTCAAAGTTGATCTCCGAGGGCGGGTTGCCGGGGTGGACGTAGGGCTCGTCCAGGGGCATGCCGTTGACGGTGATCCTGCCGCTGCCGTCACAGCACTTCACGGTGTCGCCGCCGACCGCGATCACCCGCTTGATGAGGTCCTGCTCGTTGTCGGAGGGCAGCAGTCCGATGAAGGTGAGGGCCTGTTTGACCTGTTTGACGACGACCGGGTCACTGCCGCCGGTGGTCTTCTTCTCGGCTTTCAGCCAGCCGCCGGGATCCTTGAAGACCACCACGTCGCCGCGCTGCGGCCGGGAGCCGAACCAGGGCGTGAGCTTGTCGACCAGCACCCGGTCGCCGATCGTGATCGTCTCCTGCATGGAGCCGGAGGGGATCACGAAAGCCTGGACGAGGAACGTCTTCAGTACGAGGGCGATGAGCACCGCCACCCCGACCAGCAGAGGTATCTCCTTCACGGCGGACCTGCGCCTGCGCCGCTTCACCTTGCGGGCGAGCCTGCGCCGGTCGGCCCGGCCCTGCTGGGCCCGGCGGCCGGGCGGGCGCTCCGGGGCGGCCTCGCGCTCGGAGGCGGCCTCGGCGCCGGGCGGAGCGGCCTCCGGAGGATCGTCGGGCCCGGGGAGGTGTGCGGAGCCGGTCGTGTAGGCCGTGGGCTCCTGCGCGGTGGCGAAGGCGCCGCCCGGCGCCTGGGCCCCGGCTGCGGCGCGCCGCGCCCTCGTACGCGAGGTCGGCCGGGTGCCCGTGGGCAGCGGCTCGTCCGCGGGGCCGGTGGCCGACCGCCTGCCCCTCGACGGCTCGTCCGCAGGGCCGGAGGCCGACCGCCTGCCCCTCGACGGCTCGTCCCCGGCGCGGGGCGCCGCGCGCCTGCCCGTGGGCAGCGACTCGTCGGACGACGGGCGGGGCGCCGAGCGCGGGCGCCCGCGGTTACCCATGGGCGCCGCCCGCCGCGGGCACGCGCGCGAAGGCGTCGGAGCCGTCGATGCCCGACCAGCGGCCGAGCGGCCAGCCGATCCGGTCGGCCCGCCCCACCACGTGGTCCACCGGCACCATGCCGCCGCCCGGGGAGCCCAGGTGGTCGCGGGAGTCGCTGGAGCGGGAGCGGTGGTCGCCCAGGACGAACAGGGTGCCCTCGGGCACCACGATGTCGAACGGCACCTGGGAGGGGACGTCGCCCGGGTGCACATAGTCCTCGGTCACCGGTGTCCCGTTCACCTGGAGCCTCCCGCCCTTGTCGCAGCACACGATCCGGTCCCCGCCGACTCCGACGACCCGCTTCACGTACACGTTCCCCTCGGACTCCCGCAGTCCCAGGGACGCGACCACTGAACGAAGGGCCCTGCCCACCGGGTTCCCCTCGGGCGGCTCGTCCGTGAAGGAGCCCCGGCCGTCGAAGACGACGACGTCGCCGCGGGCGGGATGGCTGCCGAAACGGTACGCCAGCTTGTTGACCAGGACCCGGTCGCCGGGCTTCAGGGTGGGTTCCATGGAGCCGGAGGGGATCAGGAAGGGCTGCATCACGAAGTGGCTGAGCAGCAGCAGGAAGACCAGGCACACCGCGGCCAGGGCCGCGGCCTTGCGCCAGGGCCCCTCGACCAGCGCGGCGAGGGCGGGAAAACGCGCGGAGCGCGACCCCCGCTCCGGCCCCGGCTGAGGGGTGGAGGGGAGGTCGCGCTCCGTGTGCTGTGCTTCGGTGTCCATCGGGGGCAGAGCCTATCCGCCCGGCCTGTGGACCCGTACGCGAGTGCGGTGGGCCTGGGCTCACCGCTGAGCCGGAGCTCAGTTGTCGCGCTTCTCCTTGATCTTCGCGGCCTTGCCGCGGAGCTCACGGAGGTAGTACAGCTTCGCGCGGCGGACGTCACCGCGGGTGACGAGCTCGATCTTCTCGAAGATCGGGGAGTTCACCGGGAAGGTGCGCTCGACGCCGACGGAGAAGGAGACCTTGCGGACCGTGAAGGTCTCGGAGACGCCGGCGCCCTGGCGGCGGATGACAACGCCCTTGAACTGCTGGATACGGGAGCGGTTGCCCTCGATCACGCGGACGTGGACGTTGACGGTGTCACCCGGGCGGAAGGCCGGGACGTCGGTGCGGAGCGCCGCGGCGTTGACGGAGTCGAGCAGGCTGGCCATGTTCTTCTGCTTCCTCGCCGATGCCACAGGTCATCAGCGGAATGTCGTGATGGGGTTCAAAGGGTGCTGTCCGCGCCGGACCGCCGTGGGGCGACTCCCGCGTGCGCGGGGAACGCTTTGCCCTTCCCCCTGTGGCAGGGGCCTGGGCCGGGCGTACAGCAGCGGCTCATTCTTCCACGTCCTGGGGCCTGCGCCAAAATCGGCCGCCGGGCTCGGGGGCCCAGCCCAGGATGGAGAGCACTTCGCGGTCCTTCTTGTCGAAGGCCGCGGGGTCGCAGCGCTCGATCAGGTCGGGCCGGTTCTCGGCGGTACGGCGGAAGGCCTCGTCCCGGCGCCAGCGGGCGATCCTGCCGTGGTGTCCGCTGAGCAGCACGTCGGGGATGCCACGGCCGCGCCACTCGGGGGGCTTGGTGTACACCGGCCCTTCCAGGAGGTTGGCCATGGCGCCGGGGGCGAAGGAGTCGTCGCGGTGCGACTCGGCGTTGCCGAGGACGCCGGGCAGCAGCCGGGCGACGGCCTCGGTGACCACCAGGACGGCGGCCTCCCCGCCCGCGAGGACGTAGTCGCCGATGGACACCTCGTACACCGGCATCCGCGTGGCGTACTCGTCCATGACGCGGCGGTCGATGCCCTCGTAGCGCGCGGGCGTGAAGATCAGCCACGGCTTCTGGGAGAGCTCGACGGCGAGTTCCTGGGTGAACGGCCGGCCGCTCGGGGTGGGCACGACCATGACGGGGCCGTGCGCCCCCGCCTCGTAGCCGTCGGCCAGCGCGTCGTCGAGGCAGGCGCCCCAGGGCTCGGTCTTCATGACCATGCCGGGGCCGCCGCCGTAGGGGGTGTCGTCGACCGTGTTGTGCCGGTCGTAGGTCCACTCCCGCAGGTCGTGTACGTGGACGTCGAGCTGGCCACGCGCGCGTGCCTTGCCGACGAGGGAGACGTTCAGCGGTTCCAGGTACTCGGGGAAGATCGTGACGACGTCGAGCCGCATCAGTTCTGGGCCCCGTCGGTCTCGTCGCTCTCGTCGGTCTCGTCCCTCTGGTCCCCGTCGGCCTCGTCGGCCTCGTCCCGGGCGGAGGCGATCTCGGCGCGGTCGTCGATCAGTCCGGGCGGCGGGTCGATGACGGCCCGCTGCTCGTCCAGGTCGATCTCGGTGACGATCTCCTCGACGAACGGGATCATGACCTCGGTGCCGTCGGGCCGCTCCACGATGAAGAGGTCCTGCGAGGGCAGATGGGAGATCTCGGTGATCCGGCCGACCTCGGTGCCGTCGGTGAGGACCACGTCGAGGTCGATGAGCTGGTGGTCGTAGTACTCGTCGTCCTCTTCGGGGCGCTCGTCCGGGTCCACGTCGGCGATGAGCAGGGTGTTGCGCAGCGCCTCGGCGGCGGTCCGGTCGCGCACGCCCTCGAAGCGCAGCAGCAGCCGGCCGCTGTGGACGCGGCCGGTCTCGATGGTGAGCGGCCCGGTGGCGGCCGGGTCGGTG
Source organism: Streptomyces crystallinus (assembly GCF_039521265.1). Lineage (NCBI taxonomy): Bacteria > Bacillati > Actinomycetota > Actinomycetes > Kitasatosporales > Streptomycetaceae > Streptomyces > Streptomyces crystallinus. Next base: position 100,781 of record NZ_BAAACA010000020.1, on the reverse strand, counting down.
GCCAGTACGGCGCCGGGGGCGAGCCGCAGCTCCGGCTCGTCGGTGCGCACCTCGACGGTGACCTCGCCCTTGATGCCGTGGGCGCGGCCGATCCGCGCGACTACCAGCTGCACGTCGTTCAACTTTCCTGTCGGGTGGCTTCGGCTGCTCGGCGGCTTCGGCTCCTCGGGGGGCCTCAGCTGCTCGGGGGCCTCAGCTGCTCGGGGGATGCGGCTCTCTCGGGGGATGCGGCTCTACAGACGACTGCGGGCCGGGGAAGGCCAAGGCCCTCCCCGGCCCGAGCCGGCGCATCTGGTAAAACGACCAACTTTGTCAGTGGACCTGGTCCACGTCGACGAGGTCGACGCGGATCCCACGGCCACCGATGGCGCCCACGACGGTACGAAGAGCGCGGGCGGTGCGGCCGTTGCGGCCGATCACCTTGCCGAGGTCGTCGGGGTGGACCCGGACCTCCAGCACGCGCCCCCGGCGCAGGGTGCGCGAGGCCACCTGCACGTCGTCGGGGTTGTCGACGATGCCCTTCACGAGGTGCTCAAGAGCCTCCTCGAGCATGCTCAGGCCTCGGTCGACTCGGCGGCGTCGGCCGCAGCCTCGTCCGCCTTCTTGTCAGCCTTCTTGGCCTTGGGGGTGATGGCCTCACCCTTGGCGTCGTCGCCCTCGAGAGCCTTGGCGAACTCGTCGAAGGAGCGGCGCTTGCTCTCCTTCGTCTCCGGCTGCAGGAGCGGCGCGGGGGCGGGAAGGCCCTTGTGGGCCTGCCAGTCACCGGTCAGCTTCAGGATGGCGAGCACAGCCTCGGTGGGCTGGGCGCCGACCGACAGCCAGTACTGCGCACGCTCGGCGTTGACCTCGATGCGCGACGGGTTGTAGGTCGGGTGGTAGATACCGATCTCTTCGATCGCGCGGCCGTCCCGACGGGTACGGGCGTCGGCGACGACGATGCGGTAGTGCGGCTGGCGAATCTTGCCGAGGCGCTTGAGCTTGATCTTGACTGCCACTGGAGTGGTGTCTCCTGGTCTTGACGTGGTTGGGCACAACGGGATGCCACGTGGGGTTGCGGTACTCAAAGTGCCCGATGGACGCGTCAGCCGGAGGCGAGAGGGTTCCTGTGCGGCTGTCGAGTACAGCTAGTCATTGTGCCACATGCCGGCGCCGGGCACGCCGGGGGTCCGTGGGGCACCCCCGGGCGGCACGGCGGCCGTGTCCGCGTCCTGTCCGGCCCGCGCCGCCCCCGTCGGACGGCCGGGCCCGGGGTCAGCTCGCCGCGGCCACGACCTCGGGGATACGGAAGGGCTTACCGCAGCCGCCGCAGACGATCGGCGCCTGGGCGAGCACGGAGGGGACGACGCGCACATTGCGGCCGCAGTCGCAGACGGCCTTGACGCGGACGCCGCCGCCGGAGGAGCCGTGCCGTGCCGCCGGGCCCCGGAAGGAGCGCTTGGTGTCGGCGGCGGTGGCCACGGTGTGGGCCTTCAGGGCCCGCTGGAGGCGCTCCATCGTCGGCCGGTAGCGGCGCCTCGCCTCGGGGTTCAGCGCGACCAGCGAGAAGCCGCTGCTGGGATGCGGCTCCTCGGGATGGTCGAGGCCGAGCTCCTCGGCGATGGCCAGGAATCTGCGGTTGTGGTACCGCCCGGCCCGGGATGTGTCGCGGACACCCCGGGCGGCGGCAATGCCGTGGACTGCCTCGTGGAGCAGTCGCTCGAAGGAGAGCTCGGCGCCGCAGGCGGACGACGACTCTCCGATCAGGGACTCGGGCGCGGCAAGGTCAGGCAGCTCGGGGTGGTACCGCTGAATGTCGGCCCACGCCTGCGCCAGCTCTGCGGCGAGAACAGGTGGTGTCGTGCTCACGTCGTGACAACGAGCCGGAGTGCCCCGGTGTTCCTATTCCGGGGCATCCCAAATAATTTGCACGTACCCGTCAGTTGCCGTTGATGCGTCCGGACGAGGGCGGGTGCGCTGATCTGCGGAGAAGTCTCACAGCTCGCACCAAGGTAGTACGTAGCGGCGCGTACGCCCCGGCGCGTAGATGATGTCCACGCGCCGGGATTCCAGGATCCGGCCGGTGCGCAAGGGGCGTTTTCGGCCGACTGGAACAGGCCGCGCCGCGCTCAGTAGGAGCGCGCGACGATGGCGACGGTACCGGGGGCGTCGTCGGCCTCGGGGACCGATCCGTCCTCGGTGACCAGACACCGTACGGACACGGCCTGCTCGGCGAGCTTGGCCTCGCCCTCGGCGCCGAGGGTCGCCCACGGGATGCGCGCCCAGCCGCCGGCGGTGGCCGCCTCGGCGGCCTCCTCGATGGTGGTCACCTCGCTCGTACGGGACTCGCGGCGCTCGCGGGACTCGCGCAGCAGCTGCGCCTGGTCCTCCTCCAGGACCCTGGGCAGCAGCTCGCCGAGCGCGTCGATGGAGACGGGCTCCTTGCCGCCGGGGATGCGGCGGGCGAGCATCGCGGTGCCGGCCTCCAGGTCGCGCGGGCCGATCTCGACCCGTACGGGCACGCCCTTGAGCTCCCAGTCCACCGCGCGGCGGCCGAAGGGGGTGTCGACGCGGTCGTCGACCTGGACGCGGATGCCGAGCGCCTTGAGGCGGTCGCCGATCTCGCGGACCTTGGCGACGGCCTCGTCGCCCTTGATCGCCATGACGACGACCTGGACGTGGGCCAGGCGCGGCGGCACCCGCAGGCCGTTGTCGTCGCCGTGCGACATGATCAGACCGCCGACCATCCGGGTGGAGACACCCCACGAGGTCTGCCAGACCAGCTCCTGCTTGCCGTCCTTGGAGAGGTACTGGGTGTTGAAGGCCTTGGCGAAGTTGGTGCCCAGCTCGTGGCTGGTGCCCAGCTGGAGGGCCTTTCCGTCGCCCATCATGCCTTCGAGCGTGAGGGTGTTGATGGCGCCGGCGAAGCGCTCCTTGGCCGTCTTGCGGCCCAGGACCACGTCGATCCCCAGGACGTTGACCATGAAGTCCGCGTACACGTCCTTGTGGATGCGCGCCGCGTAGTCGCGGGCGTCCTCGTAAGAAGCGTGCGCGGTGTGGCCCTCCTGCCAGAGGAACTCACTCGTACGGAGGAAGACGCGCGGGCGCATCTCCCAACGGACGACGTTGGCCCACTGGTTGATGAGCAGGGGCAGGTCGCGGTAGCTCTGCACCCACTTGGAGAAGTAGTCGTTGATGATCGTCTCGGAGGTGGGGCGCACCACGACGGGCTCTTCGAGCTCCTTGCCGCCACCGTGGGTGACCACCGCGAGCTCGGGCGCGAAGCCCTCGACGTGCTCGGCCTCACGTGTCAGGTAAGACTGGGGGATGAACAGCGGGAAGTACGCGTTCTGGGCGCCCGCGTCCTTGATGCGTGCGTCCATCTCCTGCTGCATCCGCTCCCACAGGCCGTAGCCGTACGGTCGGATCACCATGGTGCCGCGCACCGGACCGTTGTCCGCGAGCTCGGCCTTGTTGATCAGATCCTGGTACCAGCGGGGGAAGTCTTCCGCCTGGGGCGTGAGAACGGGTGCCTTTGCCATGGCGCGAATGGTACGGGCCCGGCGGCCCCGAACGTGAATCGCCCTCCCTCTGGACGCGGTGGCGGATGCGGAGTTCCCTGGCATACGGGGGGAGTGCGACCGCACGTGTACGGGGGCTTTCCATCAGCGCACGGCTGACCTCTTCTGCGGATTGGGGCGCTTTCCATGACACCTACGCTCGTCCGGCACCAGTCCCCCGCGGCCTCCGCCCCGCCCGCGCAGGCGTGTGCCCGCGCGCGTGACTGGGCGGAGATCCAGGAGCGCATGCTGGTGCCGCTCTACGAGGCGGTGTACGAGCGGCTGGAGGTGGGACCCGCCACCCGGCTGCTCGGCCTGGGCTGCGGCTCCGGGCTCGCCCTGTTGATGGCGGCCTCGCACGGCGCGCGCGTGACGGGTGTCGACACCCGTCCGGAGCGGCTCGCGCTGGCCCGGGAGCGCTTGCTGCCGGAGGGGGTGTGGGGGCGCGTGGGCGAGCGTGACGGGGCCCGCGTCCTGGAGGGCGGCCCACAGGCCGCCGGGCCCGCCGGGGCCCGCTACAACCTGGTGACCTCCTTCGAACCGGTGGGCTGCGCCGCGGGCGACGCGGACGGCCTGGTCCCGGCGCTGGAGGCCGGGGTGGGGCTCGCCGAGCGCGGGGCCGTGGTGGTGCTGGCCGGCTGGGGGCCGCCGGAGCGGTGTGCGACCTCCGGGGTGCTGCGGGTGGCGACCCGGCTGACCGACGCGCCGCGCTGGCGCCCGAGCCGGCGCGACGACCTGGAGGACCTCGCCTCACGGGCCGGGCTGCGGCCCGACGGCTCGGGCCGGGTGGCCTGCCCGTTCGGGTACGCGGACCAGGACAGCGCGGTGCGCGGGCTGCTCTCGACGGGCCTGTTCGACGCGGCGGCCCGGGCCACCGACCAGGTCCAGGTCGAGAAGGAGCTGGCGGAGGCGCTGCACCCGCATCTGCGCCGGGACGGCACGGTGTGGATGCCCAACGTGTTCCGCTATCTGATCGCCCGTACCCCGTGACGCCACCGGACCTCAGATCTCCGTCCTGGCCAGGCGTGGGATGCCCGCCGCGCGGTAGGCGGCCTCCTCCTCCAGCGTCTCGTTCTTCAGCAGCGCCTCGGCGAGCGCGTCGAGCTGGGGGCGGTGCTCGCGCAGCAGCCGGCACGCGTCGGCGTAGCACTCGTCGACGATGCGGCGCATCTCGGTGGCGATGGTGTCCAGCGTGACGGGGGCCGCGGAGAGCCCATACGCCTGCTGGGCGTCGCTGGGCAGCGCGGTGAGGGGGCCGATCTTCTTGCTCATGCCCCACCGGGCCACCATGCCGCGGACCAGGCCGGTGACCTGTTCGAGGTCGTTCTCGGCGCCGGTGGTGATCACGTCGAAGACCACGTGCTCGGCCGCCATGCCGCCGAGCGCGCCGATGACGCGGCCGCGCAGATAGTCCTCGGTGTACGCGTACTTGTCGGCGTCCGGGGTGGACAGCGTCACGCCGAGCGCCCGCCCCCGGGGCACGATGGTGATCTTGCGTACGGGGTCGGCGCCGGGCTGGAGCATGCCGAGCAGGGCGTGGCCGCTCTCGTGGTAGGCGGTGCGGCGGCGCTCCTCCTCGGGCATCACCAGCGGCCGCTCGGCGCCGAGCTGGACCTTCTCCAGGGCGTCGGAGAGGTCCGACTGGGTGACCTCGCTCTGGCGGCGCTTGACGGCGAGCAGGGCGGCCTCGTTGGCGAGGTTGGCGAGTTCGGCGCCGGTCATCCCGGGGGTGGTGCGGGCCAGCTGGGCGAGGTCCACGTCGGACGCCATCGGGATCTCCCGGGTGTGGATCTTCAAGATGGACTCGCGGCCGCCCCGGTCGGGCGGGCTGACCTGCACGATCCGGTCGAACCTGCCGGGCCGGGTGAGGGCCGGGTCCAGCACGTCGGCCCGGTTGGTGGCGGCGATGACGACGACGCCCTCGGACCCGGAGAAGCCGTCCATCTCGGTGAGGATCTGGTTGAGCGTCTGCTCGCGCTCGTCGTGTCCGCCCATCCCGGCACCGGCGCCGCGCGCCCGGCCGATGGTGTCGATCTCGTCGATGAAGATGATGGCCGGGGCCACCTTGCGGGCCTCGGCGAAGAGTTCGCGCACCCGCGAGGCGCCCACGCCCACGATCATCTCGATGAACTCGGACGCCGACGCGGAGAAGAACGGCACCCCCGCCTCGCCCGCCACGGCCCGCGCGAGCAGCGTCTTGCCGGTGCCGGGCGGGCCCGCGAGCAGCACGCCGCCGGGCATCCGGGCGCCCATCCGGCGGTAGGCGGCCGGGTTCTTCAGGAAGTCCACGACGTCGTTGAGCTCGCCCTCGACCTCGTCGATGCCCGCCACGTCCTCGAACGTGGTCCGTTTGTCCTCGCTGAGCTCGACCGGCTTGGGCGGCGCCTTGCGCCCCAGCATGCCGCCGCCCATCCCGGCGCTCATCCGGCGCGCGATGAACAGCCACAGCACGACGAGCAGCAGCATCGGCGCCAGCGAGATCAGCAGATTGGCGAGGAAGCCGCGGTGCTCGACGACCGGCTGGGCGGTGACCGTGACGTTCTGCTTGGTCAGCTGCGACCACAGGTCGTCATCGGCGAAGGTGGGCCGCTGGGTGGTGAACTTCGTGTACTTGTCGCTGCCGCCGGGCACCGTCCGGGAGCTCTTGAGCTGCCCCTGGATGGCGTCGCCCTTGGAGTAGATCTTCTCCACGTTGCCGGCCGCGACCTGCTTGCTGAACTCGGTGTACGACAGCGTCGGCTCGTTGCCCTCGTCGAAGAACGACAGGATCAGATTGGTGACCAGATAGACGACGAGCGCGGCCAGGATCAGACTGCCCCAGCCCCCGGGCATCTTCCGCTTCGGCGGGGGCGGCGGGGGCGCGCCCTCGGAGCGCCACGGCTGGTCGGTGCGATCTCGTGGGGGTACGGGATTGGGCACGCTGCTCTCCTCTGGCCTGTACGGCGATTATCGGAGAGCGGGTGGAACGGGGCATTCCGGGTGGGCCGACGGGGCTGCCGGGCCTCCGGTACGCCGGAAGGGCCCGCGGCCTGTACGGCTCGCGGGCCCTTCCGGTGCCGCGTGGAGCGACTCGTACGTACGAAGTACGCGAAGTACGTCGGACGAGCCCGGGCGGAGGTCAGCCCATGAACTTCTTGAACGCGTCGGGCAGTTCGAAGTCCTGCGGGGCCTGGGCGGCGCCGGGCAGCGCCTGCGGGCCCTGCTCGCGGCGGGCCGCCGCGGCCTGCTCCTCGGCCTTGCGCTTCATCGGGTTGCCGCTCTTGCGCTTGCCCTTGGCGACCTTCTGCTGCTTCTTCTGACGGCCGGGGCCGCCACCCATGCCGGGGATGCCGGGCATACCCGGCATGCCGCCGCCCTGGGCCATCCGCGACATCATCTTGCGGGCCTCGAAGAACCGCTCGACCAGGTTCTTGACCGCGCTGACCTCGACGCCGGAGCCCTTGGCGATACGGGCGCGGCGCGAGCCGTTGATGACCGTGGGGTCCTGGCGCTCGCCCGGCGTCATCGACTTGATGATCGCGGCGGTGCGGTCCACGTCGCGCTCGTCGATGTTGTTGATCTGGTCCTTGATCTGCCCCATGCCGGGCAGCATGCCGAGCAGCTTGGAGATGGAGCCCATCTTGCGGACCTGCTCCATCTGCGCCAGGAAGTCGTCGAGCGTGAAGTCCTGGCCCTTCTTGGACGCCAGCTTGGAGGCCATCTTCTCGGCCTCTTCCTGGCTGAACGTCTTCTCCGCCTGCTCGATCAGGGTGAGCAGGTCACCCATGTCGAGGATGCGGGACGCCATGCGGTCCGGGTGGAACGCGTCGAACTCGTCGAGCTTCTCGCCGTTGGAGGCGAACATGATCTGCTTGCCGGTGACGTGCGCGATGGAGAGCGCGGCACCGCCTCGGGCGTCGCCGTCGAGCTTGGAGAGCACCACGCCGTCGAAGCCGACGCCATCGCGGAAGGCCTCGGCGGTGTTGACCGCGTCCTGGCCGATCATCGCGTCGACGACGAAGAGGATCTCGTCGGGCTTGACGGCGTCGCGGATGTCCGCGGCCTGCTGCATCATCTCCTGGTCGATGCCCAGGCGGCCGGCGGTGTCGACGACGACCACGTCGTACTGCTTCGACCGGGCGTACTCGATGGAGTCCTGGGCGACCTTGACCGGGTCGCCGACGCCGTTGCCGGGCTCCGGCGCGTAGACGGCGACGCCCGCGCGCTCGGCGACGACGCTGAGCTGGTTGACGGCGTTGGGGCGCTGGAGGTCACAGGCGACGAGCAGCGGGGCGTGGCCCTGGCCCTTGAGCCACTGGCCGAGCTTTCCGGCCAGCGTCGTCTTACCGGCGCCCTGGAGACCGGCGAGCATGATGACCGTCGGGGCGGTCTTGGCGAACCGCAGCCGGCGGGTCTCACCACCGAGGATGGTGATGAGCTCCTCGTTGACGATCTTGACGACCTGCTGGGCGGGGTTGAGCGCCTGGGAGACCTCGGCGCCGGACGCGCGCTCCTTGACCTGCTTGATGAAGGCGCGGACGACGGGCAGGGCGACGTCGGCCTCGAGCAGGGCGATACGGATCTCGCGTGCCGTGGCGTCGATGTCCGCCTCGGACAGGCGGCCCTTGCCCCGGAGGTTCTTGAATGTCGCGCTGAGGCGGTCGGAGAGGGTGTCGAACACGGTGGTCGCGGATCCTCGGCTCGTAGGGCGGTCGGGTGAACGCCCCCCAGGGTATCCCGGGCGCGCATTTCCCCACCCCGCCCGTTCCCTTAACCCTCCGGGGGTGGGGGTGGGTGGAGGTGGTTTGCCGGGGGCTACGCCCCCGGACCCCCGGCCGGGGCCTGCGGCCGGCCCCGGCGCACTTTCGTCTGCGGGTGAGTGGGTGGTTGCTCGCGCAGTTCCCCGCGCCCCTTAGGGGGTACGCCGCAGCCGGAAGAGCCAGCTCAGCCACCGCCGGCTTTTAGGGGCGCGGGGAACTGCGCGGCCAGCCACCCACCCAGCCGCACACGAACGCGCAGCGGGGCGCCCCGCCCGCCCCCGGAGGGTTCAGGCGACGGGCGGGGTGGGGGTGGACAACGCCCGCTCCACGCCGCGCGCAACCCCCACCGCCACCTCCACCCCCAACGGCTCCCCCACCCCGTCCGTCACATAGAACGCGTCCACCGCGTTGGCCCCCAACGTCGACACATGCGCACTGCGCACCCGCACCCCCGCCCGGTCCAGCTCCCGCCCGATCCGGTGCAGCAGCCCCGGCGCGTCCTGGGCACGGACCTCGATCACCGTGGCCAGGCGGGACGCGGCCGGGGCGACCGTGACGCGCGGCGGGGGCGCGGCCGGGCCCCGGCGGCGGGCCGCCTCGCGTTCGGCGAGGCGGGCCGGGAGGTCCAGGGAGCCGTCCAGGGCGCGGACCAGATCGGCCCGCAGCCGGGCCGCCTGCGGCAGCGAGCCGTACTCCGCCGCCACCCGCCAGTCCAGCAGCAGCACCTCCCCGCCCAGCGGATCCGGCAGGCCGATCGCCCGCAGCTCCGCAGTGCGCACGGTGAGCCGGTGCATCGCGAGCACCCCCGCCACCGCGGGCAGCACCCCGGGCTGGTCCGGGACCGCGATCACCAGCTCGACGCCGAGCGGTTCCCGGGCGCCCTCCTCCACCGGCGCGTCCGGCTGGGCCCGCAGCGCAAGCACCGGCCCGCGCGTGCGGTGCGCCTCCATCGCGAGGCGTTCCTGCTCGGCCGTGGCGAGCGGCGGCTCCGGGTCGGCCGGCTCCCCCGCCAGCACCGCCCCGACCCGCTTGACCAGGTCCGCCACGAGCGAGCCCCGCCAGGAGGACCAGGCGGCGGGACCGGTGGCGAGCGCGTCCGCCTCGGTGAGCGCGTGGAGGAGTTCGAGCGTGGACGCCATCCCGACCGCCTCGGCCACCGCCCGTACCGTCGCGGGGTCGTCCAGGTCCCGCCGGGTCGCCGTCTCGACGAGCAGCAGATGGTGGCGTACGAGGGCGGCGACCACGGCCACGTCGTCCTTGTCGAAACCGATCCGGGCGGCCACGTCGCGCGCGATGACCTCGCCCGCCACGCTGTGGTCGCCGGGCCATCCCTTGCCGATGTCGTGCAGCAGGGCGGCGACCAGGAGCAGATCGGGCCGGCCGACCTGGCGGGTGAGCGAGGCGGCCCGTACGGCCGTCTCCACCAGATGGCGGTCGACGGTCCAGGTGTGCACGGCGTTGCGCTGGGGGCGGCAGCGCACCCGCTCCCAGTCCGGCAGCAGCCGGGTGATGAGCCCCTCGGCCTCCAGCGCCTCCCACACCGGCACGGTGGACTCGCCCGCGCCCAGCAGCGTCACCAGCTCGTCGCGGGCCTCGGCGGGCCACGGCACCGGCAGCGGCGGGACGGTGGCGGCGAGCCGGCGCACCGCGTGCAGCGAGAGCGGCAGCCCGGAGCGGGCGGCGGCCGCGGCGGCCCGCAGCGGCAGCACCGGGTCGCGCTCGGGTTTGGCGGCGAGCGCCAGCACCGCCTCGCCGTCCTGTTCGACGACCCCTTCGGCGAGCGGGGTCCGCGCGGGGGCCGCCGTCCGCCCGCCCAGCAGACCGCGCAGCCGGGGCCGCGCCGAGCGGGCCCGCAGGACCCGGCCGACCTCGCGCCAGGTGACGTCACTGGCGTACGAGATGGTCCGCGCGGCCTCGTACACCTGCCGCAGCAGCACGTCCGCGTCCAGCACGCCGAGCGCGGCGGCGACCGCGTCCTGCTCCTGGAGGGCGAGGCGGTCGGTGGCCCGGCCGGTGGCCAGGTGCAGTGCGTCCCGGACGTCCAGGAGCCGGCGCCGGGCCTCGGCCAGGCCCTCGCGGGGCGCGTCGGCGAGCCAGGACGCGGCGACCGCGCGCAGGGCGGTGGCGTCCCGCAGCCCGCCGCGCGCCTCCTTGAGGTCGGGTTCGAGCAGGAACTGCAACTCGCCCTGGCGCTCAGCGCGTTCGCGGCACAGGGCGTCGAGTTCGGGCAGCCGTTTGGGGGCGAGGTTGCGCCAGTCCGCGAGGACGGCGGTGCGCAGGGCGGCCGTCAGGCTCCGCTCACCGGCCAGATGGCGGGCGTCCAGGAGGCCGAGGTGCACCTTGAGGTCGGCGCCCGCCGCCCTGCGGGCCTCGGCGGGGGTGCGGACCGAGTGGTCCAGGGCGAGGCCCAGGTCCCACACCGGGTACCAGAGGCCGTCGGCGAGCGCGGAGACGGCGCTCGCGCCGGCGCTGCCGTCGTGCACCAGGACCAGGTCGAGGTCGCTGCGGGGCGACAGCTCCCCGCGCCCGTAGCCGCCCACGGCCAGCAGGGCGGCCCCGCGCACCCCGGCCGCCCGGGCGGCGCCGGCGAAGAGCTCGGCCAGCCAGTCGTCGGTGAGCCGGGCCAGGGCGGCCCGGCGCGGCGGCCCGGACCGCGCCTCCTGCTGGAGGAGGCGCAGCCGGGCCGCCGCGTAGCCGCCGGGTCCGGAGTTCTCTGTGTCTGTGCTGACGTCCACGCTCGTCACCCGGCAGCTCCTGTCCGTACCTGATCGGGGTACCACTCAGAGGGCGTCGGGGCCGCGTTCGCCGGTGCGGACCCGGACCGCGGTCTCGACGGGCACGCTCCACACCTTGCCGTCGCCGATCTTCCCGGTGCGCGCGGCCTTGACCACGACGTCGATCAGCTGCTCGGCGTCGTCGTCCTCGACCAGCACCTCGATGCGGATCTTGGGGACGAGGTCGACGGTGTACTCGGCGCCCCGGTAGACCTCGGTGTGGCCGCGCTGGCGCCCGTAGCCGCTGGCCTCGGTGACCGTGAGGCCGTGCACCCCGAAGGCCTGGAGGGCCTCCTTGATCTCGTCCAGGCGGTGCGGCTTGACGACCGCGGTGATCAGCTTCATGCGTCCACCTTCTTGTTCTGCGCTGCCTTCTCGCTCGGGGCCGGGGCGTGGGTGCGCACGGCCGTGCCGCCGCCCGCGCCGCTGAAGTCGTACGCCGTCTCGGCGTGCTCGACCTGGTCGATGCCCGAGACCTCGTCGTCCTCGGCGACCCGCATCCCCATCGTCTTGTCCAGCACGAAGGCGAGGGCCGCGGAGACCACCAGCGAGTAGCCGAGGACCGCGCCGACACCGATGGCCTGCTTGCCGAGCTGGTCGAGGCCGCCGCCGTAGAAGAGGCCCTTGGCGTCGGACTGTACGCCGCCGGTGGCGAAGAGGCCGACGAGGAGGGAGCCGGCGATGCCGCCGACCATGTGGACGCCGACCACGTCGAGGGAGTCGTCGTAGCCGAAGCGGTACTTGAGGCCGACGGCCATGGCGCACAGCAGACCCGCGATGGCGCCGACCGCGATCGCGCCGAGGGGGCTGACGCAGCCGCCGGACGGGGTGATGGCGACGAGGCCCGCGACCGCGCCGGAGGCGGCGCCGAGGGTGGTGAAGGAGCCGTGCCGCAGCTTCTCGTAGAGCAGCCAGGCGAGCATGGCGGCGGCGGTGGCGACCTGGGTGTTGACGAACATCACGGCGCCCACGCCGTCGTCGTTGCCGAGCCAGGAGCCGGCGTTGAAGCCGAACCAGCCGAACCACAGCAGCCCCGCGCCGAGCATGACCAGCGGCAGGCTGTGCGGGCGCATCGGGTCCTTCTTGAAGCCGACGCGCTTGCCGATGACGAGGATGACGCCGAGGGCCGCCGCGCCGGCGTTGATGTGGACGGCGGTGCCGCCCGCGAAGTCGATGACGCCCTTCTTGAAGAGCCAGCCGTCGGAGGCCCACACCCAGTGCGCGACCGGGAAGTAGACGGCCGTGACCCACAGGGTGATGAACAGCGCCCAGGCGCTGAACTTGACGCGGTCGGCGAGCGCGCCGCTTATCAGCGCCGGGGTGATCACCGCGAACATCAGCTGGAAGACGGCGAAGACGTAGATCGGGATGGTGTAGCCGGGCCAGAGCTGGACAATGCCGATGCCGCTGAGCCCGAAGTAGTCCTTGGACCAGCCGATGAAGCCGTTGGACTCGCCGAAGCTGAGGCTGAAGCCGTACAGCACCCACAGGACCGTGACGATCCCGAGGCTGATGAAGCTCATCATCAGCATGTTGAGTGTGCTCTTGACGCGGACCATGCCTCCGTAGAAGAAGGCCAGGCCGGGGGTCATGAGCATCACCAGCGCTGAGCAGATCAGCATGAACCCGGTGTTGGCGCTGGACAGCTGAGGCGTGTCGGCTGCGAGCGTGATGCCTGGGGGCATCGGCGTCTCCTCGTCGTCGGTACGGCGGCCCGTGCGGGGGCGAACGAGTGGCTGCGAAGGGGTGGGCCGTTATGCGCCATGAGGTTGGCGCAGCGCGGTTTCCGTCGATGCCGCTCGATGTTTCGCCGCCGTGACGAAGAGGTCGGGCGTGTTACACCGGCATGAACTGCCGGATCACCGCCCCGGGGGGCGGCTACCATCCGCGTACACGCGGACGGGTGACCGGCCGCGACGTCCCCCGGTTGACCGGGCTGGGGGAGCCGAGTCGGGCTGTACGGGGTGGGCGTCGCGGCCGGCGTCATGGATGCCGCTGTGGCGGCGCCCCCGGTGGTCAGACGGCCTCGGCGGTCTCGGGCAGCTCCCGGCCGAGGACATCGGTGAACTGCACCACCTCGGGCACCTCGCCGAACTCCCGCACGGCGGTGTCGACGGTCTTGCGCAGCCGGGTGTTCACCCGCTCGGAGCGGACCGTCTTGGCGATCTTCAGCGCCTCTCCGGCCAGCACGGTGCACTGCTCGGGCTCGCGCTTGAGGAGGTGGACGGTGGCCATGCCGATGAGGTTGAGCGCGTACGAGCGCTGGTGGACCTCGTCCTTGCCGAAGAGCTCGACCGCGCGCTCCATCACCGGCTCGGCGAGCGTGGCGTACGTGGGGCTGCGGCCGGCCACATAGGCCAGGTCGCGGAAGGAGTGGGCGTTCTCGCCGTTGAGCTCGGCCTCGGAGAAGAACTGGATCCAGTCGGGCTCCGGCTCGCCGTCGAGCCCGGCGTCTCCGAAGGTGTCCTCGGACATCCGGACGGCCCGCTTGCACTTGCTGGGCTGGCCCATGTTGGCGTACGCGCGCGCCTCCATCGCATACAGCATCGCCTGGGTGCGGGGGGTGGCGCAGTCGCGGCTGCCGTACTGGGCGAGGTGGATGAGTTCCAGGGCGTCGTCGGGTCGGCCGAGGTGGATCATCTGGCGGCTCATCGAGGACAGGATGTACGACCCGAGGGGCTTGTCGCCGCACTCCTTGGCGGCGTGCAGGGCGAGCACGAAGTACTTCTGGGCGGTGGGCTGGAGGCCCACGTCGTAGCTCATCCACCCGGCCAGTTCCGCGAGTTCGGCCGCGACTCGGAACAGCCGGCGGGCGGTGGCCTCGGGCTGCGGCTCCTGGAGCAGGTCGGTGACCTCGTGGAGCTGGCCCACGACGGCCTTGCGGCGCAGACCGCCGCCGCACTGGGCGTCCCACTGGCGGAACATCTCCGTGGTGGTCTCCAGGAGGTCGAGCTCCGGTTTGGAGAGCCGCGAGGGGCGCCGGGCGTTGGCGGGGGTCTCCACGTTGACGGCCTCGCCGGGCGGCGAGGGCACCAGCCAGCGCTGCATGGGCTCGATCAGGGCGGGCCCGGCCGAGAGCATCAGGGAGGTGCCGAGGAAGCCGCGCCGGGCCAGCATCAGGTCGCTCCGCGAGTACTCACTGAGCAGGGAGACCGTCTGGGGGCCGGCCCAGGGCAGGTCGACGCCGGAGACCGACGGGGACTGGTGTGCGGTGCGCAACCCGAGGTCCTCCACGGCCACGACGCTGCCGAACCGCTCGGAGAACAACTCGGAGAGGATGCGCGGGATCGGCTCGCGCGGCATCTCGCCGTCGAGCCAGCGGCGCACCCGGGAGGTGTCCGTGCTGATGTGGTGCGCGCCGAGCTGGCGCGCGCGTCGGTTGACCTGGCGCGCGAGCTCGCCCTTCGACCAGCCGCTCCGTACGAACCACGAACTCAGCTGCTCGTTGGGGCGCTTGCCGGCGCTCGTACCGCTAGCCCCACTGCCGCCCACTGGAACGCCCCCATTCAGCTAACGCCTTGTGCGTCTTCCCTGCCACGCGAACCCCTATCAGAATGCCGCGAGTCGGGGCTTCCTGTCCCCGGGACGCGGCCCCCCGGACGGTACAGCTCCTTGCCGTTGGCATACCCACGCGTGCGTGCGTATCCAGGGTCCATGTACCGAAAGTAATCCTACGATCACGGCTCCCGCGAGGGCGATTCCAGAAACGCCACCATTCGCCACCCCTTCGAATGAACTCCCTTGGCGCTGTGCGCGATTCACTTGACACAGGTCGGTCAGGAGTCGATGGAACGGTGCACGCCGGGGCGCGCGCACGGGTTCGCACCACCCTCCCTTCCGCCGCGAGCCGTCGGGTGAGCAGTGCGCAATCAGGGAACTCCGGATCGTAACCACCGTCGCGTCATATCCGTTGGAGGGGGCATGGGCTTCACGATCGGCGGCAGCCGGGGGATCCGCGAAATCCGGTCCGGCCCGCGGCGGCGCGGCCGCGCGACCGAGGTCACGGCGGTGGCCGAGTACACGGGCCTGTGGGGCTGGGACGTCGCCCCGGGGGCCCGGGAGCTCTCCGGCCAGTGCTCCTGCGGCAGTGCGGGCTGCCCCGCGCCGGGGGCGCACCCGCTGGACTTCGCGCCCGAGGTGCCCGCGGGTGCGACCCTGGACGAGGTCGGCGAGGCGTGGGCGGAGTGCCCGGGGGCCTCGGTGCTGCTGCCGGTGGGCCGCACCTTCGACATCTTGGACGTGGCGGCGCCGGCCGGGCGGCGGGCGCTGGTGCGGCTCGAGCGGATGGGGCTGCCACTGGGCCCGGTCTCGACGACGCCGGCGGGCCGTACGCACTTCTTCGTGGCCCCGGGAGCGGCGGCCGAACTGCCGCGTCTGCTCTACCGGATGGGCTGGGACGACGCCGACCTGGACCTGGTCTGCCCGCCGCCCGGCGCCTACGTCCCGGCTCCCCCGTCGGCGGACGTCCACTGGCTGCGCCCCCCGTCCCTGGACACAGCGACCCGCCCCCCGGAGGCCCGCCTCCTGCTGGGCACCCTGGCGTACATCTGCCACCGGGCACCGTTCTGAAAAAGGGCCCCGCACACGAGTGCGGGGCCCTTCACAGCGGGGATACGCCGGTCTACCCAGGGGCGCGGGGAACTGCGCGAGCAACCACCCACCGGCCCGCAGCCGCCAAGCAGCAGAGGCACCCCGGACAGTAGGCGCCCTAGTCCCCAATAAGCGCGTCCACGAACGCGCCCGGCTCGAACGGCGCCAGATCGTCCGCGCCCTCACCGAGCCCCACCAGCTTCACCGGCACACCCAGCTCGCGCTGCACGGCGATCACGATGCCGCCCTTCGCCGTACCGTCGAGCTTGGTCAGCACGATGCCCGTGATGTCGACGACCTCGGCGAACACGCGGGCCTGGACCAGCCCGTTCTGCCCGGTCGTCGCGTCGAGGACCAGCAGCACCTCGTCCAGCGGCCCGTGCTTCTCCACGACGCGCTTGACCTTGCCGAGCTCGTCCATGAGCCCGGTCTTGGTGTGCAGCCGGCCCGCGGTGTCGATGAGGACGACGTCCGCGCCCTGCGCGATGCCCTCCTTGACCGCGTCGAAGGCGATCGACGCCGGGTCGCCGCCCTCGGGGCCGCGCACGGTGCGGGCGCCGACGCGCTCGCCCCAGGTCTGGAGCTGGTCGGCGGCGGCCGCGCGGAACGTGTCCGCCGCGCCCAGGACGACCGACTTGCCGTCGGCGACGAGCACGCGCGCGAGCTTGCCGGTGGTGGTGGTCTTGCCGGTGCCGTTGACGCCGACGACCATCACGACGCCGGGGGTCTCCGCGCCGCCCTCGGTCTTCACCGTGCGGTCGAAGTCCGGGCCGAGGATCGCGACGAGCTCCTCGCGCAGCAGGGTGCGCAGCTCGGCCGGGGTGCGGGTGCCGAGCACCCGGACGCGCTCGCGCAGCCGCTCGACCAGCTCCTGGGTCGGGGCGACGCCCACGTCCGCGGTGAGCAGGGTGTCCTCGATCTCCTCCCAGGTGTCCTCGTCGAGGTTGTCCCGGGAGAGCAGCGTGAGCAGCCCCTTGCCCAGGGAGTTCTGGGAGCGCGCGAGCCGGGCGCGCAGCCGTACGAGACGGCCGGCCGTGGGCTCGGGCACCTCGACCTCGGGCGCGGCGGGCGCCTCCTCGATGACGACGGGGCTCGCCGGGGCCTCGGGGAGGGCGACCTCCTCGATGGTGCGGCGTTGCTCCTCGGCGGTCTCGGCGGCGTCCTCGCCCACATGGGGCTCGGCGGGCGGGGCAGTGATGGTCGGCGTGGACGACGGGGCCGAGGGCGGCAGCTGCTTCTTCTTGCGGCCGCTGACCACGAGCCCGCTGATCGCGCCGACCGCGACCAGGGCGATGACTACAGCAAGGATGACGAATTCCATAACCACCCCAGTATCAGTCATGGGCCGCCGCGGGGGCCCGGTCGTGTCTTCCCATGAAGATCAAAGGGAACTATGGGGCAATCGTCGTATTAAGTTACAATGGAAGAGGAGGAGTCAACGCGCGTAGAGTCCCCGGAAGATGACCCCCACCGGCTCCCTGCCCCACTGCCTCAAGGGCGTGGGCGGCAATCCCGGAGCCGAGCGAGAGGCAAGGCACCCCACCCTCATGAGCACCACTTCCCAGTCCGAAGGCGCACTGGAAACCCGTGGCCTCGAGCCCGTCCCCGACAGCGAGCGCACCGCCAGAACCAGAGACCTCTTCCCGACCTGGGTCGCCGCCAACATCAGCGTGCTGCTGCTCACGATGGGCGCCAGCCTCGTCGTGTCGTACAAGCTGAACTTCTGGCAGGCGCTCGTCGTGGCGGTCGCGGCGCCACTCGTCAGCTACGGACTGGTGGGGCTCATATCGATCGCGGGCAAGCGCGGTGGCGCGCCCGGCATGGCGCTCTCGCGCGCGGTCTTCGGCCAGCGCGGCAACCTGCTGCCCGGCTCGCTGATCTGGGTCGCCCGCTGGGGCTGGGAGACGATCAACGCGGTCACCGGCGCGTACGCGATGCTCACCGTCCTGGACATCGTGTTCGGCATCAGGAGCAACACCTTCCTGATCATCGTGACGCTGCTGCTCTTCGTGGTGACGACGTTCGCGATCTCGGGCCTCGGCATCAACGTCGTGCAGAAGTGCAACAAGTACGCGACCTACCTCTTCGGCGCGTTCTCCGTGCTCGTGCTCGTCTATCTGGCGCTGAACACCGACTGGAGCGAGGTCTTCGACCGCCCGGCCGGGAAGATGTCGCTGATGGTCGCGGGTACCGGTCTGATCGCGGCCGGCGGGGTCAGCTGGATCCCCTCCGCCCCGGACTTCACCCGCTATCTGCCGCGTACGGCCTCCTCGAAGGCCATGGTCGCCAGCTCCGTCGGCGGCGCCGGGATCGTCGTGCTGCCGATGGTCCTGATGGGTGCGGTCATGGCCGTCTCCACCCCGGACCTCGCCTCGGCCGCCGACCCGGTCTCCTTCCTCGGCGAGATCCTGCCGCTGTGGATCGCGGTGCCGTATCTGCTGATCGCGCTGGTCGGCATGGTGCTGATCAACTCGATGTCGATGTACTCGGCCGGCTTCACCGCGCAGACCCTCGGCTTCAAGATCCCGCGCCACTGGGCGGTCTCGGTCAACGCCGTGATCTCGCTGGCCTTCGGCGGTGTGCTGATGCTGGTCGCCAAGAGCTTCATGGGCTCCTTCATCGCCTTCCTCTCGCTGCTCGCCGTCGCCTTCTCGGCCTGGGTCGGCGTCTTCGGCGCGGACATGCTGCGGCGCACCGAGTACGACGCGAAGGCGCTGCTCGACACCACGCCCACCAGCGCCTACTGGTACAAGGCCGGCTTCTCCCCCGCCGCCGTCGCCGCCTGGGCCGTGGGCCTGGGCTCGGGTCTGCTGTTCACCACCTCGGACTGGTTCACCGGCCCGCTCGCCGCGAACAACCCGATCGGGGAGTACGGCCTGGGCTGGGTCGCCACCATCGTGGTCTCCGGCCTGCTGTACGTGGCGCTGCCCAAGCCGGCGGTACCGGCCCCGGCCGCGCCGGCCGAGGCCGAGGAGCCCGCACCCCTGGCCGTCTGACGCATCGTCAGCTACCGTCCCCCTCCACCGGGATCCCACCGGATCCAGCCCGGCGGAGGGGGACTTCCCATGCCGTTCACGGTCGTACGCATGAACCTGGTGGCCCCGCACGAGGGGCCCGAGGCCCTGTCGGCCCGCTACCGCGCCGCGGTGCGGATGGCCGCGTACGCCGACGCGCACGGCGTCGACACCGTCCAGACCGAGGAGCACCACGGCACCGGCAACGGCTGGCTGCCCTCGCCGTTCGCCTTCGCGGGCGCGGTGTTCGGAGCCACCGAGCGGATCGCGGTCACGGTCTCCGCGATCATCGGGCCGCTGTACGACCCGCTGCGGCTCGCCGAGGACATCGCCGTCCTGGACCTGCTCGGCGGCGGGCGCCTGGTGACGGTGGCGGGGATCGGCTACCGGCCCGAGGAGTACGAGCAGGCGGGCGTCGAGTGGGGCCGGCGCGGCAAGCTCCAGGACCTGCTCCTGGAGACGCTCCTGAAGGCGTGGACGGGCGAGCCGTTCACCTATCGGGGCCGGACCGTGCGGGTCACCCCGCGCCCCTTCACCCAGCCGCACCCGACGCTGCTGGTCGGCGGCTCCTCCAAGGCGGCGGCCCGGCGCGCGGCCCGGCTGGGGCTGCCGTTCTTCCCGAGCGCGCACCTGCCGGAGCTGGAGGCGTACTACCGCGAGCAGCTGACCGCGCACGGCACCGAGGGCTGGACGATGATGCCCGCCGAGAAGACGCCGCTGCTGCATCTGAGCGAGGACCCGGACCGGGCCTGGGAGCTGTACGGGGAGCACTTCCTGCACGAGGCGCGGATGTACGCGTCCTGGCAGTCCAAGGACATCCGCTCGGCGGTGCGCTCGGCGGCGTCGAGCGTGCGGGAGCTGCGCGCGGAGGGCGTCTACCGGATCGTGACGCCCGACGAGTGCGCCGCGCTCGGCGCGGAGAGCCTGGTGCTGCACCCGCTGTGCGGCGGGATGCCGCTGGAGGAGGGGTGGCGCAGTCTGCGCCTGTTCACCGACGACGTACTGCCCCGGCTCCATGGGTGAGCCGGGGCAGTACGTGGTTCGAGGAGTCAGGGCAGCGGGGTTTAGCCCATCTCCTCCAACGCCTTGCCCTTGGTCTCCTTCACGTACTTGAGTACGAAGGGGATCGAGAGGGTGGCGAAGATCGTGTAGATGACATAGGTCGCGGAGAGGTTCCAGTCGGCCAGCGACGGGAAGCTCGCGGTGATGGCCCAGTTGGCGATCCACTGCGCGGAGGCGGCGACGCCGAGGGCGGCGGCGCGGATCCGGTTGGGGAACATCTCGCCGAGGAAGACCCAGACCACCACGCCCCAGGACAGGGCGAAGAAGAGCACGAAGACATGGGCGGCGATCAGGGCGACCCAGCCCTGGGTGGCGGGCAGCTTGCCGTCGACGAGGTCGTAGCTGAAGGCCCAGGCCTCCAGGGCGAGGCCGAGGGCCATGCCGACCGAGCCGATGAGCGCCAGCGGCCGACGGCCGATCCGGTCGACGAAGATCATCGCTATCACGGTGCCGACGATGTTGATGATCGACGTGG
This sequence comes from Streptomyces crystallinus, assembly GCF_039521265.1. NCBI lineage: Bacteria > Bacillati > Actinomycetota > Actinomycetes > Kitasatosporales > Streptomycetaceae > Streptomyces > Streptomyces crystallinus. The sequence goes on along the minus strand of NZ_BAAACA010000020.1, from coordinate 80,591 downwards.
TGAACGAGTAGAAGAACGACTGCGACGGGTCGACGCCGACCGACTGCCACAGCGTCGAGGAGTAGTAGAACGCCACGTTGATGCCGACGAACTGCTGGAAGACCGAGAGGCCGATACCGACCCAGACGATCGGCTTGAAGAAGAAGCTGCCGCCGAGCAGGTCCTTGAAGCTCGACTTGTGCTCGCTCTTCATGGCGTGCTCGATCTCGGCGACGCGGGCGTCCAGGTCGATCTGATCGCCCTCGACCTCCTTGAGGACCTCACGGGCGCGCGCGTCGCGGCCGGCCGAGATCAGGAAGCGCGGGGACTCGGGGATGGCGAAGGAGAGCAGCCCGTACAGGACGGCCGGGATGACCATCACGCCGAGCATGACCTGCCAGGCCTCCAGGCCCATCAGCTCGCCGCGCTGGTCGCCGTCGGCGGCGTTGAGGATGCCCCAGTTGACCAGCTGCGAGATGGCGATGCCGATGACGATGGCGGCCTGCTGGAAGGAGCCGAGCCGGCCGCGGTACGCGGGCGGGGCGACCTCGGCGATGTAGGCGGGGCCGATGACCGAGGCCATGCCGATGGCGAAGCCGCCGATGATGCGCCAGAAGGCCAGGTCCCACAGGGCGAAGGGGAGCGCGGAGCCGACGGCGCTGATGGTGAAGAGCACGGAGGCGATCTGCATACAGCGGATGCGGCCGATGCGGTCCGCGATCCGGCCCGCGGTGGCGGCACCGATCGCGCAGCCGATCAGGGCGATCGCGATGACCTGGGCGAGCGCCGCGGAGCCGATGTCGTAGCGGTCCCTGACGGCCTCGACGGCGCCGTTGATGACGGCGCTGTCGTAGCCGAAGAGGAAACCGCCCATCGCTGCCGCCGCCGCGATGAAGACGACGTGGGCGAGGTGCTCGGGATGCGCCGTACGGGCTCCCGAGGCCGGTGGCTGCGTAGTGCTGGTCACGTGAACTCCTGGGGCCGCCCGGCAGCGTCGCCGGGCGTTGGGGGCACTTCAAGTGGCGCACAACTTCGGGTCACCCACCACTTGAAGGTAAAAGCAACGTTGCAGAGACTATGCCTTCAAGTTTCGAAGTCAATAGGGCAAGAGATGTGAGTTGAGCGACCCTGGCGTGTTGTGCTTGTTCAAGTCTTGAAGATGAACTAACGGAGGCTAGCGAAGGCGCTGGCTGATGACCTTGGAGACGCCGTCGCCCTGCATGGACACGCCGTACAGCGCGTCCGCCACCTCCATCGTCCGCTTCTGGTGCGTGATCACGATCAGCTGCGAGGACTCCTGGAGCTCCTCCATGATCCGGATGAGGCGCTGGAGGTTGGTGTCGTCGAGCGCCGCCTCGACCTCGTCCATCACATAGAACGGGCTCGGCCGTGCCTTGAAGATCGACACCAGCAGCGCCACCGCCGTCAGCGACCGCTCACCGCCCGAGAGCAGCGAGAGCCGCTTGACCTTCTTGCCCGGCGGCCGCGCCTCCACGTCCACCCCGGTGGCGAGCATGTTGGACGGGTCGGTCAGCACCAGCCGCCCCTCGCCGCCCGGGAAGAGCCGCGAGAAGACGCCCTCGAACTCCCTGGCCGTGTCCCGGTACGCCTCCGTGAAGACCTGCTCGACGCGCTCGTCCACCTCCTTCACCACCTGAAGAAGGTCGGCCCGCGTCTTCTTCAGGTCCTCCAGCTGCTCGGAGAGGAACTTGTGCCGCTCCTCCAGAGCCGCGAACTCCTCCAGCGCGAGCGGGTTGACCTTTCCCAGCTGCTGGTACGCCCGTTCGGCTGACCTCAGTCGTTTCTCCTGATCCGCGCGGTCGAAACCCCGCGGCCGGTTGCGCGGGTGCTCCGGGTCCTCGGGAAGCTCCTCTCCCTCGGCGGCCGGGGACGGCGGAACGGGCTGGTCGGGGCCGTACTCGGCGACCAGACCGGCCGGCTCCACCCCCAGCTCCTCCAGCGCCTTCGTCTCCAGCTGCTCGATCCGCATCCGCTTCTCGGCACCGAGTACCTCGCCGCGGTGCACCGAATCCGTCAGCTTGTCGAGCTCGCCCTTGAGGTCGCGGCCGGCGGCCCGGGCGGCCGCCAGCTCCTGCTCGCGCGCGGCCTTGGCGGCCTCGGCGACGGCCCGCTCCCGCTCGGCCCGCACCACCGAGACCTCGACGTGGGCGAGCAGGGTCCGGGCGCCCGCCGCCACGGCCGCCGCCACCTGGGCCTCGCGGCGCAGCCGGGCGCGCCGCTCCTCGGCCCGGGCGCGCGCCTCGCGCTCGGCTCGGGCGCCCCGGTCGAGCGCGTCGGCCCGGCCGGCCAGGCCCTTCACCCGCTCCTCGTGCGTACGCAGCTGGAGGCGGGCCTCCATCTCGGTCTGGCGGGCGTTGGCCCCGTCGGCGGCGAGCCGGTCCCGTACGGAGGTGTCCGGCTCCTCCGCCCCTTCTTCCCCGGCGGGGCGGTTCTCCTCGGCGACCAAGAGCCGCTCGGTGAGCTCCTCGGCCTCCTCAAGGGCCTTCTCCAGGGCCTCCTGGGCGCGGGCGGCGGCCGCCGCCGTGCGCTCGGCCTCCCCGGCGGCGCCGCGCGCCTGTCCGGCGAGCCGCCCGAGCTGCTGGGCGACGGACGACTTCTCCCGGTCGGCGGCCCGGCGCCGCTCCCCCAGCTCCTCGGCCCGCTCGGCGCACCGGGCCCGCCGCTCCCCCGCCGTCCGCTGGGCCTCGGTGAGCTCCTCGCAGCGCACCGCCAGCTCGGCGAGCTCGGCGGCGGCCTCGTCGACCGACGCCTGGACTTCGAGCAGGCTGGGCGCCCCGGCCGAGCCGCCCTGGGCGAAGTACGCCCCCAGCAGGTCGCCCTCGGCGGTGACGGCGGTCAGCCCCGGCTGTGCGTAGACCAGGTCCTCGGCGTCCTCCAGGGTGCCCACGACCACGACCCCGCGCAGCAACTTCCGTACGGCGGGCAGCAGTTCCTCGGGGCCGCGCACCAGGTCCGCCGCGTACGGCGGGCCGCCCGGCCGTACGGGAAGCGGCTCCTCGGGGCCGGGCAGGCCGCCCACCAGGAGCGCGGCCCGCCCGGCGTCCTGCTTGCGCAGCAGCCGGATCGCCTCGGCGGCGGTGGCCGGCCCCGACACCGCGAGCGCGTCGGCGGCGGCGCCCAGGGCCGCGGCCACCGGCACCTCATAGCCCGGCGCCACGGTGAGCAGGGCCGCGGCGGGGCCCAGCAGCCCCTGGAGCGATTCCTGGGCGGCGAGCAGCGCGCCCGTGCCGTCCTTGCGGCGCAGCCCCAGGGCGAGCGCGTCATGGCGGGCGGCCACGGCGGCACGTTTCCTCTCGCCGGCCGTGAGGGCCTCGCGGGCCGCGCCCAGGGCCGTCTCGGCCTCGGCGAGCTCCGCTCTGGCGCGCTCATGGGCCTCGCCGAGCTCGTGGTCGTCCGCGTCGAGGCCGTCGACCTCGGCCTTCAGCTGCTCGTACTCCTCCTGGGCCAGCGCCGCCCGCTCGCCCGCCTCGTCGCGCGCGGCCGCCAGCCGGTCGATCTCCGCCTGCGCCGAACCCGCCCTGCTCCGCGCCGCGTTGACCTGTCCGTGCAGCCGCGCCAGGCCCTCGCGCCGGTCCGCGATGGCCCGGGCCACATCCTTCAAACGACGCTCTTCCCGCGCGAGTTCCCGCTCCAGCTCGGCGCGGTGGGAGGCGGTGTCCTCCAAGGCGCGCTCGGCGGCCTCACGGGCCGCCTCCAGCTCCGCCTCCTGCTCCCGGATCCGGGCCGCCTCGCGCTCCATGTCCTCCGGGTCGCGGCCCCGGCGCTCCTCGGGCGCCTCGGCGGTGGCGCTCTTCACGCGCGCGTCCGCGAGCGAGACGGTGCCCCGCACCCGCTCGGCCAGCTGCGACAGCTCGTACCAGGTCTGCTGGGCACCGCTCAGCCGGGGCGCCAGACGGCGGACCTCCTCCTCCAGCTCCGCCTCGCGCGCGAGGGCGGCCTTCAGCTCGGCCTCGGCACTGTCCTTGCGCTGCTTGAGCGCGGCCTCGTCCTCGATCTCGGCCCGCAGCGCCTGGCGCATCCGCACCAGGTCGTCGGCGAGCAGCCGCAGCCGCGCGTCGCGCAGATCGGCCTGGATGACGGCGGCGCGGCGGGCGACGGCGGCCTGCCGGCCCAGCGGCTTGAGCTGGCGCCGCAGCTCGTCGGTGAGGTCCTGCACGCGCGCTAGGTTGGCCTGCATCGCGTCCAGCTTGCGCAGCGCCTTCTCCTTGCGCTTGCGGTGCTTGAGGACGCCGGCCGCCTCCTCGATGAAGGCCCGGCGGCCCATCGGGTCGGCGTGCAGCACGGAGTCGAGCTGGCCCTGCCCGACGATCACATGCATCTCGCGCCCGATGCCGGAGTCGGAGAGCAGCTCCTGGATGTCGAGCAGCCGGCAGGTGTCGCCGTTGATCTGGTACTCGCTGCTGCCGCCCCGGAACATGATCCGGGTGATGGTGACCTCGGCGTACTCGATGGGCAGGGCGCCGTCGGAGTTGTCGATGGTGAGGGAGACCTCGGCGCGGCCCAGCGGCGGGCGGCCGGTCGTCCCGGCGAAGATGACGTCCTCCATCTTGCCGCCGCGCAGCGACTTGGCGCCCTGCTCGCCCATGACCCAGGACAGCGCGTCCACGACGTTGGACTTGCCGGAGCCGTTGGGGCCCACCACACAGGTGATGCCGGGCTCGAACTTCAGTGTCGTCGCGGAAGCGAAGGATTTGAACCCGCGCAGGGTGAGGGCCTTGAGGTGCACGCCGTCGGACTCTACTCTGCGGCCCGCCCCCGGCCCCGGGAAGGCGCGGCACCGGCGGTTTCACCTCTGGCCACCCAGGGCACACCGGATGAGAAGAGTGCGGGGGCGACGAGGCCGGGACGGACGGCACGGGCCGGGCGCGGAAGGGCGGGCGGGAAGGGCCGGGCAAGAAAGAAGGGACGCCAAGGCGTCCCTTGCATATCTATCTCTGGAGAGTGGATCTCACCTACGGGCCTTCGAGGTCCGGCCCGCAATCAGGTGAGCGCAGGCTCCGCCTGGGGTACGTCGATGTCGATGCCTTCGAGCAGCGAGTCTCCGCGGTGCGAAGCGACGGCAGCGGACAGCGCGTCCTTCTCGGACTGGATCCGTACGAGCTCGGACTCGAGGTCCTGGACACGCTGCTGGAGCCGTCGCATCTCGGCGAGGAGTCGCGGGTCGGAACCGCCGACGTAACCGAGAAGCGCCTTTGCCATGATGGATGGTCCTCCACAATGAGTGACCGACCGAAGCGGTGTGGGTCGTGAGGGAATCGCACCCGCGGTGCTTGGACTTCGACTGCGGTTCTTCATGCCAAACAGCTAAGGTGCGCGGGGCTTCCAGCGTCTCACCAAAAAGTTTGACGGTCAACACGATCACGCCCCGTATCGGCGGGCAATCCGGGGGCCGTCCGGCCGGGACGCACCCGGCGAGGCCTCTCCGCGGAGCCCCGGGGGCGTGGAGATCATCCTTCTAGCGGCAGCCTTGCACGCCGGGCCGGGATTGGCAACAACGAAGTCGTACGAGGTCAGGGGCGTCGGGCCCGGACCGACCAACTGGTACGCGAGCGCCCGGGCGCGGCACGGGCCGCCGGGCCGTCCTAGCGGATCGCGAAGCCGTCGTAGCCGCCGCGCGGCACGGACCAGATCTCGGTGACGCCGTCGACCCTGCCGGGTGTGTCGCCCTCCCTCAGCCACTGGAGCAGTCGGTGGCATTTATCACGTGGCCCCTCGGCCACGACCTGCACCCTGCCGTCGTCGAGGTTGAGGGCGAAGCCGACGAGGCCGCCGATCTCCAAAGCGTTTGCCCTGGTGAACCAGCGGAAGCCCACTCCCTGTACTCGGCCGCGCACCCAGGCGGTGAGCCGTGCATCTTCGTTCATGGCTGCACGCTAACCGGCCAATAGCTCACGGAGCACTTCGCCCTCTTGCGTCATGGCGTACAGTCCCGACGCAATGAGCCTCACCCGTTCGGACCAGCCACCGTCGCCCCGGACGGGACCCGGGGCCCAGGGACCACAGCACTGAAGCAATGAGGGAGGCCCGCAGATGGGACGCCATCGTCGCTCCGCCGCGCCCGCCAAGAAGAGGTCCGCCGCGCCCGTGCGCACCGGACTGCTCGGCGCGTCCGCCGCCGTGGCGGTGGGCGCCGTGGCCATAGCCTCCGGCCTGCTGCCGGGCGGCTCCTCCTTCGAGCTCAACGGCGGGTCCACGGGCGAGCACGTCCGGGCGGGCGGCTCCCCCGATCTGCGCCAGCAGGGCGGCGAGGCCGTCAAGCCGACCAGTGCGGCCCCCTCGACGCCGATCACCTCGCCGAGCAGCCACGCGCCCCTGACCTCTCCCTCCGCCACGCCCTCCCAGAAGCCGTCGTCGGCCGCGCCGACTCCGGAACGGGAGAAGGAGGAGGCGAAGCCGTCCACCCCGGCGGCGCCCAAGACGGCCACGCCCTCCACGCGGCCCTCCAAGGCGAAGGCCGTGCCGGAGCAGCGCCAGGTCAAGGCGCCCAGCGCCGAGCAGGCCGCCGCCGCCACCATCGTCTCGCTGGTCAACCAGCAGCGCGCGCAGGCGGGGTGCAGCCCCCTGAAGGCCGACGCCTCGCTGGCGGCGCTCGCCACCGCCTTCAGCGACGACATGGCGGCCCGCGGCTTCTTCGACCACACCGACCCGGACGGCAAGAGCCCCTGGGACCGGGCCGCCAAGGCGGGCGTCGGCAACCTGGGCGGCGAGAACATCGCGCGCGGCCAGGCCGACGCCAAGGCGGTCATGGAGGCCTGGATGAACAGCCCGGGCCACCGGGCGAACATCCTGAACTGCGACTACAAGACGCTCGGCGTCGGGGTGCACTTCGGCGACGGCGGCCCGTGGTGGACGCAGGACTTCGGCTTCTGAGCCCGGCCCCCACGCTGGAACCACCCCATACGCGACGCATGAGACAGCGCTAACTTCTGGTTAGCGCTGTCTCGTCGTATGGTGTCAGGTATGGAAGAAACCGCCACCGCCGACCCCGCGGACCTGCCGTTCGACGTCTTCTCCAAGGCGTGCCCCTCGCGCGCCACGCTGGAGCACGTCACCGGCCGCTGGGGCAGCCTCACGCTGGGCGCGCTCCACGAGGGCAGCTTCCGCTTCAACGAGCTGCGGCGGCGGGTCGACGGCGTCAGCGAGAAGATGCTCTCCCAGACGCTCCAGGCGCTGGAGCGCGACGGGCTCGTGCACCGCGAGGCCCAGCCGACCAACCCGCCGCGCGTCGACTACACCCTCACCCCGCTGGGCTCCGAGGTCGCCGAGCGCCTGCTGGGTCTGATCCATCTGATGGAGGACCGGATGCCGGCGGTCCTCGAAGCGCGCGGGCGTTACGACGCGGCGCGCGGCGGACGCTGACAGCGCGGGCAGAAGTAACTGGACCGGTTCATCCACGGGCGTCGGCGCATCGAGGTGCCGCACCGGCGGCAGGGCTCGCCCTCGCGCCCGTACGCGTCCAGCGAGCGGTCGAAGTAACCCGACTCCCCGTTCACATTGACGTAGAGGCTGTCGAAGCTGGTGCCGCCGGCGGCGAGGGCCGCGTTCATCACGTCCCGTACGTGGCCGAGGAGTTCGGCGGACCGGGGGCGGGTGAGGGTCGAAGTGGGGCGCTCGTAGTGCAACTTGGCGCGCCACAGCGCCTCGTCGGCATAGATGTTGCCGACTCCGCTGATCAGTGACTGGTCGAGCAGCGCCCGCTTCACGGTGGTGCGCCGCAGCCGCAGGGCGGTGAAGAAGGCGGCGTCGTCGAAGAGTTCGTCCAGCGGGTCGCGCGCGATGTGCGCGATGACGTCGGGCAGCCCGTCGGGGGTGTTCTCGTGGAGCGAGAGCCCGCCGAAGGTCCGCTGGTCGACGAAGCGCAGCTCGGTCCCGGCCGCGTCCTGAAACCGCACCCGGATCCGCAGATGCTTCTCGTCCGGCGCCTCCTGCGGCTGCACGAGCAGCTGCCCGCTCATCCCGAGGTGTCCGAGCACGGACTGCCCGGTGTCGGCCAGCGGCAGCCACAGGTACTTGCCGCGCCGCCGGGCCACGCCGACGCGGTGCCCCTTGAGCCGGGCCGCGAAGTCGGCCGCGCCGGCGGGGTGGCGGCGTACGGCCCTGGGGTGCAGCACGTCCACGTGGTCCACGACCCGGCCGGCGACCCAGCGTTCGAGACCGCGCCGGACGACCTCGACCTCGGGCAGTTCTGGCACGGTCGTCCTCCGGAGGGGTGCGGGTTCGTAGGTGCCCGGCAAGTATCCCGCTTCCCGTACCGGGGCTGGGCCGCAGCCCCGTTTTTGTCTGCGGGCCGTCTCCCACTGGTCGCGCAGTTCCCCGCGCCCCTAGGGGGACGGGGGCCGGCCGGACCGGGAGGGGCTGTAAGAAAACCTGCCCCGCACGGAAGCCGTGCGGGGCAGGTCAAGGAAGACGGTTCAGGCTGCCGGGTCGGCGGCGGGGGTCGGCGTCCCGCCGTTCTCCTCGGGGGCGGGGGCCTCGGCCGCCGCCTTCGCCTTCGCGATCCGCTCGTCGGCGGACGCGCGAATCGACAGCCAGGCCGACTCCGCGGCCTGCTGTTCCGCTTCCTTCTTGCTGCGGCCGGTGCCGGTGCCGTACGAGACACCACCGACGCGGGCGGCAGCAGTGAAGGTCTTCTCGTGGTCGGGACCCGTCTCGGAGACCAGGTACTCCGGAACGCCGAGGCCTTCGGCCGCGGTGAGCTCCTGGAGGCTGGTCTTCCAGTCCAGGCCGGCCCCGAGGTTCGAGGACTTCTCGATCAGGGGGTCGAAGAGGCGGTGGACGAGCTCGGAAGCCGCCTCGAGGCCCTGGTCCAGATAGACCGCGCCGATCACCGCTTCAAGGGTGTCGGCGAGGATGGAAGCCTTGTCCCGGCCGCCCGTGCCCTCTTCGCCCCGGCCGAGCCGGATGAAGGAGCCGAGGTCGAGCCCACGGCCCACCTGCGCCAGCGCACGAGAGTTGACCACCGCGGCCCGGAGCTTGGCCAGCTGGCCTTCCGGGAGGTCGGGGTGGGTGCGGTACAGCGTGTCGGTGACGACCAGACCGAGCACCGAGTCCCCGAGGAACTCAAGCCGCTCGTTGGTCGGCAGACCGCCGTTCTCGTACGCGTACGAACGGTGGGTCAGCGCACGCACCAGAAGGGCGGACTCAAGGTGATACCCGAGCCGCCCTTCCAGAAGCGTGTGGGACGAGGCCGAGTTGTTGTCGCTACTGCCCGCCTTCTTGGCGCCGGCATTCGACAGATCAGACATCGGGCCTCTCACCAGCCGCTCAGACCTCGAGGACCTGGCGCTTGTTGTAGGTGCCGCAGCTCGGGCACGCGATGTGCTGCTGCTTCGGCTCCTGGCAACGCTCACACGTAACCAGGGTGGGGACCGCAGCCTTCCACTGCGACCGGCGGTGGCGCGTGTTGCTGCGCGACATCTTCCGCTTCGGAACAGCCACGGCTACTTCTCCTGCTTCTCGGCGGCTCGCTGCGCGTCAGAGGCAGTGCCGCTCATGTTGTCCTTCTCGCCGTCCTGGATGGTCCCGGCGAGTCCTTGCAGTGCCGCCCAACGGATGTCGACGGCGTCGTGGTGGTGGTCGGGGTCGTCCTCGAGCCTGAATCCACAGGTGGAACACAGGCCGAGGCAGGTCTCCCGGCACACCGGCTGCATCGGCAGTGCGAGCACCACCGCATCGCGCAGCACGGGCTCGAGGTCGAACAGGCCGTCCTCGAGCGGGATGACGTCCTCGTCCTCGGCGTCGTCGGCCGGCTCCGCCTGCTTGCTGCGGCCCCGGTCGTCGGCGTCAGGGTACGAGAACAACTCCTGGAAGTCCGCATCGAGCGCGAGCTCGAGCGGCTCCAGACACCTTACGCACTCACCCTCGGCCGATGCACGGGCGGTGCCTGTGACAAGCACCCCTTCCATGACCGACTCCAGGCGGAGCTCGATCTCCACGGGCGCGCCCTGGGGCACTCCGACGACGCCGTCGATCCCGAGATCGGCGGGCGCCTCGACCGTGCGGGAGATCCGCTGGAGGGCACCAGGACGCCGGCCCAGCTCGTGTGTGTCGAACACGAGAGGGTTGCGGTGGTCGAGGTGCGTGCTCAGGGTTCTTCCCGCTTTCGGATCGTGGAGGGTGGCCGCCATGCCTCGCCGTGGGTGCGGCGATGCGCGGGCAGCGTTGATCGCGGACGTACGCGCGACCGAAGAGCCAGGATACTGGAAGCCCGCCGATTGACCCAATCCGGGCCGCGGCGGCCCGCCTCAGCGACCCTGTTCGTACTGCCGCAGCTGCTCCAGGTCGATCATGCTCGTGTCGAAGAGGCTGGTCTCGTCGAGCGCGGGCTGCTGCGGGTGCGCGGCCTGGCGGCCGTAGTCGTGGCCCTGCTGCTGGACCTGCTGCCCCTGCTGCTGGCCGTAGGCCTGCGGGTCGTAGGCGTACGGGTCCTGCTGCTGGTGGTCGTAGCCGTACTGGGCGTACTGCTGCGGCTGCTGGTAGGCGTACGGGTCCTGCTGGGGCTGGGCCTGGGCCTGGCCGTAGCCGTACGGGTCGTAGACCTGCGCCGGGACCTGGGGCTGCGCGGCGGCCTGCGGCTGCGGGTCCGCCAGCTCGGCCAGGCCCGCCAGATAGTCCGCGTCGCTGGTGTGGCCGCCGCCGAGGGCCCCCGCGGCGTCCTGGGCGGCCATGTGGGCGCCCAGCTCGTCGGTGGCGATCCGGCCGTGCAGGGTCTCGCGGCCGCGGCCGACGGCCTCCAGGGTCTTGGCGAGGACGGCCTCGAAGGCGCCGAGCTTGGTGTCGATGTACTCGTCGGCCCGCCGGATCAGGGTCTGCGGGTCCGCGCTGTACTCGGGGGCGTCCTCGTCGGCCCGGCCCTGCTCGTCGAGGCCCGGGCCCCGGCCGAGGAGCTTCTCGCGGCCCCGGTCGACCGAGCCGATGGTCTTGGTGAGGACGACCTCGAAGTTGGCCAGCTTGGAGTCGACGTAGTCCTCCGCCTCGGCGCGGATCTCCTCGGCCTCGCGCTTGGCCTCGGCGAGGATGCGGTCGGCCTCCTCCTGGGACTGCCGGGCGACGGCCGTGTCGGAGATCAGCGTGCCGCGCTGGGCGTGGGCGGACTCGATGATCCGCTCGGCCTCCTGGCGGGCCTGCTCGACCAGCTGCTCGCGGCCGCCGATCAGCTCCTGGGCCTGGGCGAGGGAGCCGGGCAGGGCCTGGCGCACCTCCTCCAGGAGCGCGAGCAGCTCGGCGCGGTTGACCACGCACGAGGCCGACATGGGCATGGAGCGGGCACCGGCGACGACGTCGACGATCTCATCCAGCTTCTTCTGCACGTCCACCGTGGGCTCGCCACTCTCTACGACTGGTTGGAGACGGACGGGACGACTGTAAGGCCAGTCGGGGCCCGCCCGACACCAGCTGACGAGCTGTCAGCTCAGCGCTGCTCGGCGATCCGCGCGACCAGTGCCTCGTGGACGGTGGCGGGCAGCAGGTGGGAGACGTCTCCGCCCCATGCCGCGACCTCCTTGACCAGCGACGACGACAGGAAGCTGTACGTCGGGTTGGTCGGCACGAAGAGGGTCTCGACGCCCGAGAGGCCGTTGTTCATCTGGGCCATCTGGAGCTCGTAGTCGAAGTCGCTGACCGCGCGCAGGCCCTTCACGATGGCGGGGATGTCGCGCTGCTTGCAGAAGTCGACCAGCAGGCCGTGGAAGGACTCGACCTCCACGTTGCCGAAGTCGGCGGTCACCTCGCGGATCAGCTCGATCCGCTCCTCGATGGTGAACAGGCCCTTCTTCGACTGGTTGATCATCACCGCGACGTGCACCACGTCGTACAGCTTCGAGGCGCGGGCGATGATGTCGAGGTGTCCATTGGTGATGGGGTCGAACGAACCCGGACAGACGGCTCGGCGCAACTGAAGTCCCTCGCTCCCGGTCATGGTGCGTCTTCGCACGTAGAGGCGGCGCGACCGTACCAAAGCGTGCCCTCGCCGTAACGGCGGGCCCGCAGCGGCTCGAACCCCTGCGGCCAGCCGAATTCCCCGCCCCTGGTGCTGCGCTCCACGGTGACCAGGCACTCGTCGGCGAGCCAGCCCCCCGTGCGGAGTGTGAGCAGGATCTCCCGAAGATCGTCATCTGTGACGGCGTACGGCGGGTCGAGGAAGACCACGTCAAAGGGGGTTTCGGGGGCGGAGCCGGCAACGATCTGCTCCGCTTTTCCGTTACGTACCTCCGCGCCCGGAAGGCCCAGTACGCGCACGTTGTCGCGGACGGTCTTCACGGCCCGGGCGTCGGCCTCCACCAGCAGCGCGTGCGCGGCGCCCCGGGAGAGCGCCTCCAGGCCCACCGCGCCCGACCCGGCGTACAGATCCGCGACCCGGATCCCCTCCAGCGTGCCGAGCAGGGCCTCCCAGGTGGAGAAGAGGCCCTCGCGCGCGCGGTCGGAGGTGGGGCGGGTGCCGTTGCCCGGCGGTACGGCCAGGCGGCGTCCGCCGGCCCGGCCGGCGATCACGCGGGTCATCTGAGTCCTTGTCGGTGTACGGGTGTCACTGGTGTCCCCAGTTTCTCAGAACGCCGCGCCGGCGCCGCCCGCGCGACCGGTCAGCCCTTGTCGAGGTACTGCTCGCGGTCCTTGTCCAACAGGGCGTCCAGCGCCGTGCGCAGCGCGGGCAGCCCCGCCAGGTCCGGGTCCCGGCTCACCACCGCCACCGCCTCCTCGCGGGCCGCCGCGATGACCTCCTCGTCGTCGATGACCGCGAGCATCCGCAGCGAGGAGCGCACGCCCGACTGGGCCTGCCCGAGGACATCGCCCTCGCGGCGCTGCTCCAGGTCGATGCGGGAGAGCTCGAAGCCGTCCAGGGTGGCGGCCACCGCGTTCAGCCGGGCCCTGGCCGCGCTCGCCTCCGGCATCTCGGTGACCAGCAGACACAGGCCCGGGGCGGAGCCCCGGCCGACGCGGCCGCGCAGCTGGTGCAGCTGCGAGACGCCGAACCGGTCCGCGTCCATGATCACCATCGCGGTGGCGTTCGGCACGTTCACCCCGACCTCGATGACCGTGGTCGCGACCAGCACGTCGACCTCGCCGGCGGCGAACCGGCGCATCACGTCGTCCTTGTCGTCGGGCTGCATCCGGCCGTGCAGCACCTCGATGCGCAGGCCCTGGAGGGGGCCCTTGGTGAGCTGGTCCGCGATGTCGAGCACGGCGAGCGGCGGCCGCTTCTCGGCGTCGTCCTCGGCGGACTTCTTCCTGCCCGCCTTCTTCTCGTCGGCCTCATCGGCCGAGTCACCGATGCGCGGACACACCACGTACCCCTGGTGGCCCTTGGTGACCTCCTCGCGGACCCGCTCCCAGGCGCGGGCCAGGAAGTGCGGCTTGTCCTGGGCCGGGACGACATGGCTGGCGATGGGCGAGCGCCCGGCCGGGAGCTGGTCGAGGACCGAGGTCTCCAGGTCGCCGAAGACGGTCATCGCGACCGTGCGCGGAATGGGCGTGGCCGTCATCACCAGGAGGTGCGGGGGCTGCTTCCCCTTGCCGCGCAGGGCGTCGCGCTGCTCGACGCCGAACCGGTGCTGCTCGTCGACCACGACCAGGCCCAGGTCGTGGAACTGCACCTTGTCCTCGATCAGCGCGTGCGTGCCGATGACGATCCCGGCCTCGCCGGTGACCAGGTCGAGCAGGGCCTGGCGGCGGGCGGGCGCGCCCATCGAGCCGGTGAGCAGCACCACCTTGGTGCCGAGCTCGGAGCCGCCCAGCATGCCGCCCTCGGCGAGCTCGCCCATCATCTCCGTGATGGACCGGTGGTGCTGCTGGGCCAGGACCTCGGTGGGGGCGAGCATCGCGGCCTGGCCCCCGGAGTCGACCACGGCGAGCATCGCGCGCAGGGCGACCATCGTCTTGCCCGAGCCGACCTCGCCCTGGAGCAGCCGGTGCATCGGGTGCTCGGTCGCCAGGTCGTCGAAGATCTCCTCGGAGACGTGTCGCTGGCCCTCGGTGAGGGTGAAGGGCAGCTTGGCGTCGAAGGCGTCGAGGAGGCCGCCGGGGGCGGGCCGGCGCGCCACGGCGGGCAGTTGGGCGTCCGCGTACCGCCGCCGGGCCAGTGCCACCTGGAGGACGAACGCCTCGTCCCACTTCAACCGCTGGCGGGCCTGCTCCACGTCGTCCTTGGTGTGCGGGCGGTGGACCTTGAGCAGCGCCTCGGGCAGCGGGACGAAGCCGCGGCCCTCGCGCAGCGACGGGGGCAGCGGGTCGACGGCCTCCTGGGCGCTGGGCAGCACCGCGTCGACCGCCTTGGCGATCTTCCAGGACTCCAGGCCCTTGCAGGCGGGGTAGATCGGGATGAGCGCGCCCGCCCAGGAGTCGACCGTCTCGCCGTCCTCGTCGCTGTCGGCGCCCAGCTTCGCGTACGTGGGGTGGGCGAGCTGGAGGCGGCGGTTGAACATCGACACCTTGCCCGCGAACATCGCGCGGCTGCCGGGCGGCAGATCCTTGTGCGGCTTGTGGATGCCGCGGCCGAAGAAGACCAGTTGGAGACGGCCGCTGCCGTCGGTGATGGTGATCTCCAGGCGCTGGCCCCGGCCGCCGTTGAACGTGTGCACGCGCGCGTCCGCCACCTGGGCCACGACCGTGACGTCCTCGTCGAGGGGCAGCTCGGCCAGCTTGGTGAGCTGGCCGCGCTCCTCGTACCGCCGCGGGTAGTGGTGCAGGAGGTCGCCGACCGTGTGCAGGTCGAGCTGCTCGGCCATCACCTTCGCGGTGGGTCCGCCGAGCAGCTTCTTCAGTGGTTCTTCGAGCGCAGGCACGCGATCCATTGCACACCACGCCACTGACATCCCGCAGGACCCCCGGGCGCGCGAGCGGCTACTCGACGCCGATCAGCAGCGGGGAACCCTGGTTGCCGCCGTCGTAGACGACCGTGTCGACCGCCAGATGGGCCTCGCGGACATGGGCCTCGACGCCGGGCGCCAGGTCCGCCGGGGTGCCGGCGGCCAGCACCAGCGTGACCAGCTCGCCGCCCGCCGCCAGCATCCGGTCCAGGACCGCCTTCGCCGTACCGGCCAGGTCCTGCCCGATCACGGCCACGTCGCCGTCGATGAGGCCCAGCACGTCCCCGGCCTGGCAGATGCCCGCCGTGGTCCACGACTGCCGCTCGGCGACGGCCAGTTCGGCGTACCGGGTGGCGCCGGCCGCCGCCGTCATCGCCACCACGTCCTCGTCGAAGCGGCGGTCCGGGGCGTGCACCGCGAGCGCGGCGAGGCCCTGGACGGCGGCGCGGGTGGGGATCAGGGCGACCCGTACGCCCTCGGCGCGCGCCTGTTCCACGGCCACCGCGGCGGTGTGGCGCAGCTCGGCGTCGTTGGGCAGCAGGACGACCTCGCGCGCGTGGGCGCGGCGGATCGCGTCGACCAGCTCGCCGCTGGCCGGGGGCTCGCCGGGCCGGGCCAGGACCGAGGTCGCCCCGGCCTCGGCGCACAGCCCGGCCAGGCCCTCGCCGGGCACCACGGCGACGACGGCCCGCTGGACCTGCTCGCGCGGCTCGGGCTGGGCGCCGAAGTGGGTGATGCGGATCCGGTACGGCCGCCCGGCCTCCACGCCCGCCTCGACGGCCGCGCCCGCGTCGTCCACATGGACGTGGACGTTCCACAGCCCGTCGCCGCCGACCACCACCAGGGAGTCCCCCAGCGCGTCCAGCCGGCCCCGCAGCCGGGCCACGGCCTCGTCGCCGGCCTCCAGGAGGTAGATCACCTCGAAGGCGGGCCCGGCGCCCTCCGCCCGGTCGGCGGGGCAGCTGTGCGGGTCGAGCGGCGGGTGCGCCTCGTGCCGTACGGCCGGGACCTCGCCGGAGAGTGTCTGCGCCAGCGCCCCCAGGACGGTCACCAGCCCCCAGCCGCCCGCGTCCACGACCCCGGCGCGGCCCAGTACCGCGAGCTGGCCGGGGGTCTCCTCCAGGGCCCTGCGGGCGCCCGCGTAGGCCGCGCTCGCCACGGCCGCCGCGTCGCCGGGCGCCTTCCCGGCCGCCGTCCCGGCCGCCTCGGCCGCGGCCGTCGCCACCGTCAAAACCGTGCCCTCGACCGGGTGCGCGACCGCCTCGTACGCCGACTCGGCCGCTCTGCGCAGGGCGCCGGCGAGGTCCGTGCCGCGCTCGGTGAGGACCTCGGCCATGCCGCGCAGCAGCTGGGAGAGGATCGTGCCGGAGTTGCCGCGGGCGCCGATGAGGGCGCCGTGGGCCATGGCCCGTATGACGTCGGCCGTCTCCGGCGTCTGTGTTCCCGGCAGCTCCGTGCCCGACGTCTGCGTGCCCGGCGTCTGCGTGCCCGGCAGCTCCGTCCGCGGCAGGCCCGTGTACGCGGCGAAGACCGCCTCGACCGCCTGGTGGGCGGACTCCACGGTCAGATAGAGGTTGGTGCCGGTGTCCCCGTCCGCGACGGGGTAGACGTTCACCGCGTCGATCCCCTCGCGGTCCCGGCCGAGCCCGTCCAGGGCCAGCGAGCACCAGGTGCGTACCGCGACGGCGTCGAGAGTCTGCGGCACCTGGTGTCCTCCTTGGGCGGCCGGTGAGCTGCGGGCCAGCAGCAGGGTAGACCCGGGGCGGGGCTCGGGGCCGGGGCGGGGTGCGGCGGCGGTCATGGTAGTTTCGTATCTCGGGAGCAGCCGTTGTATGCTGCTTCGGTTGCCCGGCGAGAGTCGGGCCATTCCCCCGGCAAGCCACTTCAGATCTCTGATTCCGGTGCGCCGGATTTCACTGTAAGTGCATCTGAAGTCTTTGGAGTGACCCGTGGCTGCCAACTGCGACGTCTGCGGCAAGGGGCCGGGCTTCGGCAACAACATTTCGCACTCGCACCGCCGTACGTCTCGTCGCTGGAACCCGAACATCCAGCGTGTGCGTGCCGTGGTCGGTCGGACGCCGAAGCGGCTCAACGTCTGCACCTCGTGCATCAAGGCCGGCAAGGTCTCGCGCTAACACGCGACGTTTCGTCGTAGCGCAGCCCCTGCGGTTGCCTTGAAAAGCCGGTCCACCTCGGTGGGCCGGCTTTTTGCCGTGTCCGTTCGCCTGCGGGCCGGTGAGGGGCTGGTCGCGCAGTTCCCCGCGCCCCTAGGAGGTGCGGGCCGCCCAGGAATGATCCATCAGGCCGAGCCCGTGCCCCTATGGCGTGCGGTGCCGCCAGAAATGGTCCACCGGGCCGATCCCCGCCCCCAGCGCGAAGCCCGTCCCGATCGCGCCCGTCACGTACTCCTTCGCCTGCCTCACCGCCTCCGGGACCCGGAGTCCCTTCGCCAGGCCCGAGGCCACCGCCGAGGCCAGGGTGCAGCCCGTGCCGTGGGTGTGGGTGTTGTCGTGGCGCGGGGCCCGGAGCCAGTGCTCCTCCTCGCCGTCGGTCAGGAGGTCGAGCGCGTCGCCCGGGTAGTGGCCGCCCTTGATCAGGGCCCAGCGGGGGCCGAAGGCCAGGATCTCGGACGCCGCCCGGCGCATCCCGGCCTCGTCCTCCACCCGTACGCCCGTGAGCTGCGCCACCTCGTCCAGGTTGGGGGTGGCCACGGTCGCGGTGGGCAGGAGCCGGTGGCGTACCGCGTCCAGGGCCTCGGCGGCGAGCAGCGCGTCGCCGTGCTTGGAGACGCCCACCGGGTCCACGACCACGGGTGCGTCCGTCCGGGCCAGGAGCTCGGCCACCGTCTCCACCAGGGCGGACGAGGAGAGCATCCCCGTCTTCACCGCCTGGACGCCGATGTCGTCGACCACCGAGCGGTACTGCGCCCGGACCGCCTCCACGGGCAGCTCCCAGGCGCCCTGGACGCCCAGCGAGTTCTGCGCGGTCACCGCGGTGATCACGCTCATCCCGTGGACGCCCAGGGCCAGCATCGTCTTGAGGTCGGCCTGGACGCCCGCGCCGCCGCCGGAGTCGGAACCGGCGACGGTCAGCACCCGGGGCGGCGCGGCGTTCACTCCGGGTCCCCGAAGTGGTCCCAGCCGCCCTTGGCGGTCCAGGGGGCGCCGTCCACCGTCACCTGGGGAAGCGCCGAGGGGTTGAGGACCTCGCCGATCACCTTCCAGCGGGCGGGCAGCTTCACGTCCGGCGGGAAGGTCGCGACGATCGCGTGGTCCTCTCCCCCGGTCAGCACCCACTGGAGCGGGTCGACGCCGACCGCCTGGCCGATGTCGTTCATCTGCGTCGGGATGTCGATCAGGCCGGAGCGCAGGTCGATACGGACCTTGCTGGCCTCCGCGATGTGCCCCAGGTCCGCCACCAGGCCGTCGCTGACGTCCGTCATGGCGGTGGCGCCGAGCCCGGCCGCGGCGGGGCCCGCGTGGTACGGCGGCTCCGGGCGGCGGTGCGCCTCCACGAAGGCGCGCGGCGAGCGGAAGCCGCGCGAGAGGACCGCGTAGCCCGCCGCCGACCAGCCCAGCCAGCCCGTCACCGCGACCACGTCGCCGGGCTGCGCGCCGCCGCGGGTCACCGGCTCGTGGTTGCGCAGGTCGCCGAGGGCGGTGATGGACACGGTGATGGTGTCGCCCCGCACGACGTCGCCGCCCACCACGGCCGCCCCCGCGACCTGGCACTCGTCGCGGATCCCGTCCATCAGCTCGACCGGCCAGGTGGCCGGGAGCTCGGCCGGGACGACCAGCCCGAGCAGCAGCGCCGTCGGGACGGCGCCCATGGCGGCGATATCGGCCAAGTTCTGCGCGGCGGCCTTGCGCCCCACGTCGTACGCGGTCGACCAGTCGCGCCGGAAGTGGCGGCCCTCCAGGAGGATGTCCGTGCTCGCCACCACCCTGCGGTCGGGTGCGGTCACGACCGCGGCGTCGTCGCCGGGGCCGATCCGTACCGCGGGGGTCGAGGTGAGCCGGGAGGTCAGCTCCCTGATGAGCCCGAACTCCCCCAACTCGCCCACAGTGCCTTTCACCGTGCCACCTCTCATCCTCGTACCCCTCGGTACCCGGCGCGCTCGCGGTCGCGAGCCGTCACCTCGGTGGGTACCGTCAACACATACGTCAACTTCTGCCGCGCGCACGCGGATGTGCGAGCGCCCGCGCCTGCGCGGTACTCCCCCGGGCGCACGGCGACGCGATACCGTGGCGTCTCTTTCTTCCCCCCTTGGGCCTCCCCGCCGTAGGGAGGGGACATGATCCTCGTGGCCGCCCTGGAGGTTCCGTGGTACAGGCGTACATCCTCATCCAGACCGAGGTGGGCAAGGCGTCGACCGTCGCCGAGACCATCGCAAAGATTCCGGGGGTGATCCAGGCCGAGGACGTCACCGGGCCGTACGACGTGATCGTGCGCGCCCAGGCGGACACGGTCGACGAGCTGGGCCGCATGGTGGTCGCCAAGGTCCAGCAGGTGGACGGGATCACCCGCACCCTGACCTGCCCGGTGGTTCATCTGTAGCCCCCGCTTACCCTTGGCCGGTGACTTCCTCTCGCCGCCGGTCCCTCCTCGTGCCCGCAGCCGCCCTCGCCCTGCTGGCCGCCGCGGGCTGCTCCTCCACGGACGCGAAGGCGACGATCACGGTTCCCAGCCCGCCGAAGGAGACCGCCGCGCTCTGCGGGGCACTGCACAAGGCACTGCCCCGGAAGCTGGACGGGCTCAAGCGGAATGATCCCAGCCCGGCGTCGGAGCTGACCGCCGGGTGGGGCGACGACGGGATCGTACTGCGCTGCGGGATCGACCGGCCGGAGAAGATGAACGATCCCGAGGCGGACGGGGTGACCGTGGACGGCGTCAACTGGCTCCTGGAGCAGTTGAAGGGCGGCTTCCGCTTCACTACGACCTATCGCAAGGCGTACGTGGAGGTGACGATGCGGACGGACGGCGACAGGCCGGCCGGCGACATCGGATGGCTGACCGGGCTCTCCGGGCCCGTCAAGAAGACGGTTCCGGAGAGCCTGTAGCCGTGTGCCGAGCGGGGTGGGGTGCCCGCTAGCGCAGGCCCGTCGACCGGCGCAGCGCCGCCTCGATGAGGGCCTCCACCAGCTCCGCGTAGTCCACGCCCGTCGCCTCCCACATCCGCGGGTACATCGAGATCGGGGTGAAGCCCGGCATCGTGTTGATCTCGTTGATCACGAACTCGCCGTTCTCCTGGAGGAAGAAGTCCGCCCGGACCAGCCCCTCGCAGGACGCGGCCTCGAACGCCTCCACGGCGAGCCGGCGCACCTCGACGGTGGCCTCGGCGCCGATCGGCGCGGGCACGATCCCGTCCGCCGAGTCGATGTACTTGGCCTCGAAGTCGTAGAACGCGTGGTCGCTGACCGGCGGGATCTCGGCGGGCACGCTCGCGCGCGGCCCGTCCTCGAACTCCAGGACGCCGCACTCGATCTCCCGGCCGCGCAGCAGCGACTCCACCAGGAACTTGGGGTCGTGGCGCCGGGCCTCCTCGATGGCCTCGTCCAGGCCGTCGAAGGAGTCGACCTTGGTGATGCCGAAGGAGGAGCCCGCCCGGGCCGGCTTGATGAACAGCGGCCAGCCGTGCTCCCCCGCGAACGCGGCGATCCGCTTGCGGGCGCCCTGCTCGTCCTGCTCCCACTCGCGCGGGCGGACCACCAGGTACGGGCCGACCGGCAGCCCGAACGAGGTGAACACCCGCTTCATGTAGTCCTTGTCCTGGCCGACGGCCGAGGCGAGCACGCCCGAGCCGACGTAGGGGACGCCGGAGAGCTCCAAAAGGCCCTGGAGGGTGCCGTCCTCGCCGTACGGGCCGTGCAGCACCGGGAAGACGACGTCGACCTCGCCCAGCGCCTTGGGCACCTGGCCGGGCTCACTGTAGACGACCTCGCGGTTGCCCGGGTCGACCGGGAGCACGACGCCGCCCTCGGCGGACTCGGCGAGCTCGGCCACGGAGGGCACCTTGCGGTCGGCGATGGCCATCCGGTCCGGCTCGTCGGCGGTGAGCGCCCAGCGGCCGTCCGTCGTGATGCCGATGGGCAGCACGTCGTACTTCGTACGGTCGATGGCGCGCAGCACGGCACCGGCGGTGACGACCGAGATGCCGTGCTCGGAGCTGCGGCCGCCGAACACGACGGCCACCCGCGGCTTGCGCGGCTGCTGGGTGCTCGATTCAGGGCTCTGGGGGAGGTTCTCGCTGCTCATATCGCGATGAGCGTACCCGTTCGACTCGCGGGATTCAGCGCCGCTCGGGCTTGGCGCTGCGCGACATCAGCTCCTTGAGCGCGACCACCGGCGGCTTGCCCTCGTGGACGATCCCGACGACGGTCTCGGTGATGGGCATGTCGACGCCGTGGCGGCGGGCCAGATCCAGCACGGACTCGCAGGACTTGACACCCTCGGCGGTCTGCCGGGTGACCGCGATGGTCTCCTGGAGCGTCATGCCCTTGCCGAGGTTGGTGCCGAAGGTGTGGTTGCGCGACAGCGGCGAGGAGCAGGTGGCGACGAGGTCGCCGAGGCCCGCGAGGCCGGAGAAGGTCAGCGGGTCGGCGCCCATGGCGAGGCCGAGCCGGGTGGTCTCGGCCAGGCCCCGGGTGATGAGGGAGCCCTTGGCGTTGTCGCCCAGGCCCATGCCGTCGGCGATGCCGACGGCGAGCCCGATCACGTTCTTGACCGCCCCGCCGAGCTCGCAGCCGACGACGTCGGTGTTGGTGTACGGGCGGAAGTACGGGGTGTGGCAGGCGGCCTGGAGGCGCTGGGCCACGGCCTCGTCGCGGCAGGCGACCACGGCGGCGGCGGGCCGGCGCTGGGCGATCTCCTTGGCGAGGTTGGGGCCGGTGACCACGGCGACGCGATCGGCGGAGACCTTGGCGACCTCCTCGATCACCTCGCTCATCCGCTTGGCGGTGCCGAGTTCGACGCCCTTCATCAGGGAGACGAGCACGGTGTCGGGGGCGAGCAGCGGCGCCCAGGCGGCGAGGTTGCCGCGCAGGGTCTGCGAGGGCACCGCGAGGACCGTGAAGTCGGCGCCCCCGGCGGCCTCGGCCGGGTCGGTGGTCGCCCGTACCGCCGCGGGCAGTTCGATGCCCGGCAGGTAGTCCGGGTTGGCGCGGGTGGTGTTGATCGCCTCGGCGAGTTCGGGGCGGCGGCCCCAGAGGGTCACCTCGCAGCCCGCGTCGGCGAGGACCATGGCGAACGCCGTACCCCAGGAGCCGGTGCCGAATACTGCTGCCTTGGTGGCGGCGTGCGTCACTTGGTGCCCTCCCCGGCGGCCTTGCGGCGCTGCCGTGCGCGGACTTCGCGCGGATCGTACGGCTTGGCGGGGGCGCTCTCGCCCCGGATCTCCTCCAGCTGGCGGGTGATCGCGGCCATGATGGCCTCGGTCGCCTCGCGCAGCACCTCGGGCGTGGGCTCCTTGTCGTAGAAGCGGTCGAGGTCGACCGGCGGACCGGCCTTCACCTGGAGGGTCTTGCGGGGGAAGAGGCGGACCTTCTTCTCCTTGGCGTAGGGCGGCATCGCCAAGTTGGCGCCCCACTGGGCGACCGGGATGACCGGCGCCTTCGTCTGGAGCGCGGCGCGCGCGACACCGGTCTTGGCGGTCATCGGCCACATACCGGGGTCGCGGGTGAGGGTGCCCTCGGGGTAGAACGCCACGCACTCGCCCCGCTCGATCGCCTCGACGGCGGCCCGGAAGGCGCCGAAGGCGTTGGAGGACTCGCGGTAGACGGGAATCTGCCCGGTGCCGCGCAGCAGCAGCCCCACGCCGGGCGCCTTGAAGAGCGCGGCCTTGGCGAGGAACCGGGGCACCCGTCCGGTGTTGTACTGGAAGTGCCCGTAGGAGAACATGTCGAGATACGAGTTGTGATTGATGGCGGTGATAAAGCCGCCGTCCGCCGGAATGTTCTCCATTCCGTGCCAGTCCCGCTTGAAAAGCACCACCAGTGGAGGTTTGGCGATGACCGCCGCCAGGCGGTACCAGAAGCCGATTCTGCGGCGGGACACTCGGAGCACCTTCCTCTAGGACAGACCACTGTCGACCACTGCGCGACTCACGCAGGGAGCAAGTGTCGCCCCGGCCCTCCGGTCTGTCGAGAACACCGTACGCCTCGACCGTGGGGCGACCGCTCCTGGCCGGGTGACAATGACTCCCGTCCTGTCCAGCGACTATGCGTTCGACGGGCGGGGAGCGACGAGGACGAGGGGGACGCCACGAACACCGCACCACCGGGCCGCTGGTCCCTGGTCGTGCCGCTGAAGCCGTTGGCGCTGGCGAAGAGCAGGCTCGCGGCGGCCGTCGGCACGGAGTTGCGACCCCGGCTCGCTCTGGCGTTCGCCCTGGACACCGTGGGGGCGGCGCTCGGCTGCCCGGCGGTACGGGATGTGGCGGTCGTCACGGACGACCCGCTGGCGGGCGCGGAGCTGGCGGCGCTGGGCGCCCGCGTCGTCGCGGACCGCCCGGGCGCCGGCCTCAACGCCGCCCTCGCGCACGGGGCCCGTACGGTACGGGCGCGGCGCCCCGGGGCGGCGGTGGCGGCCCTGAACGCGGATCTGCCCGCGCTGCGGCCGGTGGAATTGGGCCGGGTACTGGATGCCGCCTCCGTATTTTCGCGCGCATTTCTGGCCGACGCGGCCGGAATCGGCACGACTTTCCTTTCGGCCGGGCCTGGAGTGGATTTGGCGCCGGCATTCGGCGGCCCCTCGCGGGCCGCGCATTCGGCCTCCGGGGCGACGGAAATCCTGCTGACCGGGGTGGACTCGGTACGCCGTGACGTGGACACCGGCGCGGACCTGCGGATCGTGCTGTCCCTGGGCACGGGCCCGGCCACGGCGGCGCTGCGGGGCGCTGTCGATGTCGTACCCGGGTACTAAGGTTCGGTCCATGCAGGCGACCGCGTACACATACGACTTCGAGACCCGCAGCGGCAGTGTGCTGCTCGACGACGGGACCCCGGTGGAGTTCGGGGCCGAGGCCTTCGACGCGGGCGGGCTGCGGCTGCTGCGGGTGGGCCAGCGGGTCCGCATCGAGACGGAGGGCGAGGGCGCGTCCCGGCGGATCACCCTGGTGACGCTGCAGACGTTCTGAGGTCCGTAAAACGCCTCGGACGCGCCGCGGGCCGGGCTCCCCGAGGGGAGCCCGGCCCGGCGCGTGAGCCGTCCGGCGGTGCCTACTTCTTGCGGGCAGTCGTCTTCTTGGCGGTGGTCTTGCGCGCGGTGACCTTCTTGGCGGGCGCCTTCTTCGCGACGGTCTTCTTCGCGGGCGCGGTCTTCTTGGCCGTCGCCTTCTTGGCGGTGGTGGCCTTCTTGGCCGGGGCCGCCTTCTTCGCGGTGGCGGTGGTCTTCTTGGCGGGGGTGGCCTTCTTCGTGGCCGTGGTCTTCTTCGCGGCCGCCGTGGTCTTCTTGGCGGCGGCGGTCGTCTTCTTCGCCGTGGTCTTCTTGGCGGCGGTCGTCTTCTTCGCGGCGGTGGCCTTCTTCGCCGCGGCCTTCTTGACCGTGCTCCGGCTGGAGGTGCCGCCGGAGAGGCTGCCCTTCGGCGCCTTCTTCACGGCGACCTCGTCGCCCTTGGGGAGCTTCTTCGAGCCGCTGACCAGGTCCTTGAAGCCCTGACCCGCACGGAAGCGCGGAACCGAGGTCTTCTTGACCCGCACGCGCTCACCCGTCTGCGGGTTGCGGGCGTAACGGGCCGGGCGGTCGACCTTCTCGAACGAACCGAAACCGGTGACCGAGACCCGGTCGCCGGCGACGACGGCCCGGACGACCGCGTCCAGAACCGCGTCCACGGCGTCCGCGGCCTGCTGACGGCCGCCGAGCTTGTCGGCAATCGCTTCTACGAGCTGCGCCTTGTTCACGTCTTCCCCTTCGGAGACATTGCCGGAACGAATCTGTTCTGGCTTTTTCGCACGTTAGGCAGATATATACCGCAAATCAAACACGAAACGGGCTAATCACCCTAGTGCCGCAACGAAGTCGGCTTCACCGAACTCCTTGTGACTCAGTCGTCTTCGGGGAATCGGCCCTCTTCGAGGTCCTTCATCAACCGGTCCAGACGCCTTGCCGCATCGGCGAGATCGTGTTTGGCAGCCGCTGTGATGACCAGCAGCTTCCGGGACAGCGCCATCCGTACGCCCTCCGGGACTTGCAGTTCGCGCACCACTGTGTGCGCTTCTTTCAGTCGGTCCGCGACGACCCGGTAGAGCTCGAGTTGGCTGTCGCGTTCCATGCGCCGATTGTGCCATCTGGGGCGAGTTGTCGCCTCCGGCGGGGGCAACTGAGGGATTCCGGGCGGTTTCCGGCCTCCCTACGGCCACCGGTTGCGCAAGACCCAATCCGGCCATCTGCTGTGCAGCCTAGGCTAGTTGACGCCACCCTGACACCCCGCAACGCAACACGCCCCCTGTCCCGAAAGACAGGGGGCGTGTTGGGCCGAAAGACTGCCCGGGGCCCGCCCAAGAGGCGGTGTCCCGGCGTCAGACCAGCGAGGTGCTGGGCTTGTAGGAGGGCCGCTGCGCCTCGTACGCGGCGATGTCCGCCTCGTTCTGGAGGGTGATGCTGATGTCGTCCAGGCCGTTCAGCAGCCGCCAGCGGGCGTTCTCGTCGAGTTCGAAGGCCGCCGTGACGCCGTCGGCGCGCACTTGGCGGTCCTGGAGGTCAACGGTGATCTCGGCGTTCGGGTCGCGCTCCGTCAGCTCCCAGAGCGCGTCCACGACTTTCTGGTCGAGAACCACGGTGAGCAGGCCGTTCTTGAGCGAGTTGCCCCGGAAGATATCGGCGAACCGGGACGAGATCACGGTTTTGAAGCCGTAGTTCTGGAGCGCCCAGACGGCGTGCTCGCGCGACGATCCCGTACCGAAGTCGGGGCCCGCGACCAGCACCGACGCCCCCTGGCGCTCGGGCTTGTTCAGGACGAACTCGGGGTCCTTGCGCCAGGCCTCGAACAGACCGTCCTCGAAGCCGTCCCGGGTGACCTTCTTCAGCCAGTGGGCCGGGATGATCTGGTCGGTGTCGACGTTGGAGCGGCGCAGCGGGACGGCCCGGCCGGTGTGCGTGGTGAAAGCTTCCATGGCTGATCAGACTCCAGCGGGCGTACGGGCGTCGGACAGGTCGGCGGGGGACGCCAGGTGGCCGAGAACCGCCGTCGCGGCGGCGACCTGCGGCGACACCAGATGGGTGCGGCCGCCCTTGCCCTGCCTGCCCTCGAAGTTGCGGTTGGAGGTGGAGGCGGAGCGCTCGCCCGGGGCCAGCTGGTCCGGGTTCATGCCCAGGCACATCGAGCAGCCCGCGTGCCGCCATTCGGCGCCGGCGGCGGTGAAGACCTTGTCCAGGCCCTCCTCGACGGCCTGGAGGGCGACCCGCACCGAGCCCGGCACGACCAGCATCCGTACGCCGTCGGCGACTTTGCGGCCCTCCAGGACCGAGGCGGCCGAGCGCAGGTCCTCGATGCGGCCGTTGGTGCACGAACCTACGAAGACGGTGTCGACGTCGATGGCCCGCAGCGGCTGGCCCGCGCTCAACCCCATGTACTCCAGGGCCTTTTCGGCGGCCAGGCGCTCCGAAGCGTCTTCGTACGAAGCCGGGTCGGGGACGGACGCCGAAAGCGGGGCGCCCTGGCCCGGGTTGGTGCCCCAGGTGACGAACGGCGAGAGCGCGCAGGCGTCGATGACCACCTCGGCGTCGAAGACCGCGTCCTCGTCCGTCTTCAGGGTCTGCCAGTACGCGACCGCCGCGTCCCAGTCCGCGCCCTCGGGGGCGTGCGCACGGCCCTTCAGGTAGTCGAACGTGGTGCGGTCCGGGGCGATCATGCCCGCCCGGGCGCCGGCCTCGATCGACATGTTGCAGATGGTCATCCGGGCCTCCATCGAGAGCTTCTCGATGGCCGGGCCGCGGTACTCCAGGACGTAGCCCTGGCCGCCGCCGGTGCCGATCCTGGCGATGATGGCCAGGATCAGGTCCTTGGCGGTGACGCCGTCGGGCAGCTCGCCCTCGACGGTGATGGCCATGGTCTTGAACGGCGCCAGTGGCAGGGTCTGGGTGGCGAGCACATGCTCTACCTGTGAGGTGCCGATCCCGAACGCCAGGGCCCCGAAGGCGCCGTGCGTGGAGGTGTGCGAGTCGCCGCAGACCACGGTGGTGCCGGGCTGGGTCAGGCCCAGCTGCGGTCCCACCACGTGGACGACGCCCTGCTCGACGTCGCCGAGCGGGTGCAGCCGCACGCCGAACTCGGCGCAGTTCTTGCGCAGCGTCTCCAGCTGGGCCCGGGAGACCGGGTCCGCGATGGGCTTGTCGATGTCGAGGGTCGGGGTGTTGTGGTCCTCGGTCGCGATGGTGAGGTCGAGCCGGCGCACCGGGCGGCCGCTCTTGCGCAGCCCGTCGAAGGCCTGCGGGCTGGTCACCTCGTGCAGCAGGTGCAGATCGATGTAGAGGAGGTCGGGCTCGCCCTCGGCGCGCCTGACGACATGGTCGTCCCAGACCTTCTCCGCGAGTGTCCTACCCATCGCTTTCCCTCCGGCCGACGTCGTCGCCGGCCCAAATAGAGACCGGGTGCACCGCCGGGCCCGGGGCCGGACGGTGGCTGCGGCCGTTGTGCGGACCGCCAAGTACAGGGTCGCAAGTTCCGGAGAAAATTGAACTTGCGTTTCACAGAGTGAGACGCGAGTATCGTTTCATGGACAACTCTAGCGGCGTCGGCGTTCTCGACAAGGCGGCTCTCGTCCTGAGCGCCCTGGAGTCCGGTCCGGCCACCCTCGCGGGGTTGGTCGCGGCCACCGGGCTCGCACGACCCACGGCACACCGCCTTGCCGTGGCACTGGAACACCACCGGATGGTGGCGAGGGACATGCAGGGCCGGTTCATCCTCGGCCCCCGGCTCGCGGAGCTCGCGGCCGCGGCCGGCGAGGACCGCCTGCTGGCCACGGCGGGGCCCGTGCTCACGCATCTGCGCGATGTGACGGGCGAGAGCGCGCAGCTCTACCGCCGTCAGGGAGACATGCGGATCTGTGTGGCGGCGGCCGAGCGGCTGTCCGGCCTGCGGGACACCGTGCCGGTCGGCTCGACCCTGACCATGAAGGCGGGCTCCTCCGCCCAGATCCTGATGGCCTGGGAGGAGCCGGAGCGGCTGCACCGGGGGCTCCAGGGCGCGCGCTTCACGGCGACGGCCCTGTCGGGTGTACGGCGCCGGGGCTGGGCCCAGTCGATCGGCGAGCGCGAGCCGGGGGTGGCCTCGGTGTCGGCGCCGGTGCGGGGGCCGTCGAACCGGGTGGTGGCGGCCGTCTCGGTCTCCGGGCCGATCGAGCGCCTGACCCGCCATCCCGGCCGTATGCACGCCCAGGCGGTCATCGACGCCGCCGCGCGCCTCTCCGAGGCCCTCCGCCGCAACGGCTGACCCAACCCCGGCCCACCGCTCCAACGCCGCAGCGGTGGGCCATCTTGTGCCCGGACTTCACCTGCGGCCCGGCGGGGGCTGGCCGCGCCGCCGCCTTGGCCCGGCCTTCGTCTGCGGCCCGGTGGGCGGCTGATCGCGCAGTTCCCCGCGCCCCTAGGTAGTCCGGCCCGTACGGGCGGTACTCCGCACCCTGAAAACCCTCGCTCGCCTGCGGACCGTGGCCTCTTCTCGCGCAGTTCCCCGCGCCCCTAGGTAGTCCGGCTCGTACGGGCGATACTCCGCACCCCGAAAACCCGCGCCCGTCTGCGGACCGTGGCCTCTTCTCGCGCAGTTCCCCGCGCCCCTAGGGGGTCGGCCGCAGGCGGAGAAACCAGCTCAGCCACAGGCTTTCAGGGGCGCGGGGAACTGCGCGACCAGCCCGCCACCGGCCCGCAGACAAAGACCGGGCGGAGAAGGGGCGCGGGGAACTGCGCGAGCAACCCACCACACACCCGCAGACAGAGGCCGGGCCCAGACGTTCAGCTCGCCGCGAGGCGGTCCGCAGCGCGGTCCCCCCGCCGCCCCACCGGCACCACCCCCGTCGCCCCGCCAAGACCGAACGCCGGCATCCCCACGTACACCGACTCGTACGACCCGGCCGGGACCACGTACGTCTCGTGCCAGATGCCCACCGCGCCCTTCGCCCCGCGGGCCCGGCGGTTGAAGGCCGCCCAGGCCGGGCGGTGCTCCTTGTCCTGGGCGGAGGCGTACGCGAGGAGCTTCTCCTTGGACTCCCAGTACTGCACCACCGCCAGCGTGCGCGGCCCGGCGAGGACCGGCTGGAAGCCGAGCAGGCCGCTGCCCTCCTCCTTGACGAGCTCCTTCAGCATGCGCGGCATCGCGGATGTCACCGGCAGCCAACTGCGCAGCGCGCGGAAGCGGTTGATGCGCATCCCGATCAGGAAGACCACCACCTCCCCCTCGGCCGCGGCGGTCATCCGTCCCTCGATCAGCTTCGCGCTCATGACAGTCCCCCATGACGTGGCGTTGGATAGTTGCGCTATCCGATGGTTAGATAGTGACACTCTCCAAGGAAGGGCGCAAGAGCGATGCGACTGGCGGAACTGAGCGAGCGCAGCGGGGTCGCCGCGGCGACGATCAAGTACTACCTGCGCGAGGGGCTGCTGCCGCCCGGCGACCGGGTCACCGCCACCCAGGCCGACTACGGCACCGCCCACCTCCAGCGCCTCAAGCTGGTGCGCGCCCTGATCCAGGTGGGCCGGGTCCCGGTGGCCGCCGCCAAGGACGTGCTCGCGGCCCTGGAGGACGACTCGCTGGACCACCACGCCCGGCTCGGCGTCGCCGTCGAGGCCCTGCCGAACGCCCCGGAGCCCGACCCGGACGACCCGTACGCGCAGGCCGCGCGCGCCTCCGTGGACGCGGTGATCGACGGGCTCGGCTGGCAGTACGGCGGCTCGGACCCGCGGGGAAGCTCGGGCGCGTACCTCACGCTGCTGGCGGCGGTGACCGCGCTCGCCCGGCTCGGATACCCCTGCGGCGCCGAGGAGTTGGCCCCGTACGCGCGGGCCGCCGCCCAAACGGCCGTCACCGACCTGGACTTGGTGGAGCGCTACGAGAGCCCCGCCGAACAGGTCGAGGCGGCAGTGGCGTTGACCGTGCTCTATGAGCCGGTGCTGCTCAGCCTGCGACGCCTCGCCCAGGCGCAGGAGTCGGCCCGGCGGTTCGTCCGGCCGTGAGCCCCTGGGCCCGCCAGGGCCCGAGCCACGGGCCCCGGGTACACGAAAGGGGCCCGGCACACAGTGTGTGCCGGGCCCCTTCGTTCACGTACCCCCGACCGGATTCGAACCGGCGCTACCGCCTTGAGAGGGCGGCGTGCTAGGCCGCTACACAACGGGGGCGTGATGATCCCGAGAGATCGTTGAACCGAGGGCCTTTCGACCTTCGATCCGCTGGGCTACCAGGACTCGAACCTAGAATGACGGTACCAGAAACCGTAGTGTTGCCAATTACACCATAGCCCATGGTGGTTTAGACCAGTACCCCCGACCGGATTCGAACCGGCGCTACCGCCTTGAGAGGGCGGCGTGCTAGGCCGCTACACAACGGGGGCCCTAGCGATCCTGCATGAGAGTCAGCGGGTGCGACCCGGACTGCCTCCCTGGGAAGGATCTGTACCCCCGACCGGATTCGAACCGGCGCTACTGCCTTGAGAGGGCAGCGTGCTAGGCCGCTACACAACGGGGGCTTTGCGGATCTGGAATCCGCGGTGCAGATGAGCTCTGCGAGCTGGCCTACCAGGACTCGAACCTAGACTAACTGAACCAGAATCAGTCGTGCTGCCAATTACACCATAGGCCACCGGAACGCAACCCCCGGTGGGAGTCTTGCTCGGCTTGCGCTGTCGGTTCCGGGCTTTTCTTCCCGCTCCCCTCGGCGCAGGAAGAACATTACCCGAAGGTGTCCGGCGCTCCAAAACGGGTATCGCGGCGCAGCAGGCCGGGGAGCTCCTCCAGGCCGGTGATCCGGATCAGTTCGGGCCGCCCGCCCACCTGGTTGCGGTCCAGCCAGATGCCCAGGAGCCCGGCCTCGCCGGCGCCGCGCGCGTCGATGTCCGGCTGGTCGCCCACGTACGCGACCTCCCCCGGCGCGAGCCCCAGCGCCCGGCAGGCCGCGTGGAAGGCCCCGGCGTCGGGCTTGGAGATCCCCAGCTCGGCCGCGCACACCACGGCCTCGAACCGGTCCCGTACGCCGAGCACCTGGAGCTTGCGCTCCTGGTGGTGGAGGGAGGAGTTGGAGAGGACAGCGTGCCGGTAGCCGTCGGCGAGCAGGTCCAGGGCGGGCACGGTGTCCGGGAAGAGCGACCAGGCGGCCTCGTAGTGGGCCAGGTGCCGCTCGAACCAGGTCTCCGCCTCGGCGTCGCCCAGCTCGCTGCCCAAAAAGGCGCGCACCCGGTCGCGCCGCTGCCCCGGCCAGTCGGTCTCCCCCGCGGCGAACC
The DNA here is from genome assembly GCF_039521265.1 of Streptomyces crystallinus. NCBI lineage: Bacteria > Bacillati > Actinomycetota > Actinomycetes > Kitasatosporales > Streptomycetaceae > Streptomyces > Streptomyces crystallinus. The sequence continues at coordinate 49,369 of NZ_BAAACA010000020.1, read as the reverse complement.
GGGCCCAGTGGTACGCGGTGAGCTCGTCCCAGACCGCCAGCGCCTGCTCGATCGACCCGTAGGCGGCGGGCAGCCCCTCGGTCTCCAGATGCGCATGCATGCCCCTGCGGGCGGCCGAGGCGTAGTCGAAGATCGTGTCGTCGATGTCCCAGAGGACGGCGCGGACGGTCATGCCACGACGGTACGCCGAAGGGGCGCGGCCGGTCCGGCCGCGCCCCTTCGGGTCGTACGTCACAGGTGGTGGACTCTCGGAGGTTCCCCGCGCCCTTCAGGGGCGCGGGGAACTGCGCGACCGGCCACAGCGGGCCCGCAGTCGAAGTCACCCCCCGTTCCGCTGAGCGCTCAAACGGCGAGCTTCGCGAGCGCGGCGTCGATGCGGGTCAGCGTCTTCTCCTTGCCCAGGATCTCCAGGGACTCGAAGAGCGGCAGGCCCACCGTGCGGCCGGTGACGGCGACGCGGACCGGGGCCTGCGCCTTGCCGAGCTTGAGGCCGTGCGCCTCGCCGGCGGCCAGGACGGCCTCCTTGAGGGACTCCGGGGAGGACCAGTCGGCCGCCTCCAGCTTCTCGCGGGCGGTGCGCAGCAGCGCGTCCGAGCCCTCCTTCATCGCCTTCGTCCAGGACGCCTCGTCGTCGACCGGCTCCTTCAGGAAGAGGAAGTCGACGTTGGCCGTGATGTCGGAGAGGACGGTCAGACGCGTCTGGGCGTGCGGCGCGATGGCCTCCCAGGCGGCCCGGTCGAACTCCTCGGGCGACCAGTTGGCGTGCGGGGCGCTCAGCCACGGCTCGCAGGCGGCCGTGAACGCCTTCACGTCCAGCATGCGGATGTGGTCGGCGTTGATCGACTCGGCCTTCTTGAGGTCGAAGCGGGCCGGGTTGGCGTTGACGTCCGCCACGTCGAACTTCGCGACCATGTCGGCGATCGAGAAGACGTCCTGGTCGGCCGAGAAGGACCAGCCGAGCAGCGAGAGGTAGTTGAGCAGGCCCTGCGGCAGGAAGCCGCGCTCCCGGTAGATGTTCAAGGAGGCCTGCGGGTCGCGCTTGGAGAGCTTCTTGTTGCCCTCGCCCATGACGTACGGGAGGTGGCCGAAGGCCGGGGTCTCCTTGGCCACGCCCAGCTCGATCAGCGCCTTGTAGAGCGCGATCTGGCGGGGGGTGGAGGAGAGCAGGTCCTCGCCGCGCAGGACGTGGGTGATCTCCATCAGGGCGTCGTCGACCGGGTTGACCAGCGTGTACAGCGGGGCGCCGTTGGCGCGGACGATGCCGTAGTCCGGCACGTTGTCCGGGGTGAAGGTCAGCTCGCCGCGGACCAGGTCCGTGAAGGTGATCGGCTCGTCGGGCATCCGGAAGCGGACGATGGCCGTGCGGCCCTCCGCCTCGTACGCCGCCTTCTGCTCCGCGGAGAGCTCACGGCAGTGGCCGTCGTAGCCGGACGGCTTGCCGGCGGCGCGGGCCGCGTCGCGGCGCGCGTCGAGCTCCTCGGTGGTGCAGTAGCAGTGGTACGCGTAGCCGCCCGCGAGCAGCTTCTGGGCCACGTCCCGGTAGATGTCCATCCGCTGGGACTGGCGGTAGGGCGCGTGCGGGCCGCCGACCTCCGGGCCCTCGTCCCAGTCGAGGCCCAGCCAGCGCAGCGAGTCGAGCAGCTGGTTGTACGACTCCTCCGAGTCGCGCGCCGCGTCGGTGTCCTCGATGCGGAAGACCATGGTGCCCTGGTGGTGCCGGGCGAAGGCCCAGTTGAACAGGGCGGTGCGGACCAGGCCGACATGCGGGTTGCCGGTCGGGGACGGACAGAAACGGACGCGTACGGGAGAGCCGGGTGCGCTAGCCACGCTTGACAACCTTGTTGGTGAGAGTGCCGATGCCTTCGATGGTGACGGCGACCTCGTCGCCGACGTTGAGGGGGCCGACCCCGGCGGGGGTGCCGGTGAGGATGACGTCGCCGGGGAGCAGCGTCATCGCCTCGGTGATGTGGACGACCAGGTCCTCGATGGAGCGGATCATGTCGCTCGTGCGGCCCAGCTGGCGCTGTTCGCCGTTGACCGTCGCCTGGATCGCGAGATCCGTCGGGTCGATGTCGGTCTCCACCCAGGGGCCGAGCGGGCAGGAGGTGTCGAAGCCCTTGGCCCGGGCCCACTGCTTCTCGCGCTGCTGGGCGTCGCGCGCGGTGACGTCGTTGGCGCAGGTGTAGCCGAAGATCACGTCCTTGACGCGCTCCCTCGGGACCTCGCGGCACATCCGGCCGATCACCACGGCGAGCTCGGCCTCGTGGTGCAGCTCGTTGGAGAAGGAGGGGTACTCGATCGCGTCGCCGGAGCCGATCACCGAGGTGGTGGGCTTGAAGAAGGCGACCGGCACCTCCGGGACCTCGTTGCCGAGCTCCTTGGCGTGCTCCGCGTAGTTGCGGCCGATGGCCACGACCTTGTTGGGCAGCACCGGCGGCAGCAGCCGGACCTTGCTCAGCGGGACCTTGGTCCCGGAGAGCTCGAAGTCGGCGTACGGAATGCCCTTGATGATGTCGAGCACGGGCCCCTGCGGGGTGTCCTCGACCGCGCCGAAGGCGACATTGCCGTCGATGGAGAATCTGGCGATGCGCACGGGATGCTGTCGCCCCTCACTTGGTCGCTGGCTGGAGACTGACGCTCCAGGCTAACGCGGGTGAGGGGGCGACCTGCGCTTCGAGGACGCCGTCCGGGGCGGCGGGTGCGCCGGTGGCGTACGGGCCGGGGCCGGTGGCGTGCGGGGGCCGAGGGGGCCGCGCCGCGGGCTACGGGGCGGCGGCCGGGACCGGGGCGTCCATCAGGGTGGTGCGGCGCGGGTTGGCCGTCTGGGCCGGCAGGTCGACCGGGTGCTCGGGCAGGAGCTCCGTCTGCATCTCCTCGGCGTCCGCGAGATGCGCCAGGGTGGTGCGGCGGGGGTTGGCTATGGTGCGGATCATCATCGTCGTCTTCATCTGCCGTTCGGACCCTGTCGGTTGCGGGGCGCGCGGCGGCGCCGGGTTGTCGGATTGGCCATCCCTGTAAAGCGTCAGGCTAAACATTCGAATTCCCGGCAAACGGCCGTAGAGGCGACGATCATCGTGTGAGTTTGCTCACGACTTGGTAAACATTCCGGACATTACGACCCGTCAGTTTCGGCCCCGGAAACGGACATTGCACCACTGAACCTTCCATTCCGCTCTTGATCATGGCGACTGGGTAACTCCTCCCACGTAAGCGACTCGTGGGTAAAAGTCCGGTTCATCCGGGCGTAGTTTCTACGGCTCGTGACAGGTTCCTCACAATGTGTCACTCAGGTCACAGCCCGGTACACGGGCCTTGTTGGAGATCCGGCACTGTGCTGGAATTCCGGCACCGCCGCGGGTCACTGACCGGCGCGCAGGGGCGCAACGCAGCGCCGAGTGGCGGCGGGGAGGGGGAGACCAACAAGCGCCGGTCACTCACGACCAACACATGGGGCGCACACTTGCCCCACGACGCCGACACCGTCCCTTCCGTTCAGAGCGGGGGGACGCCTGGTCCAGAGGTTGCGACGCTAGTGCAGGGACGTTTCAAGAGGGATGGCAGCGCTGCGGCGGAGCAGGAGCCGCACGGCGGGACTGGCCCCACATCAGTCAGTTCCTCGCCCCAGCACGCCCAGAACCCCCGGGCCCCCCAGAACCCATCGGCCCCTTCGGCGGGCGGTGACGACAACGGCGGCCCCGCCGGTCCCACCGGCCGTTCCGCCGCGGGCGGCGAGAAGCCCTCGGCCGCTCCCAAGCCGAAGCCCGCCGTGGACACCGGCTCGCGAATAGCCCTGCGCAACTGGCGCATCTCCACCCGACTGGTCGCGCTGCTGACCCTGCCCGTGGTCGCCGCGACCACCCTCGGCGGGCTGCGCATCAACCAGTCGATGAACGACATGAAGCAGCTCGACCACATGCAGCTGCTCACCGACATGACCAAGCAGGCCACCGAGCTGGCCGCCGCGCTCCAGGAGGAGCGCGACAAGTCGGCCGGTGCGGTCCAGACCGGTGGCACCGCCCGGGTCGCCACCGCGAAGGCCACCACCGACCGGGTCAAGCAGTCGTTCATGACGGCCACCCAGGACGTCGACAACCCGGACAACGACGACGCCCTGGAGTCGATCCGCCGTAACGTGACGGCCATCGCGATCCAGCTCCAGGACCTCGACAACATCCGCAAGAGCGCCTACCAGGGCGACGTCTCGAACTCCCAGACCGTCGAGGGCTACAGCCGCCTCATCCGCAGCCTGCTCAGCCTCTCCCAGGACATGGCGCAGGCCACCTCCAACCCGGAGATGATCAAGCGGACCCGTGCGCTGGCCGCGTTCTCCTCCGCCAAGGAGTACGCCTCCATCCAGCGAGCGATCATCGCCGCCGCGCTGCCCGCGACCAAGGACACCAACGGCAAGCTCAACGAGTCCGACCGCCTCTACGCCAAGTCGGCGCAGGACGGCGAGCGCCAGGAGCTGTCGTCGTTCTCGATCGTCTACGAGAGCAACCACGGCAACCCCGAAGAGCTGATGGCCCCGCTCGACAAGGGCAACTCGGAGATCACCGCGGCCAACGCGTACTCCCAGCGCGTCCTCAAGGGCGGCCTCGCCACGGAGACCAAGCGCTCGTACCTCGACTGGTACGACCAGGACTCCAACAAGATCAACCAGATGAAGACCATCGAGCAGACGCTGCTCGGCGAGATGGAGCAGAAGGCCCGCGAGCTGCGCGACCAGTCGCAGCGGGACGCGATCCTCAACGGTGCCCTGATCCTCGTCGTCCTCGGCGTCTCGCTGGTCGGCGCGTTCGTCGTGGCCCGGTCCATGATCCGCTCGCTGCGGCGCCTCCAGGACACCGCGACCCGGGTCGCCCAGGACCGGCTGCCCGAGCTCGTCAAGCAGCTCTCCGAGTCCGACCCGCAGGACGTCGACACGTCCGTGGAGTCGGTCGGCGTGCACTCCCGCGACGAGATCGGCCAGGTGGCCGCGGCCTTCGACGACGTGCACCGCGAGGCCGTCCGCCTCGCCGCCGAGCAGGCCCTGCTGCGGGGCAACGTCAACGCGATGTTCACCAACCTCTCGCGCCGCTCCCAGGGCCTCATCCAGCGCCAGCTCTCGCTCATCTCCGAGCTGGAGTCCCGCGAGGCCGACCCGGACCAGCTCTCCTCGCTCTTCAAGCTCGACCACCTCGCCACCCGTATGCGCCGTAACGGTGAGAACCTCCTCGTCCTCGCCGGTGAAGAGCCCGGCCGCCGCTGGACCCGCCCGGTCCCGCTGGTCGACGTGCTCCGCGCGGCGGCCTCCGAGGTGGAGCAGTACGAGCGCATCGAACTGGCCGCCGTGCCCGCGACCGACGTCGCCGGCCGGGTGGTCAACGACCTCGTGCACCTGCTCGCCGAGCTGCTCGAGAACGCCACCTCGTTCTCCTCGCCGCAGACCAAGGTCCGCGTCACCGGTCACGCGCTGCCCGACGGCCGCGTCCTGGTCGAGATCCACGACACCGGCATCGGCCTCTCCCCCGAGGACCTCGCCGCGATCAACGAGCGGCTCGCCTCGCCGCCCACCGTGGACGTCTCGGTCTCGCGCCGCATGGGTCTGTTCGTGGTCGGCCGGCTGTCCCTGCGCCACGGCATCCGCATCCAGCTGCGCCCCTCCGACTCCGGCGGTACGACGGCGCTCGTCATGCTCCCCGTCGACGTCGCCCAGGGCGGCAAGAAGGCCCCCGGCAAGCCCGGCGGCCCCCAGGCGCAGTCCCCCTCGGGCCCCGGCGCCGGCCGTCCCGGTGTGACCCCGGGCCCCGGTGCCCGCGCCGGCCTCGCCGGAGCGCTCGGCAACGGCCCGGCCGGTGGCCCCGGCAACGGCAACCGGCTCGGCGCGGGCGCCCCGCGCGGAGCGGTGGCCGGCGGTACGGGTCCCCGTGCCGCACTGCCCCCGCGCACCGGCGGCCAGCCGCCCCAGGGCAGCCAGAACCAGGGCGGCTTCGGCCAGGGCGGCGCCTTCGGCACCGGCACCGGCATCCCGGCCCAGCAGCAGCCCCCGGCCCCGCGCCGCGGCGACCGCCCGCTGACCCCGCCGCCCGCCACCCCGCGCGCGGAGCTGCCCGGCGGCGGCGCCCCGCAGCGCCCGCAGGCCACCAGCTGGGGCAACGAGCAGCAGGCCCAGGACGGCCCGCGCGGCCACGAGGAGGTCGAGCAGCACACCGGCCAGTACCCCCGGCCGCAGCTCGACGACCGCCAGGGCCCCGGCTCCACGGCCGAGTTCGCCCGCCCCGACTTCGACGGACCGCCGCCCGGCCGCCAGGACGCCCAGTCCACTGGCCAGTTCGTGCGCCCGGACGTCTTCGGCGCGCCGCAGGGTGCCCAGGCCCCGGCCCAGGACCCCACACCTCTGTCGCCGCAGGCGAACGGACAGTTCGAGCGCCCCGGCGCGTACGACCAGAACACCGGCCAGAACCCGGCCCAGGGTCTCGGCACCGGCCAGAACACCGGCCAGTACGCCCGCCCGCCGATGGACGACCGCCAGGGACCCGGGGCCACCTCGGAGTTCGCCCGGCCGGACTTCGACGCGCCGCGCCCCCCGCAGGCCCAGCAGCAGCCGCAGCAGTACCAGGCGCCGCAGCAGCCCCAGCGGCAGCAGCCGCAGCCCGAGGCGCTGCCGCCGGCCCCGAACGCCGGTGACGGCCGTACGCCGCTGTACGACACCCTGGAGACCAACTGGTTCCACGGCCAGGGCGGTCAGAACGGCCAGCAGCCGGGGCAGCCCGCACCGGGCCCCCAGCAGGGCCAGGGCAACCAGGGCCAGCCCCACCAGGGTCAGGGCGGGCCGCAGGGCCTGCGTCCGGCCCCGGCTCCGCAGAACCCCGAGCGCCGTCCGGCGCCCGCCCAGCGTGACGCGGGCGGCGCGCCCGGCAACGGCGCCTGGCGCCCGTCGCCCAACGACGAGCTCGTCCGCCAGGCCGAGCGGGCCCGCAAGCCCGCCGCCGGCGGTGTCACCACGTCCGGTCTGCCCAAGCGGGTCCCGCGTGCCAACCTGGTCGCGGGCACCGCACAGCAGCAGCAGAACCAGGCAGGCCCCCAGGTCTCGCGTGCGCCCGACGACGTGCGCGGCCGCCTGACCAATCTCCGCCGGGGTATCCAGCAGGGGCGGCAGGCCGGAAACGGCCCGTCGACCGGCAGTTTCTCGATGGACCCCACTCACCAGCAGGAGCGATAGTTGAGTCAGATGAGCCAGGCGGCGCAGAATCTGAACTGGTTGATCACCAACTTCGTGGACAACACCCCCGGGGTGTCCCACACGGTGGTGGTCTCCGCCGACGGCCTGCTGCTTGCCATGTCCGAAGGATTTCCGCGGGACCGGGCCGACCAGCTCGCGGCCGTGGCGTCCGGTCTCACCTCGCTGACCGCGGGTGCGTCCCGGATCTTCGAGGGCGGCACCGTCGCCCAGACCGTGGTGGAGATGGAGCGCGGCTTCCTCTTCCTCATGTCCGTCTCCGACGGCTCCTCGCTGGCGGTGCTCGCGCACCCCGAGTGCGACATCGGCCTGGTCGGCTACGAGATGGCCCTCCTGGTCGACCGCGCGGGCTCCGTCCTCACCCCGGACCTGCGAGCGGAGCTCCAGGGGAGCCTGCTCCACTGAGGCCCCCCACTCCTCAGTCAGAACCCACCGTCCGGCCGCGCCCCGCCCCCCACCGGCCACATCCGACGGCTCGAAGACACTCGCTGTCCCTGCTGTCCCGCCCGGAGGATCCATGACCCCGCCACCCGCCTCACACGATTCGTACGGCGCGCTGCACGACGCGCACTACGACAGTGAAGGCGACCAGCCGCTGGTCCGCCCGTACGCCATGACGGGCGGCCGGACCCGGCCGCGCTACCAGCTGGCCATCGAGGCGCTGGTCAGCACGACCGCGGACCCGGCGCACCTGGCCACGCTGCTCCCGGAGCACCAGCGGATCTGCCATCTGTGCCGCGAGGTCAAGTCGGTGGCGGAGGTCTCGGCGCTGCTGCAGATGCCGCTCGGCGTGGCCCGGATTCTTGTCGCCGACCTGGCGGAGGCCGGCATGGTGGCCATCCACCAGCCGGGCAATGGAGAGGCCGGCGGCACGCCGGATGTGACGCTGCTCGAAAGGGTGCTCAGTGGACTTCGCAAGCTCTAGCGGCGGAGCGGGACGGTCTACCACCTCCGCGAAGATCGTGGTGGCGGGCGGCTTCGGCGTGGGCAAGACCACGTTCGTCGGCGCGGTCTCGGAGATCAACCCGCTGCGCACCGAGGCCGTCATGACGTCCGCTTCCGCGGGCATCGACGACCTCACCCACACCGGGGACAAGACCACCACCACGGTGGCCATGGACTTCGGCCGCATCACCCTGGACCAGGACCTGATCCTGTACCTGTTCGGTACGCCGGGTCAGGACCGGTTCTGGTTCATGTGGGACGACCTGGTCCGCGGCGCGATCGGCGCCGTCGTCCTGGTCGACACCCGCCGCCTCGCCGACTGCTTCCCGGCCGTCGACTACTTCGAGAACAGCGGCCTCCCGTTCGTCATCGCCCTCAACGGCTTCGACGGACACCAGCCGTACACGCCCGACGAGGTCCGCGAGGCGCTCCAGATCGGCCCCGACACCCCGATCATCACCACCGACGCCCGCCACCGCGGCGATGCGAAGAGCGCGCTGATCACGCTGGTCGAGCACGCACTGATGGCACGACTCAAGTAGGCAGGCGTATACGGCAGTTGTCGTAGACGAACGGGGGCGGACTGTGTCCTTTGACACGATCCGCCCCTGTGTTCATAACGTTTCGACAGAGAATTCCCCCGTCACCGCCACCCGCCGCGTTCACACGGTGTCGCTGCGCTCACATTGGCCCCGTCTTTTGACGGGGCTCGCTCTTTATGCCCGTTTTATCTGAGGCGTGGGCCACTCGGAACCAGGGATTCCAGCTGTTTGGAACCGACCCCCCTGGCGTGCTGGAATTCGACGAACTCCCGAGTAGTACGGCTCAGAACATTTAAAGGCACACCACGAGAGGTGCCGGCGCCGAGAGGTTGTTGGTCGAGTGAGGCGAAGCACGACGAGCTCCGCGACGCAGCAGGCGCGGGGCAACTTCACCCCGCCGCAGCGCAGTGCGGCGACGCCGGACGAGCGGCCGACCCCCTCCGGGGGCAAGGACGCGGGTCGGGCCGCCGGTCCCGACACCGGGAGCCGCAGCAAGTTCTCGCCGCGCAACTGGCGGGTGGCCGCCCGTCTGAACGCCATCCTCCTCATCCCCGCCCTCGTCGGCCTCGTCATGGGCGGCTTCGAGGTCAAGAACTCCATATCCACCTGGCGCGACGCGCGCGACGCCGAGAAGACGGCGCAGATCGTGCGCGCCGCCTCGGAGTACGGCCAGGCCCTGCTCAACGAGCGTGACCTCACCGCTCAGCCCCTGCTCCAGAACAAGCGCGACGACGAGCGCATCGCCAAGGCCGTCGCCACCTCGGACGCGGCCCGCGCCAAGTTCGACGACGAGGTCAAGGGCATGCCGGACACGGCGAGCCTGCAACGCCGCCTCGCCAAGGTCCGCGACGCCGAGAAGAACCTCGACGCACTGCGCAAGACCGCCTACGCCAAGGGCGTCGAGGCGAAGAACCCGGTGCTGACCGAAGAGGGCTACACCGCGATCCCGCACTACCTGAGCACGTTCTCCAACGAGCTCGGTCTGGGCACCGGCAACATCACCAGCTACGGCCGCATGGTGTACGCGGTCGACCTCGCCAAGGCCGCCGAGTCGCTGCAGCGTTCCATTGGTCTGCACCTCATCATCCGGCCGAGCGAGGACCCCAAGACCTTCCAGATGCAGGTCAAGGCGTTCAACTCGTACAACTACCTGGAGTTCATCGCCCTCGGCGAGTTCGACGCCGGTGGTACGGACGCGGACAGCCTCCATCTGAAGCAGGTCATGGAGGCCAAGGCCGCGCAGGCCGCCAAGGACGTTCCCGCGGTGCGCCAGCAGGCCGACGACGGCCCGCGCATCGGTGCCGCCCCGGCCCGTGACGGCTCGGTCTTCAACGCCATGTCCGCCGCGATCGGCGAGGGCCAGAGCGCCAAGCAGCTCAAGGCGCAGGGCATCACCCCCGACGCCTGGATGGCCGCCTCCACCGCCAAGTTCGACGGTTACACCGAGGTCGAGCAGGACCTGGTCAGCCGGGCCGTGAACGAGGCCGGCCAGATCGCCGACGACGCCAAGACCTCCGCGTACATCAACGGCGCGATCGTCGTGGTCTCGCTGCTCGCCGCGTTCATCCTGGCCGGCATGGTGGCCCGCCAGATGAGCCGCTCGATGCGCCGGCTGCGCGCCGCCGCCTTCGACGTGGCCGAAACCCGACTGCCGATGCTCGTCGACCAGCTCTCGCGCACCGAGCCGGGCCGGGTCGACACCCGCGTCGAGCCCATCCCGATCACCTCCACGGACGAGATCGGTGAGGTCGCCCGCGCCTTCGACCAGGTCCACCGCGAGGCCGTCCGGCTCGCCGCCGAACAGGCGCTGCTGCGAGGGAACGTCAACGCGATCTTCACCAACCTGTCGCGCCGCAACCAGTCCCTGATCGAGGGCCAGCTGACCCTCATCACCGACCTGGAGAACAACGAGGCCGACCCGGACCAGCTGGAGAGCCTCTTCAAGCTGGACCACCTCGCGACCCGTATGCGCCGCAACGGCGAGAACCTCCTGGTCCTCGCCGGCGAGGAGCCGGGCCGCCGCTGGAACCAGCCGGTCCCGCTGGTCGACGTGCTGCGCGCGGCCTCCTCCGAGGTGGAGTCGTACGAGCGCATCGAGCTGACCGGAGTGCCGGAGAGCGAGATCCACGGCCAGGCCGTGACCGACCTCGTGCACCTGCTCGCCGAGCTCCTGGAGAACGCCACCACGTTCTCCTCGCCGCAGACCAAGGTCCGGGTCACCGCGACCCGTCTCCCCGACGGCCGCGTCATGATCGAGATCCACGACAAGGGCATCGGCCTGACCGCCGAGGACTTCGCGGACATCAACCACAAGCTGGCGAACCCGCCGACCGTGGACGCCGCCGTCTCGCAGCGCATGGGCCTGTTCGTGGTCGGCCGGCTCTCCGACCGGCACGGCATCCGCGTCCAGCTGCGCCCCTCCGGCGAGCAGGCGGGCACCACCTCGCTGGTCATGCTCCCGGACGCGATCACCCACGGTGGCGGTGGCGAGCCGCTGCCCGGCGACGACTTCACGGTCTCGCAGATCATCCCGGAGCAGCAGAACTTCGAGGCTCCGGCGGCCCCGGCCATGCGCACCGCCGCCGAGCTCGGCTTCGACGACTCGCGTTACGAGACGGGCGAGCAGGGCGAGGCCCTCCAGCTCGACCCGGTCAACCGCTCGCTGATGCGCGAGGAGCGCCGCGCGGCCCTGGAGGCCCAGACGCACGGCGGCGACCGCCCGCTCTACCGCGACGAGGTCGACGGTGTCCAGCAGGGCGCCGCGTACGACGAGGGCTACGGAAACCAGCAGTCCTACGACGGCCAGTACGACGAGGCCGCCTACAACGGGCAGCAGGCCTCCTACGACAACCAGTTCGACGGACAGCCGCAGTACGGGCGGGACTACCCCGAGGCGTACCCGCAGGAGTCCTACGGACAGCAGCCGAACGGCTACCCGGACCAGGGTTATGCGGAGGCCGCCTACCAGGCGCCCGCGGCCGACGGCCCGCAGTACGACGGCGGTTACGGCGACCCGTCCCACCAGGGCGAGTGGCAGCAGAACGGCTCGTACCAGGATTCCTACGGGACCGACTACCAGCAGGCGAACGAGGAAGCGGAATCTGCTCCGGACGTTCCCGGAGGCGGCCGTGAGCGCGTAGGCTTCGACCGGCCGGGCCCCACCCCGGCCTCCGCCCACGAGCTGACCGGCGCCGGTCTGCCCAGGCGCGGCAGCGGCCAGCAGAACTGGCAGCCCGCCGCCCAGGAGCCGCAGCAGAAGTCCGAACCGCAGCGGCCCGAGCAGCAGCGGCAGCCCGTCAACGGCACCGGCCCCGCGACCGTGAACGGATCCGCGAACGGAACCGTCAACGGCACCGGTACCGGAGCCGCGAGCGGCGCCGCGTCCGGCACCGACGAGCCCGCCGACGACTGGCGTTCGACCAACGACGAGCGCTGGACGCGCGCCGAGAAGCTGCGTGAGCCGAAGGCCGGCGGGGTCACCCCCTCCGGGCTTCCCCGGCGGGTGCCCAAGGCCAATCTGGTCGAGGGTGCGGCGGAGCAGACCCCGCAGGGCGGCCCACAGGTCTCCCGCGCTCCCGAGGACGTCCGCGGCAGGTTGAGCAACCTGCGCCGCGGCGTCCAGCAGGGCCGCAGCGCGGGGTCGGACACAAGTAACACCTACAACCAGGAGCGTTAGTGTGAGCCCGATGAGCCAGGCGGCGCAGAATCTGAACTGGTTGATCACCAACTTCGTGGACAACACCCCCGGGGTGTCCCACACGGTGGTGGTCTCCGCCGACGGACTCCTGCTGGCGATGTCCGAAGGCTTCCCCCGGGACCGGGCCGATCAGCTGGCGGCTGTTGCCTCCGGACTGACGTCCCTGACCGCGGGAGCCTCCCGGATCTTCGAGGGCGGCGCCGTCAACCAGACGGTCGTGGAGATGGAGCGCGGCTTCCTCTTCATCATGTCCATCTCGGACGGCTCCTCGCTGGCCGTACTCGCCCACCCCGAGGCCGACATCGGTCTCGTGGGCTATGAGATGGCTCTCCTCGTCGACCGCGCGGGCACCGTCCTCACCCCGGACCTGCGCGCGGAACTCCAGGGCAGTCTCCTTAATTAGTTGTGAACCTTCCGTTCTCAACTACCAGACAAGCAGTGCGTTTCTCGCCACCGCGCCATAAGGTGCGGTGGCGCGGTCCCACAGGAACGGGCGACCGGCAGTCGGAGGAGGAAACGTGACAACACCCCCAGGCGGACACCCATACAGCGGTGGACAGCAGTCTCCGGGTGAGCACGGGCAGAACCGGTTCAACTTTCCCTCCGCCCCCAGCAGAAGCGGCCAGGGCCAGCACCCGTACCAGCAGCCCCACCGCCAGCCGGGCCCGTACGACCAGCCGCCGCAGCCCCGCATCGAGCCGGTGCAGCCGCGGCAGACCCCCCAGCCTTCCCCGGCGGGCGGCACGCACAACCCGCTTGTGCGTCCGTACGCCATGACCGGCGGCCGCACCCGGCCGCGCTACCAGCTCGCCATCGAGGCGCTGGTGCACACCACGGCGGAGCCCGCCCGGCTGCAAGGGCAGTTGCCCGAGCACCAGCGGATCTGCCATCTGTGCCGTGAGATCAAGTCGGTCGCCGAGATCTCGGCACTCCTCTCCATCCCCCTCGGCGTTGCCCGAATCCTCGTCGCCGACCTGGCGGAGGCCGGACTTGTCGCCATCCACCAGCCCGGCGGCGACGAGTCCGCCGGCGGCCAGCCAGATGTGACACTGCTCGAAAGGGTGCTCAGTGGACTTCGCAAGCTCTAGCGGCGGTGCTGCCCGCTCCACTACTTCCGCGAAGATCGTGGTGGCGGGCGGCTTCGGCGTGGGCAAGACCACGTTCGTCGGCGCGGTCTCGGAGATCAACCCCCTGCGTACCGAGGCCGTCATGACGTCCGCTTCCGCGGGCATCGACGACCTCACGCACACGGGCGACAAGACGACCACCACGGTCGCGATGGACTTCGGCCGCATCACGCTCGACCAGGACCTGATCCTGTACCTGTTCGGCACGCCCGGTCAGGACCGGTTCTGGTTCATGTGGGACGACCTGGTCCGCGGCGCGATCGGCGCCGTCGTCCTGGTCGACACCCGCCGTCTCGCCGACTGCTTCCCGGCCGTCGACTACTTCGAGAACAGCGGCCTCCCGTTCGTCATCGCCCTCAACGGCTTCGACGGACACCAGCCGTACACCCCGGACGAGGTCCGCGAGGCGCTCCAGATCGGCCCCGACACCCCGATCATCACCACCGACGCCCGCCACCGCGCGGACGCGAAGAGCGCGCTGATCACGCTGGTCGAGCATGCGCTGATGGCACGGCTGCGGTAGCGCTGCCGCGCGTATGACGTGGAAGGCCCCGTCGCTCCCCCTTGCGGGAGCGGCGGGGCCTTTGCGTGGGGTCGTCTGCGGGCCGGTGGGTGGCTGGTCGCGCAGTTCCCCGCGCCCCTAAAAGCAAAAGGCCCCGGCCACTCCGAGAGGAGCAGCCGGGGCCTTCGCGCATGACCGTGCGGTACGGGGCGACCACCAGGGGCGCGGGGCTGTGACATTGTGCGGCTCCGCCGCGTGGGCGCGACCAGCCCCCACCGGCCCGCAGACGACCGCCACCGCCCCCAGCGAAGCGCTAGCCCTGCCAGGAATGCGGGGCGCGGAAGCCCGGGGTGCGTTCCAGGCGGCGCCAGCCGGCCGTGTCGCGGCCGCGCGAGGGGGCCGGGGCGGACTGGGCGGCCGCGCGGGCGAGCAGTACGGCCGTGATGGCCGCCAGCTCCTCCGGCGCCGCCTCGCCCTTCTCCACACGAAGGACGGAAGGGGAAGAAGTCGGGGTGTTCACTCGGGCTCCTCGTTACTGAGGCGGGTTGCCGTGCTTGCGGGACGGCAGGTCGGCGTGCTTGGTGCGCAGCATCGCGAGGGAGGCGATGAGCACCTCGCGGGTCTCGGCGGGGTCGATGACGTCGTCGACCAGGCCCCGCTCGGCCGCGTAGTACGGGTGCATCAGCTCGGCCTTGTACTCCTTGACCATGCGTACCCGCATCGCCTCGGGGTCCTCGGCCTCCGCGATCTGCTTGCGGAAGATGACGTTGGCGGCGCCTTCGGCGCCCATCACCGCGATCTCGTTGGTGGGCCAGGCATAGGTGAGGTCGGCACCGATGGACTGGGAGTCCATGACGATGTACGCCCCGCCGTAGGCCTTGCGCAGGATCAGCGAGATCCGGGGCACGGTGGCGTTGCAGTACGCGTACAGCAGCTTCGCGCCGTGCCGGATGATTCCACCGTGCTCCTGGTCGACGCCGGGCAGGAAGCCGGGCACGTCCAGAAGGGTGACGATCGGGATGTTGAAAGCATCGCACATCTGGACGAAACGGGCGGCCTTCTCCGAGGCCTCGATGTCCAGCACGCCCGCGAGCGACTGCGGCTGGTTGGCCACGATGCCCACGACCTGGCCGTCGAGCCGGGCCAGCGCGCAGATGATGTTGCGGGCCCAGCGCTCGTGGATCTCCAGGTAGTCGCCGTCGTCGACGAGCTCCTCGATCACCTTGTGCATGTCGTACGGGCGGTTGCCGTCGGCGGGCACCAGGTCGAGCAGCACGTCGCCGCGCCGGTTCGCCGGGTCCTCGCTGGGGTGCGACGGCGGGTTCTCGCGGTTGTTGGAGGGGAGCATCGACAGGAGGTAGCGCACCTCCGCCAGGCAGGTCTCCTCGTCGTCGTACGCGAAGTGCGCCACGCCCGAGGTCTCGGCGTGCACATCCGCGCCGCCGAGGCCGTTCTGGGTGATCTCCTCGCCGGTCACCGCGCGGACGACGTCCGGGCCGGTGATGAACATCTGGGAGGTCTCGCGGACCATGAAGACGAAGTCGGTGAGCGCCGGGCTGTAGGCCGCGCCGCCCGCGCAGGGGCCGAGCATCACGGAGATCTGCGGGATGACACCCGAGGCCCGCGTGTTGCGCTGGAAGATGCCGCCGTAGCCGGCGAGGGCGCTGACGCCCTCCTGGATACGGGCGCCGGCGCCGTCGTTCAGGGACACCAGGGGCGCCCCGGCCGCGATGGCCATGTCCATGATCTTGTGGATCTTCGTGGCGTGGGCCTCGCCCAGGGCGCCGCCGAAGATGCGGAAGTCGTGTGCGTAGACGAAGACCGTACGGCCCTCGACCGTGCCCCAGCCGGTGATGACACCGTCCGTGTACGGCTTCTTGGCCTCCAGGCCGAAGCCGGTGGCCCGGTGCCGCCGCAGCTGCTCGACCTCCTTGAACGAACCCGGGTCGAGGAGCAGGTCGATCCGCTCGCGCGCGGTCAGCTTGCCCTTGGCGTGCTGCGCCTCGGTGGCGCGCCCGCTCGGCCCGCGCCGGGCCTGCTCGCGCAGGGCCAGCAGCTCGGCCACGCGGCCACGCGCGTCACTCGGCTCACCCGGGATTTCGTCCACAACGGTCATGCATCGACCCTACGAAGCCGACCAAGAATTTCCCGCCGTCGACTCCGTACAGTCTCCGGACCTTTTTCCTGGTAGCCCTGAACAGAACAATCCCGCTATGCAGGCGAAGTGCCAGCTCACCAGGGTCCTGCGTTGTAGAGGTCCAACAACGGCATCACATGAGAGCCACATCACAACGATGACTGGCGCCCGCCGTGCCGGGCGTGATCCGCAGCCGCAGCTCCTGGCCGGCGGCGAGCACCTCCACCGAGGAATCGGCACTGGTCACCCGCCGGACAGGATGTCTCCAGACGACCTCGAAGGGCTGCCCGGTGCGCGGCGGCTCGCTCACCCGGAGGGTGGCCGTGGCCCCTTTGCTCCGTACGAGGACGCTCGCGGGCGCGGAGACCGACAGCGGCCCGACGCCACCGGCCTGCCAGAAGTTGGCGCACACCAGGTCGAGCGCGGGCACGGACACGGCCTGGCAGGCGGCGGTGTTGGAGAGCACGGACAGCCAGCCGGGGTCGGCGGCACGGGCCGCGACGGTCTGCCGGGAGGCGCCCGGCATCAGCTGGTAGCTGTAGGAGGCCCCCACCGGGTCGACCCCGTGGTCCAGCCACAGCGTCTGATAGGTCCGGGTGCGCCGCTCGGTCGAGCTGGTGGTGTTGATGTCGCTCCACGCCCCGGCCCTGGCCTCGCGCAGGGTGTGCAGGGCGGTGGTGCCGCCGGGCAGGACCCAGCCGCCGTGCCCCTCCAGATGGGCCCACCGGCTGCCCCGGGTGAAGGCGCCGCTGTCGCCCTCCCCCAGGTTGCGGTTGTCGACGACGGTCTCGACCGGCACACCGTCACTGGCGGTGATCCCGGCCCCGAGGCAGATGACCGTCCCCGAGGTGCAGAACCAGGACTTGCGCGCCTCCAGCGTGGAGCCGAGCCCCTTCACATGCTGGCCGACGGCTCCGAA
Source organism: Streptomyces crystallinus (assembly GCF_039521265.1). Classification (NCBI taxonomy): domain Bacteria; kingdom Bacillati; phylum Actinomycetota; class Actinomycetes; order Kitasatosporales; family Streptomycetaceae; genus Streptomyces; species Streptomyces crystallinus. The sequence continues at coordinate 32,281 of NZ_BAAACA010000020.1, read as the reverse complement.
CTCCCCGTCGCTCACCCCGCCGACCCACTGCACGGCGGGCCTGGCCGCACCCCACTCACCGCCCGCCCGGTCCGCGAGCCGCTTGGTGGACACGGTGGTCCCCGGCAGCCGGTAGGGGTCCACGGTCGGCCAGAACCAGTCCGTGTACTGGTCGTTGCCCTGCTCCCCCGGCCACCAGTAGAGCATTCCGGCGCCGGTGTGCCAGCCGCGCGGGTTCTCGCCGTTGCCGCACTCGTAGTACGCGATCCGCTCCGAGCTCATGGCGATGTTGGCGGTCCAGCCGGGCCGTCTGTGCACCACCCGGTCCATGGCGGCGAAGTGGGTGTGCCCGACGGGCTGGGGCGTGGCGGCCACGGGCGAGTCCACGACGGCCTGGAGCCGGGCGAGATCGGCGACCCCGAACTGCCGGGCGGCGAGCACCGGGTGGCCGGGGTCCCGCTGGACCCACCCCTTGATCAGCCCGTACCACCGCTCCCGCTCCCCTGCCGAAGCTCCCCCCGCGAGAACGGCGACAGCGGCCATCAGCCCCTCCCCATGGAAGTGATCACTGCGCATGACCCGCAGATCGTCGGCGAGCAGATACCCCCGGCTCACCGCACGTCCGTTGACGCTGTCCATGACGAGCCCGTTGTGGATGAGCGGCGCATAGGCACGCTCGACACTGTCGAGGATGATCTGCCGGTTCGGATCGGTGACGGCCCAACTGGTCCCGGCGAGCAGCGTGAAGAGCCGCCCGAGCCCGTCGAGCAGGACCTGTCCGTACGTACCGGAGTAGGCGACCCAGGTGTGCTGGATGAACGATCCGTCTGCGTAGAGGCCGTCGCCCTTGGTGACGTACGGGAAGACCGGCGAGAGGGCGTCGCGGGCCAGGGCGAGCTTGGCGGAGGCGCGGCCGATGGCCCCGCGCACGGCGACCGAGCGGCAGAGGTCGACGCGGTTGGCGCCGGTGGAGGTGCCCGAGTAGTCGGCGAACACGGAGTCCGGCACGAAATGGTCGACAGCGGCACAGGCGGCCTGCACCCGCGCCTCCCCCACCCACTCGTAGAGCGCGTTGACGAGATCGGTCAGCAGCCGAGGACTCCCGATCTGCCACTCCCACCAGTTGCCGTACCGGACGACCGAAGGGTTGTAGACCTTCGCCCCCACATGATCGAGACCGGCCAGCACATCACGGAGCAGACCGGTGTCACCACTCAGACCCGTACCGGGCTGAAGAAAGGCCTGAGCCATGGCCCACAACCGCCCATAGCTCTGGGTGATCCCGGCGGGCGGATCGAACGGGCAGTCCGCCCAAAGCGAGTGGTCACCCAGGACCATCGAGGCGCGGAGCTCCCGCGCCCGGTCACCGGTCTCCTTGAGCCGCGAAACATAGGGCTCGACACCGGGGTCGAAGCCGGTCCCGAGCGAGAGATCACGCCACCGCGCCCGCAGAAGAGCGAACTCATCGACGGCGGCGGCCTCGGACGCAACAGTCAGGGCGAGAGCGCTTGCCCCCGCCACAGCGAGGAAGGCACGACGGGACGGCAGCAAGGACACAGGGAACTCCCGGAGGGGAACTGGTGTAGACCGCTGCCCGATGGTCTAGCACGGCGTGCCCGGAGCTTCAATGCCCCGGACACACCGAGCAGCAAGCGCTTACCGACGTACGGTCCACACCACACTGTCGGTCAGCCCGGCGAGGATCTGCGGATCCCGCACCGAGGCGGTCCCGTCGGTGACGGTCACCTTCAGCTGATGGGTCTTGTGGTCCCACGGGGAGATGACGGCCTGCGCGACACCGAGCCAGGTGCGCCCCTCGAACCGGGTGAGCTCACGCCCGTCCAGATACCACCGGATCCTCACCTGGCCAGCTCCCACCAACTGGGGCACGGACACCCGCGCCTTGTCGCGCACGCCCAGGGTCCGCGCGGTCGGCACGGCGGCGGTGGCGATCGAGGCGTGCCGATAGAACCCGGCGATCATCGCCTCACGCCCGGGAAGGCTGAAGGGCTTGCCGAGAATACGCATGATCGAGTTGTCGGTGGGCCGATTGAGCCCGGTGACGTAGTACCCGCCCCCTTCATAGGCTCCCACCACTCCCCCGTCGGGCGAGGACTCCCCGAGCCACCGGTACCACTTGGTCCGCTGCGCGGACATCTGCGCGGCGCTCAGCACGGAGATGTTGGACTCGGCGACCTCGGGCCCGGAGTAGTGCTCGTAGCCGGGTGTGCCCGGGTAGAAGTACTCGTCGGCGAGCTTGCCCAGCGAGTGCCCGGTCTCGTGGATGGCGACCTGCCCGGACTTGGCGTTGCCGGCGGACGCGGTGGAGATCCCCTCGTAACCGAGCTTCTGACTGGGCTCGTTGTACCCGGCGCCACCGTACTTCGTGCTGTTGGCCAGCACGATCACCAGATCAGCCTGCGGAGCCTTGGCGACGTACGAGTCAACTTTGTCCTGGTCGACGCACAACAGCCGCTCGATGCCATCGCACCAGAAGGAGGACCCCAGAGCAGTGCTCTTCACATCGCCCTGCGCGGGGTCACCGGACACACCGGACTGGGCGGAGACGGCGTCCACCGTCCACACGTTGAAGAGGTTCTGATACGTGGTGTAGGGCTCGACCCCCGCCACCTCCCCCCACTTGGCCCTGGCATCGGCATGGAACCGGTCCAGCTGGTCGACGGTGTACCCGTCGCCCACGATCACCACGTCGAGCCGGTCGGCGCTGGGCCCGTTGTCGACGATCTCGCTGACATCCCCATCGGCCTCAGCGGCCCGCGCCGAGAGCCGGCCACTCGACCGACCGACACCACCAGCCGGTACGGAGACATGCCCGGACCCGGCGACAGAGGCCCCTTCCGGCCCGGGTATCTCGACCTCGACGCGCGGCCGGGGCGCGGGAGAACCGGCGGCCGCGGCGGGCCCGGACAGGAGCGCGGCAACGACGGACCCGGCAAGTCCGGTCGCCGCTATGGTTCTGCGCAGACGCAAGGCTGAGCGCATGAAGTCCTCCCCCAGTGACGGAAGTTAAGCAGTCGGGTAAATCCATTGAACGGCTCGCTTAAGTTAGGGGGCGCACGGGACATGCGCAATGCCTCGGTACCAGGGAGACGCGATGGACGAACCTGCCGTGATCGGCCGCCGGGTGCAGCGGCTGCGCGCCGAACGGGGACTCACCCAGCGGCAGTTGGCGGAGCCCGCCTACACCCCCGCCTATGTGTCGACCCTTGAATCAGGCAGGGTCAGGCCGTCCGAAGCGGCCCTGCGGCACCTGGCGGAGCGCCTGGGCACCAGCTACGAGGAGCTGGCCACGGGCCGCCCCGCCCAGCTCGCCACCGAGCTGCGCCTGGGCCTCACCGACGCGCAGCAACTGCTGGCGACCGGGGACGCGGACGAGGCGGCCGTGCGCTACCGCCAACTCCTCACCGAGGCCGAGCTGCACGACCTGCTCCCCGAACAGGCGGAAGCGCTGCTGGGCCTCGGCGAGTGCGCCCTGGAGACCGGCGAACTGGCCGACGCCATACGGCACTTCGAGGCGGCCGAGCGCCAGCAGGTGGGCGAGCCGCTGCCGCGCCGGGCGCGGGCGATCCGGGGCCGGGCGATCGCCCACGTCCTGGCGGGCGAGCTGCGCTATGCCTGCTACCTGCTGGAATCCACGATCGACGAACTGGGGACAACGGGTCTCAACGACCCGGAATCCCTGGTGCTCCTCTACTCGGCGATCATCGGCCCGTACCTGGACATGGGCGCCCAGGCCCGCGCCGCGCACGCCGCCGAACTGGCCCTCGCCCTGGCGCCCCAGGTCTCCGACCCGGCTCTCGTCGCCGGGATGCACCGCCAGGTCGCCCGCACCTTCCTGGCCGAGGGCCGCACGGCGGACGCGGACGCCTCGCTCGCCAAGGCCCAGGCGGTCTACCGCCAGCTCCGCCTGCGGACGGATCTGGCGCACTGCCACTGGATGCGGGGCTATGTGTACGCCCAGGACGGCGAACTCGCCTTGGCCGAACGGGAGTTGCGTACGGCTCGCGACATGCTCGCCGCCAAGCGGGCCATGCTCTTCACCTGCCAGGTCGAGGTGGAACTGGCCGACGTCCTGCGCCGCCTCGGCCGCCACGAGGAGGCGGCCTCGCTCCTCACCCCGCTCGTGGATCCGGCACCGGAGCTGGGGGACCACCACGGGGCGGTCCACGCGGGCGGGGCCCACCGCCTTCTCGGGCTGATCCACGAGGAGCGCGGTGAGCTCGACGTGGCGGAGGAGCACTATGTGACGGCGCTCGGCCTGCTTGAGCGCAGCGGGGCCACCGGGGATCTGGCCGACCTCTGCCGGCTGCTCGGGGATCTGTTGCGGCGTGCTGGGCGTACGGAGGCGGCGCTCGATGCGTATCGGACGGGGCTGGGGTATCGGGCTGCGCCGGGGACGACGACGCTGGGGCCTGCGCCCGGGCCGCCGCCTCGGTACTGACGCCTGGGCTTCGCCCCGCCCTGCGCCCCCTCCGGGCTTCGCCCCGACCCCTTTCGCCTGCGACTGAGTGGCGGGTTGCTCGCGCCGTTCCCCGCGCCCCTAAACCCGTCTTTGTCTGCGGGTCGTGGTCGGTTGCTCGCGCAGTTCCCCGCGCCCCTAAACCCGTCTTTGTCTGCGGGTCGTGGTCGGTTGCTCGCGCCGTTCCTCGCGCCCCTAAAAGATTAAAGACGGGGGCTCGGGGGGTGTTGTCTGTGGCCTTTGTGTGTGCGGTGGGGGGGTCGCTGATGACCTGCGTGGGTGGGGGTGTGGAGGGGTGTCCCCGCAAGGAGGAGCGCATCAGTGGCCGGAAGGCTTGTGGAGGCCGTACGCGCGACGAGAGAGGAGACACCCCTCCGCGCCCCCACCCACCCCACCACCGGACCTGCGCCACCCCCACCGGACCTCAACCCTGCGCCGCAGGCATCGAAAGGACCCCCCAGCAGTTGTTGAAACTTGAACGGAATAGGTCTACAGTCGACCTTGTTGAACATTCAACCGACTGCCGAAGGAGCATCACCGCCATGGGAATCTTCGCCCGCAAGACCGCCACCAGCACCGCCACCACCACGACCCCCGCCCCCGTAGACCCCGCCCTCGCCGCCCTCACCGGCACCTACACCATCGACCCCGCCCACAGCAGCATCGGCTTCACCGTCCGTCACGCCATGGTCACCAACGTCCGCGGCTCGTTCGGCGAGCACGAGGGCACCCTCACCCTCGACGGCACCGACCCCGCCGCCTCCGCCGCCGTCATCGACGTCAAGATCGCCTCCGTCGACACCGGCATCGGCGACCGCGACACCCACCTCCGCAGCGCCGACTTCTTCGACGCCGAGCAGTTCCCCCTCATGACCTTCCGCTCCACCGCCGCCCAGCAGCTCGGCGGCGACAAGTACCGCATCGTCGGCGACCTCACCATCAAGGATGTCACCAAGCCGCTCGCCATCGAGCTGGAGTTCAACGGCTCGGCCACCGACCCCTACGGCAACCAGCGCGTCGGCTTCGAGGGCAGCGCCGACATCCTGCGCTCCGACTGGGGCCTGACCTGGAACGCCGCGCTCGAGACCGGCGGCGTCGTCGTCAGCGACAAGGTCAAGCTGACCCTCGACATCTCGGCCATCAAGGCGGCGTGACCAGCTGGTTCACCAGCCGCCGCCTCCGTCGAAGCCGCCGCCACCACCGTCCCCGCCGCCCCCGAACCCTCCCCCGTCGCCCCACCCGCCCCCGAAGTCCGACGAGTCGAAGTCGGCCCCGGAGACGTCCCCACCGCCGTACCCCTGCCCCGCCGCCCCCGCGAAGTCCGCGCCGCCGTAGTCCGCCGCGTACGCGGGGGTGGCGAGCATCGAGCCCAGCATCGTGCCCATGAGCAGCCCGGGCAGCATGCCCCCGCCGAAGTAGCCTCCGGCCCACGGCCCGTACGCCGGCCCCGCGTCGTAGTACGGACGCCGGCCCCCGTCCGTCTCGACCTCCCGTACCAGCGGATCCTGCCCGTCCCGCAGCCGCGTCGCGTCCGCGAGGCAGACCGGGACCTCGCGCGGGGCGCCGCCCGCCGGGGACCAGGTCGCGTCCTCGACTGAGGGGCCGTGGCGCGGGTCGAAGAAGCAGGGGGCCCGCCGCTCGGGCAGCGGCCGGTGCTCGCGGCGGGCGGCGAGGGTGGCGAGCGAGAACCGCCCGTCCTCCAGGGCCTGGGTGACCCCTCGGACGTCGGCGGGGTGCCGGGCCGCCGCCATCAGGGTCTTCGAGGTCTCGTACGAGTCGAGCGCCCGCTCGTAGTCGGCGCGCATCGCGTCGTCCGCGCCCGCCTCCGCCGGATGGAAATCCAGCCGGTCCAGCTCCTCGCCGAACGCGGTGATGTCCTCGTCCACGACCACCTGGAGCCGCTGGAGCGCGGCCCGCTCCTCCTCGGCCCTCCTCTTCCGACGGCGCCGCACCAGGGCGTACGCTCCGGCGCCGCCCGCGACGACGATCGCGCCGGTGGTGACGAGGGCCGTGGCGGAGGCACCGCCGTCCGAGCCGGACGAGCCGGACGAGGCCGAGCCGCCCCACGAGGCCGGGGCGTGCCCGCGCATCGTGGGCAGGGCCCGGTCCACGAACGCGTTGAGCTGCGTCGACGCGTCCGTGGCCGTACCGGGATCCCGTACCGCCGTCTTCAGGTTGTCCACGGCCTGCGGCGAGATGACCTTGCGGTCGGCGCCGGCGTTGAACGCGCCGCCGAGGCGGACGGCGTAGAGGCCGGTGACGCCGGTGTCCGTACGGAGGTTCCGCAGCAGGGTGTTCTTCGGGTACGCGGCGGTCGCGGGCAGCACGGCGACGAAGAGCGGCTTGTCGGCGTCCTTGATCTTCTTGGCCAGGGCGTCGGCCTGGGCGGGACTCAGCTGGGCCGTGGCGGCGGGGTCCACGTAGACCGGGGCCTTCTTGAGCGCGGCGGCGACTTCGGCGACGCCGCTTGCCGCGGGGGCGGCGGGGGCCGCGGTGGCCGTGGCCACGGGGGTCAGTGCGATGAGCGCGGCGGCGGCGATGGACGCGGGCAGTACGCGGAGCCTCATGCTCTTGACGCTACCCGAGTCCCTCGCGAAACGGGCAAATGGGTCCCGGGGTTCGTCTGCGGACCGTGGGTGGCTGGTCGCGCAGTTCCCCGCGCCCCTTCTTGTGCCCGGTCTTCGTCTGCGGGTCGTGGCCGCTTCTCGCGCAGTTCCCCGCGCCCCTAGGCACCTAGGGGCGCGGGGAACTGCGCGACCAGCCACCACTCCGCAGCAGACGAAGCACCCGGCAACTACTCCGTCGGCTCGACGCCCGCGCGTAGCAGCCCGTACGTGTACGCATCCTCCAGTGCCCCCCAGGACGCCCCGATGATGTTGGTCGCCACCCCCACCGTGGCCCACTCCCCCGACCCGTCCGTCGTCGTGATCAGGACCCGGGTCGTGGAGTCCGTGCCGTGGCGGCCCTCCAGGATGCGGACCTTGTAGTCGACCAGTTCCAGCTTGGCGAGCTGGGGATAGATGCGCTCCAGGCCCACCCGCAGGGCGCGGTCGAGGGCGTTGACCGGGCCGTTGCCCTCCGCCGTCGCGACGATCCGCTCGCCCTTGGCCCACAGCTTCACCGTGGCCTCGTTGGCGTGGGTGCCGTCGGGGCGGTCCTCGACGATCGCGCGCCAGGACTCGACGCGGAAGTACTTGCGGGCCCGGCCCTCGGCCTCGGCGCGCAGGAGGAGTTCGAAGGAGGCGTCGGCGGCCTCGTACGTGTAGCCCTTGAGCTCGCGCTCCTTGACCCGGGCGACGACCCGGCCGACCAGCTCGCGGTCGCCGCCGAGTTCGACGCCGAGCTCCTTGCCCTTGAGCTCGATGGAGGCGCGGCCCGCCATGTCGGAGACCAGCATCCGGATGCGGTTGCCGACCAGGCCCGGGTCGATGTGCTGGTAGAGGTCCGGGTCGACCTTGATCGCCGAGGCGTGCAGGCCCGCCTTGTGGGCGAAGGCGGAGACGCCCACGTACGGCTGGTGGGTGGATGGGGTCAGGTTCACGACCTCGGCGATGGCGTGCGAGATACGGGTCATCTCGGCCAGCGCGCCCTCGGGCAGGACCTTCTTGCCGTACTTCAGCTCCAGGGCGGCCACCACCGGGAACAGGTTGGCGTTGCCGACCCGCTCGCCGTAGCCGTTGGCGGTGCACTGGACGTGCGTCGCGCCCGCGTCGACGGCGGCGAGGGTGTTGGCGACGGCGCAGCCGGTGTCGTCCTGGGCGTGGATGCCCAGGCGCGCGCCGGTGTCGGCGAGGACGGTGGCGACCACGGCCTGGATCTGGGCGGGGAGCATGCCACCGTTGGTGTCGCAGAGGACGACGACGTCGGCGCCGGCCTCGCTCGCGGCCCGGACGACCGACTTGGCGTACTCGGGGTTGGCCCGGTACCCGTCGAAGAAGTGCTCGCAGTCGACGAAGACGCGGCGGCCCTGCTCGCGCAGATGGGAGACCGTGTCCCGGACCATCTCCAGGTTCTCGTCCAGCGTGGTGCGCAGGGCGAGCTCGACATGGCGGTCGTGGGACTTGGCGACCAGGGTGATCACCGGAGCACCGGACGCCAGCAGCGCCTTGACCTGCGGGTCCGTGGCCGCGCTGCCGCCCGGGCGGCGGGTCGCCCCGAACGCCACCAGCTGGGCGTTCCGGAAGGTGATCTCCTGCTTGGCGCGGGCGAAGAACTCCGTGTCGCGGGGGTTGGCGCCGGGCCAGCCGCCCTCGATGAAGCCCACTCCGAAGTCGTCCAGGTGCCGGGCGATCGTCAGCTTGTCCGCGACGGTGAGGTTGATGCCCTCGCGCTGGGCGCCGTCGCGCAGCGTGGTGTCGAAGACGTGAAACCCGTCGTCGACGCGATCGGCGCTGTCGACGCGATGGCTCTCTTCGGGTGCCTCGTTGACCGTCATGCTGGTGTGACTCCTGTCGGGTGAGTGGCTCCGGATTCTCTGGCTCCACTGCCCCCATCATCGCGTGCGGCTCGCGTCCGGCCGTGGTGGGCCGGGAAACGAAAAGACCCCTCGCGGGTGCGAAGGGTCTGCGCGCGGGTCTGGGGCACGATGCCGCTGCCGCGGGGGTTTGCCGCGGGGTCAGCGGTCACTGCGGACCGGCGCGCTGCTGTCCATAATCATGAGGAAGGCGAGCACGGTTCCAGTCTGCCACAGGGCCACCACGGGGTGGACCGGGGTCTCAGGATGCGGGCACCCCGTTCCCCCGGGGCTCCGCTCCAGCGGAACGGCTGCCCCCAGCGGACGGCACCGGTCCAGCCGGAGCGGAGACACGACTCAGGTCGATCGTTCGCGTCTCCCTCATCGTCAGGTACACCACCAGGCTCACCGCCGCGCAGCCCGCCACGTACCAGTAGAAGCCGGACTCCATGTCCGCCTTCTTGAACCACAGCGCCACGTACTCCGCCGTGCCGCCGAAGAGCGCGTTGGCGACGGCGTACGGGAGGGCCACGCCCAGGGCGCGGATGCCGGTCGGGAACAGCTCCGCCTTCACGCACGCGTTGATGGACGTGTAGCCCGTCACCACCACCAGGGCCAGCAGCGCCAGACCGAAGGCCGGCCAGAACGTGCCCGCGTGCTTGAGCATCGTCATGATCGGCACGGTCAGGAACGTCGAGCCGACCGCGAAGGTGATCAGCAGCGGACGGCGGCCGATCCGGTCGGAGAGCATGCCCGCCAGCGGCTGGAGGCACATGAAGACGAAGAGCGCGCAGAACGACACCAGCGAGGCCGTCGGCTTCGGCATGCCCGCGCTCTTGGAGAGGAACTTCGTCAGATAGGTGGTGTACGTGTAGTACGCCACCGTGCCGCCCATCGTCAGCGCGACGACCAGGAACGCCTCCCGGCGGTGGCGCCACAGCGCCTTCAGCGTGCCCCGCTCCTCGTCCCGCGCCGCGCCGGACTGCTCGTACACCTCGGTCTCCAGCATGCTGCGGCGCAGATAGAAGACGACCGCCGCGCCCAGCGCGCCCACGACGAAGGGGACCCGCCAGCCCCAGCTGTGCAGCGCGTGCTCGGACATCGTGCGCTGCATGACGATCAGCAGACCGAGGCCGACGAGCTGGCCCGCGGTCATCGAGACGTACTGGAAGCTGGAGGCGAAGCCGCGGCGCTCCGGGGCGGAGGCCTCGGTCAGATAGGTGGCGCTGGCCGCGTACTCACCGCCGACCGACAGGCCCTGGAGCAGCCGGGCGACCAGCAGGACCGCCACGCCGCCGTATCCGGCCACCCCGTACGTCGGCGCCACCGCGATCAGGATCGCGGAGGCGGACATCAGGGTGACGGTCAGGGTGAGCGCCGCCTTGCGGCCGCGGCGGTCGCCGATGCGGCCGAGCAGCCAGCCGCCCACCGGGCGCATGAAGAAGCCGACGGCGAAGATCCCCATGGTGTTCATGAGGTTCGCGGTCTCGTTCCCCTTCGGGAAGAACGCGTCCGCGAAGTACACCGCGAAGGTGGCGTACACGAACCAGTCGAACCACTCGACCATGTTGCCGGCCGAGCCGACCCAGATCTTCTTCCACTGCTCTCGTCCCATGGAAGATCACGGTGGCCCAGGCCGACACGGCCGACAAGGGTCGCGGCCGCAACGATAAGGCGTACTTGCGTACGTTGCGTTCAGCGCCCGGTCAGCGGCCCGTCAGGGCCCGGTCCGACGAGCCGTCAGCGACTCGTCCACGAACTCCCGTACGTGGTCCATGACTTGGGGCCGGCCCGTGCCGGGTATGCCGACCGCCACATGGACGCTGAAGCCGTCGAGCAGCGCCCGCAGTCTCGCCGCGAAGCGGTCGGCGTCGACCGGGCGGAACTCGCCGCGCGAGACGCCCTCGGCGATGAGCGCGACGAGGTCGCGGTGCCAGGCTCCCTCGATGGCGGCCTGGCGGGCGCGCGCGTCGCCGTCGGCGTTCTGCGAACGGTTCCACACCTCCAGCCACAGGATCCAGTGCGGGTCGCGGGCGCCGTCCGGAACGTACAGGTCGACATAGGCGTCCAGACGTTCACGGACCGGGCCCGGCCGGGAGAGCAGGGCCCGGCGCTCGTCGCCGAGCCGGCCCTCGCTCCACTCCAGGGTCTCCAGGAGCAGCTCGTCCTTGCTGCGGAAGTAGTAGAGGAGGTGGCCGCTGGACATCCCGACCTCGCGGCCGAGCCCGGCCATGGTCAGGCTGTCCAGACCGCGCTCCGCGATGGTGGCCATGGCGGCGGCCAGCACCTCCTCGCGCGGCGGCGCGTTCCTGCGCGCGCGGGCCGGACCGGCCATGCCTGCTCCTCCTGGATCACACGGGACCACACCCCGGTGATCACACCCGGGGCTGCTGCTGGGTGATGCAGTGGATGCCACCGCCTCCCGCGAAGATCGTACGTGCGTCGACGAGGGTGACGGTCCGGTCGGGGAACAGCTTGCGGAAGATGCCCGCCGCGTTCTCGTCGCGGGGGTCGGCGAATCCGCACAGCACGACGCCGCCGTTGCAGAGGTAGTGGTTGATATACGAGTAGTCGACCCAGCCCTCGTCGTCGGCGAGCACGGTCGGGGCGGGGACCTCCACGACCTCGATGCTGCGGCCCCGGGCGTCGGTCTGGCCGCGCAGCAGCGCCACGTTCTCCTTGCACACCTCGTGGTCGGGGTGGGCCGGGTCGGGCTGGGTGTGGGCGACGACCACACCGGGGCGGGCGAACGCGGCGACGATGTCGACGTGGCCCAGGGTGCCGTAGCCGTGCGGCGGGTAGTCGGCGGTCAGGCCGCGCGGCAGCCAGATCGCCTTGCGGGTGCCGAGCATCCTGTGGATCTCCGCCTCGACCTGCTCGCGCGTCCAGTGCGGGTTGCGCTCGGGCCCGAGCTGCACGGACTCGGTGAGCAGGACCGTGCCCTCGCCGTCCACGTGGATCGCGCCGCCCTCGTTGACCAGGCGGGAGGTGTACGTACGCGCCCCGGCCAGGTCCGAGACATACGCGCCGATCTTGGCGTCGTGCTCCCAGCGGGCCCAGTCCTGGGCGCCCCAGCCGTTGAACGTCCAGTCGACCGCGGCCAGTTCGGAGCCGTCGGTCAGGAAGGTTGGGCCGATGTCGCGCATCCAGGCGTCGTCGAGCTCGCGCTCCACGAGCTCGATGTCCGGGCCGAGCAGGGCGGCCGCCTCGGTGCTCTGACCGGGGCCGCAGACCACGGTGACCGGCTCGAAGCGGCGCACGGTGCGGGCCACGGACGCCCAGGCGGCGCGGGACTCGGCGAGCTCCTCCTCGCTGGAGAAGGTGACGTTGGGGCCCGGCCACGCCATCCAGGTGCGCTCGTGCGGGGCCCACTCGGCGGGCATGCGGAAGCCGTCGGCGGCAGCGGACGTCGCAGCAGACATCAGGGGGTCCTTACAGGAAGTAGAGGCGGTTGAGGGAGACGGAGTCGGCGGGCTCCGAGCGCAGCGGGTCGCCGTCGAGGGTGACGAGGCCGGTGCGGCCGTCCACGTCCACGGCTCCGGTACGGGAGTTGAGGACGAGGTCGGCGGGGCCGATGCCGCGGGTGCCGCGCACGGCGACCCGGCGCCGGCGGGTCGGCATCAGATCGCTTCCCTGGTCGAGGGCGGCGCGGGCCACGAAGGCGACGGAGAGCTCGGCCGGGGTGGCGCCGTGGGCGCCGAAGAGCGGGCCGAGGACCAGGGGTTCGCAGGTCTCGGTGGCCGCGTTCGGGTCACCGGTGACACCCCACGCGGGGAAGCCGGACTTGAGCACCATCTGGGGTTTGGCGCCGAAGAAGGCGGGGCGCCACAGCACGATGTCGGCCATCTTGCCGACCTCGATGGAGCCGATCTCATGGGCGAGGCCGTGGGCGAGGGCGGGGTTGATGGTCAGCTTGGCGATGTAGCGCAGCACGCGCGCGTTGTCGTCGCCCTCGCCGTCGCCCTCCAGGGGGCCGAGTTCGGCCTTCATCTTGCCGGCCATGGCGAAGGTGCGGCGCACGGTCTCTCCCGCGCGGCCCATGCCCTGGGCGTCGGAGGAGGTGATGCCGATCGCGCCCAGATCGTGCAGGACGTCCTCGGCGCCCATCGTCCCGGCCCGGATGCGGTCGCGGGCCATGGCGGCGTCACCCGGCAGGTCGGGCTTCAGGCCGTGGACGGAGACGATCATCCCGTAGTGCTCGGCGACCGCGTCCCGCCCGAAGGGCAGGGTCGGGTTGGTGGACGAGCCGATCACATTCGGCACGCCCGCCATCTTCAGCACGTTCGGGACGTGACCGCCGCCGCACCCCTCGATGTGGAAGGCGTGGATGGTCCGCCCTTCCAGCACCTTGAGGGTGTCCTCCACCGACAGGCACTCGTTCAGGCCGTCGCTGTGCAGCGCCACCTGGACGTCGTGCTCCTCCGCCACCCGCAGCGCCGTGTCCAGCGCACGCGTGTGCGCGCCCATGTCCTCGTGCACCTTGAACCCGCAGGCGCCGCCCTCCGCCAGCGCCTCCACCAGCGGGGCGCCGTCCGAGGACGAACCCCGGCCCAGGAAGCCGATGTTGACCGGCCAGGCGTCGAAGGCGGCGAAGGCGTTGCGCAGCGCCCAGGGCGAGTTGACGCCGACGCCCCACACCGGCCCGAACTCCTGGCCGATGAGGGTGGTGACGCCGGAGGAGAGCGAGGCCTCCATGATGCGCGGCGAGAGCAGATGGACATGGGTGTCCACGGCGCCGGCGGTGGCGATCAGCCCCTCGCCGGAGACGATGCTGGTCCCGGTGCCGACGACCACGTCCACCCCGTCGAGCGTGTCCGGGTTCCCGGCCCGCCCGATGGCGTGGATACGGCCCGCGCGGATGCCGATGGAGACCTTGCGGATCCCGAGCATCGCGTCGATGACGACGACGTTGCTGATCACCACGTCACAGGTCTCGCGGACGGCGGCGGCCTTCAGGTGCAGCCCGTCGCGGGCGGTCTTGCCGAACCCGGCGAGGAACTCGTCGCCGGGCCGCTGGGAGTCGGACTCCACCCGGACGGTGAGCCCGGAGTCGCCGAGCCGGATCCGGTCCCCGGCCCGGGGCCCGAAGACGGCCGCGTACTCCTGCGGGTCGATGTGCCGGCTGCCGGGGGCGCAGTGGTCGCTGTGCGGGCTGGGCCTGCTCATGATCGTGCTCCTTCGGTTCCCGCGCCCAGATAGCCGCAGGCGGCGGCCCGGCGCAGGGCCTCTTCCTTGGCACCGGGCGCGTCCAGCGGCCCGTCGACGAGACCGGCGAAGCCGATGGCGACCCGGGCGCCGCCGATCGGTACGAGTCCGACCTCGCCCTCGCCGCCCGGGTCGAACCGGACCGAGGACCCGGCCGGGACGCACAGCCGCATCCCGTACGCGGCGGCGCGGTCGAAGTCGAGGCGCGGGTTGGCCTCGAAGAAGTGGAAGTGCGAGGTGACGCTGACCGGGACGGGCGCGGTGTTGCGCACGGCCAGCCGGACGGCGGGTTCGGGGTCCGGGCGCTGCGGCCCCGGCAGCACGGCGCCGGGGGCGTCCGCGCCGAGTCCGGCGGCGCCCCGCAGGGGCTCGGGGACCACGGCGAGCCGTGAGCCGTCGTCGAAGACGGCTTCCACGTGCACCTCGGTGACCACGTCGGCGACGCCCGGCAGGACGTCGTCGGGGCCGAGGACGCGCTGGGCCGCGGCGATCGCCTCGGCGAGCCTGCGCCCGTCGCGGGCGGCCTCGCAGACGGTGTCCGCGATCAGCGCGGTCGCCTCGGGGACGTTGAGTCTCAGTCCGCGCGCCCGGCGGGCCCGGGCGAGCTCGGCGGCGCCGAAGAGCAGCAGCCGGTCACGTTCTGTAGGGGTAAGTCGCACGCACCACACCTCCGGTTAGAACACCACTCTAACCGGACATGAGCTCAGAACAAGGGGTTGACGCGCCTCTTACCTATGCCTGACATTGAACGCCACTCAAAGAACCGGAACGTCGAAATCAAGCCATCGAGCGTCAGGGGCAGCCCATGCCGGTAGAACAGCGCGGAGTCGACACCATCCCGGAGGCGGAACGCACCAGCGGTCCGCGCGACCTGGTGTCGATCCTGCTCGGCTCCAACCTCTGTCTGGGCGTGATCGTCTTCGGCTGGCTCCCGGTCTCCTTCGGCCTCGGCTGGTGGGCGTCGGTGACCTCGGTCGTCGCGGGAACGCTGGCCGGCACCCTGCTCACGGCCCCGCTGGCGCTGGTGTCCCTGCGCACGGCGACGAACCTGTCGACGTCGTCGGGAGCGCAGTTCGGGGTCAGGGGCCGACTGGTCGGCTCGGTGGTGGGCCTGCTGCTCTCCCTCGGCTACACGGCGCTCACCGTCTGGATCGGCGGCGACGCGATGGCGGGCGTGCTGCACCGGCTGTTCGGCCTGCCCACGGGCGGTGTCGCGTACGGGATCGTGTACGCGGTGCTCGCCGGGGCGACGGTGATCGGCGCGGTGTACGGGTACCGGGTGCTGCTGCGGCTGTCCCGGGTCCTGGCGGTCGGCATGACGGCCCTCCTGATCCTCGGAGTCGCGGCCTACGCCCCGCACTTCACCACGGCCGCGCTGCCGGAGGCGGGCGGTTACCTGCTCGGCTCGTTCTGGCCGACGTGGCTGCTGGCGCTGGTGGCGGCGGGGCTGAGCGGCCCGATCGCGTTCATCACGCTGCTCGGCGACTACACGCGCTACATCTCCCCGGCCCGCCACACCCCGCGCCGCGTGCTGCACGCGACCTGGCTGGGCCTGACGGCCGGACTCCTGGTGCCGCAGCTGTTCGGCACGTTCACGGCGTACGCGGCGCGGGCGGCGGCGGACTACGCGGGCCCGCTGGTGGCGGCGGCCCCCGGCTGGTACCTGGTGCCGCTGCTGCTCGCCGCGTCGGCGGGCTCGGTGGGCAACGCGGGCCTGATGCTCTACTCCATGGGCCTGGACCTGGACGCGATCCTGCCGCGGGCGTCGCGTACGCAGGCGACGTTCGCGGTGGCGGGGGTGGCGACGGTGTGCGTCTTCGCGGGCCACTACGCGTGGGACGCGCAGGCGGCGATGACGTCGTTCGTGCTGCTCCTGACGGCGATCGGGACGCCGTGGGCGGTCATCACCCTGATCGGGTTCGCCCGCTGCCGGGGCGTCTACGACGCGGAGGCCCTCCAGGTCTTCAACCGGCGCTCCCGGGGCGGGGTGTACTGGTTCCGGGGCGGGTGGAACTGGCGGGCCGTGGCGGCGTGGGCCCTGGGGGCCGGGGCGGGGCTGCTGGCGGTGTCGCTGCCGGGGTATTCGGGGCCGCTGCTCCGGTTCACGGGCGGGGTGGATTGCAGCTTTTTGCTGTCGGGGGTGGTGGGAGGTGCGGCGTACGCTGCGCTGACCCGAGGGGGTGTCCCCCACCCCACCCCTTCCCTGAACCCTCCGGGGGTGAAGGTGGGCTGAGGTACGCGGCTTTTCGCGCAGTTCCCCGCGCCCCTGAAAGCCTCGTTCGCCTGCGGACCGTGGCCTCTTCTCGCGCAGTTCCCCGCGCCCCTAACTACCCAGGGGCGCGGGGAACTGCGCGACCAGCCAGCCACGGTCCGCAGACAAAAGCGGGGTTTCGGGGGCCGCAGGCCCCGCGCGCAGGGGCCCGGGGGTGGGGCCAACCCCCTAGCCCAGCTGGTGCATCCAGCCATGCGTGTCCGGCGTGACCCCCGTCTGGAGGTCGAGGAGGGCCTTGCGCAGCCTCATCGTGACAACCCCCGGCTCCCCGTCCCCCTGCGTCCAGTTCGCCCGAGCCGACTTCACCGACCCCACCGGCGTGATCACCGCCGCCGTGCCGCACGCGAAGACCTCCGTCAGCGTCCCCGCCTCGTTGTCCCGCTTCCAGTCCTCCGTGGAGATCCGGCCCTCCTCGGCCGTGTAGCCGAGGTCCCGGGCGATCTTCAGGAGGGAGTCACGGGTGATGCCGGGCAGCAACGAGCCGGTCAGCGACGGGGTGACGATGCGGTCCCCGTACACGAAGTACAGGTTCATCCCGCCCATCTCCTCGATCCACCGGTGCTCCACCGCGTCCAGCCACACCACCTGGTCGCAGCCGTGCTCCGCCGCCTCGGCCTGGGCCACCAGGGACGCGGCGTAGTTGCCACCGGTCTTGGCGGCGCCCGTACCGCCCTTGACCGCGCGCACGTACTCCTCGGAGAGCCACACCGAGACCGGCTTCACGCCACCGGGGAAGTACGCCCCGGCCGGCGAGGCGATGACGATGAACAGGTACTCGTTCGCCGGGCGCACACCCAGCCCGACCTCGCTCGCGATCATGAAGGGGCGCAGGTAGAGGGACGCCTCGCCGGAGGCCGGGACCCACGCCCTGTCCTGCTGGATCAGCGCGTCGCACGCGGCGATGAAGAGCTCGGTCGGCAGCTCGGGCATCGCCATCCGGCGGGCCGAGGAGCGGAAGCGCTCCGCGTTGGCCTCGGGGCGGAAGGTCGCCACCGTGCCGTCGGGCTGCCGGTAGGCCTTCAGACCCTCGAAGATCGTCTGCGCGTAGTGCAGCGTCATGTTCGCCGGGTCCATCGACAGCGGCGCGTACGGAGTGAGCTCCGCGTCGTGCCATCCGCGGCCCTCGGTCCACTTGACCGTCACCATGTGGTCGGTGAAGTGGCGGCCGAATCCGGGGCTTGCCAGGATCGCGTCACGCTCCGCGTCCGACAGCGGGTTCGCGGAGGGCTTGAGCTCGATCGTGGGCGTCGTCATGGTTGCGTGTCCTTCACCGGTTGTGTGGGTCGGACCGCGCTCACGCCGTCTTCGCTGCTGCTAGGACGTCCGAGCTTTTCCGCATGCCGCGGTCCCACGTTCGATTATCGCTCGTGCGGGACCGTGGCAGAAACGGTGTGATGCGGCCCAGGGACTGATGGTGGCACCCCGGGGCCGTACAGGAAAAGCCGCCGGGTGCTGGTGCGACCCGGCGGCTTTCGTGCAGAAGAGCGCTCGGGTCAGCCCGATACGCGTACGGCGAGCGCGTCGCCGATCTCGTCGGTGGTACGGGCCGAGCCGTCCCGCGCGGCCAGGTCGGCCTGGACGGCGTCCTCGATCCTGGCCGCCTCGGACTCGTAACCGAGGTGGCGCAGGAGCAGGGCGACGGAGAGGACCGTGGCCGTCGGGTCGGCCTTGCCCTGGCCCGCGATGTCCGGCGCGGAGCCGTGCACCGGCTCGAACATCGAGGGGAACGCGCCGGTCGGGTTGATGTTGCCGGACGCGGCCAGGCCGATGCCGCCGGTCACGGCCGCGGCGAGGTCGGTGAGGATGTCACCGAAGAGGTTGTCGGTGACGATGACGTCGAACCGCTCGGGCTGGGTGACGAAGAAGATCGTCGCGGCGTCGACGTGCAGATAGTCGGTGGTGACGTCCGGGTACTCCTTCGCCACCGTGTCGAAGATGTTCTTCCACAGGTGCCCGGCGAAGACCAGGACGTTGTTCTTGTGGACCAGCGTCAGCTTCTTGCGCGGCCGCGCCTGGGCGCGGGCGAACGCGTCGCGCACCACGCGCTCCACGCCGTACGCCGTGTTCACGCTGACCTCGGTGGCCACCTCGGCCGGGGTGCCGGTGCGCAGCGAGCCGCCGTTGCCCGTGTAGGGGCCCTCGGTGCCCTCGCGGACCACCACGAAGTCGATGTCCGGACGCCCGGCCAGCGGGGTCGCGGTGTTCGGGAAGAGCTTCGAGGGGCGCAGGTTGATGAAGTGGTCGAAGGCGAAGCGCAGCTTCAGCAGCAGACCGCGCTCCAGGACGCCGGACGGCACGCTCGGGTCGCCGATGGCGCCGAGCAGGATCGCGTCGTGCGTCTTCAGCGCGTCGAGCTCCGCGTCCGGCAGGGTCTCGCCGGTGCGGTGCCAGCGCCGGGCGCCGAGGTCGTACTCCTTGGTCTCCAGCTTCACGTCCGCTGGAAGGACGGCGTTGAGGACCTTGAGGCCCTGGGCCACCACTTCCTGGCCGATGCCGTCACCGGGGATCACTGCGAGATCGATGCTGCGAGACATGAATGCACCGTACTCCCCGTCCCATGCATTGACATGTCGAGTCCACCATGCGGACAGCGCCGGGTCCCTCGTCCGGGGGACCCGGCGGCGCGCGCCGATCCCGCCTACTTCCTCCGGGCGGCCGCCGAATGGCTGGCCGGGGTGATGTGCGGGGAGATTCCGGGGAGTTGCATGGGGTGCTGTACGCGCCCCGTTCATCCACTGGTGAGATTCGCGTCGTCTGAGGAGAGGACGTTTCCGGCCATGGACATCCCTCGTTTCGGAATACCCGACAAGCTCGCCGGCCGTCTGAGCATGGCCGAACAGCACGAGTACCTGCGGACACGGCTGACCCGGCGCGGGGTGCTGCGCACATCGGTGGCGACCGCCGCGGTCGCCGGTGCCGGGGTGGGCACCGGGCTCGTCGCCTCGCCGGCGAACGCCGCGCCCACGGTGCTCACCTCGCGGGGCTCCGCCACCGAGGTGGACGGCTCGCTGGTGGCCCCGTTCGGGCGGCACCTCGCCTACGGCGCCGACCCGAAGACCCAGATGGCGGTCTCCTGGCAGGTGCCGTTCGCGGTGCGGCGGCCGTACATCCGGATCGGGCTGCGCCCGTGGGCGCTCAGCCACCGGATCGGCGCCGAGGTGCGCCACCTCAGTACGCCGGTGCTCAACGGCGGCAAGATCGCCGCGGCCGAGCAGTACTACGTGCACGCGGGCCTGGAGCGGCTGCGGCCGGGCACCACGTACTACTACGGCGTCGGCCACGACGGCTTCGACCCGGCCGACCCGCGCAACCTGGGCACCCTCGGCACCTTCACCACCGCGCCCGAGCGCGCCGAGGCGTTCACCTTCACGGCCTTCGGCGACCAGGGCGTCAGCTACCACGCGCTCGGCAACGACCAGCTGATCCTCGGTCAGAACCCGGCGTTCCATCTGCACGCGGGCGACATCTGCTACGCCGACCCGTCGGGCTCGGGCACCAGCGGCGACACCTACGACGCCCGCACCTGGGACCAGTTCCTCGCCCAGACGGAGTCGGTCGCCAAGACCGTGCCGTGGATGGTGACCACCGGCAACCACGACATGGAGGCCTGGTACTCACCGGACGGCTACGGCGGCCAGAACGCCCGTTGGTCGCTGCCGGACAACGGCCCGGACCCGGTGAACCAGCCCGGCGTCTACTCGTTCGTGCACGGCAACGTGGGCGTGGTCGCGCTGGACGCCAACGACGTCTCGTACGAGATCCCCGCCAACTTCGGGATCAGCGGGGGCCGGCAGACCCAGTGGCTCGACCGACGGCTGGCCGAGCTGCGCGCCGACCGGCACGTCGACTTCATCGTGGTGTTCTTCCACCACTGCGCCTTCTCGACCACCAACGCGCACGCCTCCGACGGCGGGGTGCGCGACGCCTGGGTGCCGCTCTTCGAGAAGCACCAGGTGGACCTGGTGATCAACGGCCACAACCACGTCTACGAGCGCACCGACGCGATCCTGAAGAACGCGGTGGGGCGCAAGGTCCCGATCGGCGAGCGCACCGACCCGACGCGGGACGGCATCGTGTATGTCACGGCCGGCGGCGCGGGCCGCGCGCTCTACGACTTCCCGGCCCCCGACAGCTACGAGGGCCACGTCAAGGACCGGGAGAGCGTGCCCAGCTACCACTGGCTCAAGGGCCGCGCGAAGGCGACCGAGACGGTGGAGTGGTCCCGGGTGCGCTTCACGGGCTACTCGTTCCTCGCGGTGCGGGTCGAGGCGGGCCACCATCCGAAGATGACGGTCTCGGCCCTGGCGGAATCCGGGGCGAGGATCGACCACTTCGAGATCAGCCGAGGCGGGTAGGCATCCGCGTTTTCCCCGCGCCACCTCATACCCCAGGGGCGCGGGGCTGTGACATTGTGCGGCTCCGCCGCGCGGGCGCGACCAGCCCAGGCCGGCCCGCAGACGACAGCGCGCTACGACGCGGACACGTGCCCGGTGACGCCTCCGTTGTCCCTACGGTCCAGCGCGCGCTGAAGCGCGGCAGCGGCGTTCTTGCGGTCGGCATCGCTCGTACGAGCGACATGGCGGACACGGCGGCGGACGGTCGTCGTCTCGGACATGAGGGATCGACTCCTTGAGATCACGGGGATATCGAGGCGCCGGAAGGGGCGGGGAGCGCTGCCGCAGGGGTTGCCTGCCAAGGGGCACCGCGCTCGCGACCGCCATTCGCTGGATCTAGCGAGACGTTCGGCTCCTACAAAGCTAAGGGAGGACTCCGCTTCTGTCTCCACAATTACTCGGACTTCCTACTATCTGAGACGGCGACTTCCCGGCGGCCGCCCGGCGCCTCAGCGGCGCAGTGCGCGCAGCTCCCGGATGAGGGCGCGGACGGCGACCGTGCCGGCCAGCTCGGGCGTGGTCACATAGCCGACCGAGCGCGTCGGGCGCTCCGGTCCGAGATCAGTGATCTCGACCGTGTGCGGTGCTCCGGTCAGTGACAGCTCCGGCATGATCGCCATGCCGAAACCACTGCTCACCATCGAGAGCACTGCTCCGTCGTCCTCGGCCCGCACCGTCGCCGCCGGGATCCAGTCCTGCTCGGCCCACCACCGGCGGGTGTACGAGGAGCAGTTCTCCATCCAGTCGACCAGCGGCAGCGAGCGCGGCGCCGGGTGCCCGCAGGGGTGCACCAGCGCGTACCCCTCCTCCAGGAGCACGTCCCCGACCAGCCCCGGCGGCACCGGCGAGCTCGTCCCGACCGTCGCGATCCCGAGGTCCGCGCGCCCCGCCGCCACCTCCCCGGCCGTCCCGGCCCCCAGCTCCCGCACCAGCCGGACCTCGGGGGTGATCCCGGGGTGGCGGGCGGTGAGCCGTTCCAGGGCGGGTGGCAGGAGGTGCAGTGCGGCGCTGCGGAACGCGGCGATCCGCAGCGGCCCGGCCACGGTGTCCCCGGCCGGGTCGGGGGCGGCGCCGCGCGCCTCGGCGGCCAGCGCCTCCAGCATCCGCAGCACCCGCCGGGCGTGCGCCGCCGCGCGGGTCCCGGCGGGCGTCGGGGTCGCGCCGCCGCGCCCCCGCTCGAAGAGCACCGCGCCGATCTTGGCCTCGCTGGAGCGCACCGAGTGCGAGACCGCCGACTGGGTCATCCCGAGCCGTACGGCGGCCCCGGAGAAGCTGCGCTCCCGCTCGACGGCGGCGAGCACCCGCAGTTCGCGCGGGGCGAGGTCATTCGGCATCGAGGCTCCCACCTGGACGTAGGTTCCCACCTGGACGTATGAGCAGGATTCATGGATCCGGCGGTTCCATCGACGCAACCCCCTGCCCGGCCCGCGCATTCCTTCCTAGCGTCTGGCCCATGACGACCACCTCGCTCACCGTGCACCAGACCGCCCGCCCCGAGGGGCCGCCCTCCCCCGACGACTTCGCCTTCGTCCGGGGCCCCGTCCCCGAGCCCGCGCCCGGCACCGCGCTGGTCGAGAACCTCTACCTCTCCGTGGACCCGTACCACCGCGAGGTGATGGACACCGGCCCGCTGCACGAGCCGCTGGAGGGCCGCGCGCTCGGACGGGTGATCGCCTCCCTCGACCCCGCTCTGCGCGAGGGCGACCTCGTCTTCCACCGCCAGGGCTGGCGCACCCACGCCCTGGTCACCCTGGGGGTGGACGGGACGCGCACGATCCGGTCGTACGAGGGCGTGCCGCTCTCCGCGCACCTGGGCATCCTCGGCGGCACCGGCCTCACCGCGTACGTGGCGCTCACCCGCACCCTGGAACTGCGGCCCGGCCAGGACCTGTTCGTCTCGGCGGCCGCGGGCGGCGTCGGCACGGCGGCGGGCCGGATCGCGCGGCTGCTGGGCGCGGGCCGGATCGTGGGCAGCGCGGGCTCGGCCGCGAAGGTGGACTTCCTGACGGCGGCGGTCGGCTACGACGCCGCCTTCGACTACCACGACGGCCCAGTGGGCGAGCAGTTGGCGAAGGCGGCCCCCGACGGCATCGACGCGTACGTCGACAACGTGGGCGGCGGCCATCTGGAGGGCGCCATCTCGGCGCTGCGCGACCACGGCCGGGTCGCCTGGGTGGGGGCGGTGGCCCAGTACAACGACCCGGCCTCGCCGCCCGCCGCGCCCCGCAACCTCTACGCGGTGGTGGGGAAGAGCCTGCGCCTGGAGGGCGTGCTCGTACGGAACCACCGCGACGCACAGGGCGAGCTGGAGGAGTTCCTGGTGCCGCATCTGCGGTCGGGGCGGGTGGTGTCGGACGAGACGGTGGTCGACGGGATCGAGCGGACGGTGGACGGCTTCCTCGGCATGCTGCGGGGCGGCAACACGGGGAAGATGCTGATCCGGCTGGGCGAGTAGCACCGCCACCTACCCCAACACCGCCATCTAGTTTGCATTCCTACCTAGCTAGTGCTGGAATACATGCATGGCCGCAGACCGCAGATCCAGTTGGCTCAAAGGCGTCCTCGACCTCCTCGTCCTCACCTGTCTGACCGGGGGTGAGAGCTACGGCTACGAGATCTCCAAGACCCTGGCCTCGGCCGGGCTCGGGGAGATCAAGGGCGGAACGCTCTACCCCGTCCTGAACCGGCTCGAAGAGGCCGGGCTCGCCGTCGGGGAGTTCCGCGCCGCCGAGCGCGGGCCGGGCCGCCGGTACTACCGGCTGACCGAGGAGGGACGGCGGGCGCTCGCCGAACAGGGCGCTTCCTGGCTGGAGTTCCACACCGCCGTACAGACCATGCTGACCAGCGCGACACCAGGGGGACGAGCGTCATGAGCGAGCAGAGCGACTACTTCCGGGCACTCGCCGAGCGGCTGCGCGCCGCCGGGATGCGGCGGGACGAGGTGGCGTCGACCGTCGCCGAGCTCACCGGCTATCTGGCCGAGTCGGGGTCCACCGACCCGTACGAGGAGTTCGGCGCGCCCGAGGACTTCGCCGCGCGGCTCACCGGGGGCCGGGCGACCGAGGAGCCGGCGGCCGAGGCGGAGACCTGGAAGTGGACCGCCGACATCTACACCGACCGCAAGCACCTCAACCACTACGGCGACCAGGGCTGGGAGGTGGAGGGCCTGGACCGGCTCGGCCGGTTCGTCTGCCGCCGCGAGCCGGCGGCGGCGATGCGGTGGGAGTACCGCCGCGAGAGCGCCAACAGCGCGGCCGAGCGCGCGTCGGTCGCGGCCGGGCTCGCCCCGGACGGCTGGGAGCCGTGCGGGCACTGGATGTTCTTCATGTACTTCAAGCGCCCGAAGGCGGCGAGCGCCGGGCCCGCGGCCGGCCTCGACGAGCTGGTGGCGCCGCCCGCCAAGCAGCTCTTCCTAAGCACCACCTACCGGGGCAGGCTCAAGCAGATGCTGGCCGCCGGTCTCGTCTCGGGAAGCGTGACCGCCGCCGCGCTGCACTACGGGGGCGACTCCGTGATGTACCCGGTGCTGATCGGCGCGGCGCTCGCCCTCCCGGCGGGGCTGGCGCTGGGCTGGCAGCGCGTCAAGCGCGAGGTCGCCCAGGGCGTCGAGGACGCCTGACGCCCCGCCCGGAGCGCGGTCGTCCGGTCAGCGGCCATCCAGTCAGCGGCCATCCGGTCAGCGGCCGACCGTCAGGTCCTGGAGTCCCACCACCCGCAGCAGCTCCAGGCGCTGGTGGGACTCGGTGCCCGGGCGGGCCGAGTGGACCACCAGGAACTGGCCCTCGCCGGAGCTCAGCAGGATCTCGCAGTCCAGCTCCAGCAGGCCCACCACGGGGTGGAGGAAGCGCTTCGCCCTGGCGTGCCGGGTCTCCACCTCGTGCTCGTCCCACAGCGCCGCGAACTCCTCGCTGACCGCGCGCAGCTGAGCCACCAGCGCCGCCGGCTCCGGGTCGTCCGGGCGGGCCGCGAGCACCGCCCGCAGCTGCGCCACATGGCTGCGCGCGTGCCCGGCCTGGTCCTCGGGCGGGAAGAGGGCGCGCAGCGCGGGCTCGGTGAAGTAGCCGCGGATGATGTTGCGTCCCGGCGCGGCCTCGCCGACCAGGGCGGCCGCCATCGCGTTCTGGGCGAGCACCTCGCCCCAGTCGCTCATCACCTGCGCGGGCGCGTCGTGCAGCCGGTCGAGGATCAGCATCAGGCCCGGGCGCACATGGACCGAGCCGTGCCGCTCGCGCGGCGGCTCCTCGCCCGCGAGGTGGAAGAGGTGATCGCGCCCGTCCCGGCTGAGCCGCAGCGCCCGCGCCAGCGCGGTCAGCATCTGCCGGGACGGGCGCGAGCCGCGGGCCTGCTCGAGACGGGTGTAGTAGTCGGCCGACATCCCGGTGAGCTGGGCGACCTCTTCCCTGCGCAGCCCCGCCGTACGCCGCCGGGGCCCGGCCGCGAGGCCGACGTCCGACGGTTCCAGCCGGGCCCGGCAGTGCCGCAGGAAGTCCGCGAGTTCTTCTCTGTCCACGCCCCCAGCATGACGGTCGGTACACACAGGTATCCAGGGAGTGCCGATCCCTGGATACGGACGTCCCTCCCGCCGCCGGCCACCGCGCGCCACGCTCGGACCAGGCGATCGAGAGGAGCACGTGATGCGGATTCTGGTGACGGGGGCGACCGGCGCGGTCGGCCGCAGGTTCGTGCCGAGGCTGGTCCAGCGGGCCGACGTGGTGCGGGTTCTGGTGCGCGACGAGGCCCGCGGCGCCGCCCTCGGCGCCCATGAGGTCGCGGTCGGCGACGTGCGCGAGGAGGAGTCGGTGCGCAAGGCGCTGGCGGGGGTGGACGCGGTGGTGAACCTCGCGGTGTCCTACCGCGACGTCACGGACGAGGAGAACCGCGCGGTCAACCGCGACGCGGCCCTCGCGCTCGGCCGGGCTTCGCTGGAGGCCGGGGTGAGCCGGTTCGTCCAGGTGTCGTCGAACCTGGCGTACGGGCTGGGGCGCGGGCGCCCGCTGACCGAGGACGACGCGCCGCTGCCCGGCGGCCCGCTGTGGGGGACGTACGCGGAGTCCAAGGCGGCCGCCGAGGAGGGCCTGTTCGCCCTCCACCGCGAGCACGGCCTG
This sequence comes from Streptomyces crystallinus, assembly GCF_039521265.1. Taxonomy (NCBI): domain Bacteria; kingdom Bacillati; phylum Actinomycetota; class Actinomycetes; order Kitasatosporales; family Streptomycetaceae; genus Streptomyces; species Streptomyces crystallinus. The sequence continues at coordinate 6,393 of NZ_BAAACA010000020.1, read as the reverse complement.
GACGTCCGGGTGGGCGTGCTCGCCTTCGTCTACGGCGAGGGCGACCCGCATCTGGCGCAGTCGGTGTACTGGGCGGGCCAGTGGGCGGCCCACCAGCGGCTGCCGATGGTGCACCACGCAGACGTGGCGCAGGGTCTGACGCGGCTGCTGTACGCGCCGGGCGTGGCGGGCCGCAAGTACAACATCGCGGACGACTGCCCGGTGACGGCGGTCGAGCTGCACCAGCTCAACGGGGTGGAGGTGCCGCCGGAGCTGGCGCGGCGCACCGATCCGGACCCGTTCTACACGATCGTGTCGACCCTGCGGATCCGGGACGAGCTGGGCTTCCGCCCGCTCTACCCGTCGGTGTGGACGGCACGGGACGCGGGCGCGCTGTAGCACCGGGCGCCATGGGGCGGACCGGGGAAGGCGGACTGGGGCGGACTGGGGGGCGGCGCCAGCCCCTGCTCCCCCGGCCCGGCGTCACAGCACGTCGCCGTCGCGCCAGTCGAAGATCAGCGGCTGGGCCGGGTCGGGCAGTTCGCGGCCCGCCGCCGGGCGGACGTAGGTGGTGCCCTCCTCCTCGGCCAGGTGCACCACCCCGTCCGGGCTCAGCGCCTCGATCCGGCCGGGCCAGACCTGCCAGCCGCGGGAGAGGTAGAGCGCGGCGCCCTCGTCGGAGGCGGAGAGCGCGCCGAACTCGTACGCCTCGTCGATCACATGCTCCAGGGCGGCCATGACCCGCCCGCCGAGCCCCTGGCGGCGCCGGTCCGCGCGCACGGCGACGGCCTCGACGTAGCCGACGCGGTAGGACCGGCCGCCGTGCAGCACCCGGCGCATGATGACGCTGCCGTGCGCGGCGAGCCCCTTCTCGTCGTCGAGGAAGGAGTGCACACCGCCGAGCCCGTGGTCCCAGTCCTCGTCGCTGAAGTCCCCGTCGAAGGCGGTGTCGAGCAGTTCCCGGATCCTGGGCAGGCCGTCGGGGCCGAGCTGGGAGGTGTGCGCGGTGTGCTGAGACTCAGTCATGTGCCCACTGTGGCAGGCCGCTTCGCGCTCTTACGCACCGGGCACGGCTGCACCAGACTCGCTTTCATGTCACCCTCCACACAGCAGCGGTGGACGCCCACCCACGGCGAGCCCTACCGCCCGGTTCCCTACCGCCCCGCCCGGATGCCCGCCGCCGAGTCCCTGGCGCGCGCGGCGGCCCTGCGCACCACCATGGACCAGCGCCGGACCGTACGGCAGTTCTCCCCGGACCCGATCCCCGAGCAGGCCGTCCGGGACGCCATCGCGTGCGCGGCGACCGCCCCCTCGGGCGCGCACCAGCAGCCCTGGACCTTCGTCCTGGTCCGCGATCTCGAGGTGCGGCGGCGGATACGGGAGGCGGCCGAGCACGAGGAGAAGGTCTCCTACGACGGCCGCCTCGGCGAGGAGTGGCTGGCGGCGCTGCGCCCGCTGGGCACGGACGCCGTCAAGAGCCACCTCACCGACGCCCCGGCCCTGATCGTGGTCTTCCAGCAGCGCTACTGGCTGGCCGAGGACGGCACCAAGCACAAGCACTACTACGTGGACGAGTCGGTCGGGATCGCGGTCGGCATGCTGCTGAGCGCCCTGCACCAGAGCGGGCTGGCCGCGCTGGTGCACACCCCGAGCCCGATGCGCTTCCTGCGCGAGGTGCTGGGCCGGCCCGTCAACGAGAAGGCGTTCGCGGTGATTCCGGTCGGCTATCCGGCCGAGGGGTGCGAAGTCCCCGACCTCGTACGGAAGTCGTTGGAGCAGGTACTGGTGGAGATCTGACCCTCACCTCTCGCTCTTTCTAACCTCTTAAAAACGCTTGACCGGTTAGGCCGGTCCGTGGTTGGCTGCTCGCACACCGAGTCAACCGGTCAAGCGAAGGTGAGGGGTTAGATATGAGCGCGGAGCGGATCCACTACCGGACGGCCGTCGTCGGCGGGCACGAGATCTTCTACCGGGAGGCGGGTTCGCCCGACGCTCCCGCCCTGCTGCTCCTGCACGGCTTCCCCACCAGCTCGCACATGTTCCGCGACCTGATCCCCCGGCTGGCCGCGCGCCATCACGTGATCGCCCCGGACCACCTCGGCTTCGGCCACTCCTCGGCGCCGCCCGCCGACCGGTTCGCGTACACCTTCGCCAACCTGGCCGCCCTGACAGAGGAGTTCACCGAGCAGCTCGGGCTCACCAGGTTCGCGCTCTACATCCAGGACTACGGCGCGCCGATCGGGCTGCGGCTGGCGCTGAAGCACCCCGAGCGCATCACCGCGATCGTCACCCAGAACGGCAACGCGTACACCGAGGGCCTGGGCGAGGCCTGGGCGGCGCCGCTCGCGCTGATCGCCGAGCGCACGCCCGAGACCGAGGCGCCGGTGCGCGAGATACGCTCCCTGGAGGGCATCAAGTGGCAGTACCTGCACGGCCTCCCGGACCCGTCCCTGGTCAGCCCGGACGCGTACCACCACGACGCGGCCCTGATGGCCCGCGAGGGCCAGGACGCCATCCAGCTCGACCTGATGGCCGACTACGGCTCCAACTTCGACCTCTACCCGGCCTTCCAGGAGTACTTCCGCACTAGCGGGGTCCCGCTCCTGGCGGCCTGGGGCGCCCACGACGAGATCTTCGTCCCGGCCGGGGCACTCGCCTTCCAGGGCGACCTGCCCGAGGCCGAGGTCCATCTGCTGCCCACCGGCCACTTCGCCCTGGAGACGCACGCGGCCCAGATCGCCGCGCTGATCGACGACTTCCTCACCCGGAGGCTGTGAGCCGCGCGGCAAGGGAAACCGCCCCCGTCCTCGGTTGGGGGACCAAGGACGGGGGCGGGGTTCAGAGGTGACCGTGCGTCAGCCCATGTGCGGGTACGCGTAGTCGGTCGGCGGGACCAGCGTCTCCTTGATGGCGCGGGTCAGCGTCCAGCGCATCAGGTTCTGCGGGGCACCCGCCTTGTCGTTGGTGCCGGAGGCACGGCCGCCGCCGAAGGGCTGCTGGCCGACGACGGCGCCGGTCGACTTGTCGTTGATGTAGAAGTTGCCCGCCGCGTAGCGGAGCTTGTCCATCGTGTACGCGGCCGCCGCGCGGTCGCCGGAGATGACCGAGCCGGTGAGCGCGTAGTCCGAGACGGACTCCATCTGCTCCAGCATCTCGTCGTACTTGTCGTCCTCGTAGACGTGGACCGCCAGGATCGGGCCGAAGTACTCGGTCGTGAAGACCTCGTTCTCGGGGTCCGAGCACTCGATGACGGTCGGGCGGACGAAGTAGCCGACCGAGTCGTCGTAGGTGCCGCCGGCCACGATCGTGCAGGAGGCGTCGGCCTTGGCGCGGTCGATCGCGGCCTTGTTCTTGGCGAACGAGCGCTCGTCGATGACGGCGCCGATGAAGTTCGACAGATCGGTGACGTCACCCATGGTGATGCCGTCGACCTCGGCCGCGAACTCCTCCTTGAAGCCGTCGTTCCAGATGGAGGCCGGGATGTACGCACGCGAGGACGCGGAGCACTTCTGGCCCTGGAACTCGAAGGAGCCGCGGGTCAGCGCGGTCTTCAGGACGGCGCGGTCGGCGCTGGGGTGCGCGACGACGAAGTCCTTGCCGCCGGTCTCGCCGACCAGGCGCGGGTAGGCGCGGTACTTCTCGATGTTGGTGCCGACCGTCTTCCACAGGTGCTGGAAGGTCTTGGTGGAACCGGTGAAGTGGATGCCGGCCAGGTCGCGGTGGTTCAGCGCGACCTCGGAGACGGCCAGGCCGTCACCGGTGACCAGGTTGATGACGCCCTTGGGCAGGCCCGCCTCCTCCAGGAGCTGCATCAGCAGCACGGCGGCGTGGGTCTGGGTCGGGGACGGCTTCCACACGACCACGTTGCCCATGAGGGCCGGGGCGGTCGGCAGGTTGCCCGCGATGGCCGTGAAGTTGAACGGCGTGATCGCGTAGACGAAACCTTCCAGCGGACGGTGGTCCATCCGGTTCCACACGCCCGGGGAGTTCGCCGGGGGCTGCTCGGCCAGGATCTGGCGGGCGTAGTGGACGTTGAAGCGCCAGAAGTCGACGAGCTCGCACGGGGTGTCGATCTCGGCCTGCTGGGCGGTCTTCGACTGGCCGAGCATGGTCGAGGCGGCCAGCGTCTCGCGCCAGGGGCCCGCCAGCAGCTCGGCGGCGCGCAGGATGATCGCGGCGCGGTCGTCGAAGGACATCGCGCGCCACGCCGGGGCGGCGGCGAGGGCCGCGTCGACGGCGTCCTGCGCGTCCTGGGTGGTGGCGTTGGCGAAGGTGCCGATGACGGCCTTGTGGTTGTGCGGCTGCACGACGTCGAAGCGCTCGCCGCCGCCCATCCGCTTCTCGCCGCCGATGGTCATCGGCAGCTCGATCGGGTTCTCGGCCAGCTCCTTGAGCTTGGCCTCCAGGCGCGCGCGCTCGGGCGAGCCCGGGGCGTAGCCGTGCACCGGCTCGTTGACGGGAGCGGGGACCTGGGTCACAGCGTCCATGAGTCTCTGAACTCCTTGGTGAGGGGTGGTGGGCTCAGCCCTTGGTGAGGATGGAGCGGGCGAAGAAGAGCAGGTTGGCCGGCTTCTCCGCCAGACGGCGCATGAAGTAGCCGTACCAGTCGGTGCCGTACGCCGTGTAGACGCGCATCCGGTGCCCCTCGGCCGCGAGGCGCACGTGCTCGTCGCCGCGGATGCCGTACAGCATCTGGAACTCGTACTCGTCCAGTTTGCGCCCGGCGCGCCGCGCGAGCTCCTGGGTGATGGCTATCAGACGCGGGTCGTGCGAGCCGATCATCGGGTACGCGTCGCCGTCCATCAGGATCTTCAGGATGCGGACGTACGCCTTGTCGATCTCGCCCTTGTCCTGGTACGCGACGGAGGCGGGCTCCTTGTAGGCGCCCTTCACGATGCGGACGCGGCTGCCGGCGGCGGCCAGGCGGCGGGCGTCCTCCTCGGTGCGGAAGAGGTAGGCCTGGATGACGCAGCCGGTCTGCGGGAAGTCCTTCCGCAGCTCCTCGTGGATGGCGAACATCGAGTCGAGGGTGGTGTGGTCCTCGGCGTCCAGGGTGACCGTGGTGCCGATCGCGGCGGCGGCCTCGACGACCGGGCGGACGTTGGCGAGGGCGAGCTCGTGGCCGCCCTCCAGCGCCTGGCCGAACATCGACAGCTTCACGGACATCTCGGCGCGGGTGCCCAGGTCCAGGTCCTTGAGGCGCTCGATCAGCTGGAGGTAGGCGTCCCGCGCGGCGTAGGACTGCTCCACGGTGGTGATGTCCTCGCCCACCACGTCCAGGGTGACCTCCAGGCCCTTGCCGGCGGCGTCCTTGACGATCGGCACGACCTGGTCGACCGTCTCGCCGGCGATGAACCGGTCGACGACCTGCTTGGTGCCGGGGGCGGCCGAGATGAAACGGCGCATCTTGTCGCTGCGCGACGCGGCGAGGATCACGGGACCCAGCACGGGGCACCTCCATGGAAAGGGGTAGCAGGGGGCCGGAACCCGACAATCGGGGAACGGCACGGAGAACCACCGTGAAACCTAAGGATCCTTCCGATCGTGGGCCATCGACACCTGTCACGCATCCGTGCCCCGCATCTCAGACAGATGTATGAAGGCGGGGCCGGAGTGCGCGAGAATGGCTGCTGTGAAGGGCGACTACCAGGACCTGGTCGATGAGATCTCGGCGCTGCTCGGCGCCCCCGCGACCCTGGAGGACCGGGACTTCGCGCTGATCGCCTTCGGCGCGCACGACTCCGAGGACGACGCGGCGATGGACCCGGTGCGCACCCGCTCGATCCTGACCCGCCGCTCCACCCCGGCCGTCCGCGCCTGGTTCGAGGGCTTCGGCATCACCCGGGCGACCGGCCCCGTCCGTATCCCGGCCGCCCCCGAGGCGGGCGTCTTCCGGGACCGGATCTGTCTGCCGGTGCGCCACCGGGGCGTGGTGCTCGGTTACGTGTGGCTGCTCGACGCCGACCCGGGCCCGGCCGAGGACCGGCTGGCCGCGGCGATGGAGGTGGCCGCCCGGATCGGCGGGCTGCTCGCCGACGAGGCGCGGGCGGGCACCGACCTCTCCCGGGAGTTCCGGGCGGCCCTGACCGCCGGGCGGGGCTGGCAGCGCGACATGGCGACGGCGGCGCTGCGCGCGGCGCTCGGCCCGGACGCGGACGGGCTGCACGCGGTGGTCTGCGTCAGCCCCTGGCCCCAGGAGACCCCGTCCGTACGGGCCGTACCGGGGACGGCGGCGGTGTGCTCGGTGCCGTGGGGGACGCACGGTGAGGAGGGGGGCGAGCCCAGCGGCCCCGGGGCCGGTCAGGTGCTGGGCGCGCTGGTCCGGCTGCGCTCGGCCGAGGCGCTCGCGCCCGCGCTGACCGCCGCCGAGCGGCTGCGCGCGATGGCCGGGCCGGGCGCCGCGGCCGGGGTCGC
>NZ_BAAACA010000019.1:145159-159593 GCF_039521265.1 Streptomyces crystallinus | reverse complement strand
TGAGTTCTTTGACTTGATCTCTCCGGCTGCGGCCGACTACCTGAGGGGCGCGGGGAACTGCGCGACCAGCCCCCACCGGCCCGCAGACGAACGCGAACCCGGGGTCCGGGGGCGTAGCCCCCGGGAACGCAGATCAACCCATCCCCACCCCCGGAGGGTTCAGGGAAGGGGCGGGGTGGGGGAGATCACCCCCCGGGCCAAGCCCAGGCGTACCAGGTCCTGGGGACGTACCCCCAGCTGGTCCGCCGTACCCCGGACTTCACCCGCACCCCGCTTCAAGATCGCCGCCGCCAACTCCGGCGCGATGACGGAGAAGTAGCTCGACGCTGTCAGCCACGTACGGCCGGGGGCCGCCAGGGCCAGGGCGCCGCCCGAGCCGCCCTCCCCGATCACCAGCGTCGTCACCGGCACCCCCACCCCCGCCACCGCCCCGAAGCACTCCGCGACAGCAGCCCCCTGCCCCTCCCGCTCCGCCGCCGCGTCGTTCGCCGCCCCGGGCGTGTCGACCAGGGTGAGGACCGGCACCCCGAGGCGGTCGGCGAGGCGCAGGAGGCGGGCGGCCGTGCGGTAGCCGGCGGGGCGGGTGGCGGTGCCGGTCTGGGCCGCGTACGCGACCGTACGCCCGTCCCGCGACCCGAACCCGCACAGCATCCCCGCGTCCACACCCCCGCACCGGTCCCCGCTGACGGGGAGGCGGAAGGAGAAGTAGGCGTCCAGATACGCGGCCGCCCGGGGCCGCGACGCCGCGCGGGCGGCCGCCACCGCCTCCCAGCCCGTCCCGGGCAGCTCGGCGCCGCCCAGCGCCGAGGGCACCTCGGCCGGGGCCACCGGGCCGCCCGGCGCCCCGCCGGACAGCAGCCCCAGCCACGCCGACAGCACCCCGCGCAGCTCCGCCACCGGCACCACCGCGTCCACCGCCCCGGCCGCCAGCTGCCCCTCGGCCGTGTACGCCGAGGGGTCCGCGTCGGCGGGGCGGACCCGGGAGCCCGCGAAGCCCACCTGGGCGCCGGGGAGCGCGAGGACCACGTCCGCGCCCGCGCCCAGCGTGGCCCAGCCGCCGCCCGTCGTCGGGTCGCGCAGGACCGCGATCTGCGGCAGCCCGGCCGCGCGCAGCAGCGCGGACTGGCGGGCCACCCGCTGGAGTTGGGTGAGCGCGACCATGCCCTCCTGCATCCGGCTGCCACCGGTCGCGATCAGTGACACCAGCGGCAGCCGCCGCTCCCGCGCCGCCCGGTACGCCGCCTCCAGGCGGTCGCCCGTACGCTGCCCCAACGATCCGCCCAGGAAGCCGAATTCGAAGGCCAGGAGGACGCAGGGGTGGCCGTCGGCCGATGCCAGGCCGTAGACCACCGACTCCGCTTCGCCCGTGCGCTCCCTCGCCCGCGCCCTCGACTCCGCGTATCCCTCCCAGCCGAGCGGGCCCTCTTCCGGGCCCGCCTCCCGCTCCGGCGGGAACAGCTCCGTGAAGTCCGAGGTCGCCGCCTCGATCGCCGCCCGTGCGGTCAGGCGGTCAGCCATTGCCCAGCGCCCGCTTCATGATCTTGCCCATGTCGTTGCGCGGCAGCGCCCGAAGGAAGCGGACCGTACGCGGCCGTTTGTGCGGGGAGAGCTGGGCCGCCACATGGCCCGCCAACTCCTCGGCCGTGGGCGGGGACTGGGGGTCGGCCGCCACCACCCACGCCACGATCCGCTCCCCGAGATCGGCGTCCGGCTCCCCGGTGACGGCGGCCTCGCGCACCCCGGGGTGGTCGAGGAGCGCGTTCTCGATCTCGCCCGCCCCGATCTTGTACCCGCCGCTCTTGATCAGGTCGGTGGCCTTGCGGCCGACGATCCGCACATAGCCGTCCGCGTCCAGGCTCGCCATGTCGCCGGTGCGGAACCAGCCGTCCTCGGTGAAGGCCGCGGCCGTGGCGTCCGGCCGGTTGAGATAGCCGCTGAACAGGTTCGGGCCGCGCACCTGGATCTCGCCGATCCCGTCCGACTCGTCCGCCAGGCGCAGCTCCACGCCCGGCAGCGGCACCCCGACCGTGCCGGGCCGCGGCTCGCCGTCCACCCGTACGCTCGTGTTCATCAGCGTCTCGGTCATCCCGTACCGCTCGATCACCGCGCGGCCGGTCGCCGCCGCGATCCGCCGGTGGTCGTGGACGGGCAGCGCCGCCGACCCCGACACCAGCAGCCGCGCCCCGGACAGGGCCTTGGCCAACTCCCGGTCGGTGTCGAGGGCTTCGGCGATCCGGTGGTACATCGTCGGCACCCCGAACAGCATCGTCGCCCCCGTGGAGAGCTCGCGGGCCACGCCCTCCACCGAGAACCTGCCCAGATGGCGCACCGAGCCGCCGTGCCGCAGCGGGCCGAGGACGCCGAGGATCAGCCCGTGGACGTGGAACAGCGGCAGTCCGTGGACGAGGACGTCGTCCGGGGTCCACGCCCAGACCTCGGCCAGCGCGTCGAGCGTGACGGCGACGGCCCGGCGGGGGAGCACGGCCCCTTTCGGCGGCCCGGTGGTGCCGGAGGTGTAGACGACGAAGGCGGGGGAGTCGGGGCCGGGTTCGGCCGCCGGGGGTGCTGCCCCCGGCTCCGCCGTGGTACGTACGTCGATCCTGGTCAGCGCCTCCAGCGCGGGCGGCAGCGGGGCGTCGGGGGCGGCGAGGACCGCGGTGGGCGCGCTGTCCGCGAGGATGTGCGCCAGCTCGCGCTCGCCGGTCTTCGGGTTCAGCGGTACGGCGGGGACCCCGGCCAGCAGCGCCGCCACCACCCCGACGGCCGTCTCCAGGCTCGGCGTCGCCCAGACGGCGACGCGCCCGGTCCCGGCGAGCCGGCCCGCCAGGGCGCCCGCCACCCCGGCGAGTTCCGCATAGGTCAGGGAGCGCTCGCCGAACCGCAGGGCTTCCTTGCGGTCGGCGGTCCGCAGCGCGGGAAACAGAGGGGACACGGAGAGGGCTCCTCGCAGTCGACGGCAGGTCAGGCAGGAACACCGGCCTTCGGCGCCGGGTCTCCGGACCCTCGCCCTCCGGGCGGACGGCGGGGGTTCGGAAGCAGGCTCCAGGGGCCACGCGAAACCCTACGCGGCGCCGCGATCACGGCAGCGGCAGCGCCACCTTGACGGCGTACAGCGCGACCAGCCCGTAGCCGAAACGGAACGTCCACATCCGGGCCGCGTCGGAGATCCGCGCCCTGGCGAAGGCGCTCGCCGCGACCAGCAGTTGCTGCCAGACGAAGGACGCCGCGAAGACCGCCGCCACGAACACGGCGCCGCTGCCGCCGCCGTGCAGGCTGCTGCCCTGGGCGGTGGTGAGGGCGGTGAAGTAGAGCGCGGTGGTGGGGTTGACCAGGGTGAGGGCGGCGAAGCGGACGAAGGTGCCGGCGGGGGAGGCGGGGACGGCGTCCGGGGCCGTGGGCGCCGCCGGACCGCGCGAGCCCCACAGCCCCCGCCCCGCGATCGCCATCAGCACGCCCGCCGCCACCAGCCGCACCCACGCCTCCACCCCGGACAGCGCCGAGGCCACCCAGGGGCCCAGCGCGGTCGCCACGGCCGCGTACGCGAAGTCGACCACGGCCACCGCCGAGGCCGCCGCGACCGCCCCGCGCCGGTCGCGCATGCCCTGCTGGACGAGCAGCACCCCGACCGCGCCCACGGGCATCGCCACGCCCAGGCCCGCCGCCGCACCCGCCACCGCCGTCGTCCACATCTCGCTCATGGGGGCACTGTCCGGCCACGCCCGCCGGGTACGCGGCCGGATATCGGCGCGGGCTGCGACAATCGCGGTATGGACCGCCTCGACAGGGACATCCTCGGCGCACTGCGGGAGGATGCGCGGATCTCGTACCGCGACCTCGGTACGAAGGTCGGGCTGAGCGCCAACGCCGCCGCCGACCGGGTGCGGCGGATGCGCCGCGAGGGCGTCATCCGGGGCTTCACCACCCTCGTCGACCCCACCGCCGACGCGGGGCCGGGGCTCGTCGTCTTCATCGACGTCAGCCTGCGCCTGGACACCACCAACGAGGAGTTCGAGAAGGTCGCCCTGAAGCTGCCGGGGATCACGGAGGTCGTGCACGTCACGGGCGACCACGACTATCTCGTACGGGCCAGGGCGGCCGATCCGGCGGCGCTCGACGGATTGCTGCGACGGCTGAAACGGGAGGCGGGCGTGGCCCGGTCGAACACCAGGATCGCCCTGAGGGCGGCGTCCGGGCCCTGACGGGGCTCAAGGGCTCTGACCGGGCTCACGGGGCCTGACCGGGCTCACGGACCCCGGCCCGGCCTATACGGGCGACTGCCAGGTCACCGTCGTCTCCGTTGTGCCGTCCTCGGCCGCCCCGTCGTCCGTCACCTCCAGGCGAACCCCCGGGCGCCCGTCCGGCAGGGCCGCCGTCGCGTCGACCGTGACCCGTACGGACGAGATGCCCGGGCGGCGGTGCGCGGCGGCGAGCGCCGTGCGCAGGGCCGCGAGCAGCTGGGTGGCCGCCGGCTCGCCGACGACCGTGTCCACCGCGCCCTCGAAGCGCACCGAGGGGCGGAACCCGAGCAGGGCGCCCGCGCCGTCCGTCTCGCGCAGCACCCGCCCTCGTACGGTCGCGGGCGCCTCGGCGGGCGGCTGCTGAAGGGCGAAGATGGCGGTGCGGACCTCCTGGATGGTGGAGTCCAGCTCGTCCACGGCCCGGGTGAGCAGCTCGTCCGTGTCGTCGCCGGAGCTCTTCACGGCGCGCCGCCGCGTCGACTCCAGCATCATCTCGGTGGCGAACAGCCGCTGGACGACCAGGTCGTGCAGATCGCGGGCGATCCGGTCGCGGTCCTCGTACACCGCGAGGCGCTCGCGGTTGTGCTGGGCGTCGGCGAGCACCAGCGCGAGGGCGGCCTGCGAGGCGAACTGCGCGGCGAGCAGCCGGTCCACTGCCGTGTACGGCTCGGCGCCGCGGCGGCGGGGGAGCGCGAGCGTGCCGATGAGCTTGCCGCCGCTCTGCAACGGCAGCATCATGCTCGGCCCGAACCGGGTCCGTACGTGCGTGGTCATCCGGGGGTCGGTCGCCGAGTCCTCGATGAACACCGGCTCACCGCCCAGCAGTTGCACCAGGACGGGGGAGCCGGGGGCGATGGTCGTGCCCACGATGTCGCCCGGGTCGTCCGGCGCGGAGGCGGCGACGATCTCCATCCCGCCCTCCTCGGTGGGCTGGAGCACCACCCCGGCCGCCGCGTCCGCGAGCAGCCGGGCCCGCTCGGCGACCGTCATCAGCGCGTCCGCGGCCGTCTCGCCGGTCAGCAGCGAGGTGGTGACGGCGGCGGCGCCCTCGATCCACCGCTCGCGGCGCCGGGCCGTCTCGTACAGCCGGGCGTTGCCGATCGCGATCCCCGCCTGCGAGGCGAGCACCCGCAGCAGCGCCAGGTCCTCCTCGGTGAACGGCCCGCCGCGCTTCTCGGTCAGGTAGAGGTTGCCGAACACCTCGGTGTGTACGCGGATGGGGACGCCCAGGAAGGAGCGCATCGGCGGGTGGCCGGGCGGTGTGCCCGAGGAGCGCGGGTCGGTGGTGAGGTCGGCCAGCCGCAGCGGCCGCGGGTCCTGGATGAGCGCGCCGAGCACGCCCGTACGCCCGTCCGGGAGCGCCCCGATCCGCTCCCGCTCCGCCTCGCTGAGCCCGGCCGTGAACAGCTCGGTGAGCAGCCCGCGCTCGGGGTCGACGACGCCGAGCGCCCCGTACCGGGCGTCGGTCAGCTCGGCTGCGGTGTCCACGATGTGCTGGAGGGTGGTGCGCAGTTCGAGCTCGGAGCCGACGCCGAGGACGGCCTCCAGCAGTACGGGCAGGGGCGTCCTGGTCTCGTCGTCCTGCCCCATGTCCGTTCCTCCCCGGCCGCCGGCCGGCTCCGGTGTCCGCTCCGGCGCCCGCCTCACTCGGCCAGCGGGTCGAGGACCATCGGCTCGATCGTGCCGTCCAGCATCGCGCCCAGGCCCAGGATGGCGCAGACGTCCGGGCGTTCGGCGATGGCCACCGGCATGCCCGTCGCCTTGCGCAGCATCTGGTCCAGACCCGGCAGCAGGGCGCTGCCGCCGACCATCATGATCCCCCGGTCCGCGAGGTCCGCGACCAGGTCCGGCGGGCAGTCGCGCAGCACCTTGCCGATGCCGTCGAGGACGGCGGTCAGCGGGGTGTGGATGGCGTTGCGCACGGCCGCGGTGTCGACATGGACCGAGCGGGCGAGCCCGGTGGCGACGTCCCGGCCGTGGATCTCGGTGGAGGCGGGGCCGTGCGGGGTGAGGCCGTTGCCGCTGAGGGCGAGCTGGAGGGGGCGCACGGACTGGCTGGGCAGCATCAGTTCGTGCTGGTGGCGCAGGTGCTGGATGACGGCGTGGTCGATGGCGTCGCCGCCCACCGGGATGCGCTGGGCGGTGACGATCGCGCCGAGCGAGAGCACCGCGATCTGGGTGGTGGCCGCGCCGCACACCATGATCATGGTGGCGGTGGGCTGCTCGACCGGCAGCCCGCAGCCGACGGCCGCCGCGATCAGGGTGTCCACCAGCTCGACCCGGTGGGCGCCCAGCCCCACCAGCGTCTCCACGGTGGCGCGCTGGGCGAGCGGGTCGGCCTCGTGCGGGGTGGAGGCCGCGGCCCGCAGCCGGGGCTTGCGGCGCAGCTGGCGGCGCAGCTTCTCGCCGATCAGATGCCGCAGCATGCGCTGGGCCATCTCGATGTCGACGACGGTGCCGCCGGAGACGGGACGGGCGACGCGGATGTAGTCGGGCGTACGGCCCGTCATCTTCTCGGCGAACGAGCCGACGGCGATGAGCGCGCCGGTTTGGGTGTTGACGGCCGCGACGCTGGGCTCGTCGACGACGAGCCCCATGCCCTTGACGAACACGCGCGTCCTCGCGGCCCCGAGGTCGACGGCTACATGGCAACGGCGCAACTGCTCCAGACTGACGGTCACGGCGATCCTCCCGAGTGGGGTTCTTGATCGAATCGTCGTTCCCCGCGGGGCGGGGCGCGCGCGGGGCTGAGCCGGTCGGGGGTCGGCTGACTGGGTGTTAGGGGGGTGTGGGGCGGGGCCGACCGGGCGACGCGGGGCCGCTTCGCGGCGAGTCGGTGTGTGTGCGGCGCGATTGTCTGCGGGTGCGTGGCGGGTCCCTCGCGCTTCGATTTGGCCCGGCCTTTGTCTGCGGGTGAGTGGCCGGTTGCTCGCGCAGTTCCCCGCGCCCCTAAAAGCCCGTGGCTGAGCTGGTGTTTCCGGCTGCGGCCGACTACCCAGGGGCGCAAGGAAGTGGCGAGGGCCGGGTTGCCTAGGGGCGCGGGGAACTGCGCGAGCAAGCGGCCACGACCCGCAGACGACATGCGAGGGGACCCACCGAGCCGGAGGAAGTGGCTCACGCCGGGTTACCTAGGGGCGCGGGGAACTGCGCGAGCAACCCACCACTCAGCCGCAGACAAAGGCCGGGCGTCGCGGAGCTAGATGCACCACCACAGGAACCGGTTGCACGGCTTCGTGGGGGAAGGGGAGGGGGGCGGCGGCTGCGGCGGAGCCGGGGGCGAGGACGACGTGGACGGCTGCGGCGACGTGGTCGGCAGCGGCGCCCCGTCCGACCCGGTCGGCGTCGGCGTCGGCCCCGCCCCGCTCGCCCCCGTCGTCGGCCCCGTGGCCGGATGCGAGCCGCCCGGCGCCGGGGAGCCGTCTCCAGGGAGGGACCCGCTCGCCGTGCCACCGGGCCCCGGCCGCGTACCCCCGGCGCGCGGATGCCCCTTCCCGTGCCCGTCCCCCGCCGGCACCGCACTGGGCCGCTTGGGCCCGCCCACATCACTGGCGTCCGGCGCCGGCGCGGCCGTCTCCTGCGAGATCTGTTCCTCTTCGTGTACGGACGTGGCCGCGCCCCGGTCGTCCGGCGGCGGCTCCAGCGCGAGCTGCGCCAGCCCCAGCGCGCCGGCCGCGAGGACGACCCCTGCCGAGCCGAACAGTACGAGCCGGCCGCGCCGCTTACGGGCTCGGCGGCGTGGCCGGGCAGCCGCCCGGGGCGGCTCGCGGCGCGCGCGGCGGTGACCGGCGGAGGGCGCGGCCACACCGGATGCGGCGGCCTCGTACACCCCGAGGTCGATGATTTCGGGCTGCCGCAGTTCCTCCGCGGGGGTGCCGCATCCGGCGCAGGCCAGTGCGCCGTTGAGGTGCCGTCGGCAGGCGTGGCAGTAATCCATGGCCAACGGAGGCTATGCGCGCAGCGGTCAACAATTGGGGCCGGGAATGTGTGGATCTTGTGTGGAACCCCTTCTTCCGAGGCGTGTCGGGGCACGAAGTCGGGCGTTCGGTGCGATGTCTGCGGGGGCGGGCAGGATGGGGGCATGACGGACGCGCAGCCCCACCGCTTCGGCCCGCTCGACTTCCAGCTCGTCCTGCTGCGGCGGATGGCCGACCACCAGCCGGAGCTGGTCGACGACGCCCGCCGCGAGCTGGGGGTGTCGCTCGCCGAGATGCGGGAGGCGAACCGGCGCTGGCAGGCGATGACGCGTTCGCCGCGCTCGCGGGGCGCGGCGGCGCGCTACCGCTCGGTGCTGGGCGAGCCCGAGTCCGTGGCCCGGCGTCGGATCGGCGACCTGGAGTGCGAGGCACGGCTGTGGCCGGTGCCGCTGTGGCCGACGCTGCGGTTCGAGGTGCTGGCGGGGCCGGACGGGACGGTGTGGAACGAGTGGCTGGTGCGGGCGCCGGGGGCGGCGGGGCCGGTGCTGTCGACTGTGGCGGATCTGCGGGCGTGGTCGTGCACGGTGGACGAGGCGGCTCGGGCCTTCGCTCCGGCCCGGCCGCGGGAGGGGAGCGCGCCGACGCGGTGGCAGCTGGAACTCACGGTTCCGGGGGGCGGGACGTGTGTGGCGGAGTTCTCGTGGGGCCTGCTGCAACGGCTCCTGCCGTAGTCCCTGCCCGGCCTTTGTCTGCGGGTGAGTGGCCGCTTGCTCGCGCAGTTCCCCGCGCCCCTAGGCAACCCGGCGTGAGCCCCCTTCACAGGCCAGGTGGGCCCCGTGGATGTCGTCCGCGGGTCGTGGCCGCTTGCTCGCGCAGTTCCCCGCGCCCCTAGGTAACCCGTCCCGAGCCACTTCCTCCGGCTCGGTGGGCCCTTTCGCATGTCGTCTGCGGGTGAGTGGCCGCTTGCTCGCGCAGTTCCCCGCGCCCCTCAGGTAGTCGGCCGCAGCCGGAAACCCCAGCTCAGCCACAGGCTTTTAGGGGCGCGGGGAACTGCGCGAGAAGAGGCCACGACCCGCAGACGAACGAGGGTTTCCAGGGGCGCGGGGAACTGCGCGAGCAACCCACCCCTCACCCGCAGACAAAGGCCGGGCCGAAGCAGGGGCGCGGGGAACTGCGCGAGCAACCCACCCCTCACCCGCAGACAAAGGCCGGGCCGAAGCAGGGGCGCGGGGAACTGCGCGAGCAACCCCCCACCCAGTCGCAGACAAAGGCCGGGCTCACTGCCCCAGCATCCTCCGCAGAAGATCCCGCAAAACCCCCCGCTCCTCCGGCGACAGCGACCCCAGCGGCTCCCGGGCGAAGTCCAGGGAGTCGCGCAGGGCCGTCGCGACCTCGCGGCCCGAAGCCGTCGCGGCCGCCAGCTTCACCCGGCGGTCCGCCGGATCGGGGCGCCGCTCCACGAGCCCCCGGGCCTCCAGGCGGTCCACGATCCCCGTGACGTTCGACGGCTCGCACTTCAGCGCCCGCGCAAGCCCCCGCATCGGCACCGGCTCCAGCGACAACAGCCCCAGCACCCGCGCCTGCGCGCCGGTGAGCGCGTGCTCGGCGGCGGCCCGCTCGTACTCCTCGTGGTAGCGCGCCACCACCGAGCCGATCAGGTCGACGACTTCGAGAGTGAGGGCATCCATACGCGTGGCCATGGAACCAGCGTACCGAGTTACTTGACAATCTCAAATATCCAGGAGCATGGTTGTTTCACTGCCTGAAGTAATTGGGCAGCAGTCAGCGAACAGCCCAGAGTGATCAGCCCAGGAGGACGCTCCCCCATGTCCGCACCGTCCGCTCTCCCCGCCACCGGCCGTGAATGGCACCTCGTCGCCCGCCCGCACGGCTGGCCCGTCCCGGCCGACTTCGCGCTGCGCGAGGTTCCCGTCGCCGCGCCCGCCGAGGGCCGGATCCTGGTCCGCAACCTCTTCATGTCCGTCGACCCGTACATGCGCGGCCGGATGAACGACGTGAAGTCGTACATCCCGCCGTTCCAGCTCGACAAGCCGATGGACGGCGGCGCGGTGGGCGAGGTCATCGCCTCCGCCGACGAGCGCTTCGCCGTCGGCGACCACGTGCTGCACGGGCTCGGCTGGCGCGAGTACGCCGACGTGGACGCCAAGCACGCCACCAAGGTCGACGCGAAGCTGGCCCCGCTCTCCACGTACCTCGGAGCCCTCGGCATGCCGGGCCTGACCGCGTACGCCGGCCTGTTCGAGGTCGCCTCCTTCAAGGAGGGCGACGCCGTCTTCGTCTCCGGCGCGGCCGGCGCGGTCGGCAGCCAGGTCGGCCAGATGGCCCGGCTCAAGGGTGCCTCCCGGGTGATCGGCTCGGCCGGCTCCGACGAGAAGGTGAAGTGGCTGGTGGAGGAGCTGGGCTTCGACGCCGCCTTCAACTACAAGAACGGCCCGGTCCGCGACCAGCTGCGCGCGGCCGCCCCCGACGGCATCGACGTCTACTTCGACAACGTCGGCGGCGACCACCTGGAAGCCGCGATCTCCTCGCTGAACGTGCACGGCCGCGCCACCATCTGCGGCATGATCGCGGGCTACAACGACACCGAGCCCACCCCGGGCCCGCGCAACATGGCCATGATCATCGGCAAGCGGCTGCGGCTCCAGGGCATCCTCGTCGGCGACCACGCGGCGCTCCAGCCGCAGTTCGTCCAGGAGGTGGCCGGCTGGATCGCCTCCGGCGAGCTGAAGTACGGCGAGACGGTCGTCGAGGGCGTCGAGAACGGCGTGGACGCCTTCCTCGGCATGCTCCGCGGCGAGAACACCGGAAAGATGGTCGTCTCGCTGGGCGGGTGACCCCACGGGTGAGCCCGCCGGTGACCCCGCTGGTGACCCCGCGAGTACGACCCCTCGAGTGACCTCCGCCACGCCAGTGGAGCCGTGAAGACCTTATCGGATGACTTCCGCCATCCGATAAGGTCTTTCCACATCACGGCTGTCGTGGGCGCGAGCGGCCGGGAACGAGCAGGAGGAGCACCCAGCATGTCCATCCAGCAGTCCGACGTTCTGTACACCGCCGTCGCCACCGCCGAGAACGGCCGGGACGGCCGGGTCGCCACCGACGACGGCGCGCTCGACGTGGTCGTGAACCCGCCGAAGGCGATGGGCGGCAGCGGCGCGGGCACCAACCCGGAGCAGCTGTTCGCGGCCGGTTACAGCGCCTGCTTCCAGGGCGCCCTCGGCGTGGTCGCGCGCCAGGAGAACGCCGACATATCCGGCTCGACGGTCACCGCCGAGGTCGGCATCGGCAAGAACGACGAGGGCTTCGGCATCATCGTCAAGATCTCCGCGACCATCCCCCGGGTGGACGCGGCCACCGCGCGCGACCTCATCGAGAAGGCGCACCAGGTATGCCCGTACTCGAAGGCCACGCGCGGCAACATCACGGTGGACCTCGCGGTCGCCTGACCTTCGCGCAGTACGGACGAAGGGCCGCACTCGGCGGGGTGCGGCCCTTCGCCGTACCCGGACGCGGAAATTGGCCGTACAGGAGGGGCGGTTACCGGCCGATAGAGTTCGGCCATGCGTGATCTCGGGGCGGGCTTCGGTTATCTGGTCAAAGGGCAGCGATGGGTCACCGGCCACGGCCGGTCACTGGGAGTCGGACTGCTGCCGGGCCTGGTCACCCTGGTCCTGTACGCGGCGGCGCTGACCGGGCTCGCCTACGGCGCCGACGACTTCGTCGGCTGGGCGACCCCGTTCGCCGACGACTGGTCCTCGCCCTGGCTGAGCCTGTTCCGGGGCTTTCTGACGGCGCTGGTCTTCGCGTTCGGCCTGTTCCTCGCGGTCATCACCTTCACGGCGGTGACGCTCCTGGTCGGGCAGCCCTTCTACGAGAAGCTGTCCGAGGACGTCGACCGGGCGGAGAGCGGCGGCGAGGCTCCCGAGTCCGGTCTGCCGCTCTGGCGCGAGCTGTGGATCTCCGCCCGCGATTCCGTACGGGTCCTGACGCGCGTCGCCTTCTACGGCGTCGTCCTCTTCGCCCTCGGCTTCCTTCCGGTCGTCGGCCAGACCGTCGTCCCCGCGATCGGCTTCTGCGTCTCCGGGTTCTTCCTCACCGAGGAGCTGACGGCGGTGGCGCTCCAGCGCCGTGGAGTGGAGCTGGCGGACCGGCTCGCCCTGCTGCGTACGCGCCGGCTGCTCGTCCTCGGCTTCGGCGTCCCGCTCACCCTGGCGTTCCTGGTGCCGTTCGTGGCGGTGTTCCTGATGCCGGGCGCGGTGGCGGGGGCCACGCTGATGGTGCGCGACCTGCGGGAGGAGACGGTCGCGGAACCCCGGCCGGAGCCCGAGCCGCAGCCGGTCACCGGCGGCCCGACGGGCTGATCTGCCCGGCGACCACCCGCAGTTCGGCGAGGAAGGCGGCCACGGCCGGGGAGTCGGCGCGGCCGTGCGGGGTCGCCGCGTGGACCGCCCGGTGCGGGACGTCGTCCGGGTGGACCGGTACGAGCACGATGTCCGCGCGGACCGAGTCGGCGGCCAGGGCGGGCAGCAGCGTCACGCCGAGCCCGGCCGCGACGAAGCCCTGCTTGGCGATCCAGTCCCGTACGACCAGGGTGGTGCGCGGCCGGAACCCGGCCTCCAGGACCGGGCGCATCAGGGTGTCCTCGGGGCGGGTGCTGCCCGCCACCCACTCCTCGTCGGCGAGCTCGGCCAGCCGCAGCCGCTCGCGCCCCGCCATGGGGTGGTCCTTCGGCAGCGCCACGAACATCGGCTCGTCCAGCAGATGCCGCAGCGCACAGCCGTCGAGGGCGCGCCCGGCGGTGGCGCTGACCACGGCGATGTCCAGCTCCCCGGCGGCGAGCAGCGCCAGGTGCTTGACGGAGGGCCCTTCGGTACGGGCGATCGTCACTCCCGGGTGGCGGCGCCGGAAGGCGGCCAGGGCGCGCGGGAGCAGTGCGGCGTCGGCGGTCGAGAACGCGCCCACGCGCAGCAGTCCGCCGTCGAGCGTGCGCAGCGCGGACAGCTCGGCGCGGGCGGCGGCCAGCCGGTCCCGTACGGCCTCGGCGTGCGGCACCAGCACCCGCCCGGCCTCGGTGAGCCGCACCCCGCGCGCCAGCCGGTCGAAGAGCACGCTGCCCAGCTCGTCCTCCAGCGCCTGGATCTGCCGGGAGACGGCGGACTGGGTGTACCCGAGGGCCTGGGCGGCGGCGGTGAAGGAGCCGTCGGCGGCGACGCGGAGGAAGACGTCGTAGAGGCTGTGGCTGCTGCTGCCGGCATGCGGGGTGTGCGGGGTGCGCGGGGTGCGCGATGCCGGGCTATGCGGTGGTGTCATGGCTGCCATGCTAGACATTCGCTTGTGGCATGGGCAGGGCTCTTCGTAACGTCGTGGGCATGACGACGAACGAGACGAAGATCGCGTTTCTGGGGCTGGGCAACATGGGTGCGCCGATGGCCCGACGGCTGCTCTCGGCGGGGTACGGGCTGACGGTCTGGAACCGTACGCCCGCCCGGGCCGAGGCGCTGGTGGCCGACGGGGCGGTGGCCGCCGCGAGCCCCGCCGAGGCGGTCCGGGACGCCGATGTGGTGATCACGATGCTGGCGGACCCGGCGGCGGCGCTGGCCGTAGCGGAGGCGATGGTTCCGGCGCTGCGGGCGGGGGCGACGTGGATCGACACGTCGACGGTCGGCCCCGACACGGTCCGCGAGCTGGCCTCCCGGCTCCCCGGCGGTGTCGCCTTCGTCGACGCGCCGGTGATGGGCAGCGTGGACCGGGCGGCGACGGGCGAACTCCTCATCCTCGCGGGCGGCGAGACGGCCCCCGTGGCCGGGCTGCTGGCGGAGCTGGGGTCGGTGACGCGGTGCGGGGCGGTGGGGACCGGGGCCGCGCTGAAGCTGGTGCTGATCAGCGGGGTGATCGGTGGGGTGGCGTTGGTGGCGGAGTCCATGCGGTTGGCGTCCGCGCTGGGGCTGCCGGAGGAGCTGACGCGGTCGGCGCTGGGGGCGAGTCCGTTGGGGGGTCTGGTGGGGCGGCTGTACGCGACGGAGGCGTACTTTCCCGTGTCGCTGGCGGAGAAGGATGTGGCGCTGGCGACGGGGGTTCTGGGGGAGCTGCCGGTGCTGGAGGCGGTGGGGAGGGTGCTGGGGGAGCGGGCGGACCTGGTGGACGCGGACATCTCTGCCCTCCGGGATTGATCCCCATCCCCACCCCTTCCCGAAAGCCTTCTGGCAGGCGGCCGAGTGGCGGGTCGAGGCGGGCTACCGGGGGCTTCGCCCCCGGACCCCG
>NZ_BAAACA010000019.1:78945-145150 GCF_039521265.1 Streptomyces crystallinus | reverse complement strand
TTTTGTCTGCGGACCGTGCTGGGTTGCTCGCGCAGTTCCCCGCGCCCCTCAGGGGGTTGCCGGTCGCCGGAGTACTCGGCTCAGCCACCGATCTTTCGGGGGCGCGGGGAACTGCGCGAGCAACCGGCCACAGCCCGCGGACGAAAGCGGGTTCAGGGGCGCGGGGAACTGCGCGACCAGCCCGGCACCGGGCCGCAGACGAACGCGCAGCGGGGAGCCAGGGCCGCAGGCCCCGCGAAAGGGGGGCGCAGCCCGGGAGAGCAGCTCAGCCCCCACCCACCCCCGGAGGGTTTAGGGAAGGGGCGGGGTGGGGGAAGCCGCCGTCGCCACGATCGACCGCACCTGGTCCACAATCTCCCCCCGGTTCCGCTCGAACCCGGGATCCGTCACCGACCCCGTCGACGGATCCTGGTTCCCCGCCCCGAACAACAGCACCGGCGTATGCACATGCCCCCCGGGAATCGACAACCCCAGCCGGTCTCGCAGCAGCGTCGCCCGGTACGCGATCTCGTTGGAGAGGTAGTCACCCCCGCCCCCGGCCCGCGCCACGGACCCCGCCGAAGGCCCGGCGTCCCGGACCACCGGCCCCGTCCCACCCGCCGGGATCTCCGTCACCGAGGTGTGGTCGTACACCGGGAACGGACCGGTCGAGGCCGCCACGATCGCCGCGTACGGCAGGGAAGTGGTCGTCCACTGCGGCTGGCTGGAAGGGTCGGAGACCGGGACGGTCTCCGTGCGCGACACGTTCTCGTTGTCCGGGAACCCGCCCCGCCAAGCCCCGTTGAACCGCTCGATGTCGATCCGCCCCACCCGCCCCTGGCTCACCGTGGTGAACAGGTCGACCCGGGGCAGCACCGGCCGCAGCGTCCGCTCCACCGTGCCCGCCGCGAAGTCGTCCCAGCGGACCGGGAACACGGCCGTCTCGATCCGGGCGGGCCCGGCGGCCGTCCGTATCCAGGTGCCGTCCAGCGCCAGCGCCGTCGCGCCCGACGGGTTGCTGATCCGGATGTCCCGGTCGAGCGTGAACGGGTCGAAGCCGGTCAGCAGGATCCGCTTGTAGCCGGTGCCCGACCCGTACGCGATCGAGTCCTGGCCCCGCGAACCCCGCTCCAGGCGGTCGAGCAGCGCCGTCCGCCGCGCGGCGGAGAGACCGAAGCCCGGCTCCCAGGAGCGCAGTTCCCGCGTCATCCCCAGCCGCGCCCAGTACAGCGGCCGGTCGTCGCCGCGGCTGAGGTCGCCGCCCGCCGGGCCGCGCCCCTGCACCCGGTCCACGGCCCGCCGCCACAGCGCCGCCCCCTCCCGGGCGACCAGCCGCTCGGCCTGCCGGTAGGACCGTACGCCGTCCAGCTCGTCCGCGAACCGCGCGGCCACGTCGTCGAACCCGGAGCGCCGCAGGATCTCCCGCGGTACGGCCTGGTCCAGGCGCAGCTCCTCCACGGTCGGCGGCGCCCCGGTCGCGGCCGGGGCCTGCGCCTGCGCCGAGACCGGCGCCAGCGCCGTGCCGAGCGTCATCGAAGCGACCAGCAGGGCGAGCCGCGCCACCCGTACACGCCGTCCACGTACCACGGGGAATCCTTCCGTCGGGGCCTGGGCGGCCAGTATCGAGAAGGAACTCCCCTGTGAACAGGGGGACTCGGAGTGACGGGTGAGTAAGGGGAGGAATCCGGCCGCGTCGCCCGCCGGCCGCACCCCCGCGCCCTCCTACGCCGGGGGCCGCGTCGCCGTCACATTGCGGTACGCGATCTCCGCCAGCCGGCTCTGGCCGTCCTTGCTGGGGTGGAACCAGTCCCAGTGGCTCAGCTGGTCGTCGGTGAAGCGGTAGTCGAAGACCGCGCCGCCGTCGTAACGGCAGTAACGGTCCTTCGCGCAGACGCTCTTGAGTGCCTTGTTGTACGCCACCACCCGCTGGTACACGGCGTCGCGCCGCCCGGCCGCCGCGGCCCCCAGGTCGTCCGCGTCGCTCAGCATCGACCGGCAGATGCCCAGCTTCCAGATCTGCTTGCCCAGCGCGTTGCCCCGGCCCTCCGACCACAGCCGCTTGAGGTCCGGCACGCTCGACACGTACACCTGCGTCTTGGGCAGGGTGGCGCGCAGCTGGTGCAGGGACCGCTCGAAGCCCGAGCGGAAGTCGGCCACCGACGTCATCCCGTCCACCGAGTCCCGGCAGGCGTCGTTGCCGCCGACCATCACCGTGACCAGCTCGGGGCGGTGGGACGCGGCCCGGGTCAGCTGGGCCGGGAGGTCGGACATCCGGGCGCCGGTCTTGGCGTAGTTCCAGCTGCGGGCGGCCGCGGAGCCCGGGCCCAGCAGCCGGGTCGCCAGCGAGCGCACCCCCGTGTCACTGCCGGTCGCCCAGGACGCCTCGGGGCAGTCGGAGAGGACCATGCAGGCGTCGAAGCCCCGGGTGATGGAGTCGCCGACGGCGGCGATCGACGCCGGGCGGGGGTTCCAGTGCGAGGTCGGCGTCGGCGAGGGCTTCGCGGCGGCCCCGGCGCGGTGCTCCGCGGGTGGCTGCGAGCTGGTGCAGCCCGCCGTGACGGCGAGCGTGAGCGCCGTGAGAGCGGCGGCGGCCGCGGCGCGCCCCCGCGCGGGGCGGCTTCGGCGCGTCGGCAACGTCCCCTGGTCCATCCCCTGGTCCCCTCCCTCGGGTGCCCCCGGGCGTCCTGGCGAGTGAAAGCTTCGTGTTTCCCGGGCCCAGGACCGACCGTACGACACCTTTCTGTCTGCTCCGCGCGGTAGCTTTGGCCCGTCCAGCCAGAGGAACCACGCCAGACGGCTCCGGTAAATTACATCACGTCACATACTGTCCCCATTCAGGAGATTAGCTCCCGATGCTGTTTACTGTTGAACCCCGGGGCAGAATGTCAGGTGCTGTCCTGACCGAGACCGGTAGGGGCGCGAGGCCGCTGGGGAAGGCGAACCTCGAACCGCACTGGAGGTCCCGGTGACGACACGTGGAGTTCTGTACATCCACTCCGCCCCCCGCGCGCTGTGCCCGCACGTCGAGTGGGCCGTGGCGGGGGTGCTCGGTGTGCGCGTCCAGCTCGACTGGATCCGCCAGCCCGCCTCGCCCGGCACCTGGAGAGCGGAGTTCTCCTGGCAGGGCGAACCCGGCACCGCCTCCAAACTCGCGTCCGCCCTGCGCGGATGGCAGATGCTGCGGTTCGAGGTCACGGCGGAGCCCTGCGCCAAGGCCGAGGGCGAGCGCTACAGCGCCACGCCCGACCTGGGCATCTTCCACGCGGTCACCGGCATCCACGGCGACATCCTGATCCCGGAGGACCGGCTGCGGGCCGCGCTCGCCCGCTCGGTGCGCGGCGAGACCGACCTGGAGGCCGAGATCGCCCGCCTCCTCGGCAAGCCCTGGGACGACGAGCTGGAGCCGTTCCGGTACGCGGGCGAGGGCGCGCCCGTGCGCTGGCTGCACCAGGTCGTCTGAGCTTCGACGCGTGACGAGGAGGGCCCCCACCGCTCGGTGGGGGCCCTCCTCGTCACGTACGTACGCCTCAGACGGAGCGGAACGCCAGTACGACGTTGTGGCCGCCGAAGCCGAACGAGTTGTTGATCGCCGCGATGGACCCGGCGGGCAGCTCGCGCGGCTCGCCGCGCACGATGTCCGCCTCGACCTCGTCGTCGAGCTCGTCGACGTTGATGGTCGGGGGAGCGACGCGGTGGTGCAGCGCCAGGACGGTGGCGACGGTCTCGATGCCGCCGGCGCCGCCGAGCAGGTGCCCGGTCATGGACTTGGTCGCGGAGACCGCGATGTGGTCCATGTCGTCGCCCAGCACCTTGCGCAGCGCCTTGATCTCGGCGACGTCGCCCTGCGGGGTGGACGTCGCGTGCGCGTTGAGGTGGACGACCTCGGAGGGCTTGAGGTCCGTGGAGTCCAGCAGGTTCTGCAGGGCCGCCGCGACACCCCGGCCGGTCGGCTCGGGCTGCGCGATGTGGTGG
This sequence comes from Streptomyces crystallinus, assembly GCF_039521265.1. NCBI lineage: Bacteria > Bacillati > Actinomycetota > Actinomycetes > Kitasatosporales > Streptomycetaceae > Streptomyces > Streptomyces crystallinus. The sequence goes on along the minus strand of NZ_BAAACA010000019.1, from coordinate 141,199 downwards.
CTGTCGGCCGACAGGCCCTGGCCCAGCACCTCGCAGTAGACCCGGGCGCCGCGCTTCGCGGCGTGCTCGGCCGACTCCAGGATGACCACACCGGCGCCCTCGCCGAGGACGAAGCCGTCGCGGGCCTTGTCGTACGGGCGGGAGGCCGTGGTGGGGCTCTCGTTGTTCTTGGACATCGCCATCATGTTGGCGAACGCCGCCACCGGCAGCGGGTGGATGGCCGCCTCGGTGCCGCCGGCGACGACGACGTCGGCGCGGCCGGTGCGGATCATCTCCACGGCGTAGCCGATCGCCTCGGCGCCCGACGCGCAGGCGGAGACGGGGGTGTGGACGCCGGCGCGGGCGTTCACCTCGAGGCCGACGTTGGCCGAGGGGGAGTTCGGCATCAGCATCGGGACGGTGTGCGGGGAGACGCGGCGTACGCCCTTCTCCTTCAGCACGTCGTACTGGTCGAGCAGGGTGGTCACACCGCCGATGCCGGAGGCGATGACCGTGCCGAGCCGCTCGGGGGCGATCGGCTGGTCGTCACCGGCGGGGGCGGTGAAGCCCGCGTCGGCCCAGGCCTCCTTGGCCGCGATCAGCGCGAACTGCGCCGAGCGGTCCAGCTTGCGGGCGAGCGGGCGGGGCAGTACCTCGCCCGGGTCGACGGCGGCGGTGGCGGCGATGCGGACCGGGAGGTCGGCGAAGCGCTCGCCCTCCAGGGGCCGGACGCCGGAACGGCCCGCCAGCAGACCTTCCCAGGTCGAGGCGGAGTCGCCACCCAGCGGTGTGGTTGCGCCGATACCGGTGACGACCACGGTGCGATTGGTCGAGCTCACAGGAAATTTCTCCACGGTGTAAGGGGGGATCAGCGGCGCCACCGCCGGGTGGCGGCAGTCACGCGGAACTGAGTCCGGGACCGAGTCGGACGACTCAGCCCTGGTGCTTCAGGATGTAGCTCGCGGCGTCGCCGACGGTCTTCAGGTTCTTGACGTCGTCGTCCGGGATCTTGACGTCGAAGCGCTCTTCGGCGGCGACGACGACCTCGACCATGGACAGCGAGTCGACGTCCAGGTCGTCCGTGAAGGACTTGTCCAGCTGGACGTCCTCGACGGGGATACCGGCGATCTCGTTGACGATCTCGGCGAGACCCTCGACGATCTCCTTCTCAGTGGCGGCCATGTGGCGCTCCTTCGGTGTTTTTACGGGTTTGTGGGCATCCGGAAGATCCGGTGTGCCTAGGGGAGGGTAACGACCGTCGCGGCGTAGACGAGACCCGCCCCGAAGCCGATGACGAGCGCGGTGTCACCGCTCTTCGCCTGTCCGGTCGCCAGGAGCCGCTCCATAGCGAGCGGGATCGAGGCGGCCGAGGTGTTGCCGGTGGTCTCCACGTCACGGGCGACCGTGACGTGCTCCGGCAGCTTGAGAGTCTTCACCATCGAGTCGATGATCCGCATGTTGGCCTGGTGCGGAATGAAGACGTCCAGGTCGTCCGCGCTGATTCCGGCCGCGTCCAGCGCCTGCTGGGCGACCTTCGCCATCTCGAACACGGCCCAGCGGAACACCGCCTGGCCCTCCTGCGTGATCGCAGGGAACTTGCCCGCGGAGCTGTCGTACTCGGTCCACGGCACGGTCTGCTTGATGGTCTCGGACTTGTCGCCCTCGGAGCCCCAGACGGTACGGGCGATGCCCGGCTCGTCCGCGGGGCCGACGACGACCGCGCCCGCGCCGTCACCGAACAGGAAGGCCGTCGCGCGGTCCTCCAGGTCGGTCAGGTCGCTGAGCCGCTCGACACCGATGACCAGCACGTACTCCGCCGAGCCCTCGACGATCATGCCCTTGGCGAGGGTCAGGCCGTAGCCGAAGCCCGCGCAGCCCGCGGAGATGTCGAACGCGGCCGGCTTGACCGCCCCGATCTTGTCCGCGATCTCGGTGGCGACGGCCGGGGTCTGCTTGAAGTGCGAGACCGTGGAGACGATCACTCCGCCGATCTGCTCGGGGGTCAGACCGGCGTCCGCGATGGCCTTGCCCGCGGCCTCCACCGACATCGCCGTCACGGTCTCCTCGTCGGAGGCCCAGTGCCGGGTGGAGATGCCGGAGCGGGAGCGGATCCACTCGTCGGACGAGTCGATCTTCTCCAGGATGACCTCGTTGGGGACCACCCGGGTCGGCCGGTAGCCGCCGACGCCCATGATCCGGGCGAACGGCGCGCCCTTGCTGGGCTTGATCTTCGACATTGCTGCTACGGCTCCTTATTCGGCGCCCGCCGCGTCAGCGGCGGGTGTCCCGGTCTCGGCGATGAGCGCGCGGGCCGCGTCGAGGTCGTCCGGGGACTTCAGGGCGACCGTCTTGACGCCGGGCAGCGCGCGCTTGGCCAGGCCGGTCAGGGTGCCGCCGGGGCACACCTCGATCAGCGCGGTGGCGCCCAGTTCCTGGAACCTCTCCATGCAGAGGTCCCAGCGGACGGGGTTCGAAACCTGGTTCACCAGGCGGCTGACGACCTCGGCGCCGGAGGCGACCGTCCTGCCGTCCGCGTTCGAGACGTAGGTGAACCTCGGGTCGGCGATCTCCAGCGAGCGCGACGCCTCGTCCAGCGCGGCGACCGCCGGGGCCATGTGGTGCGTGTGGAACGCGCCGGCCACCTTCAGCGCCACGACCCGGCGCACGCCCTCGGGCTTGTCGGCCTCCAGGGCGGCCAGCTGCTCCGCCGTGCCGGCGGCCACGATCTGGCCCGCGCCGTTCACATTGGCGGGGGTGAGGCCGAGCTTCTCCAGGTGCGGCAGGACGACCTCGGGCTCGCCACCGAGCAGCGCGGACATACCGGTCTCGGTGACGGCGGCGGCGTCGGCCATGCCGAGGCCCCGCTTGCGTACGAAGCCGAGCGCGGCCTCTTCGGAGAGCACACCGGCGTAAGCGGTGGCGGTGATCTCGCCGACGCTGTGGCCCGCCACCGCGCCGGGGGTGATGTCACCCAGTGCCGCGGCGGAGAGCAGACCCGCGGCGACCAGCAGGGGCTGGGCCACGGCGGTGTCGCGGATGGCGTCCGCGTCCGCCTGCGTGCCGTAGTGGACGAGGTCGAGCCCGATGGCGTCGGACCACGCGGCGAGCCGGTCGGCGGCGCCGGGGAGGTCGAGCCAGGGAGTCAGGAAGCCGGGCGTCTGAGCGCCTTGGCCGGGAGCGACGAGTACGAGCACTCTCACACTCTCTCTTGTGGACGGCCCTGCTCGCCCGTGGGGACAGGGACGAAGAACCGTCGGGGGAATTGTGGGTGTCCGACAAAAGTCTAGGACTGTGGATCTCCGTCGGCCAGACGCCCCAGGATCAGGGCGATCCTGAGCGTGAAGGCGGAACGTACATCGGAGGGCGACCAGCCGGTGACGTCCGTCACACGTCGTAGCCGGTAGCGCACGGTGTTGGGGTGGACGAAGAGCATCCGGGCGGCGCCCTCCAGGCTGCTCGCCTGTTCCAGATAGACGCTCAGGGTCTCCAGGAGCGCAGAGCCCGCCTCCTCCAGCGGTCTGTAGATCTCCTCCACCAGCTGGTCGCGCGCGGCCGGATCGGAGGCGATCGCGCGCTCCGGCAGGAGATCGTCCGCCAGCACCGGCCGGGGGGCGTCCTGCCAGGCCGAGCAGGCCTTGAGCCCGGCGGCGGCGGCCTGGGCGGAGCGAGTGGCCGCCAGCAGGTCGGGGACGACCGGACCGGCCACCACGGGACCGGCCGCGTACGGCCCGATCAGGGCCTTGGCGACCTGGAGCGGGTTGTCGCTGCCGCCCGCGATGACGACCAGGCGGTCGCCGAGCACCCCGGTGAGGACCTGGAGCTTGGCGTGCCGGGCGGCCCGCCGGATCGCCTCGACGGTGAGCTCGCTGTCGCCGTCGGGGGCGGTGCCGAGGAGGACACAGACGTGCTCGGGCGAGTTCCAGCCGAGGGCGGCGGCCCGCGAGACGGCGCCCTCGTCGGCCTCCCCGGAGAGGACCGCGTTGACGACCAGCGACTCCAGCCGGGCGTCCCAGGCACCGCGTGCCTCGGCGGCCTGGGCGTACACCTGGGCGGTGGCGAAGGCGATCTCGCGCGCGTAGACGAGCAGCGCCTCGCGCAGGGTCGACTCGTCGCCGGGCGCCGCGACCTCCTCGATCGCGGTCTCCATGACCTCGATCGTGGTGCGGACCATCTCGACGGTCTGGCGCAGGGTGATGGCCCGGGTCAGCTCGCGCGGAGCGGTCCCGAAGACGTCCGTGGAGATCGCCTGCGGGGTGTCGGGGTGCCGGAACCACTCGGTGAAGGCCGCGATGCCGGCCTGCGCGACCAGCCCGATCCAGGACCGGTTCTCCGGCGGCATCGCCCGGTACCACGGCAGCGTCTCGTCCATGCGGGCGATGGCGTTCGCGGCGAGCCGGCCGGAGGACTGCTCAAGGCGCTTGAGGGTCGCGGCGTGCGGATGGGCGGCGTTCGGCGGCTGCGGCGATTCGGGTTCGGACACGGGGACAAGACTGCCTTATCAGGACGGGTGCGTGCCCTGCCGGGGGTTCGGGGGCGGCCGGGGCCCGTCCGGCGGGGCTACCGTGGATCCCGTGATTTCCGTGAGGCGCGCCGACGAGCGCTACCGGGGCGGGGACGCGGCGGCGGGCATCGAGTCCCTGCACGCGTTGTCCTTCGGCCGTTTCTACGACCCGGACAACCTGCGCTTCGGCCCGGTCCTGGCCTGCAACGAGGAGCGGCTCGCGCCGGGCGCGGGCTTCGACGAGCACCCGCACAGCCACACCGAGATCGTCACCTGGGTGGTGGAGGGGGAGCTGACCCACCGCGACTCCGCCGGCCACGCCACGGTCGTACGGGCGGGGGACGTCCAGCACCTCAGTTCGGCCGGCGGGGTGCGGCACGAGGAGCGCAACGACGGTACGGTCCCGCTGGTCTTCGTCCAGATGTGGCTGGCCCCGCGCGAGCCCGGCGGCACGCCGTCGTACGAGATCGTCCGGGGCATAGCCGACTCGACGCCGTACGCGGTGCTGGCGGCCGGGGCGATGCTGTACGTCCGCCGCCTCGCGTCCGGCGAGCGGACGGCGGTGCCGGATGCGCCGGGGGTGTACGTGCATGTGGTCCGGGGCGAGGTCGCCCTGGCGGGCGAGCGCCTCGGCCCCGGCGACTCGGCCCGCGTCACCGACGCGCTGGGCCTGGACCTGCTGGCCCACGTCCCGTCGGAGCTCCTGTTCTGGGAACTGAACGAGACGTAACGACTGGCCCGGCCTTCGTCTGCGGCGAAGTGGTGGGTCGCTCGCGCAGTTCCCCGCGCCCCTTCTGCGCCCGGTCTTCGTCTGCGGGTCGTGGCCGGTTGCTCGCGCAGTTCCCCGCGCCCCTAAAAGCCTGTGGCTGAGCAGCGTTTTCCGGCTGCGGCGCACCCCCTAAGGGGCGCGGGGAACTGCGCGACCAGCCGTCCACTCACCCGCAGACGAAGGCCGGGCTACAGCTCCGCCAGGACCGCGTCGGTGAACGCGGGCCACGCCTCCCCCGCCCACGGCCCGAACGCCCGGTCCGTCAGGGCCACGCAGGCCGCCGACGCCTCGGGGTCGACCCACAGGAACGTCCCGGACTGACCGAAGTGCCCGAACGTGCGCGGCGAGGACGAACGCCCCGTCCAGTGGGGCGACTTCGAGGACCGGATCTCGAAGCCGAGCCCCCAGTCGTTGGGGTTCTGGTGCCCGTACCCCGGCAGCACCCCCTTCGTCCCGGGGAACTGCACGGTCATCGCCTCGGCGACCGTCAGCGGATGCAGCAGCTGCGGCGCCTGCACCTCCGCCGCGAACCGCACCAGGTCGTCCACGGTCGAGACGCCGTCCTTGGCGGGCGAGCCGTCGAGCGAGGTCGACTCCATGCCCAGCGGCTCCAGCACCGCCTGGCGCAGATACTCCGCGAACGGGATGTCCGTCGCCTTGGCGATGTGGTCGCCCAGCACCTCGAACCCGGCGTTGGAGTACAGCCGCCGCTCCCCGGGCGCCCCCATCACCCGGTGCTCGTCGAACGCCAGCCCCGACGTGTGCGCGAGCAGATGCCGTACGGTCGAGCCCTCCGGCCCGGCGGGCTCGTCCAGCTCCACGGCGCCCTCCTCGTACGCGACGAGCGCCGCGTACGCCGCGAGCGGCTTGGTGACGGAGGCGAGTGGGAAGCGCTGCCCGGTCGGGCCGTGCGCTCCCACGACGGTGCCGTCCGCCCGGACGACGGCGGCCGCCGCGTGCGGCACGGGCCAGTTCTCGATCAGCGCCAGGCTCTTCATACGTACGAGCCTAGACGGTCCTCCCACGGCCGCCGTACGGAAATCCGCTTGCTTGGAGTGCACTCCAACCTTCTAGGTTGGTGGTCATGACCGTGATCGAGAGCACGCCCGTGGAGATCGAGAGCGCCCGTGTGGAGTCGGCGATAGTGAGCCTGTGCAAGGTCCGCCCACCGCACCCGCGCCCCGAGGGCCAGGACCGATACACGATCAGCGAGGTCTCGGCCCTCAGCGGGCTCACCGCGCACACCCTGCGCTGGTACGAGCGGATCGGTCTGATGCCGCACGTGGACCGCTCGCACACCGGGCAGCGCCGGTTCACCAACAAGGACCTCGACTGGCTGGCCTTCGTCGGCAAGCTGCGGCTGACCGGTATGCCGGTGGCGGACATGGTCCGCTACGCCGAGCTGGTCCGCGAAGGCGCGCACACCTTCGACGCGCGCCAGGAGCTCCTGGAGCAGACCCGGCGAGACGTCCTTACGCGCATGGCGGAGCTCCAGGACACCCTCGCCGTCCTCGACCACAAGATCGACTACTACGCGGAGGCCCGCAGGGCGTCGGAGACGGCGTAACCGAGGACGGCCTGGCGTAACCGAGGACGGCCCGACCGAGGACGCCGCGGTGGCCGCGAGGCGAGGCGACAAACGCCCGCGCCGGCCCCGCCGCCGCACCCCTCACAGCTCCGCCAGCAACTCCGCCTTCTTCGCGCTGAATTCGTCGTCCGTCACCAGCCCGGCCCGATGGAGTTCACCCAGGTGCCGGATCCTTTCGGCGATGTCCGCGGGGTCGCGCCGCCCGCTGGACACGGCCACCGGGACCGGGGCGCCGGCCGCGCCCCGGATCGCCTGGAGGACCGCGGCCGCGAACGGCAGCGACTCGTGGACCGGCCCGTATCCGAGGCCGAAGACGACCGCGGCCGGGTCCTGGTCGGGCTGCGGCGCGGCGGCCTCGCCGTCCCGGCGCAGCAGCCGCAGATAGCCGTCGAAGACCTCCGGCGAGCGCCACTCGACCCCGCACAGCGAGGCCAGCGGGAACGTCTGGTCGCCCGCCTTCCACTTCGCCGAGGAGGCGCCGGTCCAGAACCAGCGGAACGCCACCTGACGGCCGTCGAAGGACGCCTTGCCGTCGTACGCCTTGAAGCTCTGCGGCGGCTCCGGCGCGGCCACCACATACCGCTCGCACGGCTCCGCCGCGTCCGGGCCGAGCAGCGCGCGCAGCTCGTCCGCGTAGTACTCGGCGAGCGTCTCGCGCTCCGCGGGCAGCACCAGGCGGTACGGGTCGCACCCGTCCTTCAGCTGTCCCGCCGCGGCGTCCATCAGCGGATCGGCGCCGGGTCTCGGCACCGCGTGCAGCACCACCGTGCCGCGCTTGCCCGGGGTCAGCGTCACCGACTCCAACGCTTCGTGGGGGATGCGCCGTTCGCGCAGCGCCGTGTACAGCTTCGGCGCGCGGATCCCCCGTTCGAAGCGGATGAGTACGGAGTCGGGCTCGAACTCCCAGGTGGCATGAATTCCGGCCAGCACATCACCCATGCGCCTCATCGTAGGCGGCGCACGCCCGCGCGTCCCCCCTCGGCGCCCGCCGCAATCTCACACGGATGTGTGCGGCGAGGCCGTTTTCTACGCGCGTCAGGCCGCTTCGGCGCCGGAAATACCGCGCTGGCAGGCCGCATTGCCTTTGAGACAGCTGACGGAGTCGTACGAACCGACTCCTATCGCGGCGAAGTTGGCCAGGCTCTGGGTGCCGGGGACGAAATAGCCCGCGTGGCCCACGGCGCCGGCCGCCGAGAGCACCCGCGCGCCGAACCGGGAGGACACCGGGTCCGCGCCGTGGCCCAGGCCCGCGACGTCCAGGTGCGGTACGTCCTCGATCCAGTCGTCGCGGTCCCGCATCGCCCACACCCGGGCGGAGGTGCCCAGGTGGGAGGCGCTCTGGGTGCGCATACCGGGGCTGCCCGCGACCGCTATGTCGACCACCCGGGGCGGCAGCCGGTGCGCGGCGACGCCGCAGAGCACCGAGCCGTAGCTGTGGCAGAACAGGGAGACCGGGGCGTTCCCCGGCAGGGCGCGGACGAGGTGGTCGAGCCGGACGGCGCCGTCCTCGGCGAGGCGGCCTATCGCGGAGTCGATGCCGAGCCCGGACGGGGTGGTGTAGTCGGCCCAGGCGATCACCGCGGTACGGGTGCGCGGGCCCGCCGCGCGCTCCGCCGCGTACAGCGACTGCGCCATGCCCACCGGGGCCGAGTACTGGCGCGAGGTGCGCTCGAACGTCATGACGTTGGTGTCGACGCCCGGGACGATCATCGAGACGCGCTCGGCGTGTTCGAGGTCGCCGAAGACCTCGGCGACACGGCCGCTGTCCCAGGGGTCGAAGGCGAGGATCTGCCGGTCGCCGTCGAGCAGCGACTCGAACCGGTGCATCCGGCGGCCCGCGCTCTGGCGGCCGTCGACGGTGAGGCGGCTGTCGTGCATCCGGGCCCGCTCGGTGTCGCGGGCCTCGGTCAGGGCGAGCCGGTTCGCCTCGTAGCGCAGCGGCACCGGAGCGCCGTTGAGGTTGCCGACGACCAGCGGGTAGCGCCGGGCCAGCTGGGCGCGCTCGGCGGCGGTCAGGGAGGCGAAGAACCGGGCGAGCCTGTGCGGCGAGCCGTCGGGTGCCGGGAGCTTCTCGCCGTCGAGGGTGCCCCGCGCCCAGGCGGCGAGGGCGACGGCACGCGGCTCCGTCGACCCCTGGTGGCCGCGGACCGCGGTCCAGCCCGAGGTCGCGAGCATCACGAACACGACGGCGAGCGCGAGCAGCGCGCGCCAGACGTTGAGGGTGGGGGAGGAGTCGAAGGAAGTCACTGCGGTACAGAGTAGGAGGCCCGGAAGGCCCACTGGGGTGACAGTGACTCAGATCACGTTTGAACAGGTCGTGGAGGGTGAGGAGGTTTCACCGACCGCGCGCGCGGGCGCACACTCCGTGCGGTGCGCGCCCCCTGTGATCGCGTACGCCGGTGGCGTGCCCGGCGCCCCGGCCGTACGCGCCAACTGCCTGCTCAGACGCGCCAGTCGCCCGCGAGCGCCGGTCCCAGATGGTCGAGATGCTCCTCGGTGAGCCGTCGCAGGGCGTCCACACCGGTGTCCTCACCGCGTCCCCACAGCCCGCCCGCGACTCTCATCACACCGGTGAAGGCGGCCACCGCGACACGCGGGCGCGGATCGCTGTCCGCGTCCAGCCCCTCGCGCTCCGCGATCAGCCGGGCGGTCTCCTCCTCCAGCTCGGCGGAGCGGCGCAGATGGACGGCGAGCAGCGCGGGCGTCGACTCGATCACCTGGTACGTCCGCATATAGAGCTCGAGGGGCACCACCGGCTGGAGCGTCTCCTCCAGGGTCTCCCAGGAGACCGCCACCGCCCGGCGCATGGCGGTGAACGGGTTCTCCTCGGCCGGCCGGGCCCGCAGCGCGGCCGAGAAGTGCGACTCGACCGTCTCCTGGACGGCGAAGACCGCGGCCTCCTTGCCGGCGAAGTAGCGGAAGAAGGTGCGCTGGGAGACCTCGACCGCGTCCGCGATCTCGTCGACGGTCGTCTCCTCGTACCCCTTGGTGGTGAACAGCTCCAGGGCGACGCGCAGCAGGGCGTCACGGGTGCGCTGCTTCTTCTTCTCGCGCAGGCCGGGCCGGAGCGCGGGGCCGGCCCCGGTGTGCTGTTCCACCGTCACTGAGGGGTCCTCCGCTGGTCACTTTGGGTCGCCCACCTTACCGGTGGCCGATATGGCAGCCACCGACTAGTGAAATGGTTTGTCAACTGTCAGCGGCTGACATTAGCCTCGCGGTATGACTGGTCAGACCGCCGTAGAAAAGAAGCCGCAGGACGTACTCCCGGCGTCGGCCCAGGGGTTGCGCGGGCATCCGTGGTTCACGCTCATCACCGTGGCCGTCGGGGCCATGATGGTCGCGCTCGACGGCACCATCGTCGCGATCGCCAACCCCGCCATCCAGAAGGACCTCGGCGCCTCGCTCGCCGACGTGCAGTGGATCACCAACGGCTACATGCTGGCGCTGGCGGTCTCGCTGATCACCGCGGGCAAGCTGGGGGACCGGTTCGGCCACCGCCAGACCTTCCTGATCGGCGTGGTCGGCTTCGCCGCCGCCTCCGGCGCCATCGGGCTCTCCGGCAGCGCCGCCCTGGTCATCGCCTTCCGGGTGCTCCAGGGACTGTTCGGCGCGCTGCTGATGCCCGCGGCGCTCGGGCTGCTGCGGGCCACCTTCCCGGCCGAGAAGCTGAACATGGCCATCGGCATCTGGGGCATGGTGATCGGCGCCTCCACCGCGGGCGGTCCGATCCTCGGCGGTGTGCTGGTCGAGAAGGTCAGCTGGCAGTCCGTGTTCTTCATCAACGTGCCGGTCGGCGTCCTCGCCCTCGTCCTCGGCCTGGTGATCCTGCGCGACCACCGCGCCGAGAACGCGCCCAGGTCCTTCGACGTCCTCGGCATCCTGCTGCTGTCCGGCGCGATGTTCTGCATGATCTGGGCGCTGATCAAGGGCTCGGAGTACGGCTGGGGCAGCGGCCGGACGCTCGCCTTCATCGGCGCGGCGGTGGCGGGCTTCGTGCTCTTCGCGCTCTGGGAGACGAAGGTGCGCGAGCCCCTGATCCCGCTCGGCCTGTTCCGCTCCATACCGCTCTCGGCGGGCACGGTGCTGATGGTCCTGATGGCCTTCGCGTTCATGGGCGGCCTGTTCTTCGTGACGTTCTACCTCCAGAACGTGCACGGCATGTCGGCGGTGGACAGCGGACTGCACCTGCTGCCGCTCACCGGCATGATGATCGTCGCCTCGCCGGTCGCCGGCGCCCTGATCACCAAGCTCGGCCCGCGCGTCCCGCTGGTCGGCGGCATGGTGTGCACGGCGGTCGCGATGTTCGGCATGTCCCAGCTCACGGTCGGTACCGGCACGGTGACGATGTCGGTCTGGTTCGCCCTGCTCGGCCTCGGCCTCGCCCCGGTCATGGTCGGCGCCACCGAGGTCATCGTCGGCAACGCGCCGCTGGAGCTGTCCGGCGTCGCGGGCGGGCTCCAGCAGGCGGGCATGCAGGTCGGCGGCAGCCTGGGCACGGCGGTCCTGGGCGCCGTGATGGCCTCCTCGGTCTCCTCCCGGCTGCCGGACAACTGGGCGGAGGCGGAGCTTCCGCCGCTGTCGCCCGAGCAGTCCTCGGCCGCGTCCAAGGTCGTCGAGGTCGGCATCGCCCCGGTCCGGCCGGGCACCCCGCCGCAGGTCGCGGACCGGATCGCCGGGGTCGCGCACGACACGTTCGTGTCCGGCATGAGCACGGCGTTCATGGTCGCGGGCATCGTGGCGGTGCTGGCCGCGCTGGTCGCGATGCTGACCAAGCGCGGGGTGAACGCGGAGGCGGGGGCGGGCGTGGGGCACATCTGACCCGGCCCCCTGTCGTGAGCGGCCCCGCCGGAGCGATCCGGCGGGGCCTTTCACCTGTCCGGGTGAACCTGGGCCCAGCGGAAACCCAGCCCCGCCGGGGTGCGTTCTGTGATCAACGGGGCCGCGACAACCGGGGCCCACGACACGGGGGTTGACCGATGAGGCGTACGACAACGACAGGCGCGGCCGCGGCCGTCCTCGCCGCCACCACGATCCTGCTGCCCGCTCCGGCGGCCCGCGCGGCCGCCCCGCCGCGCCTCGGCGTCTGCGCGCCCGGCGAGCTGTGCCTGTGGGAGCGGCCGGACTTCAAGGGCACCCGGCAGGTGTACGACCTGCGGAGCACCGAGATCGAGAGCTGTACGGCGCTGCCGTCCGGCACGGACGCCCTGGCCCTCGCCAACCGGACCGGCCGCCCGGTGACGGCGTACCAGTCCGAACAGTGCGCGGAGACGGCCGAGTTCGACACCTATCCGGGCGGCGGCTCCTGGGTGCCCCGAACGCCGTACCGGATCCGGGCGTTCAAGGTGTGGGAAAGCTGAGGAGCGATGGGCGCCTCACGCCAGCGGCGCGCGCCGGGCGCCCTGCCCGCAGACGCACTCCGTGCCGCCCCCCAGCGCCGTCACCTGGCCGCGCAGCGCCCGCACTTCCTGGGTGAGCGTCTCCAGGAGTGCCGTCTGGCGCCGCTCCTCCTCGTCGTCGCGCTCGAAGCGGGAGATGAACCAGGCCGCGATGTTCGCCGTGACCACACCGAGCAGGGCGATGCCGGACAGCATCAGGCCCACCGCGATCAGCCGTCCGAGCCCGGTGGTCGGGGCGTGGTCGCCGTAGCCGACGGTGGTCATCGTGGTGAACGACCACCACACCGCGTCGCCCAGCGTCTTGATGTTCCCGGCCGGCGCGCCCCGCTCCACCTCCAGGACGGCCAGCGAGCCGAACATCAGCAGCCCGACCACCGCGCCGCCGACATAGACGGTCAGCTGTATCTGCGGGGCCATCCGCGCCCGCCGTCCCACCAGGGCGAGCGTGGAGACGACCCGCAGCAGCCGCAGCGGCTGGATCAGCGGCAGGACGACCGCCAGCAAATCCATCCAGTGCGTGCGCACGAACAGCAGCCGCTCGCCGGACAGGGCGAGCCGCACCAAGTAGTCACAGGCGAACGCGCCCCACACCACCCACTCCACGCCGACGCACACGTCCTGCACCCCGGACTCCGCCCCGGGGTGGACGACGGGCACGGCGTAGGCGAGGGCGAAGGCGACGGCCAGCGCGAGCAGCGGCCACTGCGTCAGCCGCTCCCACCTGGTCTGCGCGGGAAGTTGCGTCATATGCGCATAGTAAAAGCGTCCCCGCGCCCCGAAGGGGCGCGGGGAACCGCGCGAGCAGCGACGACGGCCCGCGGCTACGTCACCGCACGCCAGAGCGCGGCGTCACGCGTCGCCGCCCGCCGCCCCCGGGTCGGCCGCCGTGACGTCGAGCAGCTGGTACCGGTCGACGGCCTGCTTCAGCACCGAGCGGTCCACCTTGCCGTCCCGGGCGAGCTCGGTGAGCACGGCCAGGACGATCGACTGGGCGTCGATGTGGAAGTGGCGCCGCGCCGCGCCCCGGGTGTCGGCGAAGCCGAACCCGTCGGCGCCCAGCGAGGTGTAGCGGCCGGGCACCCAGCGCGAGATCTGGTCCGGCACCGCCCGCATCCAGTCCGAGACCGCGACGAACGGACCCTCGGCGCCGGACAGCTTGCGGGTGACGTACGGGACGCGCTGCTCCTCCTCCGGGTGGAGCAGGTTGTGCTCCTCGGCCTCCACGGCGTCGCGCCGCAGCTCGTTCCAGGAGGTCGCGGACCAGACGTCGGCCTTGACGTTCCACTCCTCGGCGAGGATGCGCTGCGCCTCCACGGCCCACGGGACGGCCACGCCGGACGCCATGATCTGCGCCGGGATGCTGCCCGAGGTGCCCGGGGCGTAGCGGTGGATGCCCTTGAGGATGCCCTCCACGTCCACGTCCGCCGGCTCGGCCGGGTGCTGGATCGGCTCGTTGTAGACGGTGAGGTAGTAGAAGACGTCCTCGCCCGGCTTGCCGTCGGCCGTCTCGCCGTACATCCGGCGCAGACCGTCCTGGACGATATGCGCGATCTCGTAGCCGAACGCCGGGTCGTAGGCGACACAGCCCGGGTTGGTCGAGGCGAGCAGATGCGAGTGGCCGTCGGCGTGCTGGAGGCCCTCACCGGTCAGCGTGGTGCGGCCGGCGGTCGCGCCCAGGACGAAACCGCGCGAGAGCTGGTCGGCCATCTGCCAGAACTGGTCGCCGGTGCGCTGGAAGCCGAACATCGAGTAGAAGACATAGACCGGGATCAGCGGCTCGCCGTGCGTGGCGTAGGCCGAGCCGGCCGCGATCAGCGAGGCCGTGCAGCCCGCCTCGGAGATGCCGTCGTGCAGCATCTGGCCGGTCGGGGACTCCTTGTAGGCGAGCAGCAGATCGCGGTCGACCGCCTCGTACTGCTGGCCCAGCGGGTTGTAGATCTTCGCGCTCGGGAAGAACGCGTCCATGCCGAACGTGCGGTACTCGTCCGGCGCGATCAGCACGAACCGCTTGCCGATCTCCTTGTCCCGCATGAGGTCCTTCAGGATGCGGACGAACGCCATGGTGGTGGCGATCGACTGCGCTCCCGAGCCCTTCTTCGCCGCCGCGTAGGTCTTGTCCTCCGGCAGCGGCAGCGGCTTGGCGCGCACCACACGGGTCGGCACATAGCCGCCGAGCCCCTTGCGGCGGTCGTGCATGTACTGGATCTCTTCCGAGTTGCGGCCCGGGTGGTAGTACGGCGGGGCGCCGGCCTCCAGCTGGGCGTCCGTGATCGGGATGTGCAGCCGGTCGCGGAAGCGCTTGAGGTCCTCGACGGTCAGCTTCTTCATCTGGTGGGTCGCGTTGCGGCCCTCGAAGTTCGGGCCGAGCGTCCAGCCCTTGACCGTCTGGGCGAGGATCACGGTCGGCTGGCCCTTGTGCGCCTTGGCCGCCGCGTACGCCGCGTACACCTTCTTGTGGTCGTGACCGCCGCGGCCCAGGTGCTGGATCTGCTGGTCGGTCATGTTCTCGACCATGGCGCGCAGCCGGTGGTCGCCGCCGAAGAAGTGCTCGCGGATATAGCCGCCGGTCTCCGTGGCGTACGTCTGGAACTGGCCGTCCGGCGTGGTGTTCAGCTTGTTGACCAGGATGCCGTCGCGGTCCTGGGCGAGCAGCGGGTCCCAGGAGCGGTCCCAGACCAGCTTGATCACGTTCCAGCCGGCGCCGCGGAACTGCGACTCCAGCTCCTGGATGACCTTGCCGTTGCCGCGCACCGGGCCGTCGAGGCGCTGGAGGTTGCAGTTGACGACGAAGGTCAGGTTGTCCAGGCCCTCGCGGGCGGCGATGGACAGCTGGCCCAGCGACTCCGGCTCGTCCATCTCGCCGTCGCCCAGATACGCCCACACATGCGAGTCGGAGGTGTCGGCGATGCCGCGCGCCTCCATATAGCGGTTCATCCGGGCCTGGTAGATCGCGCCGAGCGGGCCGAGGCCCATCGAGACGGTGGGGAACTCCCAGAAGTCCGGCATCAGGCGCGGGTGCGGGTAGGAGGACAGCCCGTACGGCGCCTTGGACTTCTCCTGGCGGAACGCGTCGAGCTGCTGCTCGGAGAGCCGGTCCAGGAGGTAGGCGCGGGCGTAGATACCGGGGGAGGCGTGCCCCTGGAAGAAGATCTGGTCGCCGC
This sequence comes from Streptomyces crystallinus, assembly GCF_039521265.1. Taxonomy (NCBI): domain Bacteria; kingdom Bacillati; phylum Actinomycetota; class Actinomycetes; order Kitasatosporales; family Streptomycetaceae; genus Streptomyces; species Streptomyces crystallinus. The sequence continues at coordinate 125,805 of NZ_BAAACA010000019.1, read as the reverse complement.
CCTTGCCGTCGTCCTTGCCCCGGAAGAAGTGGTTGAAGCCCACGTCGTACAGAGAGGCGGAGGAGGCGAAGGTGGCGATGTGGCCGCCGACCCCGATGCCCGGGCGCTGGGCGCGCGAGACCATGACGGCGGCGTTCCAGCGGGTCGCGTTGAGGACCTTGCGCTCGATCTCCTCGTTGCCGGGGAAGAACGGTTCGTCCTTGGTGGCGATCGTGTTGACGTAGTCCGTGCTGCGCATCTCGGGCACGGCCACGCGCTTCTCGCGGGCGCGCTCGATGAGGCGGAGCATCAGATAGCGGGCGCGCTCACGGCCCCGCTCGTCTACCGCCGCGTCCAGGGAGGCGAGCCACTCCTCGGTCTCCTCCGGATCGAAGTCCGGGACCTGGCTGGGAAGGCCGCCAATGATGATCGGGTTGCGATCGGATCCGGAAGCCACGCTGTTCCTTCACTGTCGGGGGGCGTGCGGGGTTGGTGCGCCGCATCCCATCGTGGACCGCGGGGACGCAAACGTCATCTCTACCGAGGGGTAACGGGATGTGCGGCAGCCCAAATCGCAACCTTACGCCCAAGCCGTGCGCGTGTTCCCCAAAGGGCGCGTCACCCCGATTGGCGTACGCACGGAGCAGAAGCGTGCAAACTATCTGCAAGGGTGTGGGATGAATCACCACCGGGCCCGGGTTCGCCCCTCACCGGGGGCACACTGCCCCCCAAAGGGCGGGTTCGGGGACCTGGTACTTGCGCGATTCGTCCCGCCCGTGTGGACTACGCCCAAGCCTCGCGCGTGCGTGGGGCCGCATTTACTTACCGAATCAAGATCAGGAGGCAAGCCGTGAGCGCGACCGCGGACCACGCGGAGGAGCGGACCAACCCGGCTGCAAGGCTGGGGTTCGAGCCCGGACAGGTGGTCCAGGAGATCGGCTACGACGACGACGTCGACCAGGATCTCCGCGAGGGCATCGAATCGCTGATCGGCCAGGAGCTGGTCGACGAGGACTACGACGACGTCGCCGACGTCGTACTGCTGTGGTTCCGCGACGAGGACGGCGACCTGACGGACGCCCTGGTCGATGCCATCGGCTACCTGGAGGACGCCGGCACCATCTGGCTGCTGACCCCCAAGACAGGCCGGGACGGGTACATCGAGCCCAGTGACATCAACGATGCCGCGCAGACGGCCGGCCTCTCGCCGGCCAAGAGCATCAGCGTCGGCAAGGACTGGTCGGGCACCCGACTGAAGTCCGGCAAGCGCTGATCCTCCACGCCCCAGGGCCCCCGCCGGCGCACGCCGGCGGGGGCCCTTGCGTAGGGTGGGGCCCACCAGGACGGCCCACGGCGGCCCTCCGCCCGGGCCCACAGAAGGGATGGCGTTTCCATGGCGATCGAGGTCGGCACCAAGGCCCCGGACTTCGAGCTCAAGGACAACCACGGCCGGACCGTGAAGCTCTCGGACTTCCGCGGCGAGAAGAACGTGGTGCTCCTCTTCTATCCGTTCGCCTTCACCGGCGTCTGCACGGGCGAGCTGTGCGCGCTGCGGGACAACCTGCCGCAGTTCACCGACCGCGACACCCAGCTGCTCGCCGTCTCCAACGACTCCATCCACACCCTGCGCGTCTTCGCCGAGCAGGAGGGCCTGGAGTACCCGCTCCTCTCGGACTTCTGGCCGCACGGCGAGGTCTCGCGCGCGTACGGGGTCTTCGACGAGGACAAGGGCTGCGCGGTGCGCGGCACCTTCGTCATCGACAAGGACGGCGTGGTCCGCTGGACCGTCGAGAACGGCCTGCCGGACGCCCGGGACCTCAATGACTACGTCAAGGCGCTCGACACCCTGTGATCCATCGGTCGAATCGCCTGTTTGAGGCGGGAACCGGTCACTAGGATCCAGACGTTGATCTGATGCCAACGCACGACGGGGACGCTGACCCAAAGCCGGCCCCTCACACCAATGGAGGACTCGTGGGAGTCAGCCTCAGCAAGGGCGGCAACGTCTCGCTGACCAAAGCCGCCCCCAACCTGACCGCGGTCATCGTCGGTCTGGGATGGGACGCTCGCACCACCACCGGGGGTGACTTCGACCTGGACGCCAGCGCACTGCTGACGAACGACCAGGGCAAGGTCGCCAACGACTCGAACTTCGTCTTCTTCAACAACCTCAAGAGCCCCGACGGTTCCGTCGAGCACCAGGGTGACAACCTCACCGGTGAGGGCGAGGGCGACGACGAGGTCATCAAGGTGAACCTGGCCGGGGTCCCGGCCGACGTCCACAAGATCGTGTTCCCGGTCTCGATCTACGAGGCCGAGAGCCGCCAGCAGTCGTTCGGCCAGGTCCGCAACGCGTACATCCGCGTGGTGAACCAGGCCGACAACACCGAGCTCGCCCGGTACGACCTGAGCGAGGACGCCTCGACGGAGACCGCCATGGTCTTCGGCGAGCTGTACCGCAACGGCGCGGAGTGGAAGTTCCGCGCCATCGGCCAGGGGTACGCGTCGGGCCTGCGCGGTATCGCGCAGGACTTCGGCGTCAACGTCTGAGCCGTCGCTCTCCCTCGTCCGGCGCCGCACACCCGTGCGGCGCCGGACGCGCTCAACCCTTCGTTCGCCATCCAGGGGAGGACTCACGATCATGGGCGTCACGCTCGCCAAGGGGGGCAATGTCTCCCTCTCCAAGGCCGCACCGAACCTCACCCAGGTGCTGGTCGGCCTCGGCTGGGACGCGCGTTCCACCACCGGAGCCGACTTCGACCTCGACGCCAGCGCGCTGCTGTGCCAGTCGGGCCGCGTCCTCGGCGACGAGTGGTTCGTGTTCTACAACAACCTGACGAGCCCGGACGGCTCGGTCGAGCACACCGGCGACAACCTGACGGGTGAGGGCGAGGGCGACGACGAGTCGATCATCGTCGACCTGGGCAAGGTGCCGGCCCACTGCGACAAGATCGTCTTCCCCGTCTCGATCCATGAGGCGGACAATCGCGGCCAGACGTTCGGCCAGGTCAGCAATGCCTTCATCCGGGTGGTGAACCAGGCCGACGGCCAGGAGCTCGCGCGGTACGACCTGAGCGAGGACGCCTCCACCGAAACCGCGATGATCTTCGGCGAGCTCTACCGGTACAGCGGCGAGTGGAAGTTCCGTGCCGTCGGTCAGGGGTACGCGTCCGGACTGCGGGGGATCGCTCTAGACTTCGGGGTCAACGTTTCGTAAAGCCGTGCCCAAGTCGGGTGCGGCGCGGGGGGAGACCCTCCCTCAGACACCGTCTGGGGGGACCCCGCCTAGCTAGATGGGGAAGTCAGTGATTCTGAAAACCTTCGGCTGGTCATTCGTGATCACTGCGGTCGGTCTTGCCCTGGCAGTGCTCTACGACGGCTGGACGGCCTTCGGGATCGTGGCGATCCTGTCCATCCTGGAGATCTCGCTGTCGTTCGACAACGCGGTGGTCAACGCCGGAATCCTGAAGAAGATGAACGCCTTCTGGCAGAAGATCTTCCTCACGGTCGGCGTGCTCATCGCCGTCTTCGGCATGCGGCTGGTCTTCCCCGTCGTCATCGTCGCCATCAGTGCCAAGATCGGCCCCATCGAGGCGGTCAACCTCGCGCTGAACGAGAAGGAGCACTACAAGGAGCTGGTCACCGACGCGCACGCGTCGATCGCCGCCTTCGGTGGCATGTTCCTGCTCATGATCTTCCTGGACTTCATCTTCGAGGACCGGGACATCCAGTGGCTGCGCTGGATCGAGCGGCCGCTGGCCAAGCTCGGCAAGGTCGACATGCTCTCGGTCGCCATCGCGCTCGGCGTCCTGCTGGTCTCCTCGATGACCTTCGCCACCCACGCCCATCTGCACGGCGGGGCGCACGCGGACAAGGGTGAGACCGTCCTCATCTCCGGCATCGCCGGTCTGATCACGTACATGATCGTCGGTGGCCTCTCCGGCTACTTCGAGGACAAGCTGGAGGAAGAGGAGGAAGCCGAGCTGGAGGCCGAGGAAGAGGCCAAGAAGAGCGGCAAGGGCGCCGCCTCGGCGGTCCTGCTGGCCGGCAAGGCCGCCTTCTTCATGTTCCTCTACCTTGAGGTCCTGGACGCCTCGTTCTCCTTCGACGGCGTCATCGGCGCCTTCGCCATCACCAACGACATCGTCCTGATGGCGCTCGGCCTCGGCATCGGCGCGATGTACGTGCGGTCCCTCACCGTCTACCTGGTCCGCCAGGGCACCCTCGACGACTACGTCTACCTGGAGCACGGCGCGCACTACGCGATCGGCGCCCTCGCCGTGATCCTGCTGGTCACCATCCAGTACGAGATCAACGAGGTCATCACCGGCATGGTCGGTGTCGTCCTGATCGCCTGGTCCTTCTGGTCCTCGGTCCGCCGCAACAAGCGGCTGGCCGCGGAGGGCGGGGACTTCAGCGAGAAGGCGGAGGTCTCCAGCGGAGTCTGAGTCCCGCGGGGCGGGATCACCGGGGCCCCCGGGCCCCGGGCCCTCGGGTCCGACCCCGTCGGGTCCGGATCCGTGGTGTGACCCGCCGACGATTGCGGAACGCTCTGAGCGGGGCGGCCGGGAGGTCTCGTGCCTCCGGGCCGCCCCGCCGTTCTTCCGGTGCGGGGCCGTTGACGTGGTTCGTATAGGGGTGGGGAACAGATGGCCTTCTGGGACAGCCTGCGCGGCAGGCCCTCGGCGCAGTTCGACACGGGCAGCGCCGCGAGCAACGCCATCGAGCTGACCAAACGGCACCCGGTGATCTCGCTCGGCAAACAGGGCGCCAACTCCGGGTCGCTGCGCGTCAACCTGTCGTGGCGGATGCGCACCTCCGACTTCGGCGGCCGGGCGCGGCCCAGCGTGCTGCGGCACCCGTTCAAGCTGTTCAAGCCCGACCTGGTCCAGGCGCACACCCAGGGCGTCGTCAACGTCGACCTGGACCTCGGCTGCCTCTACGAGCTCGCCGACGGCTCCAAGGGCGTGGTGCAGCCGCTCGGCAGCTTCCTGGGGGCCACCAACGCGCCGCCGTACGTCCAGCTCAGCGGCGACGACCGGTTCGGCTCGCCGTCCGGAGAGACGATCTACGTCAACCTCGACCACCGCGAATCCATCAAGCGGCTGCTCGTCTTCGTCTACATCTACGACCAGACGCCCGCCTTCGACCGTACGCAGGCCAAGGTCACGCTCTATCCGAGCAACGGCCCGCGGATAGAGATCGACCTGGACGAGCACGCCCCGCAGGCCCGCTCCTGCGCGGTCGTCACCATCGAGAACGTCAAGGGGGACATGGTCGTGCGACGCGAGGTGAAGTTCGTGTACGGCTTCCAGGCCGAGCTGGACCGGCTCTACGGATGGGGGCTCCAGTGGGGCCGCGGCTACAAGACGAAGGCCTGAGAGTGCGCGCGTGAGCGGGCCCGGCGGGTGGTTACCCGCCCGGCCCCGGCCGTCACTGCCGGATGAACTGCGGTCCCATCGGCGGCAGCGCGAAGTCCGGATCCGCCGGGTGCGCGGCGGCCGGCTGCGGATAGCCGTAGCCGGACCGCGCCGAGGCGGGCTGCGGATAGCCGTACGAGGGCTGCTGCGCGGGCGGCTGCTGCGGCGCGGGGTGCGGATAGCCGTAGGAGGGCGGCGCGGCGGCCGGCATCGGCGGTACGTACGGCTGGGTGGTCTGCGGCTGGGCCTGCGGCACGGCCGGCGGCAGCGGCTGCGACACGGCCGCGGAGTGCGCCGGGGCGTGCGTGGCGGCACAGGAGCCGCTGTCCGCGCCCTCCTCGCCCCCTTCGCCGTCCTCGTCCACGGAGATCCCGTACTCGGTCGCCAGGCCCACCAGACCGGTCGGATAGCCCTGCCCCACCGCGCGGAACTTCCACGCCTCGCCGCGCCGGTAGAGCTCGCCGCAGATGATCGCGGTCTCCTCGCCGGTCTCCGCCTTCACGTCGAAGACGGCCAGCGGCTCGGCGCCGCCCGGCCCCGCGTCGTACAGCAGCACCCGCAGATCGCGGACGGCGCCGAAGGTCGCGCCGTCCGAGGAGGCGGTGACCAGGACGCGGTCGACGGACGCGTCGAGCGCGGCCAGATCCGCCTCGATGGTGTCGGTCAGCCCGTCCCCGACCCGCTTCTTGGGCAGCCGCCGCACCAGGCCCGAGGGGTGGCGCGGCTGGTTGTAGAAGACGAAGTCCTCGTCGGAGCGCACACGGCCGTCGGCGGCCAGCAGCAGCGCCGAGGCGTCCACGTCCGGGACGTCGGAGCCCGGCGTCCAGCGGAGCACGGCCCTCACGGCCATGGCGTCCAGCGGGACGTTGGATCCCTTCAGCATCGCGTGCGTCATGGTCGCAATCCTGCCTTCCCGCCGTCTGCCCGGACAACGCGGGGCCCCGAGGAGGGCCTTGTCCCGCAGTTGAGCGGTACGTACGTTACGTACCGCGTCCGCGCGCGGCACCGGAAGAGCGCGGGCGGGTTACCTGGATTTCACGCCGACGGGGAACTCGCGCCACCTGTTCTTACGTACTATTACCGGCCACCCGCCTTCACTCACTCCGGGCCATCGTTGCAGTACAGGGGAATCCATATGCGTCACTTCGGGCACGTTCCGCCTGCTGCTCGTAAGGACCTGTTCCACCGGGAGCCGGCCGAGTTCACCTCGGACTCTCCCGCGCGGGTGCTGTCCGCCGCCCTCGGGGCGACGCTCTACAGCCCCGCCACCCGCCCCACGCTCGCCGACGACGTCCTCAAGCAGGCCGGCCGGGGTGTCGTGTCCATGGTGCTCTGCCTGGAGGATTCGATCGACGACGCCGAGGTGGCGGGCGCGGAGGCCAATCTGGTCCGCCAGTTCGCCGACCTCGACGCGCGCGGTGGCGAGATCCCGCTGCTCTTCATCCGGGTCCGCGAGCCCGAGCAGATCCCCGATCTGGTGCGGCGGCTCGACACCTCGGTGCGGCTGCTGTCCGGATTCGTACTGCCGAAGTTCACCGAGGAGCGCGGGGTGCCGTTCCTGGAGGCGCTCGGGGCGGCCGAGGCGGCGAGCGGGCGGCGGCTGTTCGCCATGCCGGTCCTGGAGTCGCCCGAGCTGCTGCACCTGGAGACCCGCTGCGAGACGCTGACCGGGATCGCCCGGACCGTCGACAAGTACCGCGAGCGGGTGCTGGCGCTGCGGCTGGGCGTCACCGACTTCTGCTCGGCGTACGGGCTGCGCCGCTCGCCCGACATGACGGCGTACGACGTGCAGATCGTGGCCGGGGTGATCGCCGACGTGGTCAACGTGCTGGGCCGCGCCGACGGCACCGGCTTCACGATCACCGGCCCGGTGTGGGAGTACTTCCGCCTCCAGGAGCGCATGTTCAAGCCCCAGCTGCGCCGCAGCCCCTTCCTGGAGGGGCGCGCGGAGGAGCTGCGCGACACTTTGATCGAGCACGACATCGACGGCCTGCTGCGCGAGATCGAGCTCGACCGGGCCAACGGGCTGCTCGGAAAGACCTGTATCCACCCCTCGCACGTGGTGCCGGTGCACGCGCTGTCCGTGGTCAGCCACGAGGAGTACAGCGACGCGCGGGACATCCTGCGGCCGGAGCGGGGCGGGGGCGGAGTGCTGCGCTCCGCGTACACGAACAAGATGAACGAGGTGAAGCCGCACCGCGCCTGGGCCGAGCGGACCCTGCTGCGCGCCGAGGTCTTCGGCGTCGCGCACGAGGACACCGGCTTCGTGGAGCTGCTCACGGCCGGCCTGGCCGGATGACCGGGATCGGGATCGGAACGGCATGATCGAGAGGGAGAGCGTCCACAACGTGGGTGTCTGGTCGGGAACGTGGGTCGCCGAGCGGCTCGGGGTCGAACTCCAGGGTGACGAGCGGCTGCCCGAGCTGCTGGGCCTCGCCCTGCGCCGCAACCCCAAGCGGGCGCATCTGCTGGTCTCCAACGTGCTGGGCAAGCATGTGCCGCAGTGGCCCTCGCGGGTGTACGGGGCGGGGTTCGCGCTGGGTGAGGAGGTACGGGAGCTGCTCGGCGCGGCCGCGGCCGGAGCGGTCGTCCTGGGGTACGCGGAGACGGCCACCGGCCTCGGGCACGCGGTGGCGGACGGTATCGGCGTGGCGCCCTACCTCCACTCCACCCGGCGCCCCGTCGAGGGGGTCGAGCGGGCGGGCGGCTTCGAGGAGTCCCACTCCCACGCGACCTCGCACCTGCTGCTCCCGGAGGACCCCGCGCTGCTGGCGGGGGACGGGGTGCTGGTGCTGGTCGACGACGAGTTCTCGACGGGCAACACGGTCCTGAACACGATCCGTGCGCTGCACGCGCGCTATCCGCGTTCGCGGTACGTGATAGTCGCCCTGGTGGACATGCGCTCGCCGGCGGACCGGATGCGGCTGTCCGCGTTCGCGGCGGAGATCGGCGCGGAGGTCTCCCTGGTGACCCTGGCCGCAGGAACGGTTCTCCTTCCGGAGGGCGTCCTGGAACGGGGGATGTCCCTGGTGGCCGAACACGAGCTTTCCCCCACCCCGCCCCTCCCCGAAACCCCTGGCCGGGGGGCCACGGCGCCCGCCGCCGACGGGGTCCCGCTGTGCCCACCCGTCCCGCCCTGCGGGACGATTGCCCACAGCGGGGCGGGACGGGGCGGGACGACCGTCGTCGACCTGGCCTGGCCCGCCGGTCTCCCCGACGGGGGACGCCACGGGTTCACCCCGGCGCACCGGGCTGCCCTGGACGCCGCGCTGCCCGCCATGGCCGCCCGGTTGAAGGGGGCGCTCGGGGACACCCCCGGCCGCACCCTCGTCCTCGGGTTCGAGGAGTTGATGTACGGGCCCCTGCGGCTCGCCCTCGCGCTGGAGGACGCCGGGGTCGACGTCCGGTTCTCCACCACCACCCGGTCGCCCGTGCTGGCCGTCGACGACCCCGGGTACGCCATCCGGACCCGCCTCGCCTTCCCCGCCCACGACACTCCCGGTGACGGCCCCGGTGAGCGCTACGCGTACAACGTGGCGGGCGCCGGGTTCGACACCGTCGTGGCCGTCGTCGACTCCGTCGCCGACACCCCCGCACTGCACGCCCCGGACGGCCTGCTGGCCGAGCTCGCCGCGCACGTCCCGCACGTCGTGCTGGCCGTCGTCCCCTCGTACGTACCCAAAGGTGCCCCCATGCCCGAGCCCCTGCCCGAGCCCCTCCGCGGCCCCGCCTTCTCCTCGTACGCGCCCGACGAGGTCGGCTGGCTGCTCAAGGACCTGTCCGGGGTCGAGCTGGAGGCGCCGACCGAGGAGCGCGAGGAGGCGATCCAGAGCGGCGGCGCCCACTACGCCGAGTCGCTGCCGGTCGAGTACCAGCCCTCCCCCCAGTACCAGGAGCTGTTCCGGGCGGCCCTGGACTCCTCGGCCGAGCGCATCGCCCGCGCCGTGGGCGTCGTCACCGAGACGGTCCTGGCCGAGCGGTCACCCCGCCCGGTGCTGGTCTCACTGGCCCGCGCGGGCACCCCGGTCGGCGTCCTGATGCGCCGCTGGGCCCAGCGCCGGCACGGCCTCGACCTGCCGCACTACGCCGTCTCCATCGTGCGCGGCCGCGGCATCGACCCCAACGCGCTGCGCTGGCTCGCCGCCCACCACGACCCGGCCGACGTCGTCTTCGTCGACGGCTGGACCGGCAAGGGCGCCATCACCCGCGAACTGGCCGTGGCGATCCGCGAGTTCGCCGCGTCCTCGGGGGTCGACCGGTTCGACCCGGAGATCGCGGTGCTCGCCGACCCCGGCTCGTGCGTACGCACCTACGGCACCCGCGAGGACTTCCTCATCCCGTCCGCGTGCCTCAACTCGACCGTCTCGGGGCTCATCTCGCGGACGGTCCTGCGCGCCGACCTGATCGGGCCCGGCGACTTCCACGGCGCCAAGTTCTACCGCGAACTGGCCGGCGCCGACGTCTCGGTGGACTTCCTGGACGCCGTCGCCGCCCGCTTCGACGACGTCGCCGCCGACGTCGACCGCGAGGCCAAGGCGCTCCAGGCCGCCGACCGCAGCCCCACCTGGGAGGGCTGGGCCGCCGTCGAGCGGATCAGCGAGGAGTACGGCATCCACGACGTCAACCTCGTCAAGCCCGGCGTCGGCGAGACCACCCGCGTCCTGCTGCGCCGCGTCCCCTGGAAGATCCTGGCCCACCCGGGCGCCGGGGCCGACCTCGACCACGTACGCCTGCTTGCGGAGCAGCGCGGGGTACCGGTGGAATGGGTCGACGACCTGCCGTACAGCTGCGTCGGACTGATCCACCCCCAGTACACGCGCGGGGCGACCGGCGCCGACGGCAAGGCGGTGGCCTCCCGATGAGCACCCTGATCGCCAGCGACCTGGACCGTACGCTGATCTACTCGGCGGCGGCCCTCGACCTGACCATGCCCGACCCACGCGCCCCGCGGCTGCTCTGCGTCGAGATCCACGAGCACAAGCCGCTCTCGTACATGACCGAGAACGCGGCCACCCTGCTCGCCGCGCTCAAGACGGACCCCGACACGGTCTTCGTGCCCACCACGACCCGCACCCGCAAGCAGTACCAGCGCATCCAGCTGCCGGGCCTGCCCGCGAAGTACGCGATCTGCGCCAACGGCGGACAGCTGCTCGTCGACGGGGTCGCCGACCGCGACTGGCGGCGGCGGGTGGACGCCCGGATCGCCGACGAGTGCGCCACGCTCGACGAGGTGCGCGCCCACATCTCGGCCGCCGCCGACCCGTCCTGGCTGCGCAAGGAGCGGGTCGCCGAGGACCTGTTCGCCTATCTCGTGGTCGAGCGCGCGCTGCTGCCCGCCGACTGGGTCAAGGAGCTCGGCGCCTGGGCGGACGAGCGCGGCTGGACCGTCTCGCTCCAGGGCCGCAAGATCTACGCGGTGCCCAAGCCGCTGACCAAGAGCGCGGCCGTACGCGAGGTGGCCCGGCGCACCGGCGCCGAACTCACCCTGGCCGCCGGGGACTCGCTCCTCGACGCCGACCTGCTGCTCGCCGCCGACGAGGGCTGGCGCCCGGGCCACGGCGAGCTCGCGGACTCCGGCTGGCGCGCGCCGCACGTCGACGTCCTCGACGAGCGGGGCGTCCTGGCGGGCGAGGAGATCGTGCGCCGGTTCGGCGCCCGCGCCACGGCCGCCCGGGTTGCGCCCGTACGGCCCTGACCGGTCCCATACTCGCCCCTATGGCCAAGGGAAACACGACCAGGATCACCGACGAGCTGTACGGGTACATGCTGGCGCACAACCCGCCGCTGGCGCCGGTGCAGCGCGAGCTGGTGGAGACGACGTACGCCCGGCTGCCCGATCACGCGGGCATGCAGTCGGCCGAGGAGCAGGCCCCGCTGCTGGCGTTCCTCGTCCGGCTGGCGGGCGCCCGGCACGTGGTGGAGGTGGGGACCTTCACCGGGTTCTCGGCGCTCGCCATGGCGCTGGCGCTGCCCGACGACGGACGGCTGATCGCGTGCGACGTCTCCGAGGAGTGGACCGCGTACGGCCGCGAGGCCTGGACGAGAGCGGGCGTGGCGCACAAGGTGGACCTACGGATCGCACCGGCGGTCGAGACCCTGCGGGCGATGCCCGCCGAGCCGCACATCGACTTCGCCTACCTCGACGCGGACAAGGACAACTACATCGCGTACTGGGAGGAGTTGGTCCCCAGGATGCGCCAGAACGGCCTCATCGCGGCGGACAACGTGCTGTTCCGCGGTGAGGTCCTGAACCCGGCGGCGACCGGTCCCGCCGCCGGGATCCAGCGCTTCAACGAGCATGTGCGGCGGGACGAGCGGATGGACACGGTGATGCTGACGGTGGCGGACGGCCTGACGCTGGCGCGGAAGCGGTAGCGGCCCTACCCGCAGCAGCCCCCACCGCAGCACCCGCCACCGCCGCCCGCGGAGGGGGCACTCGCGGGCCCGGGCCCGGACTTGGAAAGGCCGCCCACCGCCACGGTGGACAGCAGCTTCACCGTGTCCTCGTGCCCGGCAGGGCACGCCGCGGGCGCGGCGGACTCCGCCATGGGCCGGCTGATCTCGAAGGTGTCGCCGCACGAGCGGCAGCGGTAGTCATAGCGAGGCATGGCCCCAGGCTAACGGGCCGACGGCGGCGGCGTGAGGCCTGTGGACAACGCCGCCGCCCGGCCCGCCCGGCTCACCGGATGGGGCGCTCCCGCACGGCCCCCGGCTCCGCCTGGGCCTCCGCCTCGCGCCGCGCCCGCCAGTACGGGTTGTCGTGCGGCAGGCTGCTGCCCACCCGCCCGTACATCCCGAACACCATCAGCGCCAGGCCCACCAGGAAGCTGAAGATCACGTTCTGCATCTTGAAGGCCAGGAAGTTCGCCGAGCCCCGGTCCAGCAGGGCCAGGTTCACGAATCCGCTGATCAGGAAGAGCACTCCGAGCGACATGTTCATCCAGGAGGCGAAGTTGCCGCCCTTGACCATGCCGTACAGGAGCAGCGCCCCGACGACGATCGAGATCACGCTGAGCGTGCCGTTGGTGCTCAGCCCGGCGACCTCTTTGCCGCCGGTGTCGAAGAACCCGATGTTGTGGGTGAGTCCCAGGATGCCGAAGACGAGCAGGAAGAGCCCCATGATCCCGGCGCCGAACCGGTACACCCGGCTCAGCCGGTGGTCCACCGGCAGATGCTCGTCGAGGGACACATGGGGGGCGTGCGTCGGGTGGCGCAGGTGATGAAGCGGCTGGGTGGCCATGGGCGGCCTCCTCGTGTCGTCCGTACCCCCAGGATCCGCCCCCGGCGCGGTCGCGACAACTCCTCCGGTGACGCGCGGTGACGAAGCCGCTCCCGCTCCTGGGACCGGTCAGGCCCCGTGCCCCCGCTCCTCGCGGATCTGCGCCACCACGCGCGCGGCCGTCTGCCGGACCTGCTCGGTCTCGGTGAGGAAGTGCCAGTAGTCGGGGTGGCGGCCCTCAAGAGTGGCGATCGCCCGCTCCAGGCGCGCCACGGCGTCGTCGAGCGGGGCGGCGTGGCGCGGGTCCGGGGTGCTGCGGCCGGCCATCGCCAGCCGCTGCGCGTCCCGGATCGCGAACCGGGTGCGCTGGATCTCCTGCTGCGGGTCCTTCGCCACGGCGTTCAGGCGCTGCAACCGGTCCCCGGCGGCGGAGACGGCCTCGTCGGTGGCGTTGAGCAGCGCCCTGACCGTGCTCAGCCGGGAGGTCGCGTCCGCCCAGCGCTGCTCGTCGCGCGCGGCGGCGGCCTCCTTCAGCTTCTCCTCGGCCTGCCGTACGTTCACCAGCGCCTGGTCGGGGACCTGCTGGAGGTCCTGCCAGCAGGCGGCCGCGAACCGGCGCCGCAGCTCGCTCAGGACCGGGTCGACGGTCCCGGCCCGGGTGGTCAGCGCCTGGGCGCGGGTGCGCAGTGTGACCAGCCTGCGGTCGATCTCGGCGGCCCGCTCCGGCAGCCGCTCGGCCTCCGCGCGCACCCCCTCGGCCTCCCGCAACACCCGGCCCGCCCGCTCCAGCGTCTCGGGCACGCCGTGCTGTCCGGCGCCCTGGTTGAGCTTGGTCAGCTCGGGGGCGAGGGCGGCGAGACGGGCTGCCAGATCGTCCGCTCTCAGTCCGGACGCCCGCACCGAATCGAGAGCGGTGCTCGCGGCGAGGAGCGCCTGTCGCGCCCGCTCCACCGCGGGCGCCAGCCGCGCCAGCTGCGTCTCGGCGGTGGAGAGCAGCGGCCCCAGGCTCTGCTCGAACCGGTCGAGCTCGCCCTTGACCCGTACGAGGTCGTCCTTGGCCTTCGTCAGCTCGCCCCGGGCCCGGGAGGCCACCGAGGCGTCCAGGTCGTCGCGGTCCAGGTCGTGCGCGTCGACCGCGGTGATGTAGTCGTTGCTGACCTCGTCGATCCGCCGGCCCAGCGCCGCGAAGTCGTCCACGGCCTTGCGGGCGCGCGGCGAGCTGTCCACGGCGGTGATCGTCTCGATGGAGATCCGCAGATCGCGCTGGGCGGTGTCCAGCTCGTAGAAGGCGGCGGCCGCCGCGTCCTTGGCCGCCTGGGCGTCGGCCCGCACACTCTCCCCGCGCCCGCCGAACCACCGCCGCGTCCCGCCTCCGGCGAACGCCCCGGGCAGCAGCGCGGCCCCGAGCGCCAGCGGCAGCGCGACGAGCGCCAGCGTGTCGGCGAGGGCCTGCCGCGCCCCGGCGGACCGCGTGCCCGTCCGCGCTCCGGTTCCGGCTCCGGCTTCGGGGACGATGGCACCCGCTCTGCTGTACGGCCGCGCGTGTGTCGCCGTCACATCCCTCTCCCGTGCCGTGTCCGCCTGCCGGTTCATTCTCCCACCAGGTAAGGACGAACACACCGGCCGATTAGTTCGCGCGCGCCCGCTCGCCGGCCCGCCGCCGCGAACGGGTTTGCGGCCCTGCCCGGGAGGCCATGTACGCTGTTCCCTCATCCACGGATGTGCCACGGGCGTGTAGCTCAGGGGTAGAGCGCTGCTCTTACAAAGCAGATGTCGGCGGTTCGAAACCGTCCATGCCCACCCGTCACCGAAGGCCCCCGCCGATCACGGCGGGGGCCTTCGGCGTTCCCGGGCCCGGCCCGCGGCTCAGCCCTGCGCGGGCCGCCCGCAGCGCAGGTTCCAGCGGCCCGAGCGGCCCGAGAGCTCCGTCAGCGTCAGGGGCGCCACGTCCAGCCGCCAGAAGGAGGCGGGCGGCAGGGCCAGCGCGTGCGTGACGGCCGCGCGGACCACCGCCGGAGAGGCGACCGCGAGGATCCGCCCGCCCGCCGCCGGAAGCGTGTCCAGCCAGGCCCCCACGCGCGCGACGAGCGCGAGCAGGCTCTCCCCGCCGTGCGGCGCGGCCGCGGGATCGGTGAGCCAGGCCCGTACCCCCGTGGGCTCCTCGGCGCTCAGCTCGTCCAGCCGCCGCCCGCGCCAGCTGCCCAGGTCCCAGTCGGCCAGGGCCGGTTCGTCGCCCGTGGGCAGGCCGTCCGCCAACTCGTAGAGCGAGGACGGCGGTTTCAGCCGGCGGGCCGGCACCGGCAGCGCCGCCGCCGCGGCCTTGACCCGGCGCAGGGCGCCCTCGTCCGGGGCGGCCGCGTCGTCGCCGACTCTCGCCTCGCGCGCGTAGCGGTCGGCCGGGGGTGAGATCAACATCACGCGTACGGTCATGGGTCAAGCAGAGCACGGCCGTTCAGGCAGTTCGCGCGGGGGCCGTGCTCCCGCACGCCGTAGCGGAGCGCTCCTTCACGCGGTACGGTCTCGTCGACATAAAGACGGTGTGAAGGAAGTCCGGTGAGAATCCGGCACGGTCGCGCCACTGTGAACCCGGCGAGCCCCTCGACAAGGGGCGGAGGCGGGGAAGTCAGACCCACCACCGTCGACAAAGGCACCAATGACCGGGACGCGTGTTCCCCAGGAGGTTCTGCCGTGGCACTCTCCGCCGCCCCTGCGCCCAGCGCCGAAGCAACGCCGGCCATCACCCCCATATCCCTCAAGGCGATCGCTCCCTGGGCGCTCTTCTTCGGCATCCTCATGCTCGTGCTGCTCTACTTCGTCGGCTCCGAGCAGGGCGCCACCAGCGTCTTCTCCGGTGAGAACGTCCATGAGTGGCTGCACGACGGGCGCCACCTGCTCGGCTTCCCCTGCCACTGAGGCCCGGGGAACGACTCGTGAACTCCCTGTCCGTCAGAGCCCTGCTGGTCCGGGGCATGATCGCCGGTCTGGTCGCGGGCGCCCTGGCGCTCGTCGTGGCGTACGTCCTGGGCGAGCCCCGGGTGGACGCGGCGATCGACTTCGAAGAGGCGCACGCGCACGAACACGGTGAAGAGGTGTTCAGCCGCACCCTCCAGGCCACCGGCGGTCTCGCCACCGGTGTGCTGGTGTTCGGCGTGGCCGTCGGCGGCATCGCCGCGCTCGCGTTCTGTGTCGCGCTCGGCCGCATCGGCCGGTTCGGGCCGCGCGCCACCGCCGCGTTCGTCTCGCTCGGCGCGCTCCTGACCGTCTATGTCGTCCCGTTCCTGAAGTACCCGGCGAACCCGCCGTCCGTCGGTGACCCCGACACGATCGGCAAGCGCACCGCCCTGTACTTCCTGATGATCGCGCTGAGCGTGCTGCTCGCCGTCGCCGCCGTGCTGCTCGGCAAGCGGCTCGCACCGCGCCTCGGCAACTGGAACGCCACCGTCGCCGCCTCGGCCGCCTTCCTGGTCGCCGTCGGGCTCGCGTACGCGCTCCTGCCCGCCGTCAACGAGGTGCCGAAGGACTTCCCGGCGATGCTGCTGTGGAAGTTCCGGCTGGCCGCCCTCGCCATCCAGGTCACCCTGTGGGCCGGCTTCGGGCTGGTCTTCGGCCACCTCGCCGAACGGCTCCTGGTGCCCACGGCCGCCCCGGTGGGCGCCCGGGGCGCGGGCGAGCCCGTCAGCGGCGACAGCAAGGCCGCGGCCGCCCACTGACCGCGCACCGCACGCACGAGGGCCCCGGACCGGCTTCGGTCCGGGGCCCTCGCGCGCGTGGGCCGGGCTCGGTGTTCCGTCGTTCCGGTGGTGCTCGTCGCGCTGGTGCTCGTTGCGTGGCGCTCGATCAGTCCGGGCGGCGCAGGGAGAACAGACGGCTTCGCCGCTCCCTGCGGTAGCGCCGCTCCCACCGGTCCATACGGTCCCGGCGGGCGCGGTAGGCCCGATAGTCCGTGTCCGTGCCACGGCTTGATCCGCCGGCTCCGGAAGAGCCGCCGGTCGGTGCCGTGGAGCGGCCACGGCGTGGGGCGCTGAGTACGGCCACGACGGCGACGCAGAGCACTATGCCGCCGAGACTGAAGCCGAAGCCGTACAGGACCAGCGCCAGGACGAGTAGCAACAGGATCATGGCGTGTTCCTCTAGGGACGGATCGGGGGCTCCCCTGGCCCCCGGGCGCCCTCCAAGTTACTCCGCCCCAGCGGAAGTTGGCCTCCGAGTTACCCGGAGGCCAATGCCTCGTTGACCCCTACAGCCCGCGCAGCCGCTCCATCTCACGGCGGTCACGCTTGGTCGGCCGGCCCATGCCCCGGTCGCGCAGCCCCGCGGCCAGGACGTCGGAGCGGGCGGGCGGCGGCGGGCTGTTGTCGACATAGGTCTCGGCCGCGAGGGCCGCGCCCACCCGCTTGCGGATGAGCTGGGAGACCACGACGACCCGCTCGCGCCCCTCCAGCCGCAGCCGCACCTCGTCGCCCACCTTCACGGTGTGCGCGGGCTTCACGCGCTCGCCGTTCAGCTGGACGTGGCCCGCCCGGCAGGCCGTGGCCGCCATGGAGCGCGTCTTGGTGAGCCGGACCGACCAGATCCAGCTGTCGATGCGCACGGGCTCCGAGGGCCCCGCCTGCGCCGTGGGCCCCTTGGGCCCCTGTGTCTTCACCTCGTCTGCTGCCGCCATGCTGTCGACTCTAGACTCATGGGCCCGCCGGGCGGCCCCCGATTGCGGGGCGGTACGGGCCGGCGCCCCGCGCGATGAAGATCATCCGGGGCCGTTGTCAGTGGTACCCGTCACACTGGGGGCATGTGCAGAAGCATCAAGACACTCAGGCCGCCGGCCCTCCCCGAGGAGGCCACCGACGAGGAGATCCGCGCCGCGGCGCTCCAGTACGTGCGCAAGGTCTCCGGCTTCCGGGCGCCCGCGGCGCACAACCAGGAGGTCTTCGAGCGGGCGGTGGACGAGATAGCGCGGGCCACGGCCGAGCTGCTCGAAGGCCTGGAGATACGGGGCGTGCCGGTCAGGACCCCGGCCTAGGCCCTCCGGCGAGCGGACCGGTCAGGCCGCCGGGGTGGCCGCCGCGGTCGCGTTCGGGCGGCGCATGACATAGGCGGCCAGCGAGCCCGCCGCGAACAGCGCGAGGACGGAGATGCCCGTGCCGAGCCAGGTCGCGCCCAGCCAGCGCCCGCCGAAGTAGCCGAGGCTGACGCTGTATCCGGCCCAGGCCACCCCGGCGAGGGCGGACCAGGGGAGGAACTCCTTGGGGGTGCGGTGCGCCGCGCCCGCGCCCAGCGAGACGACGGACCGGCCCGCGGGGGCGAACCGGGCGATGACGACGAGCGCGCCGCCGCCCCGGCTCAGTGCGGCGCCGAGACGTTCCTGTGCCCGGGTCAGCCGGCGGGAGCGGGCGATGGCCCGGTCGAGCCGCGCCCCGCCGCGCCAGGCGAGGCGGTACGCGACGAGGTCGCCGAGCACCGATGCGGCGGCGGCGCAGGCGGCGAGCAGCAGCAGGTCGGGCACGTCACGTATGGCGTGCGGGGCGCCCGCCGCGGTGGTCGAGCCGGCCGCCGCGGAGGTTGCGGCGGTGATCACCAGGACCCCGCTGGGCAGCACGGGGAGGAACACGTCCAGGAGAACGGAGACCGTCACCACGGCGTAAATCCATGGGCTGCCGGTCAGCGACCCCACACTCTCCAGCACTACGACCCCCGAACGGAATGCGCCCCGCTGTCGCTGGTCTGCGGCCGGGTCGCTGTACAGCCGTACAGCGTACGCCCGGGGCGCGTGGGGATTCCGTTCGGGGGTGGGGTGTCAGGGGTGAGCCGAGGTCACCTCTCGCGGGCGTGTCGGTGTGTCAGCGCGCCGTGCCCGCCGGGCTGGCGGCCGCGGTGGGCTCCGCCACGGCCGCGGCGGAGCGGCCGCCGAGCAGCTGGTCGAGGGCGAGGGCGCCGGGGCCGGTGAAGACGAGCAGCAGGAAGGCCCAGCTGAACATCGCGGCGTTCTCGCCGCCGTTCTGAAGCGGCAGCAGCGCGCCGGACTGGTGCACGTCGAAGTAGGCGTACGCCATGGAGCCCGAGGAGAGGAAGGCGGCGGAGCGGGTGAAGAGCCCGGCCATGATCAGCACACCGCCGACGAGCTGGATGGCGGCCGCGTACCAGTTGGGCCAGGCGCCGGTGTCGACGGTGCCGCCGGTCCCGGCCGCGCCGCCGAACCAGCCGAAGAGCGAGGCGGCGCCGTGGCAGGCGAAGAGGAAGCCGGTGACGATGCGGAACAGGCCCAGCGCGTAGGGCTTGGCGCGCTCGATGGGCAGAGCGGAGGAGAGCGTGGGGGAAGCCATGGGGGACGGGCTCCTTCGGGGGTGGGGGACGGGGCCGGTGGAGCCTCAAGGTTAGGGAGACCTGATTAGTACTTGCAAGTTCAAGTTTAAGTAAGTGGCGTGATTCCGGTTGAGGCTGGCTGGAATTCATCTTTACGGGGGGCATACGTGGACGTACGGCAAACGCGCCGGTACGCAGGGTCACGAATGCGCTGTGGGGGTGGCCGCGCAAAAGCCCCCGCCCCCGTCGGCGCAGGGTGGCGTCGACGGGGGCGGGGGGAGTGGCGACTCGCGGGACCTCAGCAGCCGTTGAGGACGGACTGGAGCGCGGCCTTCTCGGCCGAGTCCACGGTGAGCTGGTAGTAGTGCTTCACGTCCACCCACATCCGGGCGTACGTGCAGCGGTAGGCGGTGCGCGAGGGCAGCCACTCGGCCGGGTCCTTGTCGCCCTTGGCCTGGTTGACGTTGTCGGTGACGGCGATCAGCTGGGGGCGGGTGAGGTCGTTGGCGAAGCCCTGGCGCTGCGCGGTGGTCCAGGAGGAGGCGCCCGAGCGCCAGGCCTCGGCGAGCGGGACGACGTGGTCGATGTCGAGATCGGCGGCGGCCGTCCAGGTGGCGCCGTCGTACTCGGAGTACCAACTGCCGCTGACCGCCGCACAGCTGGAGTCGGTGACGACGTTGCTGCCGTCGCGCTTGAGGACGACCTCACGGGTGTTGCAGGTGCCGGACTGGGTGATCCAGTGCGGGAACTTGGCGCGGCTGTAGCCGTCGGAGGAGCCCTCCGGGGTGGCGGGCATGGCGGCGAGATAGCCGCGGGCGGTGGCGGCGCTGACCGGGGCGGGGGGTGCGGCCTGGGCGCCGGGGGCGGTGAGCAGGCTCGCGGTGGCGAGCAGGGCGGCGGAGGCGGTGAGCGCGGAGAGCCTGGCTATTCGACGCGCGTAGACACCTGACATGCGAACTCCCTGTGTGTGGGGGGACCTTGGCCGGACGCGCGCGGGTGCGCGGCCCGGTCATCGTGGCGGCACCGGGTTTCGGCCAGGTGGGCGCCAGGTAACAGGGTGGCGACATGGGCACGTCACATCAAGGGGTGAGCCGTCTTCGGTCCCCCTTGATCGTCCTTGTCCCGCAAGGGAACTGACGCCCCGTATGCCACGCTTGCCCCACCGGGCGCCGGGGCGGTTCCCGGCCGGTTCCCCGGCGTACGGTGGGCGCGTGCTGCTGCCCGTCAATGTCACGCTCGGGGTCGTTCTCGCCGTACTGCTCCTGGTCGCGGCCGGGGTCGCGGCGGTGGCGCGGCTCGGCCGGGCGAGGGAGATCCTGGTCGCCGGGGTGCGCGCGGCCGTTCAGCTCGCGGTGGTGGCGGCCGCGATCCGCTGGGTGGTCGGCTCGGTGCCGCTGCTGCTGTGCTTCCTGCTGCTGATGTACGCGGTGGCGGTGCGCACCGCCGGACGCCGGATGACGTCCAACGCCACCTGGCGGTGGGCCGCGCTGCCGATCGCGGCCGGGGTGGTGCCGGTGGTCGGCGCGCTGCTGCTCACCGGTCTCGTCCCGGCCAGGGGCATCGCGCTGATCCCCGTCACCGGGATCCTCATCGGCGGCGCGCTCACCGCGACGGTGCTCGGCGGGCGGCGGGCGCTGGACGAGCTGACCGCGCGGCGCGGCGAGGTGGAGGCGGGGATGGCGCTCGGCCTGCTCGACCGGGACGCCCGGCTCGAAGTGGCCAGGACCGCCGCGTCCGACGCGCTGCTGCCCGGCCTCGACCAGACCCGGACGGTGGGCCTGGTCACGCTGCCGGGCGCGTTCGTCGGCATGCTGCTCGGCGGGGCCTCACCGGTGCAGGCGGGGGCGGTGCAGCTGTTCGTGCTGGTCGCGCTGATGGCGGTGCAGGCGGTGGCGGTGTCGGTGGTGCTGGAGCTGGTGGCGCGGGGGAGGGTGCACCGGGTGCCTGGTGTGGTGTGACGCTCTCGGCCCGGCCGGGACCTTGGTCCCTGCCCCGGATGCGGGGGCATCGCGTATTCTGTACGGAGCAGAAGGGGAGTAGCTCTTCGCCGGACCGTCGACATACTGCTGGAACCTCCCCAGGGAGAGACCAGCCGGCGCCCGGAGGCGGACCCGTGAGGGCCCGCCAGCGAGACCTTCGGCCGCAGTGACCATGTCCGTGACGCTTCATGGCGCTGCCGTGCCGAAGCGACCCCGGATACTTTTCGCGAAACGCTCTCGGTACGGCCGCGTCCCGCCCGACCGATTGAGGAACCTTCCCGTGCTCAGCTTCACCGTCCTGGCGATCACCTTCGGCGTGGTCTTCCTCGCCGAGCTCCCCGACAAGACCGCGCTCGCGGGCCTGATGCTCGGTACGCGCTACAAGGCGTCGTACGTGTTCGTCGGCGTCGCGGCCGCGTTCCTGCTGCATGTGGCGCTGGCCATCGCGGCGGGCAGCGTACTGACCCTGCTGCCGCACCGGCTGCTCCAGGCGATCGTGGGCGTCCTGTTCCTCGCGGGCGCGGCGATGCTGCTGTTCAAGAAGGACGAGGAGGAGGACGGGGTGAAGGCCCCGGCCGACCAGTCGTTCTGGAAGGTGTCCGGGGCCGGGTTCATGCTGATCCTGGTCGCCGAGTTCGGGGACCTCACGCAGATCATGACGGCGAACCTGGCCGCGCGGTACGACAGCCCGCTGTCGGTGGGCCTCGGCGCGGTGCTGGCGCTGTGGGCGGTCGCGGGGCTGGGGATCCTGGGCGGGCGGACGCTGATGAAGTACGTGCCGCTGCGGTTGATCACGAAGGTTGCGGCGGGGTTGATGGGGGCGTTGGCTGGGTTCAGCCTGTTTGAGGCCATTACCGGCTGAACCGGTGTTTTGGGGCGCGGGGTGTGGGGCCCGGGCTTTGTCTGCGGGCCGGTGGTGGGTTGCTCGCGCAGTTCCCCGCGCCCCTGGTGTGCCCGGGCTTTGTCTGCGGGTGTGTGGCCGGTTGCTCGCGCAGTTCCCCGCGCCCCTAGGTAGTACGGCTTGCCCGGCAGGTGTTCGCGCCCCTCGGTAGTACGGGTTGCCCGGCGTCCGCGCCCCTCGGTAGTACGGCTGGTCCGGGGGGCTGCGGGTCGCTAGGCGTGTGGGGTGATGGTGAGGGTGAGGTTGCCCTTTGGGGTTGCTGTCACTGTTACGTGGGTCAGGTCCGGGGCGTACGCCGTCGGGTTGTGTGCTGCTGCTCGGGGGCCTATGCCCACCACGCGCATTCCTGCCGCGAGGCCCGCCTGGATGCCTGCCTCGGAGTCCTCGAAGACCACGCAGTCCGCCGGGGCGAAGCCCAGTTCGGCGGCGCCCTTGAGGAAGCCCTCCGGGTCCGGCTTGCTCGCGCCGACCCGCTCGGCCGTGACGCGTACGGCCGGTACCGGGAGTCCGGCCGCGCCCATCCTGGCCTGGGCCAGCGGCTCGTTCGCCGAGGTCACCAGGGCGTGCGGCAGCCCGGCGAGGGAGGCCATGAAGGCCGGGGCGCCCGGGACCGGGACGACGCCGTCGGTGTCGGCGGTCTCCTCGGCCAGCATCACGCGGTTGTCCGCGAGGTTCTGCTCCATCGGGCGGTCGGGGAGGAGGACGGCCATGGTGGCGTAGCCCTGGCGTCCGTGGACCACCTTCAGGGCCTCCTCGGGGTCCAGCCCGTGTTCCACCGCCCAGCGGCGCCAGCAGCGTTCGACCACGGCGTCGGAGTTGACGATCGTGCCGTCCATGTCGAGCAGGAGGGCTCGGGCGGTCAGGGTGGTGGGGGTGGCCGTCATCGGCGGGACTCCTGGGTGCGGGAGCAGAGACAAGTGGCTCCGCCCGCCGGTCAGGGAGTACGGGCGGAGCCACTTTGTTTCTCTACGATACAAAACAAAGGGCCGAATGGTCCAACCGGGGTGGTCGGGTGGTCCTGGCCGGGCGTTCTGCCCGTGCGTCAAGACGTCTGCGCCTCCAGGGCGCGGCGGGTCTCCGGGCCGTAGACGCCCGGGGGGTCGGCTTCCAGGCCCATGTACGACTGGTAGGTGCGCACGGCGTTCTCCGTCTTCGAGCCGAAGTGGCCGTCGATCTTCCCGTTGTAGATCGTCAACTGGGCGAGCCGGTCCTGAAGTTCCGCGACCTCGGGGCCGTTGTCGCCCTTGCGCAGTACGGGCGCGGTCGCGGGGGCCGTGGTCGCGGCCGGGGGCGGCGGGGCCGGGGCGGTGCTGGTGCCGACCGCGCCGGTGCCGGTGATCTTGGAGGGGGTGGGGGTGGGCGTGGTGGCCGGGTGGCGGGAGGGCTTGGGGGTGCGGGTGGGAGTGCCGGTCCTGTGGGGGGTGGGGGTGGTGGTGCGGGCAGTGCCCGTGCCTGTGGGGGTGGGGGTCGCAGTGGCTGTGGGGGTGGGGGAGGCGTCGTCGGGGGCGGTGCTCACGGTGGTGGCCGCGCCCGCTGTGTTGTCGGAGGCGCCGGCGAAGAGGGTTTGGGAGGCGGCGTAGGCGACGAGGGCCGCGGTTGCGGCGAGGGCGAGCAGGAGGGGGAGTCTGCGGCGGCGGCTCGTCTGCGGGCCGTCGTGGGCTGGTCGCGCAGTTCCCCGCGCCCCTAGGAGGACGGGGTCGTCCTGGGCGGGTCCCCCGGCAGGGGCGTGGGTCGTCGGGTGCGGGTCGGTGGCCTCTTCTCGCGCAGTTCCCCGCGCCCCTAGGAGGACGGGCTGGTCCTGGGTGGATTCCTCGGCACGGGCGTGGGCTGCCCCTGAAGGGACCGGGGTCAGCGGCATGGTCAGCTCAGGGTTTCCGGTCGTCCCCAGCTCGGGCTCCGCACCCTGGCCCACCTCGCCCCCAGATGGGGCGGCCCCGACGTTCTCCAACGTCACGTACGGCCGTATCCGCAGGGGATCGAAGTCCTCCGCCGTCGCCGGTTCGGCGGCGCGGGCCGGGCAGGGGCCCGGGACGGGCTCGTGGTGTCTGGCGCATTCCGGGCATGCCTGTGGCTTCATCGTGGGTCCCCTCCCCTTGAACTGCCTGCGATTATGCAGGGCCGGAGGGCGGGCGCGGCGCGGGGCCCGGGGTGGTCCGGCAGGCCGGATTCCGGCATTGCTTGCAGGATGGAGAGAGGCGGGGGGCCAGAGCGAGACAGAGAGGGGCGGTCCATGGCTCAGGAAACGGCCCCCACCGCACTCTCGCCCGGCGTCGGGCAGGAGCGGCGGACCGTGCTCGTCGCCATCGGGGCGCTGCTGCTCGGGATGCTGCTGGCCGCCCTCGACCAGACCATCGTCTCCACCGCCCTGCCGACCATCGTCAGCGAGCTCGGCGGGATGGAGCACCTGTCGTGGGTCGTCACCGCGTACATGCTCGCCTCCACCGCCGCGACCCCGCTCTGGGGCAAACTCGGCGACCAGTACGGCAGGAAGAAGCTGTTCCAGGCCGCCATCGTCATCTTCCTCGTCGGCTCGGCGCTGTGCGGCGTCTCCCAGAACATGGGGCAGCTGATCGCCTTCCGGGCGCTCCAGGGGCTGGGCGGCGGCGGGTTGATGGTGTTGTCCATGGCGATCGTGGGCGATCTCGTCTCACCGCGCGAACGCGGGCGGTACCAGGGGCTGTTCGGGGCCGTGTTCGGAGCCACCAGCGTCCTCGGGCCCCTTCTCGGCGGGCTCTTCACCGAGCACCTCAGCTGGCGCTGGGTGTTCTACGTCAACCTGCCGATCGGCGTCGTCGCGCTGTTGGTGATCGCGGCCGTACTGCACATCCCGGTGCACGGCACCCGCCACACCATCGACTACCTCGGCACCGTCCTGATCGCCTCCGTCGCCACCTGTCTGGTGCTCGTCGCCTCGCTCGGCGGCACCACCTGGGCCTGGGGCTCGGCGCAGATCATCGGGCTCGCGGTGCTGGGCGCGGTGCTGCTCGGCGCGTTCGTCGCGGTCGAGCGGAAAGCGGCGGAACCCGTGCTTCCGCTGAAGCTGTTCCGTATCCGCACCTTCACGCTCGTCGCCGTCATCAGCTTCGTCGTCGGCTTCGCGATGTTCGGGGCGATGACGTATCTGCCGACGTTCCTCCAGGTCGTCCAGGGCGTCAGCCCGACCATGTCCGGTGTGCACATGCTGCCGATGGTGCTCGGGCTGCTGCTGACCTCGACCGCGTCCGGCCAGATCGTGTCGCGTACGGGCCGCTGGAAGGTGTTCCCGATCGCGGGCACGGCCATCGTCACCGTCGGTCTGCTCCTGCTGCACCGGCTCACCGAGACCAGCTCCACCTGGGAGATGAGCCTCTACTTCTTCGTCTTCGGCGCCGGGCTCGGACTGGTCATGCAGGTGCTCGTCCTCGTCGTCCAGAACGCCGTGAGCTACTCCGACCTGGGCGTGGCCACCTCCGGGGCGACCTTCTTCCGCTCGATCGGCGCCTCCTTCGGCGTGGCGATCTTCGGGACGGTCTTCACCAACCGGCTGAACGGCAAGCTCGCCGACGCGCTGGCCGGGCGCCAACTGCCGCCGGGCACCGGGCCCTCCGAGCTCGCCGCCGATCCGCGCGGGCTGGACGCGCTGCCGCCGTCGCTGCGGCCCCCGGTCCTGCACGCGTACGCGCTGTCGATCACCGATGTCTTCCTCTACGCGGTGCCGGTGACGCTGCTCGCCTTCGTCATCGCCTGGTTTCTGCGCGAGGACAAGCTGCGGGGCGCGGTCACCGCGCCCGACGCCAGCCAGACCGTGGCGTCCAACCCGGTCGAGCGTTCGTCGTACGACGAGTGCGCGCGGGCGCTGTCCGTGCTCGGCACCCGGGAGGGCCGCCGCGCGATCTATGTGAAGATCACCGACCGGGCCGGGCTCGATCTGCTGCCCGCCGCCAGCTGGCTGCTGCTGCGGATCCACCACTACGGCTCGGCGGAACCGGCCTTCGTGGCCGAGCGCACGTCCGTACCGCTCACGGTGGTGTCGGCCGGCGGGCGCCAGCTGGAGGAGCGCGGGCTGGCCCGGCGCGAGGGGCTGGCGCTGGTCGCCACCGACGCGGGCCGCGAGACGGCCCTGCGGCTCGCCCGGGCCCGCGAGGACTCCCTCGCGGACCTGCTCGGCGACTGGTGGGGTCCGGACCGGCCCACCGACCTGGCCACACTGGTGGAGGAGCTGACGGCGGAGCTGTCCGGGTCGGACGGCGAGCTGCCGCGCGGGCCGGAGCCCCGACGCGACCACGCGAGGTGACGGGGCCTCACGGCGCACCGGCTGCTGCCAGGCTTCCCAGCTCCTTTTTCTAGAGCCCCTTTCGGCAGTTCCTTGTGCTACAGCGTTCTACAGCTCCTTCGCGAACCACCGTTCCGCATAAGCCCGTTCCGTGTACGGCTCGATCTCGCGGTAGCCGTTGCGCGCGTACAGTGCCCGCGCCTCCACCAGGTCGTGGCGGGTGTCCAGGGCGACGCGGCGGGCGCCGAGGCGGCGGGCGGCCGTCTCCAGGGTGGTGAGCAGGGCGGCGCCGCCGCCGGTGCCGCGCAGGGCGGGGCGTACGTACACCCGGGTCAGCTCGGCGGTCGCCGGGGCCGTGCCGTCGATGACCGGGGCGGTCTCGCAGAGCAGGATCCCGCCGCAGGCGCCCGCCGCCCCGTCGTGGCGGCCGACCACGAAGTCGCCCAGGGGCGGGCGCAGTCGGTCGGCGCCGTCGTCGGTCAGGCCCTGCTCGATCTCCTCGTCGGTGGCGGGGCGGCCGTACCAGCGGCTGGCCACCTCGTCGTAGTACGCGCGGCGGAGCAAGGTGGCGTCGGGGGAGTCATAGGGCTCGCGGTTCATGATCCAACTCATGGGCGTCTGCCTACCCGACGCAGCGACCGTTTGGCCACCGAATTCCCGGCAACCCGGCGAGGCAAGGACCAACTCACCGGGAAGGCAGACATGTCAACGATCGTGATTGTCGTCCTGATCGCGGTGCTCGCACTCGCCGCGCTCGCCATCGCCGTCCGCTTCGCCCTGCGCGGCTCGGCGACCGGCGGGCGCGCGTTGCGACGCCGCTTCGGCCCCGAGTACGACCGGGCGGTCGTCCTGCACGACGGGGACCGCAGGGCCGCCGAGCGCGAGCTGACCGAGCGGCTGAAGCTGCACGGCTCGCTCACCGAACGTCCGCTGCCGCCCGAGGCGCGCGAGCACTACCTCGTGCGCTGGCAGGGCATCCAGGAGCAGTTCGTCGACTCGCCGCGGCACGCGGCCGAGGCGGCCGACAAGCTCGTCGCCCGGCTGGCCGAGGAGCGGGGCTTCCCGGCGGCGAAGGCGTACGAGGACCAGATCGCGGCGCTGTCCGTGCACCACGCCGGGCAGCTCGACGGGTACCGCCGGGTGCACCGGGCGGCGCGGGGGACCGGGGACACCGAGGAGATCCGGGAGGCGGTCATCGAGGCCCGCAGCCTGTTCGAGGAACTCCTCACGACGGGCCCGCGCCACGCCCAGCCGACGCGTCGGCCGGTGCTGCCTCGGCGGCATGCGAAGGGGAGTGTGGCGTGATGCGGGGTCATGACGCGGGTGGGCCGGGACCGGAG
This sequence comes from Streptomyces crystallinus, assembly GCF_039521265.1. Taxonomy (NCBI): domain Bacteria; kingdom Bacillati; phylum Actinomycetota; class Actinomycetes; order Kitasatosporales; family Streptomycetaceae; genus Streptomyces; species Streptomyces crystallinus. The sequence goes on along the minus strand of NZ_BAAACA010000019.1, from coordinate 98,418 downwards.
GCGGCCGGGGCCGCCGGGCCGGGCTTTGACAAGGCGTCGGCGTCGGCGGGGAGCTCGGCGCCGGGGCTGGGCGATGCCGCCGGGACTTCGGGCGCGGCTTCGGGTGCGGCTCCGGCAGCGGCTTCGGGCGCGACTTCGGGTGCGGCTCCGGCGGCGGCTTCGGGCGCGGCCCCGGGCGCCGCTCCGGCCGCCGCTCCGGCCGCCGCTCCCGCTGTCGCTCCAGCCGCGAACTCGGCGCCCGCTCCGGCCGTACGGGCTTCCGATCCGGGGCTGGGTGCTCCGGATCCGTCCGCCGTCGTCTCGGCGTCCGTGGACGGTGAGCAGCCCGCGCCGCCGCCGCCCGCCGACCTCGGGCCCTCGGCCCTGCTCCCCGCAGAGGAGCGCGACCGGTGGGCGCTGCGGCTGCACCGGGCGGTGACCGGGTTCATCGACGAGCCGCGCAAGTCCTTCGAGGAGGCGGACGCGGTGCTGGGTGAGACGGCGGCGCGGGTGGCGGAGCTTGTGAAGGAGCGGCGGGATGTTGCCGCGACGGATGACACGGAGGGGTTGCGGGTGGCGCTGCGGGAGTGCCGCGAATTGACGGAACGGCTGCTGAATCTTTGAGCCCGGCCTTCGTCTGCGGGTGTGTGGTGGGCCGGTCGCGCAGTTCCCCGCGCCCCTGGTAGTACGGATCGTTCGGGCGGGCCCCCGTGCCCCTCTTTTGTCTGCGGGTCGTGGCCGGTTGCTCGCGCAGTTCCCCGCGCCCCTAAAAGCCCGTGGCTGAGCAGCGTTTCCCGGCGGCGGCCCACCCCCTAAGGGGCGCGGGGAACTGCGCGACCAGCCCTCCGCGGCCCGCAGACGAACGAGGGTTTAGGGGCGCGGGGAACGGCGCGAGAGGAGGCCACGGCCCGCAGACGAAGGCGGGTTTAGGGGCGCGGGGAACTGCGCGAGCAACCATCCACTCAGCCGCAGGCAAAGGCCGGGCACCTAAGGGGCGCGGGGAACTGCGCGAGCGGCCACCCACTCACCCGCAGACAAAGGCCGGGCACCTAAGGGGCGCGCACCCGCAGGCAAAGGCCGGGGCCACGTGAGGCTCGTCACGGTTCGGTCGCCGCGCCCCTCCCGCCGCACCCGCCCGCAACCCCCCCCCATGAGCAGGCCCCTTCGCCGTCCGGCGCCTCTGCCGCAGAGTGCCCCCCTCCGTACACCGCATACCGGCGGCAGCCGGTCGGTGTGATTCCGGTCAAAACACGGGTGACAGTCAGGCGAAGTGGGGGTTGCCTGAGTCTCTTAAGTGGGGTGGTGCGAGGCTCTGAGGGCAGGCCGCCCACGGCCGATGGCCGTGTGGCGGGCGAACGACGGGCCAACGAGAGCGGTGGGAGGGTCGGCGGGGCGTGGCGAACGCGGAGCACGGCACACGCGGCAGCACGGTGGACTTGGACTCGGGTGCGGCGAACGACCGGGTGGGACTGGCCCGTACGGTCCTGTGGCTCGTCGCCGCGATTCTCGCGTTACGGCAGATGGCGCACGTCCTGAGACTGCCACCGGGGGAGCGGCTCACCGACCTGGAGACCTGGACCGGCACCAACGGCGTGCTGCACGTGAGGGGCGACCTGTACGACAGGGAGCACTTCACCGGAACTCCCTTCTCCGGTCTCGTCCTCAAGCCGCTGACCCACTCCGCCGAGCAAGCGCTCGGCGTGGCCTGGACGTTCTCCACCCTGCTCTTCGTCGCGGTGCTCGGCACCGTGGCCGCCCGCGCGCTGCCCGGGCCGGTCTCGCGCCGCAGCTCGCTGCTGGCCGCGCCGGTCGCCATCAGTCTGCTGATGGTCTCGCTGCCGGTGCGCAACGCCCTCACCACCGGCCAGACCAGCATCATCCCGGTCCTGCTGGTCCTGCTCGGCTGCTTCGCCGTACGAGGTGAGCGCGGCTCCGGCGTCCTCATCGGCCTCGGCGCCGCCCTCCAGCCCACCGTGCTGCTCTTCGTCCCGCTGCTGTGGCTCACCGGACGCAGCCGCGCGGCCCTCTCCACCACCGCCACCTTCACCGCCGCGACCGCCCTGGCCTGGGCGTCCATGCCGCACGACTCCTGGACGTACTGGGTGCACCACGTGGCGGGCGCCGGGCTCGGCGCGCGCCCCGACGGTCTCGCCAACCAGTCCCTGCACGGCGCCCTGCTCCGCCTGGGCCTCGAAGGCCCGCTGGAGATAGGGCTGTTCCTGGCGCTCGCCGCCGCCGTCGTCGTCCTCGGGCTGCGCCGGGCCGTACGGTACGCGCGCGACGGACAGCTGCTGCTGGCCGTCGCCCTCACCGGCTGCGTCGCGGTCGCGATCTCGCCGACGGCCTGGCAGCACCAACTGCTGTGGGTGCTGCTCGCGATGGTCGGCCGGGCGGGGGCCAAGGCGCGCGACCGCCTCGCCTGGCCCGCCGTCGTCGTCCTGGTGATGACGCTGCCGGGCGATGTGCTGCTGCCCAACATGGCGTCCCTTCAGCCGGTCCGGGACAACGTCCCCCTGTTGACCGCGCTGGCGGCGGCCTGCCTCATCCCGTTCCTGCCGCGCACCTCCGAGCACTTCCGGTCGCCGGTCCCCACCACCTACGCGGAGCCGGCCCCGGCGCGCTGGTCACGCGTTCCGCTGGTGCCGTTCTGGCGCCGGGTGCTCAGCCGCCCCAACCTGCTCCTGGAGCTCCTGCTCATCCGCGTCGGCTACTCCGCGTACTCCCACATCCGCCTGGAGGCGACCGCCGGGCGGGAGACGGCCGAGGCGCACGGCCGGACCGTGGTGGCCATCGAGCGCGCGCTCCACATCGACGTCGAGCACTGGGCGAACCACTCGGTCCAGCACGTCCAGTGGCTGCTGTCCTTCTTCAACTTCTATTACAAGACGTTCCACTTCATCATCCCGCTGGCCATCCTGGCCGTGCTCTACGTCCGCCGCCCGGTCGACTACCGCTGGGCCCGCTCGGCGCTCGGCTTCGCCACCCTGCTCGGCCTGGTCGGGTTCTGGTTCTTCCCGCTGGCCCCGCCGCGCCTGATGCCGGGGATGGACTTCATCGACACCGTGCACGGCCCGCAGGACCTGGCCAACCCGGACTACGGGGCGATGACGGACGTCACCAACCAGTACGCGGCGATGCCCTCGCTGCACTTCGGCTGGTCGCTGTGGTGCGGCATCGTGATCGCGGTGGTGGCGCCGAAGCTGTGGATGAAGGCACTGGGCCTGCTGCACCCGCTCTTCACGGTCTGCGCGATCGTCGCCACCGCCAACCACTGGGTCCTGGACGCGGTGGGCGGCGCGACGGTCGTCGGCGCGGGCTTCGCCCTGGTGTACGCGATGGCGGGTCCGCGCGCCGTTCAGCTGCCCGGGCCGCCCGCGCCCAGAGCGGCGACATGGGGCGGCACCGCGATGCCGGCGGGCAGGGCGGGGTCGGGCTCCGGCGCGTCGAAGTAGGTCCGCACCGGCACCACCCCGGCCCACAGCCCGAGCTCGCCGTCCGGCCCGTCCCCGTCCTGGGGCGGGCCGGACGCGGTCTTCACGGACGCCTCCGCCAGCGGCAGCGCGAGCAGCGAGGTGGCGGCGAGCTCCTTGCGGCTGGGCTCGCGCGCGTACTCCCACTGCCCCGGCGCGCAGCTCTCGGTGACGATCCGCAGCCCGTGCAGCAGCTCCTCGCCCCCGGTGACCGGACGCGGTACGCCGTAGATCATCGCGCTGCGGTAGTTCACCCCGTGCTCGAAGACGGAACGGGCGAGGACGAGCCCGTCGACGTGCGTCACGGTGACGCAGACGGTGGCGTCCGGCGCCCGCACGAGGCTGCGGCTGGCGACGGATCCGTGGACGTAGAGGGTACGGGTGGCGAAGTCGACGCCGTACACCGTCGGGACGACCATCGGCGCCCCGTCGACCACCACCCCGAGATGGCAGACGAAGCCGGCGCGCAGGATCGCGTCGAGATCGGCCACCTCGGTGCTGCCCTGCTCCCGCAGCCGCCGATGCCGCGTCCGCTCGGTGACCACAAGCTGCTGATTCTGTTCCTGAAGACTCATTCCCCCACCGATCCGGTTGTCAGTACGTTCCCTCACAACTGTTTCAGTCGTCATGCGGGCAATCAAGAGGTGAAGCTCTACTCTGCCTCGTCGGCGCGGCTGCGCGCCGGTATCGGCCTGGTGCGACGCCTGCGGCTGGAACGTCGACCCGGGCTCGCCCCCGGCGCCCGAGGGCCGCGTCGAGGCACTGCGGCGCCGGCTCGCCCGCAGCCACGGCGAGCAGCTGTTCGCTCAGGGGATCGACGGCAGCCCCCGTAAGGACCTGTCCAGTGTCCTCGCGCAGACGCTGGCGCTCCTCGTGCACGCCGTCACCCTCGGCCTCGCCGTCGCGGGCGTGGCACGGCTGGTCACCGGCGTCGACACCTTCAGCGGCTGGGTGCTCGGGCTGCTGCTCTTGGGTATCGCCGTCGTGCTGCGGCCCCGCTTCGGCTCGCTGCCCGAGGCGGGCGAGGAGCCGGTGCTGCACCGGGCCGACGCACCCCGGCTGTTCGACCTGATCGACGAGGTCGCGGCCGTGGTCGGCACGCGCGGGGTGGACGCCGTGGTCATCGAGGCCGATGCCAACGCCTCGGTCGGTACGTACGGGATCCGCCGGCGCCGGGTGCTGCGGCTGGGCCTGGGTCTGTGGGAGGTGCTGACCCCCGCCCAGCGCGTCGCCCTCCTCGGCCACGAGCTCGGCCAGTACGCCCACGGCGACACCCGGCACGGCGTCGTCCTGCACAACGCCCTGCGCTCGCTCTCCCTCTGGGTCTACTTCCTCGCGCCCACGCCCAACCCGAGCATGCCCGAGCGGTTCGCCAACTACTTGATGGCCGTGCCCAGATGGGCGGTGTACGGCGTGCTCGTCCTGCTCGACCAGCTCACCCTGCGCGCCACCCAGCGCGCCGAGTACCTCGCGGACGAGGCTGCCGCCCGCGCCGGTTCGACCGAGGCCGCCGTCGAGCTGCTGGACCGGCTCCTCGTCGCCGACGCGGTGGCGCTCGAACTGCGCCGCGAGTCGGTCGCCGCCCAGACGAAGAGCCGCGCGAGCGGTGCGCGCGACGAGGCCGAACGGGGCCTGTGGGACCGGCTCGCCGAGCGGATCGGCACCGTTCCCGAGCGCGAGTACGAGCGTCTGCGCCGGGCCTCCGCCCTGCGCGGCCACGCCGTCGACTCCACCCACCCGCCGACCCATCTGCGCCGCAGGCGCCTGGCCGAGGCGACCGTGCCGCACCCGGCCGCCGTACGCCCCACCGACGACCGCACGGCGGCGGTCGAGTCGGAGCTCGCGGGCGCCAGGTCACGCGTGGCGCGGCGGGTGATCCGCGACTTCGCGGGCTGACCCCTCACCGGGGCCGGGGCCGGGGCCGGTGGTGCTGCTGCCGCACTCGAACCACACCGTCTTGCCCTCCGTGACCAGCCCCGGTGTCACCCCCCACTTGTCGACGACCGCGTCGAGGAGGACGAGTCCGCGCCCGGACTCGTCCTCCTCCGTCGCGTTCAGCGGAAGCGGGAGCTGCGGGGACCGGTCCGACACCTCGACGCGGATGCCGTACGGCCGCCGGTGCAGGCTCAACTCGCAGTAACGGTCGGGCACATGGCGCACCACATTGGCGAGCAGCTCCGTCACGGCGAGTTCGACCGCGTCCACGAGGTCGGACATGGCCCAGAAGTCGAGGTGCGTACGGACGATCCTGCGGACATGGCGGGCGGAGTGCACGCCGACCGTGAAGCGCATGCCGTACTGGGAATTGTCGTTCACGGTACCAGCGTGCCGCCTGATGGCTACGCTCGGCTACGAACGAATACAACCCGCTCAGAAGTAAGCGGAGTTGAGCCCGAGGGGGTACCCGTCGTGGTCCACATCAACGTCCTCGATCCGAGCGCCTCGCCGCTCGATTACTACGGTTACGAGCTGCGCCGCTACCGCGAGGCGAGCGGCCTCACCCAGAAGCAACTGGGCGCGATCATCGCGTACACCGGCTCGCTCATCGGCCAGATCGAGACGGCCCGCAAGCTGCCGACGGCGGACTTCAGCGAACGCGCGGACGCTGCGCTGGGCACGGGCGGGTTGCTGTCCCGGCTGCTGCCGCTGGTGTTGCGAAGCCCGCTTCCGGCTTGGTTTCAGCAGGTGGCGGAGCTGGAGTCGCGGGCGGTCGAGATCTGCATGTTCCACACGAACCTGGTGCACGGGCTCCTGCAGACCGACAAGTACGCGCGCGCCGTACTTGGCACGCTGGACCAATCCAACCTGGATGATCGTGTCGCGGTGCGGCTGGCTCGCCAGCGCATCTTCGACAAGGGGCAGCCGCCGGTCCTGTGGGCGATCATCGGCGAGGCCGCGTTGCGCCAGGAGATCGGCGGCGACGAGGTCATGCGGGGCCAACTGGCCCGGCTGTTGTCGTTCCAGAACAACCCCAATGTGAACATCCAGGTCCTACCGTTCGGGGTTGGAGCGCACGCCGGGTTGCAGGGCTCATTTGACCTCTTCCGCTTCACCGGCGATCCAGCCATCGTCTACACCGAGGGTTACGGAGTGGGTCATCCAACCGCCAACCCAGACACGGTCAGGGACTGCTCGCTCCGTTACGATCACCTCCAAGCCGCCGCCCTGTCCATCCCGGACTCGGCGAAGCTGATCCGGCACGCGATGGAGGAACGCTATGGGGAGCAACCTGGGTCTGAGCCGCGCTCGTTGGCGTAAGTCCAGCTACAGCGGTGATCAGGGCGGCTCCTGCGTCGAATGCGCCACCCTCCACGGCGCAACCTGGCGCAAGTCGTCCCACAGCGGCGACCAGGGCGGCGAATGCATACAGATCGCCGACCTCCCCCACGCCGTAGCCGTCCGTGACTCCAAGAACCCGGACGGCCCGGCGATCACGTTCACTCCCGCCGCGTTCGACACCTTCGTACGGGCCGTTACGGCGTGACCTGAAGTTCCTTGATGCCGTTCAGCCACGCCGAGCGCAGCCGGCGCGGGTCGCCCGCGAGGGTGAGGTTCGGCAGGGCGTCCGCGATGGCGTTGAAGATCAGGTTGATTTCGAGGACGGCCAGCGACTTGCCGAGGCAGAAGTGCGGGCCGCCGCCGCCGAATCCGAGGTGCGGGTTCGGGTCGCGGAGGATGTCGAACCGCTCGGGCTCGTCGAAGAGTTCGGGGTCGTTGTTGGCGGAGGAGTAGAACAGGCCGACGCGGTCGCCCGCCTTGATCTTCTGGCCGCCCAGCTCCGTGTCCTGTGTCGCCGTACGCTGGAAGGACACCACGGGGGTGGCCCAGCGGACGATCTCCTCGGCGGCGGTGGCGGGGCGTTCGCGTTTGTAGAGTTCCCACTGGTCGGGGTGGGTCAGGAACGCGTGCATCCCGTGGCTGATCGCGTTGCGGGTGGTCTCGTTGCCCGCGACGGCGAGCAGGATGACGAAGAAGCCGAACTCGTCGGGCAGCAGATTGCCCTCGCCCTCGGCGGCGACGAGAGTGGAGACGATGTCCTTCGCGGGGCACTCCTTGCGCTCGGCGGCGAGGTTCATGGCGTACGAGACGATCTCCATGGCGGCCTCGGCGCCGATCTCCTCCGTGATGGCGTACTCGGGGTCGTCGTACGCCGCCATCTTGTTGGACCAGTCGAAGATCTTCGCGCGGTCCTGCTGGGGTACGCCGATGAGTTCGGCGATGGCCTGGAGCGGCAGCTCGACGGCGATGTTGGTGACGAAGTCGAAGGAGTCCCGGCCCCGGGAGGCGGCGAGGGCGGTGTCGACGATGCGGCGGGCGCGGTCGCGCAGGGCGTCTTCGAGGGAGCGGATCGCGCGGGGCGTGAAGCCGCGCTGGACGATCTGGCGGACCCGGGTGTGCTCGGGCGGGTCCATGTTCAGCATGATCAGGCGCTGGACCTCGATCTGCTCGCGGGTGATGTTCTGGTTGAAGCGGATGATGGCGGTGTTGGTGGTGGAGGAGAAGAGCTCCGGGTGCGTGGAGACGTATTTGACGTCGGCGTGCCGGGTCACCACCCAGTAGCCGTCGTCGCCGAAGCCGGCCAGGCCGTGCGGCTGCGGGCACCAGGAGACCGGGGCGGTCTGCCGCGCCTGGGTGAACTCCGGGTACGGGACGCGGTCCTGGAGCAGGTCGGGGTCGGTGAAGTCGAACCCCTCGGGAAGGTGGGGGCAGCGCATCGGCAACTCCATCCGGTCGGCACTTGTCTGACGACCCATCAGAATTGTCTGAAAGGTAGTAACGGGTTCTACAAGTCGCAAGGGTGCGGGCGCTGTCGGCTGCCGCGTGAAGAGCGCGCGCGGTACGCGCACAACCCTTGCGTACCGGGGGTAGCCCTCACCAGACTGCAAGCAGAACTAGAACGCGTACTAGTTCGGTCGCGGTGGCTCCGGGAGGCCCAGCGGCCGGGCTTGGAGTCGTTGAGGAGAGGACGAGCTCATGGCCGCGGAACCCGTCATCGTCGAAGCCGTACGCACGCCGATCGGCAAGCGCGGAGGCGCGCTCGCCAATCTCCACCCCGCCTATCTGCTCGGCGAGACCTATCGCGAGCTGCTGGGGCGGACCGGGATCCACGCGGACTGCGTCGAACAGATCGTCGGGGGCACGGTCACACACGCCGGTGAGCAGTCGATGAACCCGGCGCGCACCGCGTGGCTGGCGATGGGGCTGCCGTACGAGACGGCGGCGACCACCGTGGACTGCCAGTGCGGGTCCTCCCAGCAGGCCAGCCACATGGTCGCGAACATGATCGCGGCGGGGGTGGTGGACGTCGGGATCAGCTGCGGGGTGGAGGCGATGTCGCGGGTGCCGCTGGGATCGGGGTCCAAGCACGGGCCGGGCAAGCCGTTCCCGGACGAGTGGAACGTGGACCTGCCGAACCAGTTCGAGGCGGCGGAGCGGATCGCGCGGCACCGGGGGCTGACGCGGGAGCGGGTGGACTCGCTGGGGCTGCTGTCGCAGGAGCGGGCCGGGGTGGCGTGGGCGGAGGAGCGCTTCAAGCGGGAGACGTTCGCGGTGCAGGTGCCGACGACGGAGGAGGAGCAGGCGGCCGGGCAGGGGATGTGGCGGCTGGTGGACCGGGACGAGGGGCTGCGGGACACGTCGATGGAGGCGCTGGGCGGGCTGAAGCCGGTGATGCCGACGGCGGTGCACACGGCGGGGAACTCGTCCCAGATCTCGGACGGCGCGGCGGCGATCATGTGGGCGTCCAAGCGGATGGCCCGCGCCCTGAAGCTGCGCCCGCGCGCCCGGATCGTGGCCCAGGCGCTGGTGGGCGCCGACCCCCACTTCCACCTCGACGGGCCGATCGACGCGACGCGGGCGGTCCTGGGGAAGGCGGGCATGTCGCTCCGGGACATCGACGTGGTCGAGATCAACGAGGCGTTCGCGTCGGTGGTGCTGTCCTGGGCGCAGGTCTTCGACCAGGACCTGGACAAGGTCAACGTCAACGGCGGCGCGATCGCCCTCGGCCACCCGGTGGGGGCGACGGGGGCACGGTTGCTGGCGACGGCGCTGCACGAGTTGGAGCGGCGGGGCGGGGAGTTCGCGCTGGTGACGATGTGCGCGGGGGGCGCGCTGGCCACGGCGACGATCTTGCAACGCTTGTAGGCCCCCACCCCGCCCCTCCCCGAAAGCCTCCGGCGGACCGCGGTCGTCTGCGGCCCGGTCGGCGGCTGAGCGCGCAGTTCCCCGCGCCCCTGGGTAATCAGGGGCGCGGGGAACTGTGCGTTTTGGCCTCCCAGCTGCCCGCAGATAAAGCCCTGCCGTCGCCCCTCGAATATTTGTTTGTCACGTCAATCCCCCGAACAGCGGTAGTCACACCGGGTGTTCCGGCCGGAACAAGCAGTGCTCTATGGTTGGGTGACAGGTAGCAGATGACGAACTCGCAGACGGCGCAACGCAACTGACTGGCTATCGGATTGCGGAAGTCAGGCCGAGGTTGTACCGATGGAAATGTCGCTGCTCACCTGTAGTCAGACTGAGAGGAAGCACCGTGGCCGATCAAGATCCTCAGTTCGCGAAGCGACGGCTCAGCCGCAGACTCCGCGCCATCCGTGAGGCCGCCGGGAAAACGCAGAAGGACGTGGTCGACGAGCTCGTCTGGTCCATCTCGAAGGTCATCCGTATGGAGGCAGGGGATGTGGGGATCTCGGTCACCGACCTGAGAGCTCTCCTCCAGTTCTACGAGGTCACCGACCCGGAGCAGGTCAACGAACTGACCGAGATGGTTCTGGCGTCACGCAAACAGCCCTGGTGGGGGCGGTACAGCAGGACGATGACATCGAGCTTCTCCTCTTACCTCGGATACGAGAGCTCCGCCACCATCATCCGGAACTTCGAGTCGAGTCTGATCCCGGGACTGCTGCAGACGCGGGAGTACGCGCAGGTGCTGATCAGCGACTCCGAGGGCATGCAGGACCAGTGGGTCAATCTGCGAATGGAACGCCAGAAGCGGGCCCACGGCAATGACAAGCTCCAGATGTTCTTCATCCTGGACGAGACCGCCCTGCGCAGGGTCGTGGGCAGTCAGGCGCTCATGAGGGCCCAGCTGGAGCGCCTGCTGGAACTCAACGAGCTGCCGCACCTCAACATCTTGGTGGTCCCGTTCGCCCGGGGCATCTACCCCCGTTTCCGCTCCCCCTATGTGATCTTCGAATTCGCCGACGCCAACGACGACATCGTCGCCTATCTGGAGAACCCGGACGGCAGTCTGATCCTCAGCGAGAAAGCGCCGATGTCCGACCAGCGGAAGCCCTCCGCTTATCTCCAGGACTTCTGGATCGTGGAAGGGCAGTACGCGGAGAAGATCTCCCCCGAGTTCGTCAGTGAGGTGACCGCTGCCTATCGGTGACCTGTGAACAGGCGAAGGGGAGCCGTCTCGGCCCAGCCGGCAAGCATCGTCGAGGGCTCCCCGTCGCGAACCGCTCCAGCAGTTGTGCATAACAGTTGGGAGGGCTCGGCATGCAGTTTAGCGCTCGGGGGGCCCGGGGCCCCACGCTTCGGCGCACCCGTGGCCGGAACATTCGGTCCCGGCCGGTGGCACCTGCGGCGAGGGCCGCGCGCAGGGCGGGGATCACGGTCGCGCTGGCCCTGGTACTCATCGGCTCGGCCACCTGCCCGGCCGCGGCCGCCGACCGGGCGGAGGCCCCTTCGGCCGGGCCGCCACCGTGGTCCATCACGGTCATGTCGAGTCTGATGGCCGCGGTCATAGGTGCGGTGGTCACCCTGCATACCACCCGCAGAGCCCTCACCCAGGGGCAGCGCCACCGGTGGCAGGACCGGTCCGAGGCCGCGGCGAGGCAGGCGGCCCAGCGTGCCGAGAACGAGCTGCGCGACAGAAGGGTTGCCAACCGGACGGCGTGGACACCGCACTACCAGCGGATCGACGACCTCCTGCTGTCCGCCGGGAGGATCGAGTACGAGATGCGGGGACGCGGGCTCCACGTCGACGACCCGGAGGCGATGGAGCTCGTACGGGCCAGGAAGGCCGCCGAGCAGTACGCCGCCTACGCTCCCGGCAGACTCCCGGACGCGCTGTCCGGGCTGGCCGACAGCCTGGGCCGGGTGCACGAGCGCCTGCTGCCGGCCGTGGCGGAACTCAACGGCGTGGCGGGAACGCGTCCACCGGTTCAGTGGCACGACCTCTTCGCCTGCGCGGCGGAGCAGGCGCGTGCTGCCGACGCTCTGGCTCTCGCGCTCAAGGACGCCCGGGCGGCGCTGCGGCACGAGTGGGGGATGGACTGAGGAGCGCAGGGAGTACGGACGTCGAGCGGCCGGTTTCGGTCAAAAGGCGAAGAGGATCGACGAGAGAGGCAAATATAAGGCGACAAATATGCATCCCTGTCCTCATGGACCGGCTCGGGGCATCTGGCTCAGTCGCAGCTCGCTGCCGATACTTAAGCGAATTCTTCTGCGCGTCGGAAGCGTGCTGCGAGGTTCTGGAAGGCGATCTTCTGTGGCCGGTCAGCCGCAGGGTAGGCAGTGGAGGTGCCGGGTGGAGGCTTCTGGCCGGGGTGGGTCGCCATGGCGGAAGAGCGCGCACAGTGACAGTGGTCAGGGGAACTGCGTCGAAGTCAGGGTCTCTGCCACGGAGATCCTGCTGCGCGACTCCGCCTTCCTGTGCGTCGGACCGGTGCGCCTTTCCCGTCCGGCCTGGAACGGCTTCCTCCACAGCCTCAAAGGCGGACGTACGACGAAGCTCCCCGGGTAGGCGTTCCTACCGGGGAGCTCGGTGTTACTGCGGCTGGTCGGCCGGTGCGGCTCAGTACCAGCTGTTCTGCTGCCAGAAGTTCCAGGCGCCGCACGGGCTGCCGTAGCGGGAGTTCATGTAGTCCAGGCCCCAGGCGATCTGGGTCTTGGGGTTGGTCTGCCAGTCGGCGCCCTTGGTGGCCATCTTGGAGCCGGGCAGGGCCTGGACCAGGCCGTACGCGCCGCTGGACGGGTTGGAGGCGTGGATGTTCCAGCCGGACTCGTGGTTGACGATGTTGCTGAAGCACTGGAACTGCGCGGCGCTCGGGATCATCTGCTTCGCCACGTCCTGGGCGCCCATGGGGGCGGCCTGGGCGGGAACGGCGGCCACCGCGACACCGGCGGCGGCGAGCAGCGTGGCGGCACCGGCGGCGATCGACTTCTTCCGGGCGGCGAGACGGGCGGCGAACGACACAGAGACACCTAACTTCGGGGACATGGGGTGTCGCGGGCAGGTCGCGGCTCCGGAGAGCATGCGGATGCTCCTCGGGAGAAGCGGGGGTTGGTCCTGCGTGGGCTTCCGCGGCCCGGTGACGGGCCAGGCGGTGCCCGGCGACTGGACCAGTTTTAGCCAGCCCGGGAAGCCTCCGCAACGACCCCTCTTACTAGTGGCCCTCGCATCGGGGGGTGCCCCCGCCAGGCGGGGGGTGACGGGGAAATGCCTGGTCGGGCGCCTTCTTTGTGGCTTTATATGGGACGTATAAAGCCACTATTCCGGGTCGTAGAGGACTAAGGTCCTGTGGGGGGCCTCACCCCGGGGGACCCCCGGGGGACCCCTCGAATGTGACCTGGGCCTCGAAGGCCGCGCGCCGGGTGGCTCTGCGTAGTGCCTTCAGCACGGTCGAACCCAGCGCGAACGTGAGGACCGTCGTCAGCACCGCCCGGCCCAGATCCCAGCCCAGCGACGTGGTCGCGCAGTACGCGGCGAAGCGGAGCAGGTTCTCGCCCACCGGGTCGCCCGGGTGGAAGGAGATGCCGGACGACATCCCGCCGATGTACGTCCAGCCCTGGAGGTTCATGATCGTGCCGTACGCGAAGGACGCGGCGAACCCGTAGAGGGACAGGAGGGCCAGCTCCCCTCCGCCCCGCAGGCGGTGCCGGCCCGGCAGCAGACCCGCGCCCATCGTGAACCAGCCCATCGCCAGCATCTGGAACGGCATCCAGGGCCCCACACCCCCTGTGAGCAGCGCGGACGCGAACATCGTCACCGCGCCGAGCACGAAGCCGAAGCCCGGGCCGAGGACGCGGCCGCTCAGGACCATCAGGAAGAACATCGGCTCCAGGCCCGCCGTGCCCGCGCCCAGCGGGCGCAGGGCCGCGCCGACCGCCGCCAGTACGCCGAGCATGGCGACGGCCTTGGCGTCCATGCCGTCGTCCTCGTCCGCGATCGTGGCGACCACCACACCCACCAGCAGCGGCAGCAGCGCGGCGAAGAGCCAGGGGGCGTCCTGGGAGTGGGCGAGCCCGGAGTCCCCGTCGGCGAGCAGGGGCCAGCCGAAGGCCGCGACGCCGACGAGGGTGATCAGGGTCAGGGCGACCGTTCCGCGTGGGCCGAGCGGGATCGCCTTCGCCTGGCGGGTGTGGGGGTGCGGCGCGCTCATGCGAGGGCCTCGCGTACCTGGCTGACCGTGAGCCACGGGTCCGGGGCCAGGATCTTGGAGACCTGGGGGGCGAAGGAGGGCGAGGAGACGACCACGTCGGCCGTCGGGCCGTCCGCGACGACCTCGCCGTCCGCCAGGATCACCACCCGGTGGGCGATCTCGGCGGCCAGCTCCACGTCGTGGGTGGCCAGGACGATCGCGTGGCCCTCGGCGGCGAGGTCGCGCAGGATCTCGGCGAGGCGGGCCTTCGCCGCGTAGTCCAGGCCCCGGGTCGGCTCGTCGAGGAGGAGCAGCGGAGGCCTGCCCGTCAGGACGATCGCCAGGGCGAGCGCGAGGCGCTGGCCTTCGGAGAGGTCCCGGGGGTGGGTGTCGTCGGGCACGCCGGGGAGCAGGGCGGTGACCAGGTCGCGGCAGGTGCCGGGGTGCGCCTGCGCGTCGCTGTCGGCCGCCGCGCACTCGGCCTCGACCGTGTCCGCGTACAGCAGGTCGCGGGGCTCCTGCGGTACGAGGCCGACCTCGCGGATCAGATCGCGCGGGGGCGTGCGGTGGGGGGTGCGGCCGTTGACCGCCACCGTGCCGGTGGTGGGTTCGATCATGCCGACGAGGGTGTTGAGGAGGGTGGACTTGCCGGCGCCGTTGCGGCCCATGAGGGCGACGGTCTCGCCGGGGGTGACGGTGAGGTCCACGTGGCGCAGGGCTTCTACGCGGGCTCGGCGTACGGCGAGGTTCTTGACGGTGGCGGTTGCCGTCGCCGTCGCCGAGGACGTGTGGGTGCCTCGGCGGAGGCGGGCGAAAGCGGCTCGTAGGCCGGTCGGTTCGGGTGCGGCGCCGCGTTCCGGCGCGGGCCGGTGGGGGTGCGCCCGGCCTTCGGCCGGGCTGTCGTACCCACCCGCTCCACCCGTTTCTGTGGGAGCGGACGTGCGGGGCCCCTCGTGGGGCGCCTTCGCCGTCGGCGGCTGCGGGTCGCCGTCCGGCGCCGCTGCGGTGACGGGGTGCGGCGCCGTCGGCGGGTGCGGGGTGCTGCTCGGTGCCGCCGGGGCGAGGGCCGTCGGCGGGTGCGCGGCTCGTGTCGACAAGGTCGCACGCAGGTCGTGCGCCCGGCGGCGGGCGTCCCGTACCGACAGGGGCAGGGGGTCCCAGCCCGCCAGGCGGCCCAGGGCCACCACCGGGGGGTGGACCGGGGACGTCGCCATGATCTGCGCGGGGGTGCCCAGGAGCGGGGGCTCGGCGCGGGAGCGGAGGAGGATCAGCTGGTCCGCGTACTGGACCACGCGCTCCAGGCGGTGCTCCGCCATCAGGACCGTCGTGCCGAGGTCGTGGACGAGGCGTTGCAGTACGGACAGGACCTCCTCCGCCGCCGCCGGGTCCAGCGCCGACGTCGGCTCGTCGAGGACGAGGACCTTGGGGTGCGGGGTCAGGACCGAGCCGATCGCCACCCGCTGCTGCTGGCCGCCGGAGAGCGTGGCGATCGGGCGGTCGCGCAGGTCGGCGAGGCCGAGGATGTCGAGGGTCTCCTCGACTCGGCGGCGCATCACGTGCGGGGCGAGGCCGAGGGACTCCATGCCGTACGCCAGCTCGTCCTCGACCGTGTCGGTGACGAAGTGGGCGAGCGGGTCCTGGCCCACCGTGCCGACCAGGTCGGCGAGTTCGCGCGGCTTGTGGGTACGGGTGTCGCGGCCGTCGACCGTGACCCGGCCGCGCAGGGTGCCGCCGGTGAAGTGCGGGACGAGGCCCGAGACCGTACCGAGGAGGGTGGATTTCCCGACGCCGGACGGGCCCACGAGGAGGACCAGCTCGCCCTCCGGGACCGTCAGGTCGACCTGCTGGATCGTGGGGGCGGGGCGGCCCTCGTACGTGACCGACACCTCTTCGAAGCGGATCATTCTGACTCCTGGGGGTCGGGTGCCGGACGCGGGGCGGGAGCGGGAGTGACGAAGGCCGGGAGCAGGCCGAGGAGGGTGGCCAGGGCGGGCCAGAGGGGCAGGGCGGGGGCGGTGAGCGGGACCACGCCGGGGTGCAGGGCGTCCGGTGCGTACGTACCCGCCCAGATCATCGCCGCCGCCACCGCCGCGCCGGAACCGGCCACCAGCCAGGCGCGGGCGCCCCACCGGTCGGGGCGGTAGCGGGTGCGGACCGAGCGGCGGCCGCCCAGGCGCAGGCCCGCGAGGGCGGCGGCGAGACCGGTGAGCAGGACGGGCAGGGCGTAGCCCGCGCCTTCGGAGGCGAGCAGTCCGTACGTGCCGGCGCAGACGCCGAGGAGTCCGCCGAGGGTGAGGGCGGTGGTGGTGTGGCGTACGGCGGGGGGTACGTGCGCGGTGCGGCCGTAGCCGCGGGCGTCCATGGAGGCGGCGACGGCGACCGAGCGTTCCAGGGCGCCCTCCAGGACCGGCAGGCCGATCTGGAGGATCGCCTTGATGCCCCCGGTGGGGCGGCCGCGCAGCCTTCGGGCGGTACGGAGGCGGGCGACGTCGGCGACCATGTTCGGCGCGAACGTCATCGCCACGACCACGGCCACGCCCGCCTCGTACAGGGCGCCCGGGAGGGACTTGAGGAGGCGGGCCGGGTTGGCGAGGGCGTTCGCGGCGCCGACGCAGATGAGGAGGGTGGCGAGGCGGGCGCCGTCGTAGAGCGCGAAGAGCATGCCCTCGGCGGTGACGCGGCCGCCGATCCGGATGCCCTTCGCCCACTCGGGGAGGGGCGCCTCGGGGAGGGTGAGGAGGGTGTGGCTGCCGGGGATCGGCGAGCCGAGCGCGATGTTGAAGACGAGCCGGATGGCGACGACGGCGAGGCCGAGCTTGACGAAGGCGGTGTACGAGCGGGCCCAGGGCGCGTCGGTCCGGCGCGCCGCGACGACGTACCCGGCGACGGTGACGAGGAGGGCGAGGAGGAGGGGGTTGGTGGTGCGCGAGGCGGCCGTGGCGAGCCCGATGGCCCAGAGCCACCAGGCGCCGGGGTGCACGGAGTTGGCTCGGGTGGCGTACGGGGTGGTGCGGGTTCGCTTGGCAGCGGGCCGGGGGGTGGGCACCCGGCCTTCGGCCGGGCCGCCGGCGCGGGGCCCCTGGCGGGGGGCGTTCGCCGTCGGCGCCTGCACGTCCGTGCCTGGCACCCGGCCTGCGGCCGGGTCGGTGGTCCCACCCGCACCACCCGTGACGGTGAGTGGATCGGTGCGGGTCTCCCCGTGGGGGACACTCGCCGTTGGCGGCTGCGCGTGCGTGCCTGGCACCCGGCCTTCGGCCGGGTTGGGGGTCCCACCCGCACCACCCGTGCGGGTGGGGGCGTCGGTGCGGGTCTCCCCGTGGGGGACACTCGGCGTCGGCGGCTGCGCGGCCGGGGCCGGTGGGCGGCTGGTCGGGGGAGTTGGTTCCGGCATCTGCTCCTCGCGCGTCATCGCCCGCGGCGGCGGGACTGCCAGAGGACGGCTGCCGCCAGGGTCAGCACCGCCGCCGCGCCCGCCAGCAGGCCCAGCGACGGGCCCTCGTCGGAGGGCTTCTCTTCGGTGGTGGCGGGTGTCGGCGACTTCTTCGACGACACCTGTTCGCCGCACCCCGTGTGCGGGTAGCCCGCGATCGCGCACAGCAGCGCCGCGCTGTTGTAGCGGAGCGGCTTGGCCAGCGACGCCAGGGCGTCCGCCGTCGTCGCGTCCTCGGGAACCTGCGCGCACGCCGTACGCGGTGCCGGGGGCGTCTCGCCGGACGGGGCGTCCTGCGCGGTGCCGAAGTCGAGGGCGAGGGCGACCCGCTTGCGGCCCGGCTTCGCCGGAGTCGACGCGCAGACCTGCGCGAACGTCGGCGCCGAGCGCGGAGTCGCCGCGTCCTTGGAGTCCGCGCTGACCGCGAACCGGAAGCCCTGGACGTCACCGTCTGAGGGGTGCGCGGTGGCCGGGCCCTGGGTGGCGTACGTCCACGTCGTGCCCTGGCGGTCCCAGAACGACCAGTAGCGGTACCCGGTCGCCCGGGCGGGCCCCGCCACCGCCCCCGCGCCGAGCGTCAGCGCGAGGGCGAGGCCGGTGACCACCGAAAGGCCGCGGCGCATCGAGGTCACTTCTGGGCGTTCTTCTTGCGCGCGCTGACCAGGAAGCCGACGCCGACGCTCGCGACGAAGAACACGCCGACGATCCACCACACCGACATACCGGAGGAGTCGTCCTTCTTCTCCTCCGCGTCGGCGGACTTCGCCGACGCGGCCGACGTACCCGCCGGGGTCGGGCCGGTCGCGTTCAGCTGGGACACCAGGTCCGCGCCGCCGAACTTCCTCGGGTCGGCGCCGGTGGCGTTCGCGGCCAGGACGAGCTGGGCGTAGGCGGCGGGGCCGTTCTCCTTGGCCCAGCCGGAGGTGTTCTTCTCCAGCCATGCCAGGGACGCCTTGGCCTGGGCCTCCTGGCCGTCGGCGGCGAGCGCGACGACCGCGTCGGCGGTGTTGCCGTAGTCGGGCTGGCTCTCGGCGCCCGGCATCGCGGAGTTGAGGTGGCCCGTCTTGGCCATGGTCCTGGCCAGGTACGCGGCGCCGTTGTGCGCGGCCTGCTCCGGCGTGGTCGCCTTCTCGCAGGCGGTGCCCTTGGCGTCGGGCGTGCCGGCGGTGGCGGCGAGGCCCTTGCCGTACGCGGCGGTCACGGCTGCGGCGCTGGCGTCGGCGTTCGCGTACAGCTTCGCGGTCTTGAGGTCCGGCTGGTACGCGAAGGCCCCCGAGCCCGGCGTGCTGTCGCACGGCATCGCGAAGGTGAGCAGCGCGTCCAGCGGCGACTTGCCGCCCTTGGCGGACTTGGCGTCGGCGGGCTTCTCACCGGCGGCGGCGAGGGCGCCGATCACCACGGAGGTGGAGTTGGCGTCGCTCTTGGCGCCGGGGTTGTAGGGCCAGCCGCCGTCCTCGTTCTGGACGGTCTTCAGCCAGGCGACGCCCTTCTTGACGGCGTCGGCGTGGTCGCCGAGGGCGACGAGGGCCTGGACGGCGGCGGCGGTGGCGTTGGTGTCGAGCATCGTCTTGGCGTCGCACGGCTTGGCGGCGTCGGCGCGGTACGAGGCGAACGCGCCGGTGTCGCACTGCTGGCCGGTCAGCCAGGTCACCGCCTGGGCGGCGGGCTTCACGCCGACCGTGCTCTGGGCGAGCAGGGCGAGCGACTGCCGCCAGACGCCGTCGTACGTGGGGTCCTTCGTCCCGTACAGCCCCTGCGGGACGGACTTGGGGGACGGGGCCGTGCCGTCGGCGAAGGCGGCCGGGGCGGCGGCGCCGCCGAGGACGACGGTGGCGAGCGCGAGCGCTGCGGCGCAGCGGCGTACGGTCATGGCGGGCGGTGCCTCTCCTGCGGGGGCCGGGCGGCAGGCGGGCGCGGGGGCACGCCGGCTCCGGACCCGTGTACCTCGACGGGCCGGTCATCGGCGGTTTGCCGGTGACCGTGTGAGCCGGTCATGTCCGTCGGGGTGGTCCGGCTCGCGCCGCGGGTGTGTTCCGCGGCGGCATACGGTTGCGGGTCAGCGCCGGATTCGCACCGGCTTCCCCCCGTACGGTCATGGACGACGGCTTCACTGTACCGGCCGTCCTGTTACGGGCCCGGGGGCCCCTGCCCGCCTGCGGCCCGGTGGCCGCTTTCCTGTCGTTCGGCTGCGGACCGCATGTGGCCGGTCGCGCAGTTCCCCGCGCCCCTA
>NZ_BAAACA010000019.1:40533-78908 GCF_039521265.1 Streptomyces crystallinus | reverse complement strand
AGCCACCCAGGGGCGCGGGGAACTGCGCGACCAGCCATCCACGGTCCGCAGCCGAAGCACCCACCCCCGGAGGGTTTCGGGAGGGGGTGGGGTGGGGGCTAAAGCGCCCGGTACGCCACCGGTCGCGTGCCCGGTACCGGCTCCGCCAGCCCTCCCTTCACCAGCCGCCGCACATGCGCCTCCGCCTCCGACACCGCGATGTTGCGGGAGCCGTACGGGATCTCGGCCCAGGGGCGGTTCCACTCCATCCGGACCGCCAGGTCCCACGGTGTGAGCGGCTGCGACAGGAGGGCCAGCAGGCCCGCCAGGCGGGACTCGTGGTGGCTCAGGAGCTCGCGGACCCGGCCCGCCGCGTCCGTGAACGTGTGCTGGTGGGCCGGCAGCACCTCCGCCACGCCCAGGCGGCCCACCCGCTCCAGCGACGAGACGTAGTCGCCCAGCGGGTCCGTCTCCGCCGCCGACTCCGGGTCCTCGTACAGGCCGATGTGCGGCGAGATCCCGGGCAGCAGGTGGTCGCCCGAGAACAGCCGGCCGTGGCCCGGCCGTCCGGCCGGATGGCGCTCCTCCAGGTGCAGGCAGACGTGGCCGGGCGTGTGGCCCGGCGTCCAGATCGCCCGCAGCCGGCGCCCCGGCAGGGGGAGCAGGTCGCCGGGCACGATCTCCCGGTCGGGCAGCGCCGCCCGCAGGCCGGGCAGCGACCTGGACGGGCGCGCCCGCCGCAGCGGCGCCAGATGGGACTCCGGGGCCCCGGCCGCCGCCAGCTTCGCCTCCAGGTACTCCAGCCACGCCGCCGGCTCCGCCTCCCGCGTACGCCGTACCACCGCCGTGTCCGCCGCGTGCATCGCCAGCCACGCCCCGGACGCCTCCCGGACCCGGCCGGAGAGCCCGTGGTGGTCGGGGTGGTGGTGGGTGAGGACGACGCCGTGGATGTCCGCGACATCGGTGCCCAGCCGCCGCAGGCCCTCCGCCAGGGTGTCCCAGGACGTCGGGTCGTCCCATCCGGTGTCGACCAGGACCGGGCCCCGGTCGGTGTCGACGACGTACACCAGCGTGTGGCCGAGGGGGTTGTCGGGGATCGGCACTTCGATGGACCGGACGCCCCCGCCGTGATCGGCCGTTCCCGTCCGCCCCCGTGTCACCTGCGTCATGCCGTCAGAGTAGAACGTGTTTCAGTCAGCCCTCAAGGGGTCTCCCGGGCCGTGGACTCCTGATAGGGGAACTGGTATCAGTTCAGGCAGATCTGAAAAGCCGTCAGAAACGCCGTGAGGACTGCCGTCGGACAGCGGTCCGCAGCGGACCGGAGCGGGAGGCAGTACGCCATGAACGATCCAGTCAGCGACCTGGTCGAGCACGGACAGCTCTACATCGGCGGGGAGTGGACCGATCCCTGGGGATCCGACGTCATCGACGTCGTCTCGCCGCACACCGAGCAGGTCATCGGCCGGGTGCCGCACGCCTCCCGGGCCGACGTCGACCACGCCGTCGCCACCGCCCGCCGCGCCTTCGACGACGGGCCCTGGCCACGGCTGCCGCTCGCCGAGCGCATCGAGGTCGTCTCCCGCGTCAAGGACGCGATCGCCCTGCGGCACGAGGAGATCGCCCGCTCCATCAGCTCGCAGAACGGCTCCCCGTACTCCTGGAGCGTCCTCGCGCAGGCCCTCGGCGCGATGATGGTCTGGGACGCGGCGATCACCGTCGCCCGCGACTTCCCGTACGAGGAGCGGCGGGCCGGGGTGCTCGGGCCGATCCTGGTGCGGCGCGAGCCGGTCGGCGTGGTGGCGGCCGTCGTCCCGTGGAACGTGCCGCAGTTCGTGGCCGCCGCCAAGCTCGCGCCCGCGCTGCTCGCGGGGTGCTCGGTGGTGCTCAAGCCGTCGCCGGAGACGCCCCTCGACGCGTACATACTCGGCGACATCGCCCGCGAGGCCGGGCTGCCGGAGGGCGTGCTCTCCATCCTGCCCGCCGACCGCGAGGTCAGCGAGTACCTGGTCGGGCACCCGGACGTCGACAAGGTCTCCTTCACCGGCTCCGTCGCGGCGGGGCGGCGCGTGATGGAGGTCGCCGCGCGCAACCTCACCCGGGTCACCCTGGAGCTGGGCGGCAAGTCCGCCGCCGTCGTACTGCCCGACGCCGATCTGGAGTCGACCGTCGCCGGGGTGGTCCCGGCCGCGTGGATGAACAACGGGCAGGCGTGTGTCGCGCAGACCCGGATCCTGGCGCCCGCGAGCCGCTACGACGAGTTCGCGGAGGCGTTCGCGGCGGCCGCGGGTGCGCTGGTCGTCGGTGACCCGCTCGACCCGGCCACCCAGGTCGGGCCGCTGGTCGCCAAGCGGCAGCAGCAGCGCTCGCTCGACTACATCCGCATCGGGCAGGAGGAGGGCGCCAAGATCCTCGCGGGCGGGGGCCGGCCGGCGGGTCTCGAACGGGGCTGGTACGTGGAGCCCACGCTCTTCGGCGGCGTCGACAACTCCATGCGGATCGCCCGCGAGGAGATCTTCGGGCCGGTGATCTGCCTGCTGCCGTACGGGGACGAGGCCGAGGCGCTGCGGATCGCCAACGACTCCGAGTACGGGTTGAGTGGGAGCGTGTGGACCGGGGATGTCGAGCGGGGGGTCGAGTTCGCTCGTCACGTGCGGACGGGGACGTTCAACGTGAACACGTTCAGTCTGGACATGTTCGGGCCGTTCGGGGGCTACAAGAACTCCGGCCTGGGGCGGGAGTTCGGGCCCGAGGGGCTGAGTGAGTATCTGGAGCACAAGATGGTGCATCTTCCGGCGGGGTACGAGGGGCCGGGGGGCGAGGCGTGATGGGGGACCGCTGGCGGGTGGAGGTGGACCGGGGGGTGTGCATCGGCTCCGGGATGTGTGTGAACACGGCGCCGGGGGCGTTCGCGCTGGATTCGGCCCGGCAGTCGCGGCCGCGTTGTTCCGAGACGGATGCGGATGAGGTGGTGCTGGCTGCGGCGGAGGGGTGTCCGGTGGAGGCGATCAGCATCGCGGTGCGGGGGTCTGGGGAGCCGGTGTTTCCACCGGAGGATTAGGTCTGGCTGGGCCTTTGTCTGCGGCGGTGTGGTGGGTTGCTCGCGCAGTTCCCCGCGCCCCTAGGTAGTCCGGTTCGTTCGGCGGGTTACCCGTGCCCCTGGGTAGTCCGGGTCGTTCGGCGGGGTCCCGCGCCCCCTGGAAAGCCCTCGTTCGGCTGCGGGCCGTGGCCTCTTCTCGCGCAGTTCCCCGCGCCCCTAAAGGCCTGTGGCTGAGCTCGGTTCTCAGGCGACGGCATACGCCCTGGAAGCCTGTGGCTGAGCTTTGTTCACCGGATACCGGGGACCCCCTAGGGGCGCGGGGAACTGCGCGACCAGCCGTCCACGGTCTGCAGACAAGCACGGGTTCAGGGGCGCGGGGAACTGCGCGAGCAACCCGCCACTCAGCCGCAGACGAAGGCCGGGCCCAAAAGGGGCGCGGGGAACTGCGCGAGCAACCACCCACACCGCCGCAGACAAAGGCCGGGCACATACGGCCACCTTCGAACACAGGTTGACTCGTGCGTACCGCACAGCCCCCGCATGACACATGCGACTGTCCGGCCCCCGCCCGCCGTGGCACCTTCGTTGCCACGCCACCGAGGGGGGAAGCGATGGACAAGCGGTACGAGGTCTTCTGCCTGGCCGACAGGCATTTCTACGAGACTCCGGACCGTCTGTCATCCGCCGCGACCGGCCAGTCCACCCCCCTCTTCGAGGCGGCCCGGCGCCCGGTCCCCAAGGGGTGGCGCACGACCGTCTCCGGGGACTGGCTCCACTTCAGCCCGGTCGACGACGCCGGCGAGCCACGGCCGGGAACGCCCCGCCAGGGATGGAAGATCCATGTCTCGGCGTGTCTGGACAACGCCGAGAAGATGGCCGCCCAGGTGTGGGAGTACTGCGTCCCCAGAGCCGTCCCGTTCAAGTTCGTCCCCGGCCGCCAGCCCCTGCACCTGCGCAACTCCAAGTACGCGGGGCGCGGTTCCAGCGGGAAGTTCGCCACCGTCTACCCGGCGGACGTGGACCAGCTGGAGCGGATACTCAACGAGCTCGGCGCGCTGCTCGACGGCGAGCCGGGCCCGTACATCCTCACCGATCTGCGCTGGAACAACGGCCCGCTGTACGTGCGTTACGGCGGCTTCGTCGAGCGGCACTGCGTCGGTGAGGGCGGCGCGCTGGTGCCCGCGATCGAGAACGCCCGCGGCGAGCTGGTGCCCGACCGCAGGGACCCCGCCTTCCAGGTGCCCGAGTGGGTGGCGCTGCCCCCGTTCCTGCGCCCCCAGCTGGAGGCGCGCAACGCGACGACGGTGAGCGACCTGCCGTACCGCATCGAGCGGGCGCTGCACTTCTCCAACGGCGGCGGGGTGTACGCCGGGACGGACACCCGCGACGGCGGCAAGGTCGTCCTCAAGGAGGCCCGGCCGTACGCGGGGCTCGCCGCCGACGGCTGCGACGCGGTCACCCGGCTGGAGCGGGAGAAGGCCGCGCTGGAGCGGATCTCCGGGCTCGGGGTGGCGCCGGAGGTGCGTGACTGGTTCGAGCTGGGCGAGCACCGCTTCCTCGTCATGGACTTCCTGGAGGGGCGCACGCTGAACGCGTTCTTCGCCGAGCGCCACCCGCTGCTGGCGGTCGACCCCGACCCGGACGCGGTGGCCTCGTACACGACCTGGGCGCTGGCGGTGCACCGGGCGGTGGAGCGGGCGGTCGAGGCCGTGCACTCGCGCGGGCTGGTCTGCAACGACCTGCACATGTTCAACGTGATGGTCGGGCCGGACGGCGAGGAGGCGAACGGCCGCGAGGTCGCGGTGCGGCTGCTGGACTTCGAGGCCGCGGTGCCGCTCGACGAGCACCGGGGGCAGACGATGGCGCACCCCGGGTTCGTGGCCCCGCGCGACCGCAAGGGCTTCGAGGTCGACCGGTACGCGCTGGCCTGTCTGCGGCTCGCCCTGTTCGTGCCGATGACGACGCTGCTGGTGGTCGACCCGGACAAGGCGGCGCATCTGGCGAAGGTGGCGGCGAACCAGTTCCCCGCCGTGCCGGAAGGTTTCTTCGAGGAGGCGGTACGGGTCATCCGGGGCACCGACGAGCCCCTGGCGCGGCCCTATCTGCCCGCCCGGCCCGAGGAGTGGCCCGCCGGGCGCGACTCGATGGCCCGCGCGATCCTCGCCTCCGCCACGCCCGAGCGCGAGGACCGGCTCTTCCCCGGTGACATCTCCCAGTTCGCGGACGGCGGCGGGCTGAGCGTGGCGTACGGGGCGGCCGGGGTGCTCTACGCCCTGGACGTCACCGGCTCGGTCCGCTACCGGGACGGCGAGGAGTGGCTGCTGCGCCGCACCGACGAGCCGCCCTCCGGCTGCCCGCTGGGCTTCTACGACGGGCTGAGCGGAATCGCGTACGTCCTGGACCGCCTCGGCCACACCGAGCGCGCCCTCGACCTGGTCGACCGGGTGCTCGACGAGAAGTGGCAACGGCTCGCGCCCGGGCTGCACGGGGGCCTGGCCGGACTCGGGCTCGCCCTCGACTCGCTCGGGCGCACCACCGGCGAGAGCGATCTGCGCGACCGGGCGCTGGAGGCGGCCTGGATCATCGCCGGGGAGCCGCACCCACGGGAGGACGGCGGGCGCAGGCGCGCCGGGCTGCTGCACGGCGCCAGCGGGCCCGCCCTGCTCTTCCTGCGGCTCTACGAGCACACCGGCGAGCCGGCGCTCCTGGACCACGCCGCCGAGTTCCTCCGCCGCGACCTGGCGTGCTGCGTCACCGACCGCTCGGGCGCCCTCCAGGTCGACGAGGGCGTGCGGACCATGCCCTACCTCGGCTCGGGCGGCGTCGGCATCGCGATGGTGCTGGACGACTATCTGGCGCACCGGTACGACGAGGAGTTCGCCGACGCCAGGGCCGCGATCCTGCCCACCGCGCGGCTGCGGTACTACGCCCAGCCGGGCCTGTTCAACGGCCGCGCGGGCATGGTGCTGCACCTCGCCCGCACCCGTGCCGCGCGCCAGGACCTGGACGCGCAGAGCGCGGCGCTCGCCTGGTACGCCGTGCCGTACGAGGGCCATCTGGCCTTCCCCGGCAACCAGATGATGCGGCTCTCCATGGACCTCGCGACCGGCACGGCGGGCTGTCTGCTCGCCCTGGGCTCGCTGCCCGCCGCCGCGTCCGCCCGAAGGCGCCCCGCGGGGCTGCCTTTCCTGCCACCGCTTCCGGTGGCCCCCAAGACGGCCCCGCGAGGGGCCGGACGGTGAACCCGTCCCCACGGAGAAAGTCCCGACAGAAGGAGATGGCCATGACACTTCTCGACCTGCAGAAGATGGACGTTCCCGAGACCACCGGCGGTGGCGGCGGTGGCGGCGACGAGAGCAGCGTCAGCCTCCTGCTCTGCGACAAGCACAGCTCGCACAGCAACCTGCTCTGTCTCTGACACACGAACCACCGTGATCAATCCCTGGTGTACCTGATCAACCCTGATCGAACCTGATCACTGTGTGACGCGGCCCCGGGCGGATCTGCTCTCCGCCCGGGGCATGCGCGCCCCGGAGGGCCCCTTGGCTCCACGCCCCTTTCTCCGCGAGACCGTTCGGTACGGCGCGGCGCCCGCGGCTCTCGTCCTGCTGCTGACCACGGCCCTCGCCGGGGCGGGCCTGGCCCTGCCGTGGGCGCTCGGCCGCACCCTCGACCTCCTCCTCGGCCCCGACCGCGCGGCCGCCGGACCCTGGCTCGCGCTGTGCGCGGCGCTCACCGGCGCGAGTGTCCTGCTCGGCGCCCTCGACGGCCTGGTCACCGCGACCGCCAACGCCCGCACCACCGCGTGGATCCGCGCGCGCGTCCTCGGCCACGTGCTGGCGGCCGGACCGCGCGCCGCGCTCCCCGAGGGCGACCTGGTGGCCCGGCTCGTCGGCAACGCCGCCCAGGCCGGACCCGTACCCGCGACCCTCGCCGCCACCCTCGCCGCCGTGCTCACCCCGGTCGGCGGACTGGTGGCGCTCGCCCTCACCGACGGCTGGACGGCGCTCGCGCTGCTCGCCGGGATGCCCGTACTCGCCCTGCTGCTCAAGGTGTTCGTCCGCAAGTCCGGCGACGTGGGCGCCGCCTATCTGCGCGTCCAGGGCGAGATCGCCGGGCGGCTCGGCGAGGCCGTGGAGGGCGCCCGCACCATCGCGGCGGCGCGGTCCGCCGAGCGCGACGAGGCCCGGATCCTGGCGCCGCTGCCCGAACTCTCCCGCCAGGGCCACCGCATGTGGCGCGTCACCGGCCGCTCCACCGCCCAGGCCTCCGCCCTGCTGCCGCTGCTCCAGCTCACCGTGCTCGCGGTCGCCGGGCTGCGGCTCGCGGACGGCGCGCTGAGCGTCGGCGGGATGCTCGCTGCCTGGCGGTACGCGGTCCTCGCCACCGGCACCGGCGTCCTGGTCGGCCAGCTCAACGGGCTGGTGCGCGGCCGCGCCGCCGCCGACCGCCTCGCCGAGGCCCTCACCCCGCCCGTGATGGCGTACGGAGTCCGCCAACTGCCGGACGGGCCCGGGGCCTTGGAGTTCCGCAGTGTGAGCACCGGCCCCCTGGACGACGTCGACCTCTATGTCCCCGGCGGGGCCGTGGCCGCCGTGGTCGGGCGCTCCGGCAGCGGCAAGAGCGCCCTGGCGGCGGTCGCCGGGCGGCTCACCGACCCCGACCGGGGCACGGTCCTGGTCGACGGGGTGCCGCTGCCCGAGCTCTCCCGGCAGGCGCTGCGCCGCGAGGTCGGCCACGCCTTCGCCCGCCCGGCCCTGCTCGGCACGACCATCGGCGGCACGATCGCCTTCGGCGTCGACGAGCCCGGCCCACGGGAGGTGCGGGCGGCCGCGCGGGCGGCCTGCGCCGACGACTTCGTCCGCCGGCTGCCGCTCGGCTACGACACGCCCTGCGCCGAGGCCCCGATGTCCGGCGGCGAGGCCCAACGCCTGGGCCTTGCGCGCGCGTTCGCGCACTGCGGGCGGCTGCTGATCCTCGACGACGCCACCTCCAGCCTCGACTCCGCGACCGAGCACAGGGTCTCGCGCGCGCTGCTCGACGAGCTGACCCCGGGCACCCGGCTCATCGTCGCCCACCGGGTGACCACGGCCGCCCGCGCCGATCTGGTGGTGTGGCTGGACGGCGGCGGGGTGCGCGCGCTCGCCCCGCACGACGAGCTGTGGCGGCTGCCCGAGTACCGGGCGGTGTTCGCCGAGGAGACCGAAGCGGAGGAGGCGCGGTGAACGGGGTCGCGGGGAAAGGGGGCGCGGGGATAGGGGGCGGCGGCCGGTTCGGGCGGCGCCTGCTGGAGCTCGTGCGCCCCCGGTGGCGGTCGCTGCTCCGGCTCGCCCTCTGGTCGGCGCTGGAGGCGGGGGAGACCTTCCTGCTCGGCTACGCGCTGGCCCGGGCGCTCGACCGCGGCTTCCTCGCCGGCCACACCGGCACCGGCCTCGGCTGGCTCGGGCTCGCGGCCCTCGGCGTGCTGGCCGGGTCGTTCGGGACCGGGCGGGTGCACCTGGCGGTGGCCGCGCTCGTCGAGCCGGTACGCGACGACCTCGTACGCCGGGTGGTGCGGCGGGCGCTGCGGGCGCCGGACGGGGCGGCGGTCTCCCGGCTCACCCACCAGGTGGAGATCGCCCGCGACACGCTCGCCGGACTGGTGATGGTGTCCCGGACCTTCGTCGTCACCGCGGCCGGGGCGCTGGTCGGACTGCTCTCGCTGGCGCCGGTGCTGCTGCCGGTGGTGGCGCTGCCGCTGGCCGCCTCCCTCGCCCTGTTCCTCGCCACACTGCGCCCGCTCGCCCGCCGCCAGGAGGCGTTCCTCGCCGCCGACGAGGCGCTGGCCGCCGAACTCGGCCTCGCGGTGGGCGGGTTGCGGGACATCACGGCGGCGGGGGCGCAGGACAGGGTGGCGGCGGACGTGGGGGAGCGGATCGACGCCGAGTTCCGGGCCTCGCGGGCGCTGGCCCGCTGGGGGGTGCTGCGCACCCTCGCGGCCGGGGTCGGCGGGCGGCTGACGGTGGTGCTGCTGCTGGTACTGGCGCCCTGGCTGCTCGACCACGGGGTCACCCCGGGCGCGTTCGTGGGCGCGCTCGCCTATCTCACCCAGTCGCTGATCCCCGCCCTCCAGTCCCTGATGCAGGGCCTGGGCACCTCGGGGGCGCGGCTGTTCGTGGTGCTGCGGCGGCTGAGGGCCGACGGCGGGCGGACGTGGGAGAGCGCACCCCCGGCCGGGGAACCCGGGCCCGGCGAGGCGGTACGGCTGCGGGGCGTCACCTTCGCGTACGGGCCGGGCGCCGCCCCCGTCGTCGACGGCCTGGACCTGACCGTGCCGCACGGCGGGCACCTCGCGGTCGTCGGCCCCAGCGGCATCGGCAAGTCCACGCTGGCCGAACTCATGGCGGGGGTGCGGGCGCCGGACAGCGGCGAGGTTTTACGCGCGGGCGCGCGGGTCCTGGTGCCCCAGCAGGCGTACGTCTTCACCGACACCGTCCGCGCCAACCTCGGCTATCTGTGCCCGGCCGGCTCCGACGACCCCGACGGCCCGGAGCGCCCGGAAAGCCCCGAGGGCGGCCCGGTCGGGGACGAGGGGCTGCTCGCCGCCTGTACGGCCGTGGGCGCCCGCGGCCTCGTCGACCGGCTCGGCGGACTCGACGCCACCCTCGTACCGAGTGAACTCTCGGCAGGGGAGCGCCAGTTGATAGCGCTGGCCAGGGCATACGCGGCCCCCGCGCCGCTGGTCCTGCTGGACGAGGCGACCTGCCATCTCGACCCGGCGGCCGAGGCGAGGGCCGAGCGCGCGTTCGCGCGGCGGCCCGGGACGGCGCTGGTGGTGGTGGCGCACCGGACCGGCTCGGCGCGCCGGGCCCGGCAGGTGCTGGTGCTCGGCGGCGGCGGGGTCGAGTGCGGGACGCACGACTCGCTGCTGCGACGGTCCGCGTTCTACCGGGAGTTGACCGGATTACACCCATCCCTCGCCCTGCGAGATACGGATGGCGTCCACGCGGTTGCGGGCTCCGGTCTTACGGGTGATCGCCGCCATGTAGTTCCGCACGGTCCCGTTGGACAGATGGAGACTGTGCGCGATGTCCGCGATCGAGGCGCCCTCGGCGGCGAGTGAGAGCACGCTCAGCTCACGTCTGGTCAGCGGCATCTCGGCCGCGCGCAGGAAGCCGTAGCCCAGCGAGTCGTCGACGAACCGCTGGCCTGCGGCGGCCCGTCTTATGGCGCAGACGAGCCGCTCGGGCGTGGCGTCCTTGTCGACATACCCCAGGGCGTTCGCCTCCGCGGCCTGGCGCAGCGGCCCGGGCCGGCTGGCGCTGGCCAGCACGACGAGACGGGTGCCCCGCGACCCGTTGTGCCGGCTCTGCAACTCCCCCAGCGGAGCGATCCCGTACGAGTCGGAACAGTCCAGGTCCACGGCGCACACATCCGGCCGCAGCGCCTTCGCGCGCGCGGGCGCGCTGCGCCACGGCGCGTGATGGACCTCGAGGCCGGCTTCCCGGCTCAGGCGGTCGGCCAGCGCCGACCGCATCAGACAGGCATCGTGCACGAGAAGTACCCGGATCACGTTTCAGCCCCCTCCAGCTCCCCGCCTACCGGTTGCCTTCCTTCTGCACGCGAAACCTTTCTATCCGGGGCCCCGGGCAGGGGAAGCCGGAGATTCGGCCATGGGGTGGCACGGGGGAGCGCACGGCGCACGGCGTAGGTGCGGGGCGGTAGTGCCGGAAGCACGTGCGCGCCGGGCGCATCGCCGGATCAGGCCGAGTCGTCGTCCTCGGCCGTGAGGTCGATCAGCCGGCAGACCGTCTCGATGTCGATCTTCACCTGGGCGATCGAGGCCCGCCCCGAGAGCCAGGTGATCAGGGCCGAGTGCCAGGTGTGCTCGATGACGCGGACCGCCGAGAGCTGCCGCGGGCTGGGGTGGTCCAGGCCCATCGCGTCCAGGATGATCGCGGTGGTCTGCCGGGAGACCGTGTCCACCTCGGGGCTGACCGAGCGGTCGGCGAAGGTGAGGGCGCGCACCATCGCGTCGGCGAGGTGCGGCTCGCGCTGGAGCGCGCGGAACGCCCGCATCAGCGTCTCGGCGACCCGCTGGGCGGCCGAGTCGCCGGACGGCGGGTGCTTGCGGAGCGTGGAGTGCAGATGCTGGAGCTGGTCCTGCATGGTGGCGACCAGCAGATGGATCTTGGAGGGGAAGTAGCGGTAGAGCGTGCCGAGCGCGACCCCGGCGGCCTCGGCCACCTCGCGCATCTGGACCGCGTCGAAGCCGCCCCGGCTGGCCAGCTGGGCGCTGGCGTGCAGGATGCGCCGCCGGCGCGCCTCCTGGCGCTCGGTCAGGGCGGGCGACGCGGCGATGGCCGCCTTGGCTTCCGCTGTCATCTGTCCCGTTCCGTCGTCCGTTGCCCAGTACTCCGCGTGCGGGTCCGGGGCGGTTCCCGGCCCCGGCGGCCCGTTTCCGGGGGCACAGCATGGCAGGGGGCCCGGTGGTGGCGCGAATCACCTGATCCGGCCCTCACACGTGCGCTACCTGCCGGTAGATTCAAAGCTTCCCGAAGCTCCCCGCGGAGATCGAGAACGATCAAGTCTGGAACTTGTTCTAGATTAGCGCGAGCGGTTACGCTCCGGCGAAACGCAGCGATGAAGGGGCCGCGAGTGACCGCAGAGGCCATAGAGGCAAGCCCCCGCGCAGGGGAGCCGGCCCGTGCGGGTGACCGCCCGCTGCGGATCGCCCTCCTGACGTACAAGGGCAATCCGTTCTGCGGCGGCCAGGGCGTCTACGTACGCCACCTCTCCCGCGAACTCGCCCGCCTCGGGCACAGCGTGGAGGTCATCGGCGCGCAGCCGTACCCCGTCCTCGACGAGGGCGTGCCGCTCACCGAGCTCGCCAGTCTGGACCTGTACCGCTCGCCCGACCCGTTCCGTACGCCCAAGAAGGACGAGTACCGGGACTGGATCGACGCCCTCGAGGTCGCCACGATGTGGACCGGCGGGTTCCCCGAGCCGCTGACGTTCTCGCTGCGGGCCCGGCGCCACCTCGCCGCCCGCAAGGGCGAGTTCGACGTCATCCACGACAACCAGACGCTCGGCTACGGCCTGCTCGGGGACCTCGGCGCGCCGCTGGTCACCACGATCCACCACCCCATCACCGTCGACCGGCAGCTGGAGCTGGACGCGGCCGCGGACTGGAAGCGGCGCGCCTCCGTACGGCGCTGGTACGCCTTCACCCGGATGCAGAAGCGGGTCGCGCGCAGACTGCCGTCCGTGCTCACCGTCTCCGGCTCCTCGCAGCGCGAGATCGTCGAGCACCTCGGGGTGCGCGAGGACCGCGTCTCGGTGGTGCACATCGGCGCCGACACCGAGCTGTGGTCGCCGGATCCGTCGGTGGCCGAGGTGCCCGGCCGGATCGTCACCACCTCCAGCGCGGACGTGCCGCTCAAGGGCCTGGTCTTCCTCGTCGAGGCGCTCGCCAAGGTGCGCGCCGAGCAGCCCGAGGCGCACCTCGTGGTCGTCGGCAAGCGCGCCGAGGCCGGCCCGGTCGCCCAGGCCATCGAGAAGTACGGGCTCGGCGACGCGGTGAGCTTCGTCAAGGGCATCACCGACCAGGAGCTCGTCGACCTCGTACGGTCCGCGCAGGTCAGCTGTGTGCCCTCGCTGTACGAGGGGTTCTCGCTGCCGGCCGCCGAGGCGATGGCGACGGGGACCCCGCTGGTGGCCACCACCGGCGGCGCGATCCCCGAGGTGGCCGGGCCGGACGGCGAGACGTGCCTGGCGGTCGCGCCGGGCGACCCGCAGGCGCTGGCCGGCGCGCTGGTACGGCTGCTCGGCGACCCGGAGCTGCGCGCGCGGCTCGGCGCGGCCGGACGGCAGCGGGTGCTCGACCGGTTCACCTGGGCCCGGGCGGCCGAGGGCACCGCCGAGCTGTACCGGGCGGCGATCGCCCGCGCCGCGGCCGGAAAGCCGGCCAGGTGACCTTGCACCCCCACGCCCCCACAAGCCATGACCGCGAAAGCAGGAATCCGTGCTGACCGTCGACTTCTCCCGCTTCCCGCTCGCCCCGGGCGACCGCGTGCTCGACCTGGGCTGCGGCGCGGGGCGGCACGCCTTCGAGTGCTACCGGCGCGGCGCTCAGGTGGTGGCGCTCGACCAGAACGGCGAGGAGATCCGTGAGGTCGCCAAGTGGTTCGCGGCGATGAAGGAGGCCGGGGAGGCGCCCGAGGGGGCGACCGCCACCGCCATGGAGGGTGACGCGCTCAACCTGCCGTTCCCCGACGAGTCCTTCGACGTCGTGATCATCTCCGAGGTGATGGAGCACATCCCGGACGACAAGGGCGTGCTCGCCGAGATGGTCCGGGTGCTGCGGCCCGGCGGCCGGATCGCGGTCACCGTGCCCCGGTACGGCCCGGAGAAGGTCTGCTGGGCGCTCTCCGACGCGTACCACGAGGTCGAGGGCGGACACATCCGCATCTACAAGGCGGACGAGCTGCTCGCCAAGATGCGCGAGGCGGGCCTCAAGCCGTACGGCCAGCACCATGCGCACGCGCTGCACTCGCCGTACTGGTGGCTCAAGTGCGCCTTCGGCGTCGACAACGACAAGGCGCTGCCGGTGCGGGCGTACCACAAGCTGCTCGTCTGGGACATCATGAAGAAGCCGCTGGTCACCCGGCTCGCGGAGCAGGCGCTCAACCCGATCGTGGGCAAGAGCTTCGTGGCGTACGCGACCAAGCCGCACCTCGCCCCGCTCGACAAGGTCGCCGCCAAGTGACCTCACCGGAGCGGACCGAACACCTGGTCCTGCCGGGCGTGCTCACCGCCGGGCAGGCCGCCGCCACGGTGGCCGGCATCCTGGCCGTGCAGCGCGAGGACGGCGCCATACCGTGGTTCCGGGGCCACCACCTCGACCCGTGGGACCACTCCGAGGCCGCCATGGCGCTGGACGCGGCGGGCGAGCACGAGGCGGCGGAGCGCGCCTACGAGTGGCTGGCGCGGCACCAGAACGACGACGGGTCCTGGTACGCGGCCTACCACGACGGCGACTTCGAGCAGATCACCGACCGGGGCCGGGAGACCAACTTCGTCGCGTACGTGGCGGTGGGCGTCTGGCACCACTACCTCGCCACCGGGGACGACACCTTCCTCGACCGGATGTGGCCGGTGGTGTACGCGGCGGTCGAGTTCGTGCTGCGGCTCCAGCAGCCGGGCGGGCAGATCGGCTGGAAGCGCGAGGAGGACGGCTCGCCCGTCACCGACGCGCTGCTCACCGGCAGCTCCTCGATCCACCAGGCGCTGCGGTGCGCGCTGGCGATCGCCGAGCAGCGGGAGGAGCCGCAGCCGGACTGGGAGCTGGCGACGGGCGCGCTCGCGCACGCGGTCGCCCACCACCCCGAGCGCTTCCTCGACAAGTCCCGCTACTCGATGGACTGGTACTACCCGGTCCTCGGGGGCGCGGTGTCGGGCGCCGAGGCGAAGGCGCGCATCGAGTCGCGCTGGGACGCCTTCGTGGTGCCCGGCCTCGGGGTGCGCTGTGTGCTGCCCAACCCGTGGGTGACGGGCGGCGAGAGCTGCGAACTCGCGCTCGCGCTGTGGGTGATGGGCGAGTCGGACCGCGCCCTGGAGATCCTCCAGTCCATCCAGCACCTGCGGGCCGGCGACGGCCTCTACTGGACGGGTTACGTCTTCGAGGGCAACCGCGCGGTGTGGCCGGAGGAGCTCACGACATGGACGGCGGGGTCACTGCTGCTGGCGGTGGCGGCGCTGGGGGGTGACGAGGCGACGACGGCGGTCTTCGGCGGAGAGCGCTTGCCGCGCGGCCTGCCCCCGCAGTGCTGCGACTAGCCCCCACCCCGCCCCTTCCCTAAACCCTCCGGGGGTGGGTGGGGCGGGCCCCGGCCCCTTTCGGCGGGGCCTGCGGCCCCTGCGCCCCGCTTGGTTTTTGTCTGCGGACCGTGCTGGGTTGCTCGCGCAGTTCCCCGCGCCCCTGGGCACCTAGGGGCGCGGGGAACTGCGCGACCAGCCACCCACGGTCCGCAGACGAAGCGCTCGGCCGGGGTGGGGGCACCCGAACGGACCACGCCGGGTCGCCGCGTGCCGCCGCTCGGGTGACGCTGCGGGGGTCGGACCACTCCCGGAGGTCACCGTGTCCAGTACGCTCCCGCTCCGCCGCATACTCGCGGCGCTCGTCCTCGCCACCGCCGTCCTGGTGTCGACGACCGCCTGCGGAGGCGAGACCAAGAGCGCCCGCAACAGCCTGACCGCGGCGGAGGCCAGCGTCTCCCCGTCCAGTTCGTTCGAGAAGCAGAAGCTCGCCAAGACGCGGTTCGTCGCCAACGCGGGCCTGGCGGCGGGGGCCGCCTACCAGTGGATCGTGAAGCCCTTCAAGGCGGGCAAGTTCAAGAAGGGCACCAAGGGCCGCACCTTCGCCCTGGTCAAGGCGGGGCTCGCCGGTGCCTTCACGTACAACCGGCTGAAGGCCGCCGTGAACAACGCCAAGGGCGACCCGCTGCTCTCCAAGGCCGTCGCCCCCCTCAGCTCCGGCATCGAGTCCCTCAAGGGCCTCGGCGGCAAGCTGCGCAAGGGCGACGCCACCGACGCGGACGTCGGCATGTTCGAGAACGTCATCAACGGCGTGAAGGGCGCGGGCAAGAGCGCCGGAGCCGAGGTCAAGGACCAGGTGCCGTCCGCCTCGCAGCTCAGCGGCGGCTGACCCCCACCAGCTCCGCCATCACCCGCAGCGTCACCGGGTCCGGTGAGGTGACCAGCAGGTCCGTCACCGGGCCCGAACGCCACGACTCCAGCCGCCGAGCGATCCGTTCGCGCGGCCCGACCAGTGAGATCTCGTCGGCGAAGGCGTCGGGCACCGCGCGCACCGCCTCCTCGCGGCGGCCCTCGGCGAACAGCGCCTGGATCCGGCGGGCTTCGGCCTCGTACCCCATCCGCGCCATCAGATCCGCGTGGAAGTTGCGGGCCGCGTGCCCCATCCCGCCGATGTAGAAGCCGAGCATCGCCTTGACCGGCAGCAGCCCCTCGGCCACGTCGTCGCAGACGTGCGCCCGGACCATGGGGGCGACCGTGAAGCCCTCGGGCGCCTCGGCCAGCGACGCCTTGTACGCGTCCAGCCGGGTCGGCGACCAGTACAGCGGCAGCCAGCCGTCCGCGATCCGAACCGTCTGGGCGATGTTCTTGGGGCCCTCGGCCCCCAGCAGCACCGGCAGGTCCGCGCGCAGCGGATGCGTGATCGGCTTGAGGGGTCTGCCGAGGCCCGTGCCGTCCGGCCCCCGGTAGGGGTGCGGGTGGAAGCGGCCCTCCAGCTCCACCGGCGCCCCGCGCCGCAGCACCTGCCGGATCACCTCCACGTACTCCCGCGTCGCCGTCAGCGGGCTGGCCGGGAACGGCCGTCCGTACCACCCCTCCACCACCTGCGGCCCCGACAGCCCGAGGCCGAGCATCATCCGGCCGCCGGAGAGGTGGTCCAGGGTCAGCGCGTGCATCGCGGTCGCGGTGGGGGTGCGGGCGGCCATCTGCGCGACGGCCGTACCGAGGCGGATGCGGGAGGTGTGCGCGGCGATCCAGGTCAGCGGAGTGAAGGCGTCCGAGCCCCAGGCCTCCGCCGTCCACACGGAGTCGTACCCGAGCCGCTCCGCCTCCCGCGCCAGCTCCAGATGACCGGGGTTCGGCCCGCGCCCCCAGTACCCCAGTGCGAGTCCCAGCCGCATACGGACGCCTCCCTGGCGGAATCTGACGGGCCGTCAGGGTACGGGAGTGGCCCCCCACCCGGAAGGGGTGGGGGGCCACTCTCAGGGGCGCGGGGAACTGCGCGACCAGCCACGCACGGTCCGCGGACGAACCAGCCGACTAGCCCCGCTGGATCCCCGTGGTGTCCTGGAGAACCCCGCGGCGGCCGTCCTGCGTCTGCGCCACCAGGGCCGCACCGCGCTGCTCCACCGCCAGGTACCACGTGCCGGGCGCGAGCTCGGCGATCGGCGTGGCCGAGCCGTCCTCCGCGTACAGCGGGCGGGCCACCGGGACGGCGAACCAGAACGGGGCGAAGTCGCCGGCCGGAGCGGCGGCGCCGGCCGCGGGCTGCGGCTGGGAGGCGGCGGGCGCCGGGGTCTGGCCGCCCTGGCTCGCGTCGGCCGCGGGCTGCGCGCCGAACGGCTGCGGCTGGGCGCCGCCCGGGTAGCCGTAGCCGCCCGCCGGGGGCTGGGCGCCGTACGGCTGCGCGCCGTACGGGGCCACGGCCGGGGTCGGGCTGCCCATCAGCGGGGCCTTGAGCGCGGCGACCATCGGGCCGGCCACGGCGCCGGCGGCGAGCACCAGCGCGGCGATCAGGCCGAGGATCATGCCGGCGCCGGCCTTGTCCATGTCGATGATGGTCCAGAACGCGGTCCACGCGGAGAAGATCGTGAACGCGGTGCCGAACTGGCCCAGGTCGATACCGGCGATCTTCTTCGGCTGCGGCAGCGAACGCGCCACGACGATGAGGACCGCGCCGATGATGCCGGCCAGGAACATGCTCATCAGCAGGCCCAGCGAGTCCCAGGCGTTCGGCAGATCGAGCTTCGGGCAGAACGTACCGGAGCACGAATTGCCGACCGAGTAGAGATCGAGGAACGAGGCGATGAACAGCACCACCGCTGCTCCGATCACCACGCCGTCGCCTCGCGTGAGGGAGCGGATGTTCACGTAAATAGTCCTTTTGGGTCGTCTCGTCGGGGCGGTCATCGCTGCCGCCGGTGTACGTGCACACGGCGCGAAGCACGGGAGTGGTTCCCCACCCGGGGGAGAATCTATCGTCTGACCGGGCGGGAAGTCCCCTCGGTGCTCAGACCGTGACCGACCCGCAGCCGACCGCTCCCGTCGGCGGGACGCTCACGTGCGCAGGAAGCCGCTGATTCCGTCCGCGATGCCCTGAGCCGCCTTCTGCCGCCACTCCGGACTCGTCAGCAGGCCCTCATCACGGGAATCGCGCATGTTGCCGCATTCGATGAACACCTTCGGCACGGTGGACAGGTTGAGCCCGCCGAGGTCCTTGCGGACGTCCAACCCGGTGCCCTCGCCCACGTAGTTGGAGGGCCCCATGCCGGTGGCGAGGACGAACTTCCCCGCGATCCTTTCACCCAGCTCACGCGAGGGCTTCACGATCGGGGCGGTGTTCGCCTTCCCCGCGTTCACCAGCGCGGGCAGGATCACATGGAAGCCGCGCTGCCCCTCGGCCGCGCCGTCCGCGTGCACCGAGACCACCGCGTCCGCCTTGGCCCGGTTGCCGATCGCGGCGCGCTCGTCCACGCAGGGGCCGAACGGCCGGTCGTTGTCCTGGGTGTACGAGACGGTCGCGCCCTGCTTCTCCAGCAGCGCCCGCAGACGGTGCGAGACGTCCAGGGTGAACGCGGCCTCGGTGTACCCGCCTTCGGTGTCCGTGCCGGTGGTGTCGCACTCCTTCTTGTTCGTCCCGATGTCGACCTGGCGGTTGATCTCGGCGGCGTGCTTGAAGTTGCTGGGGTTGTGGCCCGGGTCGATGACGACCACGCGTCCGGCGAGCGGCCCGGTGGGCCGGGCGGACTGGGTGGAGGGCGAGGCGGTGGACGGCGAGGCGGTGGACGGCGAGGGGGTCGCCGTCACCGTCACGGTCGGCGCCTTGGCGTTCCCGTTCCCCGAGGGTTGCGCGGCGGGCGCGCTGGGCAGCGGCAGCACCCTCGGCGGCTTGTCGTCCTGGCCGCCGGACCCGCCCATGGCCTGCCACACCAGCCATCCGGCCAGCGCGGTCGGGACCAGCGCGGCGGTCACGATGACGAGGTTGCCGCGCAGCCGGCGCCGGGCGGGGGTGGGGGATTCGCTGTCGTACGACACGCTGTGATGCTAGCCGGGTGGTCGTACGGGGGCGCGGTCCGTGCGGCCGAAGGGGTGCACCGGGCGGTGCGCGCCGTCACACTCCGGCGCGCGTGCGCCGCAGCACGCGCAGCGAGTCGGTGGCCGAGACCTCGGTGAAGGCGCCGGAGGCGAGGGCGCGCAGATAGACGCGGTACGGGGCCTGGCCGGTGAACTCGTCGACCGGGTCGGGGAAGACGTCGTGGATCACCAGCAGGCCGCCCTCGGCGAGGTGCGGGGCCCAGCCCTCGTAGTCCCCGGTGGCGTGCTCGTCGGTGTGCCCGCCGTCGATGAAGACCAGCCCGACCTGGCCGCCCCAGACCCGCGCCACCTGCGGCGAGCGGCCCACGACCGCGATCACGTGGTCCTCCAGGCCCGCCTTGTGCAGGGTGCGGCGGAAGGTGGGCAGGGTGTCCATCAGGCCGACCTCCGGGTCGACCACGGCCGGGTCGTGGTACTCCCAGCCGGGCTGCTGCTCCTCGCTGCCCCGGTGGTGGTCGACGGTGACGGCGACGGTCCCGGCGGCGCGGGCGGCGTCCGCGAGCAGCAGCGTGGAGCGGCCGCAGTAGGTGCCGACCTCCAGGAGCGGCAGGCCGAGCGCGCCCGCCTCGACGGCCGCCGCGTAGAGCGCGAGCCCTTCGCGTACGGGCATGAACCCCTTGGCGGCCTCGAAGGCGGCGAGGATCTCCGGCTTGGGTGTCGCCATGGGGGCTCCTGTGGGTCGGGCGCGAGGTGGTGGGGTGCGCGGGGACTTCTGAAGGGGGCGCCACATCCTAAGCCCCGCCGATTTCCCCCCGTCATCTGACCTTCCGTCAGATTGGAACGTGTTCTAGTCTGTCGCCGTTCCAAGCGGTCTTGTGGCCGGTGCGGTACCGCGCGCCCCGAAGGGGCGCCACGGCGTCGGGGGAGTGCGGATGGGCATCGGGATCACCCGGGAGCAGCGCGAACTGGCGGACGCGGTCCGGGGCTGGCTGGCGCGGGCCGTGCCGCCCGAGGAGGTGCGCAAGCTGCTCGACGCGTCCGGCGCGCCCGTCGGCCGGCCGCCGTACTGGGACGCGCTGGCCGGACAGGGCCTGCTCGGTGTCCATCTGGGCGAGCGGTACGGCGGCGGGGGCCTGGTGGAGCTCGCGGTGGTGCTGGAGGAGGCGGGGCGGGGCGCGCTGCCGGGCCCGTATCTGCCCAGCGTGCTGGCGGCGGCGGTGCTGGAGCGGGCCGGCCGCGCGGAGGCGGTCCACGCCATCGCGACCGGGGAGCGGACCGCCGCCGTGGCGCTCGGCCCCGGCGGCCTCACCGCCGTACCGGACCCGGCGGGCTGGACGCTCGACGGGGCCGCGCCGCCGGTCCTCGCCGGGGCCCAGGCCGATCTGCTGCTCCTGGCCGCGCGGGCGGGCGAGGAGACGCTGTGGCTGGCGGTGGACGCGGCGGACCTGGCGGTGCGGGCGCACGAGGGCGCCGATCCGACCCGCCCCACCGCCGAGGTCCTCGCGCACGGCCTGGTGGTCCCGGCGGACCGGGTCCTCGCCGTCGACCCCGGTCTCGTAGGCGATCTGGCCGGTGTCCTCCTCGCCGCCGAGGCGTGCGGGACCGCGGCCTGGGCGCTGGAGACGGCCGTCGCGCACGCCAGGACGCGCGAGCAGTTCGGGCGGCCCATCGGGCGGTTCCAGGCGGTCAAGCACCTCTGCGCCGACATGCTGGTCCGCGTCGAGCAGGCGCGGGCCCTGGTGTGGGACGCGGCGCGGGCGGCGGGAGCGGAACCGGCCGAGGTGCGCGGCCTCGTCGCCTCCCTGGCGGCGGCGACCGCCCTGGACGCCGCTCTCACCTGCGCCCAGGACTGCGTCCAGATCCTCGGCGGCATCGGCTTCACCTGGGAGCACGACGCCCATCTGCATCTGCGCCGCGCCCTGGTGGCCCGCCAGCTCCTGGGCGCCGGGGACACCCACCGCGAGCGGGCCGTCCGGCTCGCCGCGGCCGGGGCGCGCCGGGAGCTGCGCCTCGAGCTGCCCGAGGAGGCGCGGGCGTTCCGGGGCCCGGCCCGCCAGGCGGCCGCCTCGGTACGCGGACTCGACCCGGCGGCCGCCCGCCGCGCCCTCGCCCCCACCGGCTACGCCGCCCCGCATCTGCCACCGCCGTACGGCCTGGGCGCCGGTCCCGTCCACCAGCTCGTCGTCCAGGAGGAGCTGCGGGCGGCCGGGGTGAAGGTGGCGGAGCTGGGGATCGGCACCTGGGTGGTGCCCTCGCTCCTCGCGTACGGGACACCGGAGCAGCAGGAGCGCTATCTGCTGCCCACCCTGCGCGGGGACCTGCTGTGGTGCCAGCTGTTCTCGGAGCCGGAGGCGGGCTCGGACCTGGCGAGCCTGCGGACCAGGGCCGAGCGGACCGAGGACGGCTGGCGGATCACCGGGCAGAAGGTGTGGACGAGCGCGGCGCAGTGGGCGGACCACGGGATCCTGCTCGCCCGGACCGATCCGGCGGCCCCCAAGCACGAGGGCCTCACCTACTTCCTCGTCGACATGAAGAACACCCCCGGCATCGACGTCCGCCCGCTGCGGGAGATCACCGGCGACGCGCTCTTCAACGAGGTGTACTTCGACGGGGCGCTCCTGCCGCACGACGCGGTCGTCGGCGAGAGCGGCGGCGGCTGGCGCGTCGCCCGCAACACCCTGGGCAACGAACGCGTGCACATGGCCGACCAGTTGACCTTCGACACCGGTCTGGAGGCGCTGCTCGCCCGCGCCGACGGGCTCGACGGCGCCCGCCGCGCCCGGATCGGCGCGCTGGCCGCCGAGGCGCACGCGCTGGCCTGCCTCGGGCTGCGCACCACCCTGCTCCAGGTGTCGGGCCTGGAGCCCGGCGCCGGGGCCAGTGTGCGCAAGCTGGTGCAGACCGTCCACCAGCAGAAGGTGGCCGAGCTCGCGCTGGAACTGCTCGGCCCCTCGGGCGCCTCGGCCGAGGGCCCGGCCGAGCGGGCCGTGCACGGCTATCTGATGTCCCGCTGTCTGACCATCGCGGGCGGCACCACCCAGGTCCAGCTCAATGTCGTGGCCGAGCGGATCCTCGGCCTGCCGCGAGACTGAACGAGCCCGAAGGAGCACGGACGTGAAGAGCTTTGTGGCCGGTGTCGGCATGACGGGGTTCGTCAAGCCCGAGTCGCGGGAGTGGCAGTACTGGGACATGGCCCGGGAGGCCGGGGCGGCGGCGCTGGCGGACGCCGGAATCGCGTACGAGGAGCTGGAGCAGGTCCTGGCGGGCTACTGCTTCCAGCCGTCCACGGCGGGCCAGCGGGCGGCGTACGAACTGGGGCTCACCGGCGTCCCGGTCCACAACGTCAACAACAACTGCGCCACCGGGTCGAGCGCGCTGCTGCTGGCGCGCCAGCTGGTGGAGGGCGGGATCAGCGAGTGCGTGCTGGCGCTCGGCTTCGAGAAGATGAAGCGGGGCGCGCTGGGCGGCGGGGCGGACGGCGGCGACTTCGCGACCTCGCCGGTGGCCCGCCACTACGGCGTGATGGCCGCCGCCCACGGCTTCGAGGCGACCCCG
Source organism: Streptomyces crystallinus (assembly GCF_039521265.1). Taxonomy (NCBI): domain Bacteria; kingdom Bacillati; phylum Actinomycetota; class Actinomycetes; order Kitasatosporales; family Streptomycetaceae; genus Streptomyces; species Streptomyces crystallinus. Next base: position 56,509 of record NZ_BAAACA010000019.1, on the reverse strand, counting down.
CCGACCGCGCAGATCTTCGGCAACGCGGCGCGTGAGCACATGCGGCTGTACGGGACGACCGAGGCGCAGCTCGCGGCGGTCGGCGCCAAGAACCACCGGCACTCGGTGCACAACCCGCACGCGCAGTTCCAGGTGGAGTACTCGGTGGCGGAGGTACTCGCCTCCCCGGTGGTCCACCGGCCGCTGACCCGCCTCCAGTGCTCGCCCACCTCCGACGGCGCGGCGGCGGCCGTCGTCGTCTCCGAGCGGTTCGCGTCGGCGCACGGCCTCCAGGGGCGGGCGGTGGAGATCGTCGCCCAGGCGATGGCGACGGACACACAGGCGTCGTTCGCCTCGGGCCGGTGCATCGACGTCGTCGGCGTCGGCATGACACGGGCGGCGGCCCGGGCCGTGTACGACCGCGCCGGCCTCGGCATCGAGGACGTCGACGTGATCGAGCTCCACGACTGCTTCTCCATCAACGAGCTGCTCACCTACGAGGCGCTGGGCATGTGCGGCGAGGGGGAGTCGGGAAAGCTGGTGGAGTCCGGGGCGACGACGTACGGCGGGCGGTGGGTGGTGAACCCGTCCGGGGGCCTGATCTCCAAGGGCCATCCGCTGGGGGCGACGGGCCTGGCCCAAGTGGGGGAGCTGGTGGCGCAGCTCCGGGGGGAGGCGGGCCCCCGGCAGGTCCGGGGGGCGGGGGTGGGCTTGGCCCACAACGTGGGGCTCGGGGGTGCGGCCGTGGTCACGCTCCTGCGGAGGTAGGCGTCTTTGTCTGCGGACCGTGGACGGCTGAGCGCGCAGTTCCCCGCGCCCCTGACTACCTGGGGGCGCGGGGAACTGCGCGAGCAACCCGCCACGGTCCGCAGTCGAAGCAACCGGCTGCCCGCCAGAGGGCTTTCGGGAAGGGGTGGGGCGGGGGGACTCCATGCGACCATGGCCCGATGGTCCACGCGCCCCCAGACACCGCCGCCATACCCACCCGGACACTCCGGACCCGCACCTGGCTGGTCCTGCTCGCCGCCTGCGCCGGGCAGTTCCTCGTCGTCCTCGACGTCTCCGTCGTCAACGTGGCACTCCCCTCGATGCGGACCGGCCTCGGGATGACCCCGACCGGGCTCCAGTGGGTCGTCAACGCCTACTCCATCGCGTACGCCGGGTTCATGCTCCTCGGTGGCCGCGCCGGAGACCTCTTCGGCCGCAAGCGGATGTTCCTGGTGGGACTGGGGCTCTTCACCGCCGCCAGCCTGGCGGGCGGGCTCGCCCAGGAGGGCTGGCAGCTGCTGCTGGCCCGGGGCGTGCAGGGCCTCGGCGCCGCCGTGCTCGCGCCGTCCACGCTCACCATCCTGACCGCCGCCGTCCCGGAGGGCGCCGCCCGCACCCGGGCCATAGGCACCTGGGCGGCGGTCGGCGCGGGCGGCGGCGCGGCGGGCGGACTGGTCGGCGGGGTGCTCACCGACACGCTGTCCTGGCGCTGGGTGCTGCTCATCAACGTGCCGGTCGGCGCCCTCGTCCTCACCGGCGCCACCCTGTGGATCACCGAGAGCCGCGCCGCCACCCGCAACCGCCTGGACCTGCCCGGCGCGGTCGCCGTCACCGGCGGGCTCGCGGTCCTCGCGTACGGCATCGTGCAGACCGAGCAGTCCGGCTGGACCGCGCCGCAGACCCTGGCCCCGCTGCTCGGCGGGCTCACGCTGCTCGGCGCGTTCCTCGCCCTCGAGGCGCGCGCGGCGGCGCCGCTGATGCCGCTGCGGCTGCTGCGCCTGCGGGCCGTCTCCTCGGCCAACGTGGTGATGTTCGCCTGCGGCTCGGCGACCTTCTGCACCTGGTACTTCATGACGCTGTACGCCCAGAACGTCCTCGGCTACACCCCGCTGGGCGCCGGGCTCGCCCTGATCCCCAGTTCGCTGAGCATCGTCTTCGGCGCCAAGATCGCCCCCCGGCTGATGCCGGTCACCGGGACCCGCAACCTCACCGTCATCGGTGTGCTGATCGCGGCCGCCGGGTTCGGCTGGCAGTCCACGATGCACGCGCACGACCCGTACTGGATGTCGATCCTGGTGCCCGGCGTGCTGATGATGACCGGCGCGGGCCTGGCCACCACGCCGCTCGCCTCGCTCGCCACCTCGGGCGCCGCGCCGGGCGAGGCCGGGCTGGTGTCGGGGCTCATCAACACCTCCCGCACGATGGGCGGCGCGCTCGGCCTCGCCATCCTGTCGACCGTGGCCACCGCCCGTACCGGCGACGCGCTGACGCCCGAGGCGCTCACCGAGGGGTACGCGCTGGCCTTCCGCACCGGCGGCTTCGTCCTGCTCGCCAGCACGGTGGTCGCGCTGGTGTGGCTGCCCAGGGCCACCGGGCCCAAGCCCGTCACGCCGGAGAGGTGACTCAGAGCCAGCCCTGCTGCCGGGCCGCCCGCACCGCCTCCATGCGGTTGCGGGTGCTCGTCTTGCCGATGGCGGACGAGAGGTAGTTGCGTACGGTCGACTCCGACAGGTGCAGCTTGCCCGCGATGTCGGCGACCGTCGCGCCGTCCACCGAGGCGTTCAGGACGTCCCGCTCCCGCGCGGTCAGCGGATTGGCGCCCGCGCTCAGCGCGGCCGCAGCCAGCGCCGGGTCGATCACCGTCTCGCCGCGCAGCACCCGCCGCACCGCCTCGGCCAGGTCCTCCACCGGCCCGTCCTTCACCAGGAACCCGGCCGCCCCCGCCTCCATCGCGCGCCGCAGATACCCCGGCCGCCCGAACGTGGTGAGGATGAGCACCCGGCAGTCCGGGCACTCCTCGCGCAACAGAGCCGCCGCGTCGAGACCGCTGAGCCCCGGCAGTTCGATGTCCAGCAGGGCGACGTCGGGCCGGGCGGTGAGCGCCGCGGCCACGATCTCGTCCCCGGCACCGACCTGCGCGACGACCTCGATGTCCTCCTCGAGCCCGAGCAGCAGGGCCAGCGCGCCGCGCATCATGCCCTGGTCCTCCGCGAGCAGGACTCTGATCATGCCGTTCTCCCCATCGTGCCGGCCGTCATCCCCGTGCGGCCCCGCGTTCCGTCTCCAGCTCCGCTTCCAGCTCGGCGTCGAGGGGGTCGACCGGGAGCTCGGCGCTCACCTGGAAGCCGCCGCGCGGCCCGGGGCCCGCCTCTAGTGAGCCGCCGGCCGCCGCGAGGCGTTCGGTGAGACCCTTCAGACCCGTACCGCCGACGCGTGGACCGGGGGAGGCGGGCTGTTCGGATGGTACGCCGTGCCCATCGTCGGTGATCTTCAGCCGTACGCGTTCGGGCGCGCCGTCGACCGCGATCTCGCAGCGGGCCGCGCCGCTGTGCCGTACGACGTTGGTGACCGCCTCCCGGACCACCCAGCCGAGCAGCGCCTCCACCTGTGAGGGCAGCGGCGGTCCCGACAGGCGTACCACCGGCTCCACCTCGGCCGCGAGCAGCGCCGAGCGCGCCCGGTCCAGCTCGGTGCCGAGGCTGCCCTCGCGGTAGCCGGTGACCGCCTCGCGTATCTCGGTGAGCGCCTGGCCGCCGACCGACTCGATGTCGGCGACCTGGCCGAGCGCGGCGTCCAGGTCGCGCGGGGCCAGGCGGCGGGCCGCCTCGGACTTCACCACGATCACCGAGAGCGTGTGGCCGAGCAGGTCGTGCAGATCCCGGGAGAAGCGGAGCCGTTCCTTCTCCACGGCGGTACGGGCCAGCTCCTGGCGGGTGTCGCGCAGTTCGCGCACGGTCTGGGAGAGCGAGAGGACCGCCGCCGTCACCATGCCGGAGAGGAACGTGCCGTACGCGATGGTCACGTTGTCCCACACCGAGCCGGCCTCCATGCCGGAGATGGCGCCCGCCGAGGACGCCAGGACCATGATCGTGAGACCGAGTCCGCGGTCCCGCAGCACCGCGCCGCAGGCCAGCGAGAGCAGCGGGAAGAAGAACAGCCAGGTGCCGCCGTAGAAGATCGAGAGGGCGTAGGTGACCGCGGCCATCGCGGCCAGGATCACCAGCGTCGTACGGCTCTCCCGCTTCTCCTTGACGAAGGCGCGGAAGGAGATCGTGACGTAGAGGGAGTTGAAGGCCAGCAGGCCCGCGCCGCCGATCCATGGGTTCGGCGTCTGTCCCTGGACCAGGTTGGAGAACGCGCCGAGGCCCATCAGGAGCCAGGGCAGCAGCGTGTAGGCGCTCGCCGGGGGGCCGGGAAGATCCGCGTCGCGGTCGCACTTCTTCGGCGCGGACACCGCCTTCCTCCGCTCCGGCGGCTCCGTGAGCCTCGGCAGCTTCGCCAGTCGTGCCACTGTCTCGTTCTCCCCGTTCATCAGGCGCATACCGTCCTCGCGGACCGTCGGTAGGAGACCACGGCGTACGAGCCGAACGCCAGCAGCCAGGCGCCGAGCACCGCGACCGTCCCGAGCCCGGGGGCCGAGCCGTGCGAGACGGCCCAGCCGAGGTCGGCGAACCGGTGGGCCGGGGTGTACGCGGCGAGCGAGGCGAGCCGGCCGGGGAAGGCGGACAGCGGGAACCACAGTCCGCCGATCACCGCGAGCCCCATCAGACAGGCGGTGTTGACCACGCCCACGGCCTGCGGGCCGAGCCGGTAGCCGTTGCCGAGGCCGAGCAGGGTGAAGGGGAGCGCCCCGGCCCACAGCAGCACGGTGAGCGCGGCCCACTGCCAGGCGTCCAGGCGTACGCCGTTGACCAGCGCGCCCGCGGCGAGCACCGCGGCGATCGCGGGCAGCACGGTCGCCGAGCCGCTGACCGCGCGGCCGGTCACCACGCGGGACGGCGCCAGCGGGGTGACGCGCAGCTGGCGCAGCCATCCGGCGGTCCTGTCGGCGGCCACGCCCGTCCCGGTGCCCAGGGCCGCGCCGAGCGCGCCGTACGCCGCCATGCCGACCATCGAGGCCGTCCTCCACTCGGCCGAGTCGCCGTCGCCCGAGCCGGTGTTGGTGAAGAGCAGATACATCAGGACGGGCATGCCGATGCCGAAGACCACGAACGACGCGTCGCGGAAGGTGCGGCGGACTTCGAGCAGGATGTAGGCGGGCATCAGACGGTCTCGCTTTCGCGTACGGACGTGGGCGTGGACATGGGCGTGGGCGTCACGGCGGAGGTGAGGGAGAGGAACGCGTCCTCCAGGCTGGCCGGGGCGACCTCCAGGCCCCGGACCGCGCCGAGCCGGGCGAGCTCCAGGACCGTGGCGTCCGGGTCGTCCGTACGCAGCCGGGCGCGATCGCCGCGCACCTCCACCGCGACCACGCCCGGCAGCGCCGCCAGGCCCGCGGTGGGGCCGCCCGCCAGGTCGAAGGAGACCAGGCCGCCGCCCGCCGCGCGCTTGATCCGCTCGCCGGGGCCGTCGGCGACGACGCGGCCCTGGTCGACGACCACGATCCGGTCGGCGTTGTCGTCGGCCTCCTCCAGGTAATGGGTGGAGAACAGCACGGTGTTGCCCCGGGCGGCGTACGCGCGCATCGCGTCCCAGAACGCGCGGCGGGCCTCCACGTCGAGCGCGGCGGTCGGCTCGTCAAGGACCAGCAGCGCGGGCGCCCCGGCGATCGCCACCGCGAACCGGACGCGCTGGGCCTGCCCGCCGGAGAGCCGGTCGACGCGGCGGTCCGCGAACTCGGTCAGCCCGGCGAGCGCGAGGGCCTCGGCGGCCGGCATGGGGCGGGGGTAGGTCGAGCCGACGAACGCGACGAGCTCCCGTACGGTGACGCGGGGGATCGCTTGGCCCTCCTGGAGCATCGCCCCCACGAGCCCGGCCCGCACCGCGCGCCCGGGCGTCCGCCCGAAGAGCCGCACCTCACCCGCGTCCGGCTCGTCGAGCCCGAGCAGCAGGCCGATCGTGGTCGACTTCCCGGCGCCGTTGCGGCCGAGGAGCGCGACGGTCTCGCCCCGGCGGATGTCGAGGTCGACACGGTCGAGTGCGCGCACGGTGCCGAAGGTCTTGAGCACGCCGCGGAAGCGCACGGCGCTGGGGGCTGTCTGCGTCATGCCCTTGACGCTACGGATCCGCCCCGGGCGGGCGGCAGATGTTCTCGTACGGGGTTGAGTGGGACAAATGTCCCGGGGGGCGTTCGTCTGCGGGCCGGTGGATGGCTGGTCGCGCAGTTCCCCGCGCCCCTTGAATGCCGCTGACGCGGCAACCCCCTGGGCGCCCCGAAGGGGCGCATCCAGGGGCGCGGGGAACTGCGCGAGCAACCCACCACTCACCCGCAGACAATCACCGGGCGCCCAGCGAAGCTGACGGCACGTCAGAAGTGTTCCCAATCCCGGGGCGCTGCGTTATACATAGGGGCCATCGAGCCCTAGAACGCGTTCTAAATCCGGCTCTGCGAGCCGACCCGCACGGCCTCGGTGCGGCCGACGGTGCGGACGGCCGCGCCGAGGTCTTCCCACCTCCAAGGAGCAGGCCCCGTATGCCCATCGACGTCGCCAAGGCGCTCGCCGCCGAACCCCGGTCCATCGAGATCGCCTGGGACCACAAGGACATCCAGCTCTACCACCTGGGACTCGGCGCGGGCGTCCCGGCGACCGACCCCGGCGAGCTGCGCTACACCCTGGAGTCGAGGCTGCACGTGCTGCCCTCGTTCGCCACCGTGGCCGGCGCCGGCATGGGCGTGGTCGGCGGGCTCGGAGCGCCCGGCATCGAGGTCGACCTCGCCGCCGTGCTCCACGGCGGCCAGGGCATCGTCCTGCACCGCCCCATCCCCGTACGCGGCAAGGCCGTCTCCACCTCCAAGGTCGCCGCGATCTACGACAAGGGCAAGGCCGCCGTCCTCGTCCTGCGCACCGAGGCCGCCGACGACGAGGGCCCGCTGTGGACCAGCGACGCCCAGATCTTCGTACGCGGCGAAGGCGGCTTCGGCGGCGAACGCGGCCCCTCCGCCCGCACCGAGCAGCCGGACCGCGCCCCGGACCACACCGTGGAGCGGAAGGTGCGCGAGGAGCAGGCGCTCCTCTACCGGCTCTCCGGGGACTGGAACCCGCTCCACGCCGACCCCGACTTCGCCGCGCTCGCCGGGTTCGACCGGCCGATCCTGCACGGCCTGTGCACGTACGGCATGACGCTGAAGGCGGTCGTCGACACCGTGCTCGGCGGCGACGTGGCCCGCGTCCGCTCGTACACCACCCGCTTCACCGGGGTCGTCTATCCCGGCGAGACCCTGCGCATCCGGATGTGGGCCGCCGAGGGCCGCGTCCAGGTGTCGGTGACGGCCGTCGAACGCGACGACGCGCCGGTGCTGTCCGACACCCTCGTCGAACACGTCTGAACCGCCTGATCAGAGGGGAGCCGCAGCCAATGCGCGCAGCCGTACTGCACGAGATCGGCCAGGACAAGCTCGACGTGCTCGACGACGTCGAGGCCGTGGGCTTCGGACCCGGGAAGGTGCGGATCCGGATCCGGGCCACCGGGCTGTGCCACTCCGACATCTCCGCCATGACCGGCGTGCTCCCGCAGCCGGCCCCCTTCGTCCCCGGCCACGAGGGCGCGGGCGAGATCCTCGACGTCGGCGACGGTGTCGGCTCGCTCGCCCCGGGCGACCGCGTCCTGGTGTGCTGGCTGCCCGCGTGCGGCGTCTGCGCCTCCTGCAAGCGCGGCCAGACCCACCTCTGCCTCGCCGGGTTCATGAACGCCGGCACCCCCAACTTCAAGCGCCCCGGCGCCGAGGTCTTCGGCTTCGCGGGCACCGGCACCTTCGCCGAGGAGGTCGTGGTCGCCGCCGGGTGCGCGGTGCCGATACCCGACGACGTGCCGTACGAGATCGCCGCGCTCATCGGGTGCGGGGTCACCACCGGCCTCGGCGCCGCCATCAACACCGCGCGGGTGGAGGCCGGTTCGTCGGTCGCCGTCATCGGCTGCGGCGGGGTCGGCATCTCCGCCGTCCAGGGCGCCAGGGTGCAGGGCGCGGCGCAGATCGTCGCCGTCGACCCGGTCGCCTCCCGGCGCGAGGCCGCGCTCACCTTCGGGGCGACCGAGGCCGTCTCGCCCAGCGAGCTCGACGACGCCAAGCAGCGGATCACCGGCGGCGAGGGCTTCGACTACGTCTTCGAGGTCGTCGGCAAGTCCGCCACCGCCCGCACCGCCTACGGGGCGACCCGGCGCGGCGGCACCCTGTGCGTGGTCGGCGCGGGCGCCATGGACGACTTCTTCCCGCTCAACATGTTCGAGCTGTTCTTCGACGAGAAGCGGATCCTGCCCTCGCTGTACGGCGGCGGCGACGTGCTGCGCTCCTACGAGCGGGCCGTGGCGCTGTGGCGGGCGGGCCGGATCGACCTGGCGGGCCTGATCACCCACCGGGTGCCGCTCGCCGGGATCAACGACGCCCTCGACCAGATGCGCACCGGCGAGGCCCTGCGCACCTGCATCACCCTGTGAACCGGACGAGCAAGGAGCTGAACGGCATGACAGCGCTGCCCCTCGCGGGCCTGGCCGCGATCGTCACCGGCGCCGGACGCGGTCTGGGCCGGGCCGAGGCCCTGGAGCTCGCCCGACTCGGCGCGTCCGTCGTCGTCAACGACTTCGGGCAGCCCGGCCGCGACGGCTCCGGCGAGGCCTCGGCCGGGCCCGCCGAGGAGGTCGCCGCCGAGATCCGCGCGGCGGGCGGCACCGCCATCGCCCACACCGGTGACGTCGCCGACCACCAGCAGGCCAGGGAACTGGTCCGGCTGGCGGTCGACACGTACGGAAAGCTGGACATCCTGGTCAACAACGCGGGCATCCTGCGGGACCGGATGATCTTCTCGATGACCGAGTCCGAGTGGGACGCGGTGATCCATGTCCACCTCAAGGGCCACTTCAACACCACCCACTTCGCCGCCGCGCACTGGCGCGAGCGGTCCAAGGCGGCGGGCGGCGCGGTCTACGGGCGGATCGTCAACACCTCCTCGGAGGCGTTCCTCGCGGGCTCGGCGGGCCAGCCCAACTACGCCGCCGCCAAGGGCGGGATCGTGGGCCTGACCACCTCCACGGCCCTGGCGCTCGCCAAGTACGGCGTCACCGCCAACGCCATCTGCCCGCGCGCCCGCACCCGGATGACCGAGGACGTCTTCGCGGGCTTCGAGGAGCCCGGCGAGGGGCAGCTCGACCCGCTGGCGCCCGAGCACGTGGCCCCGCTGGTCGGCTATCTGGCGTCCCCCGCGGCCGCCCGGGTCAACGGACAGCTGCTGGTGGTGCACGGCGGGATGGTCGCGGTCGTCGAACGCCCCAAGGTGGCGGCCAAGTTCGACGCGGCGAAGGAGGCCTTCTCGTACGGGGAGCTGGACGAGCTGCTCACGCCGTACTACGCCGACCGCCCGGCGGACGAGACCTTCGCGGCGACCGAGGTGCTGGGACTGAAGCGGGGCTGACCGTGTGTGTGCGGGGTGCGGGCCGTCCCCCACTGGTCGCGCAGTTCCCCGCGCCCCTGAACGGCTGGGGGCCGGGACGCTTTCGCGTCCCGGCCCCCAGCCACCTGATCAACTAGCCTCTGCGTCCATCCGCCGGTGGCGGCCGTGGGCCTCGGTCGTCGGCTCCTCGGTCGCCGCGGCGCCGCCCCGGTGCCGGCCGTGGCCGTCGGGATCCGTCGTGGCTTCGGCGGACACGGCGGTCAGTGTCTCGGACATGTGGTGCAGTCACCCCGTTGTGTTTCGTCCGTTGCGTTCGCCGTGGATCTTAGCGAGCCGCCCCCGGCCTACTGACGGCCGGTCAGCGGTGCCTGCCCGAGCGGCACGGGCCGCGGGGCCTGCGGCTTCAGCGGTACGGGGGCGGGGCGCGGCAGCTCCGCCGGGGCCGGGACCGCCGCCACCGCGCAGGGCGCCGCGGGCGTGGCGCACGGCAGCCGCAGCACCCCGTCCCGGGTCCACAGGCCCGACCCCGCCAGCCACCCCTCGGGCGCGGCCAGCTGGTGCAGCCGGCGCCCCGCCGGGCGCCACACGCCGAGCCAGCTGCCCGCCGCCGCGTCGATCCGCAGCGCCACCGCGCAGCTCTCCGGCATCAGCACCTGGCCCGGCTGTATGGCGAACGGCGTCACGGCGGCGTCCGCGAGCCGCAGGCACTCGGGGAAGCGGACCGGCAGGGTGGAGCCGAGCACGCCCCAGCCGAGCCGGGCGTGGCCGGGCGCGTCGGAGCGCAGCAGCAGCAGTCCGGTGTCCGGGTCCGCCAGCAGCAGCCGGTCCTCGCTCTCCTCGGTGATCTGGAGCAGCGGGCTCACCTCGCCGCCGCGCTCCAGGTCCACCGCGACCGCCTTGGTGCGCCCCTCCAGCTCCCGGTCGAGCGCCAGCATCCGCCCGGTCCGGTCCAGCCAGACGCCGCCCGAGCAGTGGCCCTCGAGGGTGGCGACCGGCTCCGGTCCGAAGGCGCCGCCCGCCACCAGCCAGAGCGTGCTGTCCTCGGGCCCGGCGGCCAGCGCGTACGCACAGCTGCCGTTCGGGGACGGCGGCAGCAGGGACAGCCGGCGCCCCGGGACGCGGGCGACGGTGCCGAGGGCGAGCTCGCCGGTGCCGGGGCCGGTCGGGTAGAGCAGGGCGAAGACGTCCCGGTCCGCGACCCGGCGGTGGATGAGCACCCGCCCGTCCCCCATCGGCAGCACCGAGGCGTCCGGGTCCTCCGGCTGGTTGCCGGGCAGCGGCACCGCGTACGGCTCGGGTCCGTCGAGGGTCCAGCGCTCGGGGAACCAGCTCTCGCCCCCGCCCTCCTCCCGTACCAGGCGGGCCGCGTAGGAGCCGTCCGCGGTGATCGTGAACTCCGTCTGCCGGACCGCGTCGCCGTTGCCGGCAGCGGTCTCGATGGCCAAGGCCGTCATGAGATGGCTCACCTCCGGCCCAAGAAGCTAGTTTTCGCACTTCCTGCCGAACAACACGAGACCACTCGCTTCACACCAAAGGGTGGCCATCGGGCGATTCGCCAGTGGACGGGGTGAGGGATGTGCAGTGCGGTGCGCCCGGGCGGGGCGCACCCCCGGGGCACCGTGCGACGGGTGGGGCCCCAGCCATGGTGGGCGCGGCCCGCCGCGCGGGTAACCTGTGTCCGTGCCCCGTCTGTCTGAAGTCATCGCCGCGCTCGACGCCCTCTGGCCGCCCGAGCGGGCCGAGGGGTGGGACGCGGTCGGCACCGTCTGCGGCGACCCCGACGCGGAGGTCCGGCGGGTGCTGTTCGCCGTCGACCCCGTACAGGAGATCGCGGACGAGGCCGTGCGGCTCGGCGCCGACCTGGTCGTCACCCACCACCCGCTCTATCTGCGCGGGACGACGACGGTCGCGGCCGGCCACTTCAAGGGCCGGGTCGTGCACACCCTGATCAAGCACGACATCGCGCTGCACGTCGCCCACACCAACGCCGACACCGCCGACCCCGGTGTCTCCGACGCCCTCGCCGGCGCCCTGGACATCCGGGTCGTACGGCCGCTGGTGCCCGACGCCACGGACCCCTCGGGGCGCCGGGGCCTGGGCCGGATCTGCGAGCTGGACCACCCGATGACGCTGGGCGAGTTCGCCGCCCGCGCCGCCGCCCAACTGCCCGCCACCGCGCAGGGCGTCCGGGTCGCGGGCGACACCGAGGCCCTGGTGAAGACCGTCGCGGTCAGCGGCGGCTCCGGCGACGGCCTCTTCGACGCGGTCCGGGCCTCGGGAGCCGATGTCTTCCTCACCGCGGACCTGCGCCACCACCCGGTCTCGGAGGCCACCCAGCACGCACCCCTGGGCCTCATCGACGCCGCGCACTGGGCCACCGAGTGGCCCTGGTGCGAGCAGGCCGCCGCCCAGCTCGACGAGATTTCCGACCGCCACGGCTGGGACCTGCGGGTCCACGTCTCGAAGGCGGTCACCGACCCCTGGTCATCCCACCACTCTTCTGGAGCCCCCAACTGAACGCCGCGCCCGCCGACCAGATCCGCCTCCTCGACGTACAGGCCCTCGACGTACGCCTGTCGCAGCTCGCCCACAAGCGGAAGTCGCTGCCCGAGCACGCCGAGATCGACTCGCTGACCAAGGACCTCACGCAGCTGCGCGACCTGCTGGTCGCCGCGCAGACCGAGGAGAGCGACACCGCCCGCGAGCAGACCAAGGCCGAGCAGGACGTCGACCAGGTCCGCCAGCGCGCCGCCCGCGACCAGCAGCGCCTGGACTCGGGCGCCGTCTCGTCCCCCAAGGACCTGGAGTCCCTCCAGCGCGAGATCGCCTCGCTGGCCAAGCGCCAGGGCGACCTGGAGGACGTGGTCCTGGAGGTCATGGAGCGCCGTGAGTCCGCCCAGGAGCGGGCCGCCGAGCTCACCGAGCGGCTCGCCTCCCTCCAGGCGAAGAACGACGACGCGACCGCCCGCCGCGACGCCGCCACCCAGCAGCTGGACGCCGAGGCGGCCGAGGTCGCCAAGGAGCGCGAGGTCGTCGCGGCCGCCGTCCCGGCCGACCTGCTCAAGCTGTACGACAAGCTCCGCGAGAAGCAGGGCGGCGTCGGCGCGGCCCGGCTCTACCAGCGCAAGTGCGAGGGCTGCCGGCTGGAGCTGAACGTCACCGAGGTCGCCGAGCTCCGGGCGGCGGCGCCGGACACGGTGCTGCGGTGCGAGAACTGCGGCCGCATCCTGGTCCGTACGGCGGAGTCGGGCCTGTAGTGCGGCAGTTCGTTGTCGAGGCCGACGGCGGCTCCCGGGGCAACCCGGGCCCGGCCGGTTACGGCGCGGTGGTCCTCGACCCGGTGACGGGCGAGACGCTGGCCGAGGCGGCGGAGTACATCGGCGTCGCGACCAACAACGTCGCCGAGTACAAGGGCCTGATCGCCGGGCTCCGGGCGGCGAAGGCGCTGGACCCGGCGGCGACGGTACGGGTCCGGATGGACTCCAAGCTGGTCGTCGAGCAGATGTCGGGCCGCTGGAAGATCAAGCACCCCGACATGAAGCCGCTCGCGGCCGAGGCCGGGCGGATCCTGCCGCACGGGCAGGTCACGTACGAGTGGATCCCGCGCGAGAAGAACAAGCACGCGGACCGGCTCGCCAACGAGGCGATGGACGCGGGCAAGCGCGGCAAGCAGTGGGAGCCGTCGGCGTCCACCGCCGCGCTGTCCTCCGGGCCCGCCGACACGGACGCGGCGCGGGTCGTCGGGGACGCGGCGGCGGGCGCGGCCCTGGCCCGGGCCGCGCTGGCCTCGGCCACCCCGGTGGCTGCGGCCCCGGCGGCTGCGGTCGCCACCGTCCCGGCCCCCGCGCGCGGTTCCGGCGCGGCCCCGGCCGCCGGGTGGAGCGCGCCGGACCTGGGCACGCCCACCACGTTCGTCCTGCTGCGGCACGGCGAGACGGCGCTCACCCCCGAGAAGCGGTTCTCCGGCAGCGGCGGCACCGACCCGGAGCTGTCGGCGGCGGGCCGCCGCCAGGCCGACCAGGTCGCGGCGGCGCTGGCGGCCCGGGGCACGATCCAGGCGGTCGTCTCCTCCCCGCTGCGCCGCTGCCGCGAGACGGCGACGGCGGTCGCGGCCCGCCTCGGTCTGGACGTACGGGTCGAGGAGGGCCTGCGCGAGACGGACTTCGGGGCGTGGGAGGGGCTGACCTTCGCGGAGGTCCGCGAGCGCCACCCGGACGACCTCGACGCGTGGCTCGCCTCGCCGAAGGCGGCGCCGACGGGGGGTGGCGAGAGCTTCGCGGCGGTGTCGCGGCGCGTCTCGGCGACCCGCGACCGCCTGCTGACGGCGTACGCGGGCCGCACGGTCCTGCTGGTCACGCACGTGACCCCGGTCAAGACCCTGATCCGCCTCGCCCTGGGTGCCCCGCCGGAGTCCCTGTTCCGCATGGAACTGTCGGCGGCGTCGCTGTCGGCGGTGGCGTATTACGGGGACGGCAACGCGTCGGTGCGGCTGCTGAACGATACGGGGCATCTGCGCGGCTGAGGGTGCCCGGTCTTTGTCTGCGGGTGCGTGGTGGGTTGCTCGCGCAGTTCCCCGCGCCCCTGGGCAGCACGGCCGGTTCGGGCGGTTGCCCGTGCCCCGGGGTAGCACGGACTGTTCGGGCGGTTGCCCGTGCCCCCGGGGGCGCGTTTTCGTCCGCGGGCCGGTGGCCGCTTCTCGCGCAGTTCCCCGCGCCCCTAAAGGCCTGTGGCTGAGCTGGCTTCCCCGACCGACCCCAACCCCCTAGGGGCGCGGGGAACTGCGCGACCAGCCACCCACGCCCCCGCAGACGAAGACCGGGCTCAAAAAGGGGCGCGGGGAACTGCGCGAGAAGAGGCCACGGTCCGCAGACGAAAACGGGGTTAGGGGCGCGGGGAACTGCGCGACCAGCCACCCACGCACCCGCAGACAAAGGCCGGGCTCAAAAAGGGGCGCGGGGAACTGCGCGGGCAACCACCCACTCAGCCGCAGACGAAGGCCGGGCAGTGCTCAGCGCAGCGCCGCCGCCTCCCGGGACAGCCGCTCCACCCGCCCCCAGTCCCGCAAACCCACCGCATCCCGCGGCAGCATCCACGTACCCCCGACACACCCCACGTTCGGCAGCGCCAGATACGTCGGCGCCGAGGCGAGCGAGATGCCCCCCGTGGGGCAGAAGCGGGCGGCGGGCAACGGGCCGGCCAGGGATTTCAGATAGGCCGTGCCGCCCGCCGCCTCCGCCGGGAAGAACTTCATCTCATGGATCCCGCGCTCCAGCAGCGCCACGACCTCGGACGCGGTGGCCACCCCCGGCAGGAACGGCACCCCCGACGCGGACATCGCGTCGAGGAGCCCGCCGGTCCAGCCCGGGCTGACCAGGAAGCGCGCCCCGGCCGCCACGGCGTCCGCGACCCCCGAGGCCGACACCACGGTCCCGGCCCCGACCACCGCCTCCGGAACGCTGTCCGCGATCGCCCGGATCGCGTCGAGCGCGGCGGGCGTACGCAGGGTCACCTCGATCGCCGGCAGCCCGCCCGCCACGAGCGCCCGCGCGAGCGGTACGGCGTCGGCGGCGTCGTCGAGGACGACCACGGGGACGACGGGGGCGAGGTCCAGGACGGAGGTCATGGTCATGGGGGCATCCTGCCGGGCGGATACGCCCCCTGCAACGACCATTGCACCCTGTGCAACAGTGTGCAACAGGCCTGGATCGCGGCTAGTGGATCTGCTCCACGACCACGTCCAGCGCCCACGCCCTGCCGGGCTTGGCGGGCGCCGCGCACTCCACCACGTACCCCAGGTCGCGCAGCGCCTCCACCAGCCGCGCCGGGTCGGCGGGCGCGCCCCCGTCCAGCAGCAGGTCCCGTACGATCCGCCCCTTCGTGGCCTTGTTGAAGTGGCTGACGACCGACCGCTTCTCGACGCCGTCGACGATCTGCGAGTGCAGGACACGTACGGTCGCGGTCCGCCCGGCCACCTCGCCCTTCGGCTTCCAGGCGGCGGCGTACGCGGAGGAGCGCAGGTCGAGGACGAGCCCGGTGCCGGCGGCCTCGGTCATGACCGGGTCCATGACGCCGCGCCAGTACGCCCCGAGCGCGCCGAGCCCCGGCAGCTTCACGCCCATCGAGCAGCGGTACGAGGGGATGCGGTCGGTGGTGCGTACGGCGCCCCACAGCCCCGAGAAGACCAGCAGCGACCTGGCGGCGCGGCGCTTGGCGGCGGGGTCGAGGGTGGCCAGGCCGAGGGCGTCGTAGAGGACGCCGGTGTAGATCTCGCCGGCCGGGCGGGTGCCGGCGGTACGGAGCCGGGCGTTCTTGGCGATCTCGCCGCGCAGGCCCTCGCTGAGGCCGAGCACGTCGCGGGCCTTGTCCTCGTCCGCGAGGCACAGCTCGATGAGCTCGTCGAGGACGGCGGAGCGGGCGTCCGCGAGGCCCGGGAGTCCCAGCGCGTCCTCCTTGAGGGGGGTTCCGCGTCCCCCGTCGGCCTTTCCTTCGGAGGGGGGCAGCAGGACGAGCACGGGGTCTCCTTGGGGGGTGGTACGGACGGGGGTGCGGCCCCGAGCCCACATTAAGCCCCCACCCCGCCCCTTCCCTAAACCCTCCGGGGGATCGCGTGCGGCTGCGGGTGGTGGTGGGTTGCTCGCGCAGTTCCCCGCGCCCCTAGGCAGTTGGGGGCGCGGGGAACTGCGCGA
>NZ_BAAACA010000019.1:0-40481 GCF_039521265.1 Streptomyces crystallinus | reverse complement strand
CCCCCCCCCGCGAGACGAGCCTCCACCCCCCACCCACCCCCGGAGGGTTTAGGGAAGGGGCGGGGAGGGGCACCCCAAAACGGGCCGAGACGCCGCCCCCGGCCTACGCTCGGGACATGCCCCGCCGTCACCTCAGAATGACCGGCACAGCCGAACCCCTGAAGACCGCCCTGCGCGACCTCCGAGCCACCCTCGACATCCCCGAGGACTTCCCCCCGGACGTACTCGCCGAGGCGGAACGGTCCGCGGCCGACCCCCGCCTGCCCGTCAGGGACGCCACGGACCTCCCCTTCTTCACCATCGACCCGCCCACCTCCCTGGACCTGGACCAGGCCATGCACCTGACCCGCCGCACCGGCGGGTTCCGCGTGCACTACGCCATCGCCGACGTCGCCGCGTACGTCACCCCGGGCGGCGCCGTCGACACCGAGGCCCACCGCCGTGTGAACACCCTCTACTTCCCCGACGAGCGCGTCCCGCTCCACCCGCCCGTGCTCAGCGAGGACGCCGCCAGCCTGCTGCCCGGCCGGGTGCGCCCCGCCGTCCTGTGGACCATCGACCTGGACGCCGAGGGGGCGACCACCGCCACCCACGTCGAGCGCGCCCTCGTCCGCAGCCGCGCCAAGCTCGACTACGAGGGGGCGCAGCGGCGGATCGACGACGGCACCGCCGAGCCGTCCCTCGCGCTCCTGAAGGACATCGGGAAGCTGCGCGAACAGCAGGAGGTCAAGCGCGGAGGCATCTCCCTCAACGTCCCCGAGCAGGAGATCGTCGAGCACGACGGCCGGTACGGGCTCGAATACCGCGCCCCGCTGCCCGCCGACGGCTGGAACGCCCAGATCTCCCTGCTCACCGGCATCGCCGCCGCCGATCTGATGCTGACGTACGGGACCGGCGTGCTGCGCACCCTCCCCAGCGCCCCCGACGGCGCCGTCGCCCGGCTGCGCCGCTCGGCCCGGGCACTGGGCATCGACTGGCCGCACCACGTCCCGTACGCCCAGGTCATCCGCTCCCTGGACCCGAGCGAACCGCACCACGCGGCCTTCCTCCAGGAGTGCACGACGCTGCTGCGCGGCGCCGGGTACACCGTGTTCACCGGCGGGAACGTGCCCCGGCCCGCGATCCACGCGGCCGTCGCCGACGAGTACGCCCACTGCACGGCCCCGCTGCGCCGCCTCGTCGACCGCTACGCCGCCGAGCTCTGCCTCGCGGCGGTCGCCGCCGCCGACGTGCCCGAGTGGGTGCTCGCCGCGCTCGACGCCCTCCCCAAGGAGATGGCCGAGGGCACCCGGCGGGCCAACACGGTCGAGCGCGAGTGCGTGGACCTGGTGGAGGCGGCCCTGCTCAAGGACCGCGTCGGGGACGTCTTCGACGCCATGGTCGTCGACATCAAGGACGACGAACCCGCCACCGGTACGGTCCATCTGACCGACCCGGCCGTGGTCGCGCCCGTCAGGGGCAGCGCCCCCCTCCCTCTGGGCGAGCCGCTCCGGGTCCGCCTCACCCAGGCCGACCCGGGCACCGCGAAGGTCGAGTTCAGCCCCGCCTGAGACAGGAGCGGCCCGCCCGGCAGGTAGCATGGTCGGCACGGCAGACGAGCCGGGCGGACGGCCGCGTGGGGATCCTCGGATCCTCCCGAGGAACGTCCGGGCTCCACAGGGCAGGGTGGTGGGTAACGCCCACCCGGGGTGACCCGCGGGACAGTGCCACAGAAAACAGACCGCCGGGGACCTCGGTCCTCGGTAAGGGTGAAACGGTGGTGTAAGAGACCACCAGCGCCTGGGGTGACCCAGGCGGCTAGGTAAACCCCACCCGGAGCAAGGTCAAGAGGGAGCACCTCGGTGCTCCTGCGCGGACGTTCGAGGGCTGCCCGCCCGAGTCCGCGGGTAGACCGCACGAGGCCGGTGGCAACACCGGTCCTAGATGGATGGCCGTCTCCCCGGCCGCCGCGAGGCGACCGGGCGACAGAACCCGGCGTACAGCCCGGCTCGTCCTGCCACACCCCTCCGGCTCCGGCCGGAGGGGTGTTCGCGTTCATGCCCGTGGCCCCGGCCGGTGGCGGGACCCCCGGGGGTGGGGTGAGCTGGGAGGCGTGCCCGCCGTCCACGGCCGGGCCCCGCCGCACCCCGAGGAGCCCCCCGTGTCCGTTCCCGTCGACCAGCTGACCGACCCCGCCGTCCGCGCCTTCGTCGGCGCCCTGAACGCGGGCGACCGCAGCGCCTTCCAGGCCGCGCTCGCCCCCGGCGCGACCATGTCCGACGACGGGTCCGACCGGGACGTCGCCGACTGGACCGAGCGGGAGGTCTTCTCCAGCGGCGGCCACATGGACGTCGAGTCGGAGGCCGACGGCGGTCGTTCGCTCGTCGCCTCCTACCGCAACGACACCTGGGGCGAGATGCGCACGGCCTGGCGCTTCACCGTCGAGGACGGGAAGGTCAGCCGCTTCGAGACGGGGCAGGCGTGAGCGCGGTCGGCTAGGCCGGGATCACGGTTCCGGCGCCCCCGACCCGTATCCTCGGGTCGCCCGCCCGCAGCGTCACCGTCAGCACGCCCGGGCGCCCCAGGTCCTCGCCCTGGTGCAGCGTGAGGACCGACTCCTCGGGGACCAGGCCGAGTTCGCGTACGTACGCGCCGAAGGCCGCCGCGGCCGCGCCCGTCGCCGGGTCCTCGACGACCCCGCCGACCGGGAACGGGTCGCGGACGTGGAAGACCGTGTCCGAGGCGCGCCAGACCAGCTGGACCGTCGTCAGGTCGAGCCGTCGCATCAGGGTGGCGAGCCGGTCGAACTCGTAGTCGAGGTCCGCCAGGCGCTCGCGGGTGGCGGCGCCGAGGACCAGGTGGCGGGCGCCCGCGTAGGCGATACGCGGCGGGAAGGCCGGGTCGAGGTCGGTGGCGGGCCAGTCCAGCGCGGCCAGCGCCTCGGCGAGGTCGTCGGGCGCGATGGCCTCGGTGTGCGGGTCGACGCTGGTGAGGGTGGCCCGCAGGGTGCCGTCGTCGTCGGTGACGGTCACCGGGACGGTGCCGGCCGCGGTCGCGAAGGCCAGGTCGCCCGGGCCGAGCCGGTCGGCGAGCGCCACGGCCGTGGCCACGGTGGCGTGCCCGCAGAACGGTACTTCGGCCTTGGGGCTGAAGTACCGGATGGTGAACGCCCGCTCCTTCTCGCCCAGCCCCTCCGGGGGGTCGGTCAGGAACGCGGACTCGCTGTATCCGAGCTCGGCGGCGATGGCGAGCATGGCGTCGTCATCGAGCCCCGAGGCGTCGAGGACGACGCCGGCGGGGTTGCCGCCGGTGGGGTCGGAGGAGAAGGCGGTGTAACGCAGCACGTCGGTCATGCCGGTGCCAACTCCGCGCGACGGCTTGGCATTCCGCGTGTCCCCGTTGTGCCCGGTCTTTGTCTGCGGGTGAGTGGGTGGTTGCTCGCGCAGTTCCCCGCGCCCCTGGGTAGGACGGCCCGTTCGGGCGGGTCTCCGCGTCCCGGGAAACCCGTTTTCGTCTGCGGGCCGGTGGCCGCTTCTCGCGCAGTTCCCCGCGCCCCTAAAGGCCTGTGGCTGAGCTGAGTTCACCGACTGCGGCCAACCCCCTAGGGGCGCGGGGAACTGCGCGACCAGCCCACCACTTACCCGCAGCCAAAGACCGGGCACAAAAAGGGGCGCGGGGAACTGCGCGACCGGCCACCCACGCACCCGCAGACGAAGGCCGGGCAGACAAGGGGCGCGGGGAACTGCGCGACCAGCCGCCCACCCACCCGCAGACAAAGTCCGGGCACAAAAGGGGGCCCGAGGGCGAGGGTCAGCCTCGGCCGATGTAGGGCATCGTCGTCGCCAGCACCGTCGCGAACTGCACGTTCGCCTCCAATGGCAGCTCCGCCATATGCAGCACCGTCCGCGCCACATCCCCCGCGTCCATCACCGGCTCCACCGCCAGCTCCCCGTTCGCCTGCGGCACGCCCGTCCGCATCCGGGCCGTCATATCCGTCGCCGCGTTGCCGATGTCGATCTGGCCGACGGCGATCCGGTACGGGCGGCCGTCCAGGGAGAGCGCCTTGGTCAGGCCCGTCATCGCGTGCTTGGTCGCCGTGTACGCCACCGAGTTCGGCCGCGGCACATGCGCCGAGATCGAGCCGTTGTTGATGATCCGGCCGCCCCGCGGGTCCTGCTCCTTCATCTGCCGGAACGCCGCCTGCGCGCACAGGAACGCCCCGTTGAGGTTGGTGTCGACGACATGGCGCCACGCCTCGTACGCCAGGTCCTCCACCGCGACCCCGCCAGGACCGAACGTCCCCGCGTTGTTGAACAGCAGGTCCAACCGCCCGTACCGCTCCCGTACCGCCTCGAACAGGGCCGCCACCTCCTCCGGTGACGTCACGTCCGTACGGACCGCGAGGACGTCGGCGTCCGGGCCGGC
This sequence comes from Streptomyces crystallinus, assembly GCF_039521265.1. NCBI lineage: Bacteria > Bacillati > Actinomycetota > Actinomycetes > Kitasatosporales > Streptomycetaceae > Streptomyces > Streptomyces crystallinus. The sequence continues at coordinate 36,077 of NZ_BAAACA010000019.1, read as the reverse complement.
CAGCGCCGCCGTCTCCTCCAGCGGCTCGGCGCGGCGGCCCGCCAGGGCCACCGACCAGCCCGCGGCGGCCAGGGTGAGCGCCACGGAGCGGCCGATGCCGGAGCCGGCGCCGGTGACGACGGCGGTCTTGCGCGCTGCGGATGCGTTCATGGTCCGGAGCGTACGGGAGCGGTCCGGGCCCCGCGCCGCGCTGTCCGGGATGTGGTCCCGAGCACCCCCACCGGCCTGAGAGCATGGATGCTTGAAACTACAACGGTCGGTACGGCCGGAAGCGGAGACACCCATGGCGGAGACCAGCCGGACCGCACCGGCCCCGATACCGGCCGCGGCCCCCGTCGCCGCCCGCCGCGCCGGTCTGCTGGTCACGCTGGTGCTGGGCGGGCTCACCGCGCTCCCGCCGCTCTCCATGGACATGTACCTGCCCGCCCTGCCCGAGGTCACCGGCGCGCTGCACGCGCCCGCCGCCACCGTGCAGCTCACGCTCACCGCGTGTCTGGCGGGCATGGCGCTCGGCCAGCTCGTCGTCGGGCCGATGAGCGACAAGTGGGGCCGCCGCACACCGCTGCTCGTCGGCATGGTCGTGTACGTGGTGGCCACCGCCGTCTGCGCGTTCGCGCCCGGGGCCGGGCTGCTCATCGCCTTCCGGCTGCTCCAGGGCCTGGCGGGCGCGGCGGGCATAGTGATCGCCCGCGCGGTGGTGCGCGATCTGTACGACGGCGTGGAGATGGCCCGGTTCTTCTCCACCCTGATGCTGATCTCCGGCGCCGCCCCGGTCGTCGCGCCGCTGATCGGCGGCCAGGTGCTGCGGCTGACCGACTGGCGCGGGGTGTTCGTCGTCCTCACCGCCGTCGGACTGCTGCTCACCCTGTTCGTGTGGCGCTTCCTGGGCGAGACGCTGCCGCCCGAGCGCCGCCACGAGGGCGGGGTCGGCGAGGCCCTGCGCACCATGGGCTCACTGCTCAAGGACCGGGTCTTCACCGGCTATGTGCTGGCCGGAGGGCTCGCCTTCGCCGCGCTCTTCTCGTACATCTCCGCCTCCCCCTTCGTCATCCAGGAGATCTACGGGGCCTCGCCGCAGACCTTCTCGCTCCTCTTCGGGCTCAACTCGGTCGGCCTGGTCGCCGCCGGGCAGATCAACGGAAAGCTCCTGGTCGGCCGGGTCAGCCTGGACAAGGTGCTGGTGTGCTCGCTGAGCACGGTGGTGCTGGCGGCGGTGGCGCTGCTGGTCATGACGTCCGGCGTGTTCGGCGACCCCGGCCTCGCGCCGGTCGCGGCCGGGCTGTTCGTGCTGATGTCCGCGATGGGCATGGCCACGCCCAACACCACAGCCCAGGCCCTGATGCGCACCCCGCACGCGGCGGGCTCCGCGTCCGCGCTGCTGGGCACGTCCTCGTTCCTGATCGGCGCGGTGGCATCGCCGCTGGTGGGGATCGCGGGGGAGGGGACGGCCGTGCCGATGGCGGTGGTGCAGCTCGTCTCCGGGGTGGCCGCGCTGCTCTGCTTCCTGCTGCTGTGCCGGCCGTGGCAGCGGCAGGAGGCCGGGCTCTGAACCGCCCCGGGCGCGCCGACGCCGCCGCGCCGCGACCGTAGAATCCCCAGGTGAACGAGAACGTCCCCGTCCCGCAGGCCCTGCGCTCCGCCCTCGCCGGGCTGCTCGACGGGCTGCCGCCGTCGCAGGCCGCGCGGGCCGTCGACCGGCTGATCGCCAACTACCGGGGGGCCACCCAGACGCACGCCCCGGTGCTGCGCGACCGCTCCGACGTGGCCGCGTACGCCGCGTACCGGATGCCCGCGACCTTCGAGGCGGTACGGTCCGCCCTCGCCGCCCTCCAGGACGCCGTCCCGGACTGGGCCCCGGCCACCCACACCGACGTCGGCGGCGGCACCGGCGCGGCGAGCTGGGCGGTCGCGGAGGCGTGGGACACCGCGACGACCGTCCTGGACTGGGCCGAGCCGGCGCTCGCGATCGGCCGTGAGCTCGCCGAGTCCTCGGGCGTCGAGGGTCTGCGCCGGATCCGCTGGGAGCGGGCCCGGATCGGTACGGCGCTGACGCTGCCGGAGACCGACCTCGTCACCGTCTCGTACGTCCTCAACGAGCTCACCGCCGAGGACCGCGCCGCCCTGGTGGACACCGCCGCGTCCGCCGCGACCGGCGCCGTGGTCATCGTGGAGCCCGGCACGCCGGACGGGTACGCGCGGGTCATCGAGGCGCGGGACCGGCTCATCGCGGCCGGTTTCACCGTCGCCGCGCCCTGCCCGCACAGCGCCGCCTGCCCCATCGAGCCCGGCAGGGACTGGTGCCACTTCTCGGTCCGGGTCAGCCGGTCGTCCCTGCACCGGCAGGTGAAGGGCGGGTCACTGGCGTACGAGGACGAGAAGTTCAGCTATGTCGCGGCGGTCCGCGTCCCCGCCGACCCGGCGCCGAACCGGGTGGTGCGGCGGCCGCAGATCCGCAAGGGGCAGGTGCTGCTCGATCTGTGCACGGCGGAGGAGGCGCTGCGCCGCGAGACCGTGACCAAGCGCCACGGCGCGCTGTACCGGGCGGCCCGCGACGCGTCCTGGGGCGACGCGTGGCCTCCGGCCGGGTAGGCCGTTCTTCGTGTGCGGGCCGTCCCCAACTGGTCGCGCAGTTCCCCGCGCCCCTGAGATGCGCCCCTTCGGGGCGCCCCAGGGGATTGCCGCGCAGCGGCATTTCCAGGGGCGCGGGGAACTGCGCGAGCAACCCACCACTCAGCCGCAGCCGAAGGCCGGGCCCATCAGGGGCGGAGCTCCTGCGTGCAGCACTTCACGCTGCCGCCCCCCTTGAGCAGCTCGCCCAGATCCATCCCGATCGGCTCGAAGCCGCGTTCGCGCAGCGCCGAGAAGAGCCCCAACGCGCCCTGCGGCAACAGCACATGGCGCCCGTCGCTCACCGCGTTCAGCCCCAGCGCCGCCGCGTCCTCCGGTGAGGCGATCACCGCGTCCGGGAAGAGCCGCGCGAGCACGGCCCGGCTGCCGGGGGAGAACGCGTCCGGGTAGTACATGATCTCGTCGGCCGAGTCGTCGAGGACGCACAGGGCCGTGTCCAGGTGGTAGTAGCGCGGGTCGACGAGGTCCAGCCCGATCACCGGGCGCCCGAAGAACTCCTGGGCCTCGTCGTGCGAGAGCGGACTGGACCGGAAGCCGCGCCCGGCCAGTACATACGACGCGGTGACGGCGAAGTCGCCCTCGCCCTCGTTGATGTGGGCCGGCTCGTGGATCTCCGTGAAGCCGTGCGCGCGGAACCACTCCAGATGGGCCTCCGCCTCCGCCTCCCGCTCCGGGTGGGCGAAGCGGGCGCCGAGCACGCGGCCGTCGATCACCGTGGCCCCGTTCGCGGCGAAGACCATGTCGGGCAGGTCGGGGCGGGGGTCGAGCAGCTCGACGGTGTGGCCGAGCGCCCGGTAGCGGTCGCGCAGGTCCTCCCACTGGGCGAGGGCGAGCGGCAGGTCGACGGGCTTGGCGGGGTCCATCCAGGGATTGATGGAGTACGTGACCTTGAAGTGTGCCGGTGGGCACATCAGATAGCGCCGGGGTCTGGCGACTCGGGGTGCACGGAGGTCACGGGGCTCACTGAGCAATGAGGGCTCCTCACGGACGACTTCGGACGACTTCGGCTGCACGCGCCGCATGCGCGGGGTGGTCAGCCCATGGTGCGGCCTGGCCGCCGTTCGCGCAGTGATCCGTCCGGGTGTTTTTCGCCGCTTCACACGCCGTTGCCCCGCGCGCGCCCTTGACAGAGACGATACGTTTCGCCTCGGTGGCGCTAGGATCCCGGCATGGCGAACAAGGGGCATGCGCCCGCGAAGGCACCCGACTCCACCCGACGCAGCGAGCGCTCCAGGCGCGCCATCTACGACGCGGCGCTCTCCCTCGTCGGCGAGGCGGGCTACGCCAAGACGACCATCGAGGGCATCGCCGCCCGCGCCGGGGTCGGCAAGCAGACCATCTACCGCTGGTGGCCCTCGAAGGCCGCGGTCCTGCTGGAGGCGTTCGTCGACCTCAGCCACCAGGCCGTCCAGGGCGAGGTGTCGCTGCCCGACACCGGGGACCTGGCGGCCGACCTCAAGCTGGTGCTGCGCGCGACCGTGGACGAGCTCAACGACACCGCGACCGAGGCCCCGTACCGGGCGCTCGCGGCGGAGGGCGTGGTCGATCCGGAGCTCGGCGCCGCCTTCGTGCAGAACCTCCTGGAGCCGCAGCTCAAGCTGTACGTGGACCGGCTGAGGGCCGCGCAGGACGCGGGCGAGGTACGGGCCGACGTCGACCCGCGCACCGCCCTGGAGCTGCTGGTCGGCCCGCTCTCGCACCGCTGGCTGCTGCGCACGCTGCCGCTCACCCACGCGTACGCGGACACCGTCGTCGACTACGCCCTGCGCGGACTCGCCCCCCGCTGAGGGCCCCGGGTTGGGGGGTACGGCCTCGGCGGGCGCAGGATGGTGGGAGCATGGGGAGAAGGTTCCCGCGGGGCAACGGTGAGGTGAGGGGATAGATGGGCGCGGAGTACGGGCGTTCCGACAGCTCGGCAGGCAGGCTGTCCCGCTGGCTGCGCAGGCGCCCCAAGGACGCGCCCGGCGCGGACGAGGGCCGCCTCGGCCAGTTGCTCGCCACCGCCGCCGCGAAGCTGCCGCTGGCTCCGGCCGCGTATCCCGTGGGCTATCGGTGCTCCTGCGAGCGGGTGGGCTGTCCGACCCCGGCGCGGCACCCGGTCTCGTTCGCCTGGCAGACGCAGTCGACCACCGACCGCGCCCAGATCGAGCGGTGGGCGCTGGGGCAGCCCGAGGCGAACTTCATCACGGCGACGGGGATGGTCCACGACGTCCTGGACGTGCCGCTCGAAGCGGGGCGCGAGGCGTTGGAGCGGCTGCTCGCCGAGGGCGTGGACGTCGGCCCGGTGGCGGAGTCCGGGGGCGTGGGGGACCAGGCCCGGATGCTGTTCTTCACCGCGACGCGCGGGACGCCGGAGGACGAGGACGAGTGGTGGCCGTGCGAGCTGGACTGCCATCCCGAGACGATGGACGAGCATCCCGGGCTGCGGTGGCACTGCCGGGGGAGCTATGTGCTGGTGCCGCCGGCGCGGTTGCCGGGGGAGCATGAGGTGTCGTGGGTACGGGGTCCTGAGCACGCTCTGCCCGACCCGCTGACGCTCCTCGAGTCCCTCACGGACGCCTGCGCCCGCCACGGAGCGGCCGACCCCCACGCGGTGGCCTGGCCCCTGGGCCGCTGAGTTTTGAGCCCGGCCTTTGTCTGCGGCTGAGTGGCGGGTTGCTCGCGCAGTTCCCCGCGCCCCTAAACCCGCCTTTGTCTGCGGGCCGTGGCCGCTTCTCGCGCAGTTCCCCGCGCCCCTAGGGGGTGGCCGCAGTCGGAGAACTCAGCTCAGCCACAGGCGCTTTTAGGGGCGCGGGGAACTGCGCGAGTAACCGGCCACGACCCGCAGACGACAGCGGGGTTCCAAGGGCGCGAACGACCGCCCGAGCGGGCCGTACTGCCTAGGGGCGCGGGGAACTGCGCGGCCAGCCCACCACTCAGCCGCAGACGAAGGCCGGGCACAAAAAGGGGCGCGGGGAACTGCGCGGGCAACCGGTCACCGGGCCGCAGACGAAGGCCGGGTCAGAACTATTCGCCCTTGGCCGACACCAGGCCCTGAAGGCGGTTGATCACGAGCACCGGTCCCCGTCCCGCCGGCGGGACCACCGCCGCGTCGTCCGAGACCCGCTCCTTCGTCACCGACGACCGCGCATCGCCCGTCATCAGCGCCCGGACATCCGCGTTGATGTTCAGACGGACCCCCTTCGCCGCCGTCTGCCGTTCGAAGTGGCGCGTGGCGAAGAAGGCGAGGGCGCCGCCGTCGCGGGTGCGCAGGGACAGGGGGGCGAAGTCGCCGGTGTCCAGGGGCTGGTCCACGTACTGGGTGGACATGCCCGGCAGCACCGCGTTCTTCTTGCGCTGGTCGCGCCACTGCGTGGTGTGCGGGCCGGGTGCGAAGGCCTCGGGGCGGCCGGTGCGCAAGTAGGAGACGTAGGACTCGCTCAGGTCCTTGGGGGCCACCGCCAGGCCGGGCTCGTCCGGACGTACCGGCTCGGCGAAGCCGTCCGGGTCCACGGCGAGGGCCGGCACGTCCTTGGGGGCGAGGACCGAGAGGTGGGCGGCCTTCCAGACGTCGTCCGCACCGCCGCGTACGAACACAAGCAGCCAGCGCGTGTCGTCCGGCCCGCCCTCGCGGTCGCGGTTGGAGTCGGTGTCGGCGACGAACCAGCGCGGCCAGCCCGCCTTCCTGGGTATCGCGAACTTCGCGTCGGTCAGCTCCAGCGGCACATGCTGCGGGTTGCCGCCCGGGTCGGTGACGTGGCGGGCCTTGAGCCCGGCCTGGTTGACCGCCCCGAGCGGACCGGTGACCCGGCCCGCGTCGAGGGCCGGGTCGAAGGCCTTGTCGGCCTTGTTGTACGCGTCCGTGAAGTCCCTGAGCGCCTGCGCGGCCTCAGCCCTGGTCGCGGACGGTACTACTTCCCGCTCGCCGTGCACCGTCACGCAGCCGCTCGCCGTCACCGTCAGTACGGTCACCGCCGCGAGCGCCGCCGTCAGCCGACTCACCCTGCTCATGGACTGCCTTCTGCCCCTCGTCCTTCTTGGCCGCCGCCGCGGGAGCGGAGCTCCCCACGGACTTCGCGAACCCTACCGGGGCGAAGAACAGCGCGAGCGTGGGGATGAGGTACAGCGCCCACACCGTGACCTGGAGGACGGTCGGGTCGGGCTGGAAGTTGAAGACGCCCTTGAGGACCGTGCCGTACCAGCTGTCCGGCGGGATCGTGGAGCTGATGTCGAACGCCAGGCTCCGGATGCCCGGGATGAAGTCGGCCTCCTGGAGGTCGTGCACGCCGTACGCCAGCACGCCCGCCGCCACCACGACCAGCATCGCGCCGGTCCAGGTGAAGAACTTCGCCAGGTTGATCTTGAGCGCGCCCCGGTAGAAGAGCCAGCCCAGGAAGACGGCCGTGGCGAGCCCGAGGAGCGCGCCGACCAGCGGGTCGGTGTTGCCGCTGTCGGACCCGGCCGCGTGCACCGAGGTCCAGACGAACAGCGAGGTCTCCAGGCCCTCCCGGCCGACCGCGAGGAACGCGGTGGCGACCAGGGCGCCGGTGCCGAGCCGCAGCGCCGCGTCCAGCTTGCCCTGGAGCTCGGACTTCAGGAAGCGCGCGGTGCGCCGCATCCAGAAGACCATCCAGGTGACCAGGCAGACGGCGACGACCGACAGCGAGCCGCCGAGCGCCTCCTGCGCCTTGAAGGTCATCTCCTGCGAGCCGAACTCCAGGCCCGCGCCGAAGCCCAGCGCGACCAGGACGGCGACGGAGATGCCGATCCAGATGGGCCGCAGCGCCTCGCGGTGGCCGGTCTTGACCAGATACGCGACGAGGATGCAGACGACCAGACTGGCTTCAAGACCCTCGCGCAGGCCGATCAGATAATTGCCGAACATTCGTTTCCCCTCAGCCCTCGGCCGATCAGCTGAACAGTGCCCGGCCCCACCAGTCGTCCTTGTCGCGGACGCCCGGCGGGACGGCGAAAATCGCCGAACTCACGTGCTGGATGTACTCGTTGAGCGCGTCCTTGTTGCGTGCCAGGCTGCGCTGCACCGGCAGGAAGCCCTTGCGGACGTCGCGCTGGTAGGCGATGAAGAACAGGCCCGCCTCCAGCCGGCCGAGGCCGTCGGTGCCGTCCGTGAAGGAGTAGCCGCGGCGCAGGATGGTGGCGCCGCCGTTGGAGTCGGGGTGCGCCAGGCGTACGTGCGCGTTCGGCTTCATCGCCTTCAGGAACGGCTCGTCGCGCTCCTTGGCCTTGCCGACCGGGGCGCCCTCGCCCTTGTCGCGCCCGAAGACGTCCTCCTGCTCCTGGAGGCCGGTGCGGTCCCAGGTCTCGATGTGCATCCGGATGCGGCGGGCCACCAGGTAGGAGCCGCCGGTCATCCAGGGCGAGCCGTCCTTCTCGCCGACCCAGACGTGCTTGTCCAGGGCGGCGGTGTCGGTGCCCGAGATGTTCCGGGTGCCGTCCTTGAAGCCCATCATGTTGCGCGGGGTCTGGGCGTCCGGCGTCGTCGAGGACGTCTTGCCGAAGCCCAGCTGCGACCAACGGATGGCGGTGCGGCCCATGCCGATACGGGCCAGGTTGCGGATCGCGTGCACCGCGACCTGCGGGTCGTCCGCGCACGCCTGGACGCACAGGTCGCCGTCGCTGCGCGCGGGGTCCAGGTTGTCGCCGGGGAACTTCTCGATGTCGAGCAGCGCCTCGGGCCGCTTGCCCTCCAGGCCGAAGCGGCCCTTGGCGAAGAGCGAGGGGCCGAAGCCGATCGTCAGGGTCAGCCGGGACGGCTTGAGGCCGAGCGCCTCGCCGGTGTCGTCCGGCGGCGCCTCGGCGAGCCCGCCGTAGGCGCCCTCGCCGACCGTCTGACCCGCGGTCATCCGCGCCGCGGCGGCCGTCCACTCCTTGAGCAGCCTGATCAGCTCGCCGCGGTCCTTGGTGGTGACGTCGAACGCGGCGAAGTGCAGCCGGTCCTGCACGGCGGTGGCGATACCGGCCTGGTGGACGCCGTAGAACGGCACGGCCGCGCCGCTGTCGGCGGCGGGCACCGCGTCGCCGCCGTCACCGCGCACCGCGGCGACGGCTCCGCCGGCCGCGGCGGCGCCGAGCGCCAGGCCCGCACCGCCCCAGCCGAGCAGGGAACGGCGGGACGGGGCCGAGGACGTGGCGCCCCCGGCGGTTTCGGCGGCGGTGCCGGCGCCGGTGTCGGTCGTGTCGCTCATGGCTGGATCCCTCCTGTTCTGACGGCGTGCGGTGTTACTTGGCGACGGCCGCGGCGAGCTTGGAGAGCGGCTCGGCGAGCGCGTTCACCCCGTCCGCGAGCTGCTTGCGGTCGCCCGCGCCGACCTTGTCGTACGGGGTGAAGTCGTACGAGTTCTTGTCGGTGCGGTACTTGTCGAGCTGGGCGCCGATCGCGGCGAACTGCTTGTCGAGCTCGGCGGTGAGCTTCGGGTCGTTCTTGGCCGCGACCGGCTTGAGCAGCTCGTACGCCTTCTGGGCGCCCTCGACGTTGCCCTTGAAGTCGACCAGGTCGGTGTGGCTGTAGCGCTCCTCCTCGCCGGTGACCTTGCCGGTGGCGACCTCGTCCAGGAGCTCCTTGGCGCCGTTGGCCATGGAGGTCGGGGTGATCTCGGCGGTGCCGACGCGCTTCTGCCAGTCGGCGATGTCCTGGGAGAGCTGGACGCCCAGCTTCTTCTCCTCGTCGCCGATCCTGCCGTCGGTCCACAGCGCCTTCTCCAGGCGGTGCCAGCCGGTCCACGTCTGGCCCTTCTCCAGGCCGTCCTCGCGCACGTCCGTCTTCGGGTCGATGTCGCCGAAGGACTCGGCCACCGGCTCGGTGCGCTCCCAGCCGATGCGCGAGGGCGCGTACGCCTTCTTCGCGCCCTCGACGTCACCGGCCGCGACGGCGTCGGTGAAGGTCTTCAGCCTGGGCAGGGTCTCGTCGGCCTGCTGCTGCACATAGGTGCGGTAGGCGGCGACGGCCGCGTCCAGCTTGGGGTCGCGCTTGGGGGTCTGGCCGCCGCCGGTCACGGTGACCTTCTGACGGATTCCGTTGCCCTTCATACCGGGCTTGCAGGCGATCTCGTACGAACCGGCCTTCACCTCGGCGGTGAGCTTCTGCTTGAGGCCCGGGCCGATGTTCTCGCGCTCGGCGACGATCCGGTCGTCCGGGAAGAGCAGATAGACCTCGGTGACCTTGGAGCCCTTGTTCTCGATGGCGAACTGCACGTGGCCGGCCGCGAACTCGGTCTTGGAGACCTCGCAGGCCTTGTCCGACGCGGTCACCTTGATGGCGCCGTCGCTCTTGGAGTCGCTCTTGGAGGAGCAGCCCGTGACGGCGGCCAGAGCCGCCGCGGCCGTGGCGGCGGTGACGACGGAGAGACGGACGGCTCGCATGTGGGCTCCACGCTGGGTTCGGTCAGGGGGTGAGGCGGACCTAACTTAACCGAGGCTTACCTGACCGATACCCATCGGGTCAGTGATTCAGCTCTCACCTCGTACCGGGTGAGCGCCGTCGATAACAGGCCAATCACAAGAAGGCCATGACAGGGTCAAGGAGCGGTCAAGCGGCGCTGCGTGGACCATGATCCACCGGTTCTGCCCCCGGCTCACACGCCTGCGCTTGGCTGATTTCTTGCGCCCCCGCACGCTCCTTTGCGCCCCCGTGACTCCGTACGGGCTCCCGTTTCGGCACCACAAGCGGTACCCCGGTCTCCGGGTGCGGGAAGACCTCCACCGGCTGCCGGTAGACCCGGCTCAGCAGCTCCTCCCCGAACACCGCCGCGGGCGCCCCCTCGACCGCCACCGCCCCGGCGTGCAGGACGGCGACCCGGTCCGCGTACGCCGCCGCGAGCCCCAGGTCGTGCAGGACGACCACCACGGCGTCCCCGGCCCCGGCCCGCTCCCGGCACAGCCGCAGCACCAGCTCCTGGTGGCGCAGGTCGAGGGCGGCGGTCGGTTCGTCGAGCAGCAGCACCGGCGCCCGCTGGGCCAGCACCCGGGCCAGCGCCACCCGGGCGCGCTCGCCGCCGGAGAGCGCTGCGTACGGGCGGGCGGCGAACGCGGCGACCTCGGTGGCCGCCATCGCGGCCGCGACCACCTCGTCGTCGGCGTCCTCCCCCCGCGCCGCCCGGACGCCCGCCCAGGGCGCCCGGCCCATCCGGACCACCTCCTCGACCGGGAAGGGGAAGGAGAGCGCGGCGGCCTGCGGGAGCACCGCGCGGCGCAGCGCCAGCTCGCCCGGGGCCCAGTCGGCGAGCGGCCGCCCGGCGATCAGCACCTCGCCCGCCGAGGCGGCGAGGTCCCCGGCGAGCGCCCCGAGCAGGGTCGACTTGCCGGCGCCGTTCGGACCCACCAGGGCGAGCACCTGACCGGCGCGGGCCGCCACCGACACCCCGTCGAGCACCACCCGCCCGCCCAGGCGCACCCGCAGCCCGCGCGCCTCGGCCAGGACCTCGCCCGGGGCGGCGGGGCCGGGCGGGGCCGGGCGGCGCGCCGCCGCGAGACGTACGAACCTCATGCCCAACCGCCTTGTCCACGACGGGTCCTGCGCAGCAGCCAGAAGAAGAACGGGCTGCCGATGAGCGCGGTGAGCACCCCGAGGGGGAGTTCGGCGGGCGCGGCGGCGGTCCTGGCCGCGAGGTCGCCCGCGACCAGCACCACCGCCCCGCCCAGCGCGCTCGCGGGCACCAGGAACCGGTGCCCGGGCCCGGCCGCCATCCGCAGCAGATGCGGCACCAGCAGCCCCACGAACGTGATGACCCCGGCCACCGCGACCGCCGCCGCCGTCAGCAGCGCGATCACCAGGACCAGCACGATCCGCAGCCGCTCCACGTCCACGCCCAGGTGGCGGGCCGGCCGCTCGCCCAGCGCCAGCAGATCCAGCCTGCGGGCGTGCAGCGGGGCGACCGCCAGACCCGCCACCGCGCAGGGCAGCACCGCCAGCACCTTGGGCCAGGTGGCCTGGGCGAGCGAACCGAGCTGCCAGAAGGTGATCTGGGAGAGCCGCGCGCTGTCGGCGAAGAAGACGCAGAGGCCGATGAGGGCGCCCGCGAAGGCGTTCACGGCGATGCCCGTGAGGATCAGGGTGATCACTTCCGTACGGCCGCCCGAGCGGGAGAGGGCGTACACCACCAGCACGGTGACGAGACCGGCGGCGAACGCGCAGAGCGTCACCGTCCAGGTGCCGAGGAAGCTCAGCCCGAGCGCGATCGAGCCGGCCGCGCCGACCGCCGCGCCCGAGGAGATCCCGATGACGCCCGGCTCGGCCAGCGGATTGCCGAACACGCCCTGCGTCAGCGCCCCCGCGCAGCCCAGCGAGGCGCCGACGAGCAGGGCGAGGACGACCCTGGGCAGCCGTACGTTCCACAGCACGCTCTCGCCGACCCGGTCCAGCGGCTGCCCGCCGAGCCCCGCCCGGTGGCGCACCGAGCCGAGCACCTCCAGGAGGGGGATGTGGTACGCCCCGACCCCGGCCGAGAGCAGCGCGAGCAGCAGCAGGGCGGCGGCGAGGGCGACGGTGAGCGCCCAGGCGGCCGTGGCCCGGCGGGGCCGGGCGGCGGGCGCCTCGGCCGGGGCGGTGGAGAGCGCCGTCACTCGGTCCCCCGGTACAGCTGTTCCACCAGTGACTTCAGCACCTCGTCCGTACGGGGGCCGTAGGCGAGGAGGACGCCGTCGTCGATGGAGACGACCCTGCGGTCGAGCCCGGCCGGGGTCTGGGCGACGCCCGGGATCTTCAGCAGCCCGTCGACCCCGCCGACCGACTCCAGTCCCTTGCGCATCACGAGGATCGCGGACGGCGCCGCCTTGACCAGGGCCTCGCTGGTGAGCGGGGTGAAGTCCTTCCGCAGGCCCGACTCGGCGCCCGCGTCGACCGCGCCCGCCGCCGCCAGGAGCGAGGGCGCGCCGGAATCCGCCCCGCCGAGCAGATAGACGGCGGCCGATCCGCGCAGATAGAGGAAGGCGACGCGCGGCTTCTTCCCGCCGGGCGCGGCCGGAACGCCCTTGTGCACGGCGGAGATCCGCTCCTCGGTCCTGCTGACGAGCTTCTGGCCCGCCCCCGGTACGCCGAGGGCGTCGGCCACGGCCGTGATGCGGCGGCCCACGTCGTCGAGGGTCTTGGCGGGGGCGACCACCACGAGCGGGATCCCGGCGGCACGGATCTGCCCGATCGCCTCGGCGGGGCCGGTCTCGGTGTCGGCGAGGACGAGGGTCGGCTTCAGGGAGAGCACGCTCTCGGCCGAGACGTCGTGAGCGCGCGTCACCACCGGGAGTCTCGCGGCCTGTTCGAAGGTGGCGGTGATGTCCCGGGCGACGACGTGGCCGCCCAGGCCCAGGGAGAAGACGATCTCGCTGAGCGAGCCGGTGAGCGGCACGATCCGGTCGGCGGAGGCCACTTCGACCCGTTTGCCGTCGGCCGAGACGACGGTGGAGGGCAGCCGTGGCGCCGCGATGTCCCGTGCGGCCAGCGGCTCGGCCCGGTCGGCGGACGCGGCCGGAGTGGGCCCGCCGCCGTCCGTTCCGGCGCCGGCGCCGCAGCCCGTGAGGGCGAGCAGGGAGACCAGCGCGCCCGCGAGTAGTCGTGTCGTGCGCACCGGGTGCACCGTCCTGTCCATGGGTGAGTGGGCCTGCGCGAGCGGTCGTTGGGGCCGCGCCCCGACGAGGCCGCCGGATGCGGCCTTCGGGCTGTGGCCCTGTTGAGCAGGGATAGCTTAGGTTAGCCTTACCTAAGTCGCCAGCCCTCGAAGGGGTTCGTCATGCTGCCCTCCCGCTCTCTCGCCGCCGCCCTGCTCGGGGCCGTCCTCGGCGCCCTGCTCGTCCCGATGGGCCCGGCGCACGCGGCGGACCGGACCGTGCGCGGCGGCCGCCTCGACTGGGGCGTCAGGTCCTCCTTCCAGAGCTATGTCACCGGCCCGGTGGCGAAGGGGAGTTGGAGCCTGCTGGGTGGGGCCGCCACGACCGGTGGTGGCCGGTTCCGCTTCCACTCGGCGGCCGGCTCCTACGACCCCGGCGGCGGCGCCCTCGACGCCGCCTTCTTCGGCGGGGTCCGGTTCACCGGACACGCCAAGGCCGACGGCTCCTACGAACTCGACCTGACCATCGCCCGCCCCGCCGTCCGTATCTCCGGTGGCCGGGGCACCCTCTACGCCGACATGACCAGCCGGGCGAAGGACACCGGCAAGGTCACCACGTCCACCCGGGTCCCGCTGGCCGCGCTGTCCCTCGGCGGCGTCGACATGCGGGGCGGCGGCTCGCCGGTGGCGCTCACCGACGTACCCGCGACGCTGACCCCGCAGGGAGCCGCGGCCTTCGCCGGGTACTACCCGGCCGGGACCGCGCTCGACCCGGTCAGCCTGTCGGTGGACACCAGGGCGCCGGACGCGCCCGCGAGCCCGACTCCCACGCCCCCGTCGCCGGGTGCGCCCTCCGGCTCCCTCGTGGACGCGGCCGTCGACTGGGGGGTGCGCCGGACCTTCCGCGAGTACGTCACGGGCTCCGTCGCGCAGGGCGGCTGGACGCTCTCCGGCGGGGCCCAGGACGGCGGCGCGCTGTTCCGGTTCCCGCGCGGCCACGGCGCGTACGACCCGGAGAAGGGCACGCTCGACGCCGAGTTCGCGGGCGCCGTGCGGTTCGCGGGCACCGGGCTCGACCTCACCCTCGGCCGGATCGCGGTGAAGGTCGCGGACGGCCGGGGCACGCTCTCCTCGGCCGGGCGGCCGCTGATCACCTTCGCGACGGGCCGACTCGCCCCGCACGAAGGCCTGGTGGCCGTCGCCGAGGCACCCGCCACGCTCACCGCCGAGGGCGCGGAGGTCTTCGGCGGAAGGTATCCGGCGGGCACCGCCATGGACCCGGTGTCGCTGGCCGTCACCGTGGACCGGGCGGCCCGGCTGCCCGCGCTGCCGGACCTGGGCAGCGGGGCGAGGACGCCGCCGACGCCGAAGGCGCCGGCCGCCCAGGAGGCGGCGGCCCGCCCGGAGTCCGCCGCCGGCTCGCCCTCGGACCACGGCCGCCTGTACCTGGGGCTCGCGGGGGCGGGGGTGCTGGCTGCGGCGGCGCTCGCGTACGCGGTGCTGCGCCGCCGGGCCCGTGAGCCCGCGCGCCCCACCCCCTAGACCGCCACACCTGACCGACCGTCTCCACTCCCGAATCCACCAAGGAGCCACCCGACCATGTCCGTCACCTCCCGTCCGATCCGCCCCTCGGCCCGTGCGGCGGCGATAGCCGTCGTCTGCGGGGCCACCGCCGCCACGGCCCTGTCCGCCGCCCCCGTCCTGGCCGCTCCCGGCGCGGGCGCCGCGCGGAAAATCGAGCTGAAGGGGGCCACGCTCGACTGGGGCTTCAAGGACAGCTTCCGCCGGTATGTGGGCGCGGACGGGATCGCGGTCGCGGACGGCGCCCGGCAGGCCCCCGGCAACGGCGTGTTCACCTTCACCGACGGCACGGGCACGTACGACATGTCCACGCACGCCACTGCCACCGCCTTCAAGGGCAGCGTCCGGTTCTCGGCGCACGGCGGGGTGCTCGACATCAAACTGTCCGACCTGAAGGTGACGACGACCACGACGAACGGGGTCCTCACGGCCGATGTGACCACCAAGGAGGGCGGCAAGGACAGGACGGCCGACGACGTGCCGCTCGCCGACCTCGACGTGTCCGGGGTGAAGCCGTCGCAGGGCGCGGCGATGGTCCTCAAGGACATCCCGGCCACGCTCACCGAGCAGGGCGCGGCGGCGTTCAACGGCAACTACAAGAAAGGGGAGAAGCTGGACCCGGCGACGCTGACGTTCCCGATGAGCGACGCGACGAAGCCGGACCCGACCAAGCCGGATCCCACGAAGCCGGACCCGGCGAAGCCCGACCCGGCCAAGCCGGACCCGGCCAAGCCCACCCCCGCCAAGCCCAGGCCGACCACCCCCGCGCCCACCACCGCTCCCGCCGAAGTCGTCAAGGCCAAGCTGAGCTGGGGGCTGAAGGAGTCATGGCGTACGTACATCGCCTCCGGCGGCAGCACCACGGTCTCCGAGGGGGCGACCGCCGCCAAGTCCGCCTTCGGGTTCCCGCTCGACAAGGCCGAGTTGAAGACCGACGCCCGGAAGGTGAACGCCTCCTTCCGGGGCAAGGTCCGGTTCACGTACGCGGCCCACGGCGGTCTGGACATCGCGTTCGGTGCCGTACGGATCGAGGCGTCCGGCACCAAGGGCTCGCTGTACGTCGACGTCAGCACGCCCCAGGGGGTCAAGCGGAACGTCGAGTTCGCCTCGCTCGACCTCTCCCGGGCCGACTTCACGCCCCGCAAGGACGTGGTGCGGCTGAGCGCCGTCCCGGCGGCCTTCACCGCCGACGGCGCCGCGGTCTTCGCCCGGCCCGGTGAGCAGTCGCAGTACCGCGCGGGCGAGGCCATCGACCCGGTCACGGTCGCGCTGGGGCTGAGCGAGGGGGCGGACCTGGAAGGTGGCGGTACGGCGGTCACGGGCGGCAGTACGGCCGGGGGGTCGGCCGGCGGGACCGGCGCCGCGACCACCGGTGGTGGGGGTGCGGGCGGGAACGTCGGCGGTGCGACGGTGGGCGGTGCGACGGTGGGCGGCGTCACGGTCGGCGGCCCGGCGGTAGGCGGCTCGCTCGCGGCCACCGGGTCCTCCGCCCCGACCGGGCCGCTGCTCGGTGCGGCGGGTGCGATCGCGGTGACCGGGGCGGCCGCGGTGTACGCGGCGCGTCGCCGCAGCGCGCCGGGCCGTGCCTGATCTGCGGCCCGCCGCCGTCCGCGGGGCCGCACCCTTTGGCCGGGTGCGGCCCCGCGGGCGTCGTGGGTGTTGTTGAATGCCGGGGTGAGGGAAAACGGCGTACCGGGTGTACTGATCGACGTGCTCAGGGTCTTCTGCGGGCCCGACGGCCGCCACGGCAACGCGCTCGGGGTGGTGCGCGAGGGCTCCGCGCTGCCCGACGAGGCGGCCCGGCAGGCGCTGGCCAAGGAACTCGGCTTCAGCGAGACGGTGTTCGTGGACGACCCCGAGCGGGGCGCGGTCGACATCTACACGCCGGGCCTGCGGCTGCCGTTCGCGGGGCACCCGCTGGTGGGGGCGGCGTGGCTGCTCGACATCGACGTACTGGAACTGCCCGTCGGGGACGTGTTCGCGCGCCAGGACGGCGAGTTCACCTGGATCACGGCCCGCGCGGAGTGGGCCCCGCCGCGCACCCTGCGCCAGTACGCCTCGGCCGCCGAGGTCGACGCGCTGGAGGTGCCGGAGCCGGGGGAGTGGGTGTACGCGTGGGCCTGGGAGGACGAGGCGGCGGGGCGGGTGCGGGCGCGGGGGTTTCCGGGGCGGGGGGACGGGGTGGAGGAGGATGAGGCCACGGGGGCGGCGGCGCTGCTGCTCACGTCGCTGCTGGGGCGGGCGCTGAACATCACCCAAGGGGTGGGTTCGCAGTTGCTTACGGCGCCGGGGCCGGGGGCGACGATCGAACTGGGGGGCCGGGTCCGACTCCAGCACACGCCCTGACCCCACGCCCCCTTTTCGGCCCGGCCTTTGTCTGCGGGTAGGTGGGTGGTTGCTCGCGCAGTTCCCCGCGCCCCTAGGTAGTCCGGGTCGTTCGGCGGGTACCCGCGCCCCTGGGTAGTCCGGGTCGTTCGGCGGGTTACCCGTGTCCCTGGGTAGTCCGGGTCGTTCGGCGGGGTCCCGCGCCCCCTGGAAAACCCTCTTTCGGCTGCGGGCCGTGGCCTCTTCTCGCGCAGTTCCCCGCGCCCCTAAAAGCCTGTGGCTGAGCTGGTTTCTCCGGCTGCGGCCGACCCCCTAGGGGCGCGGGGAACTGCGCGACCAGCCATCCACGGTCCGCAGACGACCGAGGTTTTTCAGGGGCGCGGGGAACTGCGCGAGCAACCCACCACACACCCGCAGACGAAGGCCGGGCGCAAGAAGGGGCGCGGGGAACTGCGCGAGCAACCCACCACTCAGCCGCAGACAAAGGCCGGGCACCACGCGGAGCGCTACGCGCTGAGGGGGAACTCCGATTCCAGGTCGCGGAACACCGCCGTGTTCAGGGCGAACGCCCGCCGGCACTCCTCCACCACCCGCTGCTTCTCCAAGTCGTCCACATCCACCCCGTCCAGCAGCTCCCGATACCCCCGCTTGAACGCGGCGGGATTCGGGATCCCCTCGAACACGTAGAACCGCACACCGTCGCCCTTCCGGGCGAACCCCCACGTCTTCTCCGCCCTGTCGCGGATGATCTGGCCCCCGGAGAGGTCCCCGAGGTAGCGCGTGTAGTGGTGCGCCACATACCCGGCGGGCCAGGTCACCGCGCACTCGCGCACCCTCGCCGCGTACGCCCGCGTCGAGGGCAGCGGGGAAGCCGTCCGCTGCCACCCCGCGCCCCGCAGATGCGTCAGATCCCGCTCCAGCGAGGCCGTACGCATCAGCTCGGGCCGTATGAACGGCCCCGCCACCGGGTCCTCGCGCAGCGCCGCCGCGCCGTCCTCCAGGGCCTGGTACACGAACCACAGCTGCTCGGTGTAGCGGGCGTACGCCTCGACGCCGAGCCGGCCGCCGAGCAGGGCGCTCATGAAACCGGAGTTCTCCGCCTCGGTGTGCTGTTCGTGCGACGCCGTGCGGATGACGGTGGAGAAGGGCGTGTCCAAGGCGTGCCTCCGGGGACCGAGGGGTACGGGAACCAGTATGATCGTCCTACTTAGGCTTACCTAAGTCAAATGGTTCCCGACGCCCTGTCGGTAAGTGCGTACGTCTGATGCGTACCCCGGAACGCGCCCGGATGATCAGGGCAGCGTGAGGATCTCCGCGCCCGTCTCCGTCACCACCAGCGTGTGCTCGAACTGGGCCGTCCGCCGGCGGTCGCGGGTGACCACCGTCCAGCCGTCCTCCCACATGTCGTACTCGTGCGTCCCCAGCGTCAGCATCGGCTCGATGGTGAACGTCATCCCCGGCTTGATCACGGTGGTGGCGTGCGGCGCGTCGTAGTGCGGCACGATCAGGCCGGAGTGGAAGGCGGTGCTGATGCCGTGGCCGGTGAAGTCGCGTACGACGCCGTAGCCGAAGCGCTTGGCGTACGACTCGATGACGCGTCCGATGATGTTGATCTGGCGGCCCGGCTTCACGGCCTTGATGGCGCGGTTGAGCGACTCGCGGGTCCGCTCGACCAGCAGCTTCGACTCCTCGTCGACGTCGCCGCAGAGGTAGGTGGCGTTGTTGTCGCCGTGTACGCCGCCGATGTACGCGGTGACGTCGAGGTTCACGATGTCGCCGTCGTTCAGGACGGTGGAGTCCGGGATGCCGTGGCAGATGACCTCGTTGACCGAGCTGCACAGGGACTTGGGGAAGCCCCGGTAGCCGAGCGTCGAGGGGTACGCGCCGTGGTCGCACATGTACTCGTGCGCGACCCGGTCGAGCTCGTCGGTGGTCACGCCCGGCGCGATGAGCTTGGCGGCCTCCTCCATCGCGCGGGCGGCGATCCGGCCCGCGATCCGCATGAGCTCAATCGTTTCGGCGGTCTGCACCTCGGGGCCGGTGTACGGCGCGGGCATGGGCTTCCCGACGTACTCGGGGCGGCGGATGTTCCCCGGGACGGAGCGGGTGGGAGAGAGCTCCCCTGGTACGAGCAGCGACTGGCCAGACATACCGGCGAGTCTATCCAGCCGCCTTGGGGCAGCATGGTCGAGAAGGTCCGAGTGAGGAGCGTCGCCATGGCCCTGTTCAAGAAGCGTGCGGTCGGCAAGCCGGGGGAGTGGTTCTACTGCCTGGTCCACGCCAAGGTGGAGGAGGGGCCGGAGTGTCCTGCGAAGGACCGGTTCGGTCCTTATGCGTCGCGGGAGGAGGCGGAGCATGCGATGCGGACCGCTCAGGAGCGGAATCTTGAGTGGGAGACGGATCCGAAGTGGCACGACAAGTCCCCGGACGAGGAGTCCTGAGCCCCTCCTGCACCCCGGTGCGGGTTTGTCTGCGGCCCGGTGGTGGGTTGCTCGCGCAGTTCCCCGCGCCCCTTCTTGTGCCCGGCCTTTGTCTGCGGCTGAGTGGTGGGTTGCTCGCGCAGTTCCCCGCGCCCCTAGGGGGTCGGTTGCAGCCGGAGAACCCGGCTCAGCCACAGGCTTTTAGGGGCGCGGGGAACTGCGCGAGAAGAGGCCACGGCCCGCAGACGAACGAGGGCTTTCCAGGGGGCGCGGGACCCCGCCGAACGACCCGGACTACCCAGGGGCACGAGGAACCCGCCGAACGACCCGGACTACCCAGGGGCACGGGCAACCCGCCGAACGAACCGGACCCCCTAGGGGCGCGGGGAACTGCGCGAGCAACCACCCACACCGCCGCAGACAAACCCCGGGCCGAAAAGGGGGCGCGGGGAACTGCGCGAGCAACCACCCACACCGCCGCAGACAAACGCCGGGCCGGGTTACCAGCGGGGGCGGGGTGGGGCCGTCAGGTGGTCCGCCAAGTGGGAGAGGCGGTCGCGCAAACCCCGGCGGGCCCGCTGCGCCGGCACCCCGTTCTCCCCCGCCGCCGCGCTCACCAGATGCTGCACCGTGTCCAGGTCCACCTCCGCCCCGGGCGGGACCGTCAGGGACTCGTGGACCAGGTCCCGTACCTCCGGGTCGCCCGCGTCCAGCGCCAGCACCCGCGCCCCGGCCCGGCGGGCGTCGTGGACGCGCTCCAGGAGGCCGCCGTCCGGGCGGTCGGGGGCCACCACCAGCAGGGTCGCGCCCCGGCCCGCCGCCTCCAGGCGGCCGAGGCCGACCGAGAGGTGCGGGCCCCGGCCCGGCTCGACCCGGTGGCGTACCAGCGTGGGGGTGAGCTCGGGCACGCCCGACCACGCGGCCTCGTCGGTGAGGTGCGCGGCCAGGTGCCAGGGCTCGTACGCCTCGGTGCCCACCAGCAGCAGGCCCCCGCCGTTCGGCACCACCGACCCCCGCAGCACCCCGGCGAAACGGCGGGTCCCGCGCAGCCACTCCGTCCCCGCGAGGACCTCCCGCAACAGTGCGACGCGTACGGCATCCATGCCCCGGCATCCTGCCGCACCAAGCGCCCCGGCGAGGCGCATCCGCCACTCCTCACCCGAACGGGGGCCGCCGCCACCCCGGGGTGCACCCGGTCGCATCCGGCCGCACCTGGCGCGTACCACCCGGTAATGCCCGGCGTAAGGTCGGCCCATGACTTCCACTGACAGCGCTGAGAACACCCCGAAGCCCGCCGCCAGGGACCCGTGGGAGCTGCCCGACGTCTCCGGCCTGGTCGTCGGCGTGCTCGGGGGCACCGGGGACCAGGGGCGCGGGCTCGCCTACCGGCTGGCCCGGGCCGGCCAGAAGGTGATCATCGGCTCGCGGGCCGCCGAGCGGGCGCGCGCGGCGGCCGAGGAGCTCGGCCTCGGGGTCGAGGGCGCGGACAACGCCGAGTGCGCGCGCCGCAGCGACATCGTGATCGTCGCCGTGCCGTGGGACGGGCACGCCAAGACCCTTCAGGCGCTGCGCGAGGAGCTCGCGGGCAAGCTGGTCGTGGACTGCGTCAACCCGCTCGGCTTCGACAAGAAGGGCGCGTACGCCCTGAAGCCCGAGGAGGGCAGCGCCGCCGAGCAGGCCGCCGCCCTACTGCCGGACTCGCGGGTGACCGCCGCCTTCCACCACCTCTCGGCCGTGCTCCTCCAGGACGCCTCCATCGAGGAGATCGACACCGATGTGATGGTGCTGGGCGAGAGCCGCGCCGACACCGACCTGGTGCAGGCGCTGGCCGCCCGGATCCCGGGGATGCGGGGCGTCTTCGCCGGTCGGCTGCGCAACGCCCACCAGGTGGAGTCGCTGGTCGCCAACCTGATCTCCGTCAACCGTCGCTACAAGGCGCACGCCGGGCTGCGCGTGACCGACGTGTAGGTCCGCCCGGGGCATGGGGGACACTGGACGGGCATCAGCGCCGTACCCGGACAGGAGCCGACCCCCATGCCCCGCCTCGCTCTGTACGCCCTCGTCGTCTGCGTCCTCGCCGTCGCCGCGGCCGTGGTCTCCTTCGTCCAGGGCAACTGGACCGGCGTCGTCTGGATCCTGCTCGCCGGGCTCTCCTCCAACATGGCCTGGTACTACCTGCGCAGGGCGAAGGCCGAGCGGGCCGCGGCCGTCAGCCGGTGAGCGAGGGGATGTCCGGCGTGCCCTGCCAGAACCGGTAGAGGCGCTGGCCCCAGTAGGTGTCCCACTCGGTGACGCCGAGCGCGCGCAGGACGGCGTGGATGGCGTCGAAGAACACGTCGTTCACCGACGGCAGCCACAGGAACGCGAAGACCGCCAGCAGCCCGAAGGGCGCGAACGGCTCGATCTGGCGGCGCACGCCGTGCGACAGCCAGGGCTCGATCACCCCGTACCCGTCCAGGCCCGGGACCGGCAGGGAGTTCAAGATCGCCGCCGTCACCTGGAGCAGCGCCAGGAACGCCAGCGCGTAGCGGAACTCGGCGGGCACGCCGTCCAGCGCGTGCAGCCAGAACGGCGCCGTGCACACGACGGCGAAGAGCACGTTGGTGAGCGGGCCCGCCGCCGCGATCAGGCTGTGCTTCCAGCGGCCCCGGATCCGCTGGTGCTCGATGAACACCGCGCCGCCGGGCAGACCGATGCCGCCCATGATCACGAAGATGACCGGCAGCACGATCGACAGCATCGCGTGCGTGTACTTCAGCGGGTTGAGCGTCAGATAGCCCTTGGCGCCCACCGTGATGTCCCCGCCGTGCAGGGCGGTGCGGGCGTGCGCGTACTCGTGCAGGCACAGGGAGACGATCCAGGCGCCCGTCACGAAGAGGAAGACGGCGAAGCCGGGGGCGGTGGAGAACCCGGTCCACACCGCCCATCCGCCGACCGCCGTGACGGCGACGATCCCCAGGAAGACCGGGCTGATCCTCCGGTCGCTGCGGCGCGAGGTGGCGGTGGCCATGTGCGGGGCTCCCGGGGTGGAGGTGCGGTCGGACGGCCCGACCGTACATCTGATACCCCGGCAACGTCCGGCGATCCCGTACGAGTTCCACCCCTGGCCACCGGCCCTTGGCCGGGAGTTGGCAGGCGGGGGCACGGGCGCGCCGCCGGTCACGGAGAATGGGCCCGTGCGCTACCGGATTATCGGCACCACCCAACTGCTCCACCCCGAGGGAACGGCCGTGGCCGTCGGCGGGGCGCGGCTGCGCGCCCTGCTGACCGTGCTCGCCCTGCGCCCCGGGCGTACGGTCCCGGTCGGCCTGCTGGTCGACGAGGTGTGGAACGGCGAGCCGCCCGCCGACGCGGCCGGCGCGCTCCAGGCGCTGGTGGGGCGGCTGCGCCGGGTCGCCGGGCACGGCGCGATCGCCTCGGTGGAGGGCGGCGGCTACCGCCTGGACGCCGAACCGGACGACGTCGACCTCTTCCGTTTCGAGCGGCTCGCCGGGGAGGGCACCCGCGCCCTGGAGCAGGGCGACCCGGCCAAGGCGCTGTCCCGGCTGGACGACGCGCTGGCGCTGTGGACCGGCCCGGTCCTCGCCGACCTGCCCGACCGCGCGGCCGAGGCGGCCCGCTGGGAGGCCCGCCGCCTGGACGCCCGCCGCGCGCGGCTCGCCGCCGCGCTCGCCCTCGGCCGGGCCGACGAGGTGCTGCCCGAGCTCGCCGCGCTCTGCGCCGCCCACCCGCTCGACGAGCCGCTGCACACCCTGCGCATCCGCGCCCTGCGCGCGGCGGGCCGCACCGCCGAGGCGCTCGCCGCGTACGAGGACGTCCGCCGCACCCTCGCCGACCGACTCGGCGCCGACCCGGGCCCCGAACTGCGGGCACTGCACGGCGAGTTGCTGCACACCCCCGACGCGCCATCGGCGCCCGCCCCGGACCCCGGGCCCGCCGCCCGCCCCGCCGCGCCGGGCAATCTGCGTGCCCGGCTCACCTCCTTCGTGGGGCGCGAGGCCGACATCGAGGCGATCCGGGGCGACCTGGGCGCCGCGCGCCTGGTGACGCTGCTCGGGCCCGGCGGGGCGGGCAAGACCCGGCTCTCCCAGGAGGCCGCCGAGGCCGTCGGCGCGGCCGGCGACGGCTGGCCCGACGGGGTGTGGCTGGCCGAGCTGGCCCCGGTGGCCGACCCGGCGGCCGTGCCCGCCGCCGTCCTCACCTCGGTCGGCGCCCGCGAGACCGTGCTGCACGGCGCCGGCGCCGAGGAGCTGAGGGCCGCCGACCGCACGGTGGGCGACCCGCTCGTCCACCTCGCCGCGCACTGCGAGCGCCGCCGGATGCTGCTGCTCCTGGACAACTGCGAGCATGTGATCGACGCGGCCGCCGCGCTCGCCGAGTACCTGCTCGCCCGCTGTCCGCGGCTGACCATCCTCGCCACCAGCCGGGAGCCGCTCGGGGTGCCGGGCGAGCTGGTGCGGCCGGTGGAGCCGCTGCCGGGGCCGGTGGCGCTGCGGCTGCTCGCGGACCGGGGCGCGGCGGCGCGGCCGGGCTTCCGGGTGGAGGACGACCCCGGGGCGGCCGCCGAGATCTGCCGCCGCCTGGACGGGCTGCCGCTCGCGGTGGAGCTCGCCGCCGCCCGGCTACGGATGTTGACGCCGCGTCAGATTGCGGACCGGCTCGACGACCGCTTCCGCCTGCTGACCAGCGGCAGCCGTACCGTACTGCCGCGCCAGCAGACCCTGCGCGCGGTCGTCGACTGGTCCTGGGAGCTGCTGGAGGCCCCCGAGCGTACGGTGCTGCGCCGCCTCTCCGTCTTCGCGGGCGGCAGCGGGCTCGCGGCGGCGGAGGAGGTGTGCGCGGACGGCGAGGGCGTCGCCGCCCGCGACGTCGCCCCGCTACTCGGCTCCCTCGTCGACAAG
Source organism: Streptomyces crystallinus (assembly GCF_039521265.1). Taxonomy (NCBI): domain Bacteria; kingdom Bacillati; phylum Actinomycetota; class Actinomycetes; order Kitasatosporales; family Streptomycetaceae; genus Streptomyces; species Streptomyces crystallinus. The sequence goes on along the minus strand of NZ_BAAACA010000019.1, from coordinate 11,687 downwards.
TCGCTGGTCGTCGCCGCGCCCGGGGACGGCGGCGAGATGCGCTACCGGCTGCTGGAGACCGTCGCCGAGTACGCCGCGGAGCGCCTCGACGACGCCGGGGACCGGGCCGCCACCGAGCGCCGCCACCTGGTGCACTACCGCGAGCTGGCCAGGACCACCGACCCGCTGCTGCGCGGCGCCGGGCAGCGCGCCGCGGTCGCGCTCCTGGAGCGGGAGTACGAGAACCTGCGCACCGCGCTGCGCCGGGCCGTGGACCTCGCCGACGAGCAGGAGGCGCTCTGCATGGTGCACGCGCTGGGCTCGTACTGGCACATGCGCGATCTGCGCGGCGAGGCCCACCGCTGGGCCGGGGCGGTCGCGGAGCTCGGCCCCGACCCGTTCGCGCCGCCCGCCGAGCCCGCGCCCCCGGTCTTCGCGCGCTGTACCGACAGCCCGCCGCCCATGGAGCCCGAGGTGCTCCAGGAGGCCCGGCGCGGGGTGCGGCTGTTCCTGCTCGCCTCCATGGACCACACCGGCGACGACTGGACGACGCCCGAGGCCCAGGAGCGGCTGCGCACCATCGTGGACGTCTACCGGCCCGGGCTGCCGCAGACCTGCAAGATGCCCGGCGCGCTCTGGTTCTTCCCGGTGATCATGACCAGTGACGCGGAGGCGCTCAAGGAGCTGCTGGACGCCACGGTCTCGGCCTGCGAGGAGTTCGGCTACGAGTGGGAGCTCGCCAACGCCCTCCAGATGCGCGCCAACGTCCTCGCCAACCGCAGCGACTGGGCCGGTGAGGCCACCCTCGACGCCGAGGCCGGGCTCGACATCTTCCGGCGCCTGGGCGACGACTGGGGCGCCGCCGAGGCGCTCTCCGCACGCGGTGAGGCCCGCGAGCGGCGCGGCGAGTACGCCCTGGCCGGCGAGGACTACAGCGAGGCCGTGCGGTACGCCGAACGGCTGGGCGCCCAGAGCCAGGTGTCGCTCCTGAAGGCGCGGCTCGCCTCGGTGCTCCTGGAGACCGGCGAGGGCGAGCGCGGCGAGGCGATGCTGCGCGAGATCGTCGCGGCGGGCCGCCCGGCGGGGTACGAGGCGCAGCCCGCCGCCCGGATGTTCCTGGCGATGTGGCTGGGCCGCACCCAGCGGATCCCGGAGGCGCGGGAGCAGCTCGCGCTGATGCTGGAGGAGTTCAAGTCGAGCAACCTCGCGCTCTTCGAGGGCTTCGTGATCGGCATCCGGGCCTGGCTGGAGAACCTGGAGGGCGCCTACGACAAGGGCCTGGTGGACGCCCGCGCCGCGCTGCGGCGGTCCGTGGAGCCGATGGCCCGGATGGTCGCGCCGCAGATGGTCCCGGTGCATCTGCTCTCCGTCGCCTGGGCGTGGGCGGGGCTGGTGGAGCCGGGCAGCGCGACCGCCGCCGACGCGGCCCGGCTGGTCGGCGCGCACGACGCGCTGCTGCCGGCGGTCCACTTCGCCTCCCCGATGGAGGTCGAGATGCGCGACAGGGTCGAGGCGGCGGTCCGCCCGCTGCTCGACCCCGCCGCCTACGCCGCCGCGTACGCCGAGGGCGGCGGCCTCTCCCTGGAGGAGGCCGCCGCCCTGGCACAGCGCGAACGCGACTGACAACACGTCAGGATCAGGTCCGCTTGCGGAACTTGGCCACCGCGAGCGGCGCCGTGATCACGGTGATCGCCACCGCCCAGCCCAGCGTCATCAGGGCCGAGTGGGCGACCGGGCCGCCGTTGACCAGGTTGCGGGCCGCGTCGGCGAGGTTGGAGAGCGGGTTGTAGTCCGTGAAGGTCTGGAGCCAGCCCGGCATCGTGGTCGGCTTGGCGAAGATCGACGAGCCGAACTGCAACGGCATCAGCACCAGCATCGCCACTCCCTGGACGGCTTGCGCCGTCTTCATGGTGAGACCGAGCAGGATGAAGATCCACATCAGCGAGGCGCCGAAAAGGAGCGACAGGCCGACCGCCGCGAGCAGTTCGAACACCGAGGTCTCGACCGAGAAGCCGAGGATGAAGCCCATGGTGAGCAGGATCGTGGTGGCCACGACCATCCGGCCGATCTCGACCACGATCTTGGCGATCAGCACCGACGACCGGGCGATGGGCATGGTCCGGAACCGGTCCATGACGCCCTTCTTGAAGTCGTCGTTGATGCCGGTGCCCACCGCCATCGCGATGTTGAGGCCCTGCATCGCCATCAGGCCCGGGATCAGGTAGTTGACGTACGCGTCCTGGTTGCCCTTGCCGGAGACCGCGCCGCCGAAGACGTACACGAACAGCAGGGTGAAGATGATCGGCATGAACACGGCGTCGAACATCGACTCCGGGTCCTGCTTGATCTGGAGTGCGTTGCGGCGCACCAGGGCGCCTATGTGGCGCAGGTTGGCGCGCGGGCCGATCCGGCCGTCGGCGTCGGCCGCGGGCGGGCGGATGCCGGTCGGCGCCTTGGTGGGGGCCGCCTTGGCGGTGGTGGCGGTGCTCATGCCGCGACCTCCTCGGTGTGCTCGTCGCTCTCGGACTCCTGGTGGGTGGGCTTCTGGCCGGTGATGGCCAGGAACACCTCGTCCAGGCTGGGCAGATGGGTGCCGATGTGGGCGATGCCGAAGCCGCGCGCGCCCAGCAGGCCGACCACGGCGGTCAGCTGCTCGTCGCTGAGGATCGGCACGTTCAGCAGGCCCTCGTCGGGGATCGCCTGGGTGCCGGAGACCCCGTCGAGACCGGCCTCGGTGATGGCCCGGGCCATGGCGCCCAGCTGGGCCGGGTCGGCGGGCCGGATCTGCAGGGTGCGCCCGCCGACCTTCGCCTTCAGCTCGTTGATGCCGCCGTTGGCGATGACCTTGCCGCGGTCGATGACCGTCAGCTCGTTGGCCAGCTGCTCGGCCTCTTCCATGTACTGCGTGGTGAGCAGGACGGTGGCGCCCTCGGCCACCATCCGCTGGACCTCGTCCCACACCTCGTTGCGGGTGCGCGGGTCGAGACCGGTGGTGGGCTCGTCCAGGTAGAGGACGGCCGGGTTGCCGATCATCGAGGCGGCGAGGTCGAGGCGGCGGCGCATACCGCCGGAGTAGTTCATCGCGGGCCGCTTGGCGGCCTCGGTCAGCGAGAAGCGCTCCAGCAGCTCGTCGGCGCGGGCCCTGGCGTCCTTGCGGGACAGATCGAGCAGCCGCCCGATCATGTACAGGTTCTCCCAGCCGGACAGCTTCTCGTCCACCGAGGCGTACTGCCCGGTGAGGCCTATGGTGCGGCGCAGCTGGCGGGGCTGCTTCACCACGTCGTACCCGGCGACGGTGGCGGTGCCGGAGTCCGGCACGATCAGGGTGGACAGGCAGCGGACGAGGGTGGTCTTGCCGGCGCCGTTGGGACCCAGGACTCCGAGGACCGTGCCCTCGCGTACGTCCAGGTCCACGCCGTCCAGCGCCTTGGTGTCGCCGAAGTGCTTCACCAGCCCCCGCACCGTGACGGCGTTGGCCGCGCCGCCTTCGGGGTTGTCGTCGATTCGCGTCATGCCCCCAAAGGTGCCAGCCGCCACCGACAATCCACCGACAGCCCGCCTACAAGGGCCGACAGCCCGCCGACACGGGCACGGCTGGGCCGTGTGTTCCTGGGTGACCGGTCGCTGCTTCGGCTGCGGGCCGTCGGTGGCCGAGCGCGCCCACGCGGCAGAGCCGCACAACGTCACAGCCCCGCGCCCCTGAGTACCTAGGGGCGCGGGGAACTGCGCGACCAGCCCAAGACGGCCCGCAGTCGAACGACCAGGCCTAGTGGAACGTGTGCTCCTCCGCCGGGAACGCCCCGTCCACGACCTCGCCCGCGAACTCCTTGGCCGCGTCACCGAGGACCCGGCGCATATCCGCGTACTGCTTCGTGAACCGCGGCACCTTCCCGCCGGTCAGCCCCACCATGTCCGTGTACACCAGCACCTGCGCGTCGCACGAGACGCCCGCCCCGATCCCCACCGTGGGGATGTGCAGCGAGCGCGTGATCTCGGCGGCCACCTCGGCCGGTACGAGTTCGAGCACCACCGCGAACGCGCCCGCCGACTCCGCCGCCTTCGCGTCGTGCAGCAGCCGGTGCGCGGCCTCGTCGGAGCGGCCCTGCACCCGGTAGCCCATGGCGTTCACGGACTGCGGGGTAAGGCCCAGGTGGGACATGACCGGGATGCCGGACTGCACGAGCAGCTCGGTCTGGGCCAGCGAGCGCTCGCCGCCCTCCAGCTTGACGGCCCCGACGCCGGCCTCCTTGATCAGGCGGGTGGCGCTGCGCAGCGCCTGCACCGGGCCCTCCTGGTAGGTGCCGAACGGCAGGTCCGCGACGACGAGGGCGCGCTTGCTGCCCCGTACGACCGCGGCGGACAGCATGGCGATCTCGTCGAGCGTGACCGGGACGGTGGTCTCGTAGCCCAGGTGGCAGTTGCCCATCGAGTCGCCCACGAGGAGGACCGGGATCCCGGCCTCGTCGAAGACGGACGCGGTCATCGCGTCGTAGGCGGTGAGCATGGGCCACTTCTCGCCCCGCGCCTTGGCGGCGGCGATGTCGTGGACCGTGACGCGGCGCGTGGACTTGCCCCCGTACAGCGCCTTGCTGCTGTCGGAACGTTCCGCGGGCGGATTCTGCGCAGCCTTGATCTGTTGCGTCATCGCAACGGCTCCTGTTCGTCATCTCGAAGCGCCCTGACGGCGTCTCCGGACCACTTCCATGGTGGCATCCCACCCCCGTCGACGGGAAGTGGGTGCCTCAGTCACGCAAATACATGAGCTTTAAACCACTCTGGGCCGCAAATATGCGCGTTTTGTCACAGCAGGCGCCGTGGCCGTGACCGGCTGGAACCCGGCGCGGCGCCCCGTCGTCATCGAGGCAGTACGACAGGCAGTACGACAGCAGGGAAAGGCACCCCCCATCGCCTAGGGTCATCGGGGCGACGGTGTGCGAAGGCAAGGCAGTGAGGACAGCGGTATGACGCGGGCGTACGTGGCGGAGACGGGGAACGGCAGCGCGGAGGGCGAGCGCTCCGGATCCCGGGTCCGACGCCTGCTGGACGGCTGGAAGAACGATCCGGGCATCTGGCGGCGCGGCCTCGTCCTGGCCGGGCTCGCGGTGCTGATCGCGCTGGTCATGCTGGTCCACGCGAAGATCCCCAACCGGATCGGCAACCTCGGCAGCCTCACGGAAACCTTCCTGCCGTGGCTCGGCGTGTTCGTTCCGGTGCTCCTGGGCCTCGCCCTGTGGCGGCGCTCGGCGACCGCGCTGATCGCCCTGGTGCTGCCGGCCCTCGTCTGGCTCAACCTCTTCGGCGGGCTGCTCACCGACAAGGAGAGCAAGGGCGGCAACCTGGTCGTCGCCACGCACAACGTCAACGCCGACAACCCCGACCCGGCCGGCACCGCCCGCGACCTCATCGCCTCCGGCGCCGACGTCCTCGCCCTGGAGGAGCTGCCGGGCCGCAGCGTCGACGCGTACGAGAAGGCGCTGGCCGCGACCTATCCGCACCACTCGGTGCAGGGCACGGTGGGCCTGTGGTCGAAGTACCCGCTGAGCGACGCCGAGCCGGTCGACATCCGGATGGGCTGGACCCGCGCCATGCGGGCCACCGTGAGCACCCCCGCGGGCCAGGTCAAGGTGTACGTGGCGCACATGCCCTCGGTGCGGGTGAAGCTGAGCGCCGGGTTCACCGCGCGCCAGCGGGACGCCAGCGCGGACGCCCTGGGCGACGCGATCGCGAGCGAGCCGGTCAGGAAGGTGGTCCTGCTCGGCGACCTCAACGGCACCATGAACGACCGCGCCCTGAACAACATCACCTCGCAGATGCGCTCCACCCAGGGCGCGGCCGGCAACGGCTTCGGCTTCACCTGGCCCGCGTCCTTCCCGATGGCCCGGATCGACCAGATCATGGTCAAGGGCGTCGAGCCGAAGTCGTCGTGGACGCTGGGCCGCACGCCCAGTGACCACCTGCCGATCGCCGCACGGCTGAAGATCTGACCCCGACAGGCCGAAGGCCCGGCGGCCGGCGGCACCCGAGCCGCCGGCCGCCGGGTGCGGGTCAGACCGACTCGCGCCACTGGTTGGTGATCGGCAGCCGCCGGTCCTTGCCGAAGCCCTTCGCCGAGATCTTGGTGCCCGGCGGGTACTGGCGCCGCTTGTACTCGGCGGTGTCCACCAGCCGCAGCGTCCGCGCCACCAGCTCCGCGTCGAACCCGGCCGCCACGATCGCCTCGCGGCCCTGGTCGCGGTCGACGTACATCGCCAGGATCGCGTCCAGGACCGGGTAGTCCGGCAGCGAGTCCGTGTCGACCTGGTCCGGGCGCAGCTCGGCGCTGGGCGGCTTGGTGATCGAGTTCTCCGGGATCGGCGGGACCTCGCCGCGCTCGGCCGCCGCCTTGTCGCGCCACTTGGCGAGACGGAACACGGTCGTCTTGTAGACGTCCTTGATGGGGCCGTACGCGCCGACCGAGTCGCCGTACAGCGTCGAGTACCCCACCGCCAGCTCCGACTTGTTGCCCGGCGCCAGCACCAGATGGCCCTCCTGGTTGGAGATCGCCATCAGCGTCGTGCCGCGCAGCCGCGACTGGAGGTTCTCCTCGGCGAGCCCGGTCAGGCCCAGCGAGTCCATGTACGCGCTGAACATCGGCTCGATGCTCACCGTGCGCAGGTTCAGCCCGGTGCGCCGGGCCAGCTCGGCCGCGTCCTCCTTGGAGTGCTCCGAGGAGTACTTGGACGGCATCGACACGCCGTACACGTTCTCCGCGCCCAGTGCGTCGCAGGCGATCGCGGCGACCAGCGCCGAGTCGATGCCGCCGGACAGGCCGATCAGGACGGACCGGAAGCCGTTCTTGACGACATACGCGCGCAGCCCCGTGACCAGCGCCGAGTAGACCTCCTCGTCGTCGTCGAGCCGCTCCGCCTGCCCGCCGGTGAGCTCCGGCTCGTACGCCGGGACGGGGTCCTCGGAGAGCGTCACGTGCTCGATCCGCAGCCCGTCGTCGACCGTCCCGGACGGGACCGGGCCCGCCGCGGGCAGCTCCAGGTCGAGCAGCACACAGCCCTCGCTGAACTGCGGGGCGCGCGCGACGACCCCGCCGTCCCGGTCGACGACGATGGAGTCGCCGTCGAAGACCAGGTCGTCCTGGCCGCCGGTCATCGCCAAGTAGGCGGTGGTGCACCCGGCCTCCTGGGCGCGCTTGCGGACCAGTTCGAGCCGGGTGTCGTCCTTGTTCTGCTCGTACGGCGAGGCGTTGATGGAGAGCAGCAGCCCGGCCCCGGCCGAGCGGGTGGCCGGGACGCGGCCGCCGTCCTGCCAGAGGTCCTCGCAGATGGCTAGGGCCACGTCGACGCCGTGGACCCGGATCACCGGCAGGGTCTCCCCCGGCACGAAGTACCGGAACTCGTCGAAGACGCCGTAGTTGGGCAGATGGTGCTTGGCGTATCTGAGGACGACCTCGCCCCGGTGCAGCACGGCGCCCGCGTTGCGCGGGGCGCCCGCGGGCTGGCCGTAGCGGGGCCGGTCGCCGGAGCGGTCGAGGTAGCCCACGACCACCGGCAGCTCGCCCAGGCCCTCGGCGGCCAGCCGCGCCGCCAGGTCGGTGAGCGCCTGCCGGGAGGCCTCGACGAACGAGGACCGCAGCGCCAGGTCCTCGACGGGGTAGCCGGTCAGCATCATCTCGGGGAAGGCGGCGAGGTGCGCGCCCTGCTCGGCGCAGTGCCGGGTCCAGTGCACGATCGCCTCGGCGTTGGCCGCGATGGCGCCGACGGTCGAGTCGATCTGATTCAGAGCGAGACGTAGTTGAGGCACCCCGCCAGTGTAATCGTCAAAGCGACGCGATGGGGGGTGGAGCGCGGCGCGCCGCGCCCGGCTCCACCCCCTCACCGGCCTACTTCCGGTACCCCAGGACCGTCATCATCCCGGCCTCCGAGTGGTAGACGTTGTGGCAGTGGACCATCCACAGGCCGGGGTTGTCGGCGTCGAAGTCCACGGTCAGCGTCCTGCCGGGCAGGACCAGCGCGGTGTCCTTGCGGGCCCCGGCCGCGCCGCCCGCCAGCGCGAAGGTGTGGCCGTGCAGATGCACCGGGTGCCACATCGAGGTGGTGTTGGCGAAGACCAGCCGCACCCGCTCGCCCGCCCGGACCGGGTGGCGCTGGTCCGGCCGGTACGGCTGCTTGTCGAAGGCCCAGTCGTACTTCGCCATCCCGCCGGTCAGCGTCAGTTTCACGGTCCGGTCGGGCGCCTTCGGGGGCAGCGCCACGGACGCGTCGGGGGAGAGCCGGTCGGCCGTCAGCAGCCGCCCGGCCAGCTCCTTGGGGCGTACCGAGGCGTCGGGCGCGGACCCGGCGCCGGTGCGCAGCACCGCGAGCGCCGCCGCCTTCTTCCCCTCGGCCTCGGCCACCAGCGGGAACACCCCGTCGCCCGCCGTGACGAGCACGTCGTACCGCTCGCCCATGCCGAGCAGCAGCGCGTCGGTCGTGGTGCGGCGGACCGGGAAGCCGTCCGTGTGGGTCACGGTCAGCTCATGGCCGCCGAGCGCCACCCGGAAGGCGGTGTCGCCGCCCGCGTTGACGATCCGCAGCCGGATGCGCTCGCCCGGCTTCGCCGTGAAGGAGGAAGGGGCCTGGGGCGTACGGCCGTTGATGAGGTAGTACGGATACGCGACGTCACCCGCGTCCCCGCCCAGCAGCGGGCTGGTGGCGGCCATGAGCATCCGGGAGGGGCCGCCGCGGCCGGTGGCGCTCGGCGAGGCCGTGCCGGGCATGTCGTGGCCGGAGTGGTCCATGCCCGCCATGTCGCCCATGCCGCCGCCGGACCCGCCGCCCATCCCGGCCCGCAGCTCCGCGAGGACCGCGTCCGGGGTCGAGCCGTCCACCCCGTCGACCCAGTCGTCCAGGACCACGACCCACTCCCGGTCGTACGCCAGCGGCTCCTTGGGGTCCTCGACGATCAGCGGGGCGTACAGCCCCCGGTCCTGCTGGACGCCGGAGTGCGGGTGGAACCAGTAGGTGCCGGGGCGGGTGACGGCGAACTTGTACGTGAAGGACGCGCCCGGCGCGACGGGCCGCTGGGTGAGCCCCGGCACGCCGTCCATGTCGTTGCGCAGGGCGAGGCCGTGCCAGTGCAGCGAGGTCGGCTCGGGAAGGTGGTTGGCGAGGGTGAGCGCGAGCGTGTCGCCCGCGGTCACCCGCACCTCCTGGCCGGGCAGCCGGTCGCCGTACGCCCAGGAGCGGACGGTGGGGCCGCCCAGGTCGAGCGGGGCCGCGGTGGCGGTCAGCCTGACGTCGCGGACGGGCCCGGAGCCGCGCCGGGCCTCGGCGGCGGCGACCTCCGGACCGGCCGGGTCGACGAAGCCGCCGGGAGCGGCCGAAGGCCGGGAGCCGTGGGCCGTGCCGTCCATGGAGCCGGACGAGCAGGCGGCGAGCAGGGTGCCGCCCGCGACGGCGGTGGTGGCGCCGAGCACGGCGCGTCGGGTGGGGTGTGCGGACATGACGGGATGCACCTCGTGGTGTGGGCATGCGGAAGTAGGGGCGCGTCTCCTGCTTCGCGCGCTCCTACTGGCGCAGTACCGACAAGGCGGCGACGGAACTCCCGTAGGGAGGGGGCGGGTTCGGCCACAGCGGCCGCAGGGTCCGGCCGCGGGCGACCACCGCTCCCGGGGTGCGGCCGCGCACCGCCAGCAGCCGTACGGCGAGCAGGGCGAGCCCCCACGCACCGAGCACCGCGAGACACACGGACCCGGGGTCCATCCCGCGCATCGGCTCATGGCGGGGAGCGGCGGCGGCTCCGTGGAGAGCGGCCGTGACGGGGGCGGGCGCCTCCATGGCCGGCGTCGGCGCGTGCGCCCCGGCGGTGGCGGGGGAGTGCCCCCCGGCGGCCCTCGCGGCATGCTCCCCGGCTGGTGCCGAGTGCTCCGCCGGATGCCCGAGCGTGTGCATCGCAAAGATCCCGAAGAGCAGCGCGGCGCAGAGCAGCAACTGCCCGTACGCCGTGGTCCTCCGCGCGCTCCCCATGGACCGCACCTTACCCCCACCCGGTATGGCTCGACGTGCGGGGCCGGGGCGCCCCGGCGAGCATGAGCCCATGACGACCACGGACGCGACCGAAGTGGCAGAGCTCGTGGCCCCCCGCGAGCGCCGGACGGCGGGGACGCCATAAGTACCCTTGGCGCCACTATGCCCCTAGCTGGTTCACGCGTCCGGCCCGCGGTGGTCCTGCTGGCGCTCGGCGCGCTCGCGTACACCGCCTGGGTGCTCGAAGTGCTCCTGCACACCGGCCTCGACCCCGTCCGGACGTACGTCAGCGAGCTCGCCGCCGCCGACCAGCCGCTCGGCGGGCTCTTCCGGGCCACCGATCTGACGGCCGGGGTGCTGGTGCTCGCCGGGTCGGCGTGGGCGCTGTGGCGGTGCGAGCGGCGGGCCTGGTCGCTGGCCGGGTGGTCCGGGCTTGTGCTGTTCGGCGCGGCGACCGTGGCCGACTCGCGGCTTCCGCTGAGCTGCGCGCCGACCGTCGACCCCGAGTGCGCGGCCCGCGAGACGGCGGGCCTGGTCCCGGCCACGCACACCGCGCACGCGGTCAGCAGCAGCCTCGCGATGGCGGGCGCCCTGGTGGCCGTCGGCTGTCTGACGGTCGCGGCCCGCCGCTACCGCCGCTGGGCCGCGCTGGCCCGGGTGGGGCCGGTGCTGGCCGCCCTCGAACTGGCCGCCACCGCCTGGACGCTGGCCGCGATCGCCGCGTTCCAGGCCGGCCGCGGGACCTGGGCGCTGGGGGCCGGGCAGCGGGCACAGGTGCTGTGCGTGGCGGTGTGGCTGGGGGTGCTGGCGTACGCGGTGGCGCGCGAGAATCGCGTATGACGTTCGTACGCATCGACGGGGTCCCGCACCACGTGCTGGTCGAGGGGAGCGGTCCGCCCGTGCTGCTCAGCGCGGGTCTGGGCATGGCCTGGTTCGACTGGGACGAGGTGGTGGCGCTGCTGGCGCCGCACTGCACGGTGGTCCGCTTCGACCGCCCCGGGCACGGCCTCTCCGGCCCGTTCCCGGCGCCGCCCACGGTCTCGGGGGAGGCGCACCGGATCGCGGCCGTGCTGGACGCGGTGGGGGTGGCCGGACCGGTGACGGTGGTGGGGCACTCGATCGCGGGCTTCCACGCGGAGGCGTTCGCGCGGCTGCACCCGGAGCGCACGGCCGCGCTCGTCCTGGTGGACTCCTCGGTGGAGCCGGACGTACGGGTGCCGGTGGCGGCGGGGGCGCGGGTGGCCTCGGCGCGGGCGGGCGGGGCGGTGCTGGCGGGGCTGGGCCTGCCGGCGGCCGTGGGCCCGCTGCTGCGGCGCGCCGCGGTACGGCTGTCGCGGACGGGCGGGGGCGATCCGGCGGCGGCCCGTCTGGTCCGCTGCTACCGCTCCTCGCGGGTGTGGCGGGGCGTGCTCCTGGAGAACGCCCGCTACCGCCCGGTCGCGGCGGAACTCCTCTGCCTGCGCGACCGTGTGCCGCTGCCCAGGGTGCCGGTGACGGTGCTGGCGGGCGGGGCGGGGGGTGCGGGGTGGCTGGCGCGCCAGCGGGACCTGGCGGATGTGCTGGGGGGTGTGCTGCGGGTGGCTGAGGGGGCGGGGCACCTGGTGATGCTGGACGACGCGGGTGCGGTGGCGTCGGCGGTCAGTTCCCCCACCCCGCCCCTTCCCTAAACCCTCCGGGGGTGGGTGGGGGCGGGCCCCCGGACCCCGGGGC
>NZ_BAAACA010000018.1:0-67831 GCF_039521265.1 Streptomyces crystallinus | reverse complement strand
GTAGCACGAGCCCTGTCAGGGGCGCGGGGAACTGCGCGACCAGCCACGGACAACCCGCAGTCGCCGCGAACGGGGTCCGGGGGCGTAGCTCCCGGGAAGCCACCTCCGCCCCACCCACCCCCGGAGGGTCTAGGGAAGGGGCGGGGAGGGGCTCACCGCCTCCGGGGACGCGAGTGCGTCCCCCACCCCCGTCCGCGCGTACAGCACCACCCTCCCCGCCCGAGCCCGGCTCACCAGCCCCGTCCGGTGCAGCACCGACAGGTGGTGGGAGACCGCGCTCGGCGTGACGGACAGGCGGCGGGCCAGTTCCGTCGTGGACGCCGGGCCGTCCAGGGCCAGGAGGAGGGCCGCCTTGGGCGCTCCCACCAGGGACGCGAGGGCGCCGGGCGGCCGCGGCGGACGCGCCTCCCACAGCGTCCCCACCCCCCGCGCCGGGTACGCGATCGTCGGCGGCTCATCGGGTCCCACCGGACTGATCGTGTGCTGCGCGAACAGCGTCGGCACCAGCCAGAACCCCCGCCCGTCCACCGCCGCCCCCAACTCCAGGTCCCGGTGGACGAACAGCGTCAGCTCCCCGCCCTGCCACACCGCCGTCGGATCCAGCGAGGTGAGCACCGCCGCCGCCCCCTCGTGGGCCAGCAGCCGCGCCCGCCACACCATGTCCGCCTCCAGGACGGCCCGCATCCGCGGCCAGTGCGGCGCTATCGCCAGCTCCCAGTACGCCTCCAGCACGTCCGCCATCGCGTCTCGCAAGCGGACGGGAGAGGAGGCCAGTTCGGACAGGCGCGGCGGCAGGGCGCGGTCCGCGTACGCCGTCTTCACGTCCAGGAGCGCCTTCGCCGGCTCCGTCTCCCGCACCCGCCGCAGCTCGTCCCGTACCTCCGGCAGCGGCGAGTCGGGGCGCGGGGTGAGGAAGTCCGGGATCCAGCCGCTGCCGCGTACCGTCAGCTCGTCGAGGAGGGCGGTGTCCAGGTCGGTGGCCTCGGCCAGCGCCGCCCGTGTGCGGCGCACCCACGGCAGGTGCAGTGCGTACTTGTCGGCGCGCCGCAGCGCCCACAGGCTGGTCGCGGTCTCCAGGAGCGGCGAGCAGGCGAAGCGCATGTCGGCGAGGTCGTCGACGCCTAGGCGGTAGCTGAGCATTGAGCCCCAGCCTAAATGTCTGTCGCCGGGCGGCGGAAGGCCGTTGGCTGGGGGCATGTCCTCCACCTCCTCCGGGGTGGCAGCCCTGCTGCCACCCCGCGGCCCGCTGCGCGCGTACGCCCTCACCACCCTCGTCGACTGGATCGGCAACGGCCTCTTCCACACCGGCGCCGCCCTCTTCTTCACCCGGGTCGTCGGGCTCGGCGCCACCCAGGTCGGGCTCGGTCTGACGATCGCCGCCCTGCTCGGCCCCGCCGTCGCCGTCCCGGCCGGGCGGCTCGGGGACCGGTTCGGCCACCGCCGGGTCTATCTGGCCACCGTGCTCGTCCGGGCGGTCGCCTTCGCCGGGTATCTGCTCGTCGACGGCTTCGCCGCCTTCCTCGCCGTCGTCTGCGCCATCGCGCTGGCCGAGAGCGCCTCGCGGCCGGTCCGCGGCGCCTATCTGGCCCGGGTCGCGGACGCCTCGGCGCTGGTCGCGGCCAGCGCGTACACCCGGGTGATGCTCAACATCGGCTTCTCGCTGGGCAGTCTGGGCGCGGGCGCGGCCCTGGCCGCCGACTCCCCTAGCGCCTATACGGCCCTCGTCCTGGGCAACTGCTGTTCGTACGTGATCGTGGCCGCCATCGTCGCCCGGATGCCGGATGACCGGCCCCGGCCCGCGCCGGAGGCCGCCGAGCGGCCCGCGCACCGCCTGGGGGCGCTGCGCGACCGCCGCTTCCTCGCGCTGGCCGCGCTCTCCGGGCTGCTCTACATCAACGCCGACGTCCTCAACCTCGGTCTGCCGCTGTGGATCTCCTCCCGTACGCACGCGCCCACCTGGTCGGTCGCGGTGCTGATGCTGCTCAACACCGCGCTGGCGATCCTGCTCCAGGTGCGGGCCGCGCGCGGCAGCGACACCGTCGCCGGGGCCGCGGTCGCGGGCCGGCGCGCCGGGTGGGCGCTGCTCGCCGCCTGCGCGGCGACCGCCACCACGGCCGCGCTCCCGCCGGTGGCCGCCGTGCTGGTGCTCGCGGCCGGCGTCGCCCTGCTGACGGCGGGGGAGCTGCTCTCCTCGGCGAGCGGCTGGGGCATCTCGTACGGCCTCGCCGACCCGCACCGCCAGGGCGAGTTCCTGGGCGCCTGGAGCCTGGGCTCCGACCTGGCGAGGGCGGGCGGCCCGCTGCTGGTCGCGGCGCTGGTCACGCACGGCGGCGTCGGCGGCTGGCTGCTCCTGGGCACCCTGTTCCTGGCGGCGGGCACGCTCACCGGACCGCTGGCGGCGCGCGCGGAGCGGGCGGCCCTCGGCGAGGGCCGGGCAACGGCCCCCGTGGCCGGGTGACAGAGCCTCCCCGAAATACGGATGACTGTCCGATTAGGCCGGGTTAGTGTCGAGGAATGGATCAGTTGCGCTACTGCGATGTTCCCGAATCCCATGTCGACCGCGCGCTCGACCTGGGCTACCTCGTCTTCCACGAACGGCCCGAGAGCGAGGAGACCCGCAAGTACCACCGCGAGGCGCTCCTCGACTGCGACCGCGTCGGCGCCTACGACGGTGACACCCTCGTCGGTTTCGCCGCCGCCTTCCGCTTCACGATCTCCGTCCCCGGCGGCGAACTCCCCTGCCCGGGGCTGACGTTCGTCGCGGTGGCACCCACCCACCGCCGCCGGGGCGTGCTCACCGCGATGATCGGCGAGCTCTTCCGCCGCAGCGCCGCCCAGGGCCGCGCGGTTGCCGCGCTGTGGGCCTCCGAGGCGGCCATCTACGGCCGCTTCGGCTTCGGTTCGGCCACCCACGGCGCCACCGTGGAGATCGACTCCAGCCGTCCGCTCGCCCTGCGCATCGCCCCCGACGAACGCCCGCTGCGCCTGGTCGACCCCCTGGACGCGCCCGCGCTCCTCGGCCCGTACTACGACGCCACCCGCGCCCACCGGCCGGGCCGGATCGCCCGCGACGAGGTCCGCTGGCGCAAGGAGTGGCTGGCGGACAAGGACGAGGACGACGAGGAGCTGAGCCCGCCGAGGGTCGTCGTGCTCGGCGCGCCGGACGAGCCGCTCGGCGGGTACGCGGTGTACCGCACCAAGGGCGGCGACGACGACGCCGGTACGCCGGGTCTGGTGCGCGTCGACGAGCTGGAGGCCGACACCCCGGCCGGTGCCGCCGCGCTCTGGCGCTATCTGGCCGCGATCGACCTCACCGGCCGGGTGCGGTACTGGGGCGGCGCCCCGGACGACCCGCTGCACCACTTCGCCGCCGACCGCGACCAGGTCCGCGTCACCCGGACCGAACCGGCGCTGTGGCTGCGCCTGCTGGACGTGCGCGCCGCGCTCACCGCGCGCTCCTGGGCGGCCCCGCTGGACCTCGTCGTCGAGGTGCGCGACGAGCGTGTACCGGCCAACGCGGGCCGCTTCCGGCTGAAGGTGGCCCCGGACGCGTCCACCGCCTCGTACGAACCGGCCGACGGCCGCCCCGATTTGTCCCTGGACGTGCGCGAGCTCGGCGCCTGCTACCTCGGCGGCACCGACCCGCGCCATCTGGTGGCGGCGGGCCTGGTCACCGAGCACACACCGGGCGCGGCGGCGGCCCTGGGCGCGGCCCTGCGCACCGGCCGACTCCCGCACACCGTCGACGAGTTCTGACCTCCCGGCCCCCGCCTACTGGTTCTCGGGCGGGGTGTCGGACGTCGGTGAATACGGCTTGATGTCGAGCACCGGAGTGCCGTTGACGAGGTCCACTCCGTCGAAGTGGAGGACGTTGCCCTTCACCTCGCGGACCCGGACCAGACTCAGGCCGATGCGGTTGTGCCGGTTGGGCGTACGGGTGGCGTAGACGCCGGTCGTGCGCCCGCTCCCCTCCCAGCCGCGCGGCACCACCTGGAGCGGCGCGGTCTCCTCGTCGGTCTGGTCGTGCAGCCAGGTCAGCAGCCATACGTACCAGCCCTCGGCGATGCCGTCGAGGCCGCCCGCGTACGGCTCGAAGACCACGACCTGGCCCTGGTCCCCATAGGCCAGGGTCGCCTGCGGCGGCGCCTGTTGGGGCCGGGCGTACTCCGTCACGACATAGCCGATCGGCGACAGCGGCACGACCGCGTCGGCGCCGAGCTGGGCGGGCGGGTGGGACACCACGAGTCTCCTCACTTCTCCGGAACCACGACAACCAAGCAGAACGACAGCACAGGCAGAACGACACTCGGCGCGCGACCGGCGCGCGGTGCCTGAAACGCGCCGGTCGTGCGCGAAGTCAAGGGACAGATGCCTGACAATCAATAACGCTGACAATATAGTGGGCAGCCGGGAGGCACGGCCCGAGTCGACGGGCCGGTCCGAGGAGGCAGCCCCGTGAGACTGAGTCCGCCGTTACCCGAACCGCCGGGCATAGCCGCCGCCGTGCTCTGGCTCCCGTCCCGCCGCCTGGACGCCGCCGACGCGGTCGCGGCCGGACGGCTCGACCAGGAGACCGCCGACCGCCTCGGCTACCGGGCGCTGAGCGAGAGCCCCGACCGCGCGGCCCCCGAGATGGCCGTGCTCGCCGCCCAGAAGGCGCTCGCCGACGCCGGCTGGTCCGGCGACGACCTCGGCCTGGTCGTGCACTCCTGGATCTACCACCAGGGCCATGACTTCTGGTCCGCGCCGCACTACGTGGCCCACGGCATCGGCGCCCGCCACGCGACCCCGCTCGGAGTGCAGCAGACCTCCAACGGCGGCGTGGCCGCCCTGGAGACGGCCGCCGCCCGCCTCGCCCTCGACCCCTCGGTCAACCGGTGCCTGGTGACCACCGCCGACCGGTTCGTGGAGCCCGGCTTCGACCGCTGGTCCGGCGACATCGACGTGGCGTACGGGGACGCGGCCACCGCGCTGCTCCTGGACCGCGACGGCGGCCCCTACCGGCTGCTCGCCATCGCCTCGGTGAGCGTTCCCGAGTACGAGGTGCTCTACCGGGGCGAGGACGCCTTCAGCCCGGCGCCGCGCAGCACCTACGCGACGATCAGCGCCCGGCGCACCAAACTCTTCTTCCGGGCCGGCGGCGGCTGGCCCAGATTCGTCGCCGTACTGCGCCGCTCGGTGCAGCGCGTGGTGCTCGACGCCATCGCGGACGCCGGGCTCACCCCGGCCGACCCCCGGCTGCGCTACCTCGTGCTGCCGCGGCTGAGCACCGGCGCGCTCACCCAGTTCTACGGGCCGTCCGTGCACGAGCTGGCGCTGCCCCACACCGAACTCCTCGACCTCGGCCGCGACACCGGCCACCTCGGCGCCGGGGACCCGGTGGCCAACCTCTCCACCCTCCAGGCCGACGACCGGCTCGCGCCCGGCGAGGTGGCGCTGTTCCTGAGCGCCGGCAACGGCTTCACCTGGTCCTGCGTCGCCATATCCCACGAATAGCCCCGGGCGGCGGTCACACCTTCCGGGCGCGGAACGTCTTTTCCGTACGGCATGGCGTACGGCTCTTTCGTACAGCTTCCACAGTGAGAGGTGCAGTCGAGTGACGATGCGAAACGAGGCCCTGGTCATCGGCGCCGGTGTGGCGGGACTGACCACGGCGGTGTGTCTGGCCGAGCGCGGCTTCACGGTCCGGGTGGTCGCCGAACGGGCGCCCGGGCGGACCACCTCGGCGGTGGCCGGGGCGATCGTCGGCGGCCCGGCGATCGCCGACGAGACCGAGGCGGAGGCCAAGTTCGCGCCGACCGCCATCACCCGGCCCTGGCACCAGGCGAGCCTGGCCGAGTTCACCGCCCTGGCCAAGCAGCCCGACACCGGCGTCCGTCTGACCCGCGGCCGCCTGGTCAACCGGCAGGCCGCCGGCGGCCACGAGTGGGCCGCCCATCTGCCCGGCTACACGCCGTGCGGCGAGGAGGAGAGCGGCGGGTTCCCGGTGGCGTTCCGGGTCGACCTGCCGACCGTGGACATGCCCGTCTACCTGGACTATCTCGCCGCCCGGGTCACCGCGGCCGGGGGCAGTGTGGAGAGCGGCAGGGTGGACTCGCTGGAGGCGGCGGCCGCCGAGGCGCCGCTCGTCGTCAACTGCACGGGGGTGGGGGCGCGCGCCCTGGCCGGCGACCCGAAGGTGTTCGCGGTCCGGGGCCAGCACGTGATCGTGGAGAACCCGGGCATCGAGGAGTTCTTCTTCGAGCAGAACCCCGGCCCCCACTCCACGAGTTACTTCCCGCACGGGCGCCGTCTGGTGTGCGGCGGCACCGCCGAGCGCGAGGTGTGGAGCATGGAGCCCGACCAGGCCCAGGCCGAGGAGATCCTGGCGCGCTGCATCGCCGTGGAGCCCCGTATCGCCGGGGCGCAGATCACCGGTGTCGAGGTCGGCCTGCGGGCGTCGCGGCCGCAGACCCGCCTGGAGGTGGAGCCGGTCGGCTCCGCCCGGGTGATCCACAACTACGGTCACGGAGGCATCGCGGTCGGCCTCTCCTGGGGCTGCGCCCAGGACGTCCTGCGGCTGGCGCTCGGGGGCGCCACCGCCGAAGTCGTGTCATGACGGCGCCCACGGTGGACGGCCCGGGCCCGCAGACCCTCTCGGCCGGCGCCACCGTTCTGCTCAAGCGACTCGACGCGCTCCTGGAGGGCTGGGGGACCGGCGGCGGCGCGACACCCATGATCATGCCGCCGCTGCTCCCGGTCGCCGACCTCTCCCGGCTCGACGTGTACGACAACTTCCCGCACCAGGCGCTCGTGGTGAGCGCACTCGACCTGACGCATCATCAACCAGGCGTACCGTACGAGCGGTTCGAGCCGAAAGCCCTCGAACCGGCGCTCTTCGGGCTGCCCTCGGCCGCCTGCTTCGCCGTCTACCTCCACCACGAGGGCCGCGCCCTGCCCGACGGCACGACGGTGACCGTGCTCGGGCGCTGCTTCCGCCGCGAGGAGCACTACGACGGGCTGCGCCGCCTCCTCGGCTTCCATATGCGCGAGATCGTGGCGCTCGGCTCCCACGAGTTCACCCAGGAGCATCTGCGCCGGTTCGAGGAGCGCGTCACCGCCCTCGCCGAGGCGCTCGGCCTCGCCGTGCGCAAGGAGGCCGCGACCGACCCCTTCTACGACCGGGGCGGCCAGCGGGCGCTGCTCCAGCGGCTCTCGCCGGTCAAGCACGAGTTCCTCGTCGACGACCTCGCGATCGCCTCGCTCAACGTCCACCGCAACTTCTTCGGCGAGCGGTGCGGCATCACCCTGGACACCACCGGGCAGGCCGTCCACACCAGCTGCGCGGCCTTCGGCCTGGAGCGCTGGCTGTCGGTGCTGTACACCCGGTACGGCGGCTGGGAGGCGGCGACGCGGGCCCTGGAGAAGGCAGCCGGTGAGCTCGGCGGGGCCGAGCGGTGAGCGCGGCGGCCGCGGGACTTGCGGAGGTGGTGGCCTGGATCGGCCGGCGCCACCCGGAGGGGGCCGGCGTCGGCCCGGAGGACGACCTGATCGAGAGCAGGCTCATCGACTCGCTGGGCTTCCTGGAGTTCATCGTGCTGATCGAGCGGCTCAGCGGACGGCCGGTCGACGTCGAACACCTCGACCTCGACGACTTCCGCTCGCTGAGCCGGATCGGGCGGGCGTTCTTCAGTGGGCCGGACCTCAGTGCACCGGACCTCAGTGCGCCGGACCCTCGGCCGTCGGGTCGTAGCTCGGCGGGCTGATCAGCGGATACACCTCGAAGTCCAGGTGGAGTCCGGCGGGGCTGCGGTAGAGCAGCTGCATCAGCTGCTCGTGCGACTCGACGTCGTAGATGTTGAGCCCCGCCGAGGCGCCGACCAGGATCCAGCGGTCCCTGATCAGCCCCTTCTCCTGAAGCTCCTGGGTGTACCGGAAGCCCTCGGCCAGCTTCGCCTGGAACTCCTCGATGCTGATGCCGACCGGGGCCCGCTTGGCTATCACCGCGAACAGCGCCATGGATGACTCTCCTTCAGTTGAGTGAATTCGGGGCTTCCTGGTCCACGGGCGGCCCGGCCGGCATCCGCTGGGCCCGGTCGGAGCGGGCGAAGCGGGCCCGCGCCAGGGTGCCGACGACCGACACCGGTACGGTCGCTGCGGCCGCGATGCCGAACAGCAGCCCGAAGTCGCCGCGCCCCGCGAGCGGGCCCACCGCGGCGGTGCTGAGGGCGGCTCCGGTGAAGACCGAGCAGGCGATGAGCGCGGTGGCACTGCCGCGCACCTCGGGGGCGGCGGCCTCCAGGATCCACGCCTGGAGCGCGGACTGGCCCACCGCGAGGGCGAGTCCGGCCAGTGCGCCGGCGACGAGGATGCCCGCCACCGACTGGGTGAGGGCGGCCGTGAGATAGCCGACGAAGAGCAGCCCGGTGCCCCAGCCGAACATGCCCGCGCCGGTCGCCCGGGCGTCGAGGGCCCGGACCACCATGCTGCCGCCGATGGCCGCCACCCCGTACGCGCTGGTCACCAGGCCGGACATGAGGACGCTGCTGCCGTGCTTCTGGAGGGCCGCGTTGAAGAAGTTGAACAGGCCCATCATCGCCGCGCCCTCGACGAAGGTGAACGGGATGAAGAAGCGGAACCAGCCGTCCCCGAGCACCTGCGCGAACCGCTGCCGCACGGTCGGCCCCTCGGCGGCCCTGGCCAGGGGCGCCTCCGGAAGCCGGGCGAAGACCACGGCGAGCAGCGGCGCCGCGACGGCCGGGATGAGCAGTGGCGCGCGCCAGTCGAGCAGTTCGGTCAGCCCGCCCGCGACGACGGTCGCCGAGGCGGCGCCGACCGCGCTGGAGGACATCACCGCCGCCATGGTGCGCTGGCGGCGCTCCATCGGGATGTGGTCGCCCACGTACGCGACGGTCACCGGGATGAGCGCGGCGGCGAAGCCGCCCGCGATCGCGCGCCCGGCGATCAGCAGTGCCGCGTTGGGCGCCAGCGCCGCCGCCAGGTCCGCGAGGCCGAGTCCGAACAGCGCGGTCCGCAGCACCCGTACGCGTCCGACGCGGTCGGAGAGGGCGCCGTGCACCGGCTGCATGAGGCCGACCATCGCCAGATAGCCGGTGAGGGCGAGCGTGGTGGTGCCCAGGCTGACGTCGAAGTCCTTGGAGACGGGGACCAGGAGGGGGTTAATGACGACCAGGTCGAAGTCGAGCAGGAAGAACCCGGCGCACAGGACCGCCACCACCGCGCGGTCGCTGAGCCGGCCGCCGGTCGGCAGCGCTCTCATCACGCCACCGCCCGGACCGCGACGCACGACCAGCTGAACCCGCCGCCCAGGCTGAGCAGCAGCGCCACCTCGCCCGCCGCGAGCCGCTTCTCGGCGTGCAGGGTGGCCAAGTTGGCGGCGGAGTCCCCGGCGCCCAGGTGCCCGGTCCCGCCGCCCAGGTTGAGGGCCTCGGCGTGGCGCAGCCCGAGCCGCTCGACGGCCGGGTGGAAGAACTCCTCCAGCGGCCCGGCGCCGAGCCGGGGGAGCGCGAGGAAGCGCACCCGGGGATCGTCGGGGGCGAGCCCCGCCTCGGTGAGCGCGGTGGTCACCACCTCGACCACGGCCTCGATGAGCGCCGCGTCGAAGGCGGGCTCGGCGCCGGAGGCGACGAAGGCCCGTTTGGTGCGGCGCACGTCGACCTGCGGCAGGGTGCGCGGCATCGAGCTGAACTCGTCGTCGCCGCGGTGCATCGTCTCGTACTCCGAACGGGCCGCGGTGGCCACCGAGAGCAGCTCGTACGGGCCCTGGGCACGGTCCAGGAGCAGGGCCGTCCCGGCGTCGCCGTAGACCAGTTCGTAGTCGCCGAGCCAGCGGTCGAAGGCGGGCGGCAGGAAGCGGTCGGCGGTGGTGACCGCGGCGCGTGCCACGCCCGGGTCCGCGATCATGCGGGCGGCGGCGACTTCGAGTGCGGCGGCTCCGCCGTTGCACATCTGCTGGACGCCCACGGCGGTGGCGGTCGAGGCGCCGATGTGGTGGGCGACGTAGTTGGCGGGCGACCAGAAGTCATGGCCCTGGTGGTAGGTCCAGGCGTGCGCCACCATGCCCAGCCCGGCGCCGTCCCACCCGGCGGCGGCCAGCGCCTCGGTGGCGGCGAGGACCGCCATCTCCGGGGCCGCGCGGTCGGTGCTGACGGTCACTTCGCGGTAGCCGAGGCGGGCCGCCGTCTCCTCGTCGACCCGGCCGGCCGCCAGCGCGGCCTCGGTGGTCTCGCGCCGGTCCGGGAGCCACAGCGTCGCGGCCGCGATCCGCAGCGGGGTGGTCAGGGGCGGGGACAGACGCACCGGGGCCTCCCGGAATGGGCCTTGGAGACATTGTCAGTGTTGCGGATTATCAGCGAGAGTCTTCTCCACCCGGGGATACCGCGTCAAGGGCCGAAAGGGGCAAGTCGCGCGCCCGCGAAGGCCCTCGCGCGCCCGGTTGACGGGGGCCGTGTGCACAGCGCGAGCGGCCTCCCCGGCCGGGCAGCCGTGGGCGGTCGGTTCTGTGGCCCTCTGCACCTTATGCCCGAAGTCCTCGTCCGCGGCCGATTGTGCGCGGTCCCGGCGGGCCGCGCCGCCCGCCCCCGTACCCCGGCCCGTCCGAACCCTGCCGGGATCCACCGGCCTCCCGGGCCCGTCACCCGCACGATGTCCGGGGCCGGGCGTGCAAGTGTGCAACTACGGAGGAGCAGCGTCCGCAGGAGGTCGTGTGTTAAACAGGTCACAACTCTGCCTCGACTGGCGCGAGTTGACCGGAACAGCACGCATTTACCCGTCCGCTGACCCAGCGGAGTGTCGCTTACACAGAGGTGATGCATGGACGACCTGGCCGGCACCACGAGCACCGACTTCTCCCTGAGCGCGCGGGAGATCGAGCAGTTCCACCGGGACGGATACATCGGCCCGTTCGACATGTACGAGCCCGACGAGATGGAGCGCAACCTCCGCGCCCTGCGCCCCAAGCTGCTCAACACCAAGCGGGCGATCTACGGGCAGGAGAAGGCGGTCTCCGGCGTCACCAACCTCGCCAACTACGACCGCCACCTCGATGTCGACTTCCTCGCCGAACACATCACCCGCCCCGAGATCGTCCACCGGGTCGCCAGTCTGCTCGGCCCCGACGTGCTCTGCTGGCGCACCGAGTTCTTCCCCAAGTACCCCGGCGACGAGGGCACCGACTGGCACCAGGCCGACAACTTCTCCAACGTGGCCGGATCCAAGCACCCCCAGATCGTCTGGCCCGAGGACTCCGAGTTCGGCGGCACCATCACCGTCTGGTCGGCGTTCACCGACGCCAGCGTGGAGATGGGCTGCCTCCAGTTCATCCCCGGCTCGCACCGGACCATGAACTACGACGAGTCCAAGGTCATGACGTACGACGCGGACTCCATCGGCAAGGTGGAGAAGGGCGGTGTACGGCGCGGCTTCTTCGGCTACGACTACCGCCAGCTCCAGAAGGACCCCGACTGGACCCCGGACGAGTCCCAGGCCAGGTCGATGGTGCTCAAGCAGGGCCAGTTCATCGTCTTCTGGTCGACCCTGATGCACGCCTCGCACCCGCACGCGGGACTCACCGACAACATGCGCCTGGGCTACGCGGCCCGCTATCTGCCGACCCAGGTGCAGGTCTACCCGTTCTCGGACGCCCTCCAGGAGTTCGGCGGGGAGGCCAGCCTCGACAAGTTCGGCTGTGTGCTGGTCTCCGGCGAGGACACCTACCACCACAACCGCTTCGTCGAGCAGACCGTCAACGGCACGCCCTTCCGGCCGGCCCGCTGAGGCCGCCCGGCCGCTCCTGCTCCGACGTCGCCACATCCCGAGGGGTGTCTGCGCTGGAAAGACCAACGGGGAATCCACTCACCGGCACCGACGAGGCCCTGGCCCTCCACCGCCGGATCAACCGGACCGCCGCCGACTATCCGCGGGACAGCTCGGTGCCCGCGCTCTTCGCCGCGCGCGCCGCCCGCACACCGGACGCGCCCGCCGTGGTGCAGGGCGAGCGCGCGTACACCTATGGGCAGCTCGACCGGCTCTCCAACCACCTCGCCCACCGGCTGCTCGCCGAGGGCTTCGCCCCGGGCTCGACCGCCGGGGTGTGTCTGGCGCGCTCGCCCGAGCTGATCGTGGCGCTGCTCGCGGTGCTGAAGTGCGGGGGCGCCTATCTTCCGTTCGACGTGGGCTGGCCCGACGAGCGGCTGCACGGCCTGTTCACGGACGCCGACTGCCGATGGGTGCTGACCGACCGCCACGAACAGCTGTCCCGGCGGCTTGGTGAGTGCCAAGTCCTGGCGGTGGAAGGCGAGTTGGCCGGGTCCGCGTCCGCGCCGGCGGTCGACGTGGACGGCGGCTCGCTCGCGTACGTCAACTTCACCTCCGGCTCCACGGGCCGCCCCAAGGGCGTGGCCGTCCGCCACCGCAGCATCGCCCGGCTCGTCCTGGGCGCCCGCTTCGCCCGGCTGGAGCCGGACAGCCGGGTGCTCCAGCTGGCGCCGGTCACCTTCGACGCCGCGACCTTCGAGATCTGGGGGCCGCTGCTCAACGGCGGTACGTGTGTGCTCTACCCGGAGGGCCTGGTACGGCTCTCCCGGCTCGGGCGGGTCGTCGACGAACACCGGGTCACCGTCGTCTTCCTCACCACGGCCCTGTTCAACGCCCTGGTCGACGAGGCGCCGGGCGCCCTCGACGGGACCGAGACCGTCCTGATGGGCGGCGAGCTCCACTCGATGCCGCATGTGGCGGCGGCGCTCGAACGGTACGGGCCGGGCCGCCTCGTCCATGTCTACGGGCCCACCGAGGCCACCACCTTCGCCACCTACCACCCCGTCGACCGGCTGGTCCCCGACTCGGGGCTGCTGCCGATCGGCACCCCGATCCAGAACACCCGGCTCTATGTGATCGACGGCGACACCCTGTGCGAGCCCGGCCGGACCGGCGAGATCTGTCTGGCCGGGGACGGGCTCTCACCCGGCTATGTGGGCATGCCGGACCTCACCGCCGAGCGGTTCGTGGACCGGGTGGTCGACGGAACCACCGAACGGCTCTACCGGACCGGCGACCACGGCACCCTGCTCCCCGACGGCTCGCTGGTCTTCCAGGGCCGCGAGGACGACCAGGTCAAGATCAACGGTTTCCGCATCGAGCTGGGCGAGGTCGCCCACCACCTCGACCGGCACCCCTCGGTCCGGCGCAGCCACGTGACCGTGAGCAGCGCGCGCGGCGAACGGGCCCTGGTGGCCTTCGTGGTGGCCGACGACCAGTCCGTCACCCCGGCCTCCCTGCGCCACCATCTGCGGACCCGGCTGCCCGCGTACCTGGTCCCGGCCCGCATCCACCTGTGCGAGGCGCTGCCGCTCACCGCGACCGGCAAGGTCGACGGCCGTGCGCTGCTCACCGCGTACGAGACCCACACCCCACCGCCCGCCACCCCGGCCGCCCTGCCGGTGGCCTCGCGGGACTGACCGTACGGAGGAGATGACCATGACGTCCCAGGACTCCCAGGCGGCGCTCGGCACGCCGTCCATGACCGCGACCGAGGAGGCGATCGCCGAGATCTGGCGCGGTCTGTTCGGCATCGGCGAAGTGGCCGTCGAAGACGACTTCTTCGAGCTCGGCGGCAACTCGCTCACCGCCATCAAGTTCCTCTCCCGGGTCGAGGAGCGCTTCGCCGTCGACGTGCTGCTGCCCGAGACGCTCTACGAGGACGCCAGGCTGAGCAGTCTGGCCAAGGCCGTCGACGAGGCGATGGCGTAGGCCCGCCGTGCGCCCCCCACCCCGCGCCGCCGCGCCGCCCCGGACCGCGGCGGGCGACCCGTTCGCCCGCTTCCACGGCGACTCGGCGGTCACCACCCGGCTGTTCTGCTTCCCGTACGCGGGCGGCGGCACCCAGGTCTTCCGCGGCTGGCAGTCCAGGGTGCCGCCGGGCGTCGGGGTGACCGGCATCCGGCTGCCCGGGCGGGAACAGCGCTTTCGCGAGCGGCCCTTCGACGCCTGGCCGCAGGCGCTCGGGGCGCTGGCCGAGGCGCTGGCCCCGCAGACCGCGCTCGGGCCGTACGCCTTCTTCGGCCACAGCCTGGGCGCCCGCCTCGCGTACGAACTCGCCCACCGGCTCACCGCGGACGGCCACCGCCCGCCCGAGCTCCTGGTCGTCTCGGCGTGCCGGGCGCCCGGCGTCACCCCGCGCACCCCGCCCATGCACACCATGGACGGACCCACCCTGCACACCAGGCTGCGCGAGATGAACGGCGTACCGCCCGAAGTCCTCGCCAGCCGCGCCCTGATGAGGCTCCTGGAGCCGGTGCTGCGGGCCGATCTGAAGCTCGCCGAGACCTGGGAGCCGTCACCGGGGCGGATCGCGGCGCCGATCCTGGCGCTGTGCGGCGAGGACGACGACATCGACCCGTACGAGGACATGGTGGCCTGGAAGCACCACACCAGCGCCGAGTTCGCCATCCGGGCCTTTCCCGCCGGGCACTTCTTCCTGCGCGACGAGGAGGAGGCCGTGCTCGCCACGATCTGCGGACGGCTCGGAGGTGTGCGGTGACGGACCCGCTGAGCAGCCCCTCACCCCATCTCACCCCGGTGCACGAGGAGTTCCGCGCCTCGGTGCGGACGTTCTTCCGCAAGGAGGTCGTGCCGTACGCGGCGGAGTGGGAGCGGCGGCGCGCGATGCCCCGGTCGGCCTGGCACGCCTTCGCCGCCGAGGGGCTCCTCGGCCTCAACCACCCCCCGTCCGTCGGCGGCGCCGGGCTCGACTTCTTCCACTCGGTGGTCTTCCTGGAGGAGCTGGGCCGGGCGGGCTTCGGGGGAGTGCGCTTCGCGGTGGCGCTGCACGCCTATATGGGCACCAGCTACCTCGCCACCAATGGCTCGCCCGAGCTCCAGCAGCGCTATCTGCGCCCGGCCGTCGCGGGCGACCTGATCGCGGGCCTGGCGATCACCGAGCCGCAGGCGGGCTCGGACCTCGGGCGTCTGGCCGCGACGGCCGTCGAGGACGGCGACCATCTGGTGGTCGACGCCGAGAAGCGCTTCGTCGTCAACGGCGGCTTCGCGGACTTCTTCGTGACGGCGGTACGCACCGGGAGCGCCCCGCTCCGCTCCAGCCAGGGCAATCTCACCCTGCTGGTGGTGGACCGCGCCGCCGAGGGCGTCCACGTCCTGCCCAACGACTCCATCGCCTGGCGGGCCTCGGGCATGGCCGACATCAGTATGCGCGGGGTGCGGGTGCCCAGGGAGAACGTGATCGGCCGCCGCAACTCCGGCTTCGTCCAGATCATGAAGAACATGCAGCTGGAGCGGCTCGCGGCGGGGATCTCGGCGGTCGGCGACGCGGCCAACTGCCTGGACACGACCTGGAGATACCTCAAGAGCCGGGGCATGTTCGAGTCCACGCTCAGCGCCAAACAAGCCGTCCGCCACAAGATGGCCGATCTGCTCACCGAGGTCGAGGCGGTCCGCCAGCTCGCCCACCACGCCGCCTGGAGCTACGCCCGCGACCCACTGTCGATCACCGCCTGCTCGATGGCTAAGCTCAAGGCCACCGAAGTGGCCCGGACCGTGGCCGAGGAGTGCCGCCATCTGCACGGCTCCGAGGGCTTCCGGGAGGGCGCGCCGATCGTCCAGACCGTGCATGACGCCCAAGCCGCCACCGTCGCCGCCGGAGCGAGCGAGGTCATGCGCGACATCGTCGTACAGAGCGGATACGAGGAGTTCCAGTGACCACGTCCGAGACGGAGGCGACGAGCGCCGGCGGCCCACCGGGCCACGAACCCGAGCCGGGACGGTCAAGCCTGGCGTCCGAGCTGGTCAGGGCAGGGACGGTCGGCCTGATCGCCGCGTTCGTGGGGTTCTCCAGCTCGTTCGCGATCGTCCTGGAAGGGCTCACCCGGGTCGGCGCCGACCGGGCCGAGGCGGCGTCCGGTCTGATGGCGCTCTGCGTCGCGATGGGCGCCTGTGCGATCTTCCTCAGCCTGCGGCTGCGGATGCCGATCAGCGTCGCCTGGTCGACGCCGGGCGCGGCGCTGCTGGCCGGCGCCGCCTCGGTCGACGGCGGCTTCGCGGCCGCCGTCGGCGCGTTCCTGGTGACGGCCGCGCTGATCGTGCTCACCGGACTGTGGAAACCGCTCGGCCGCTGGGTCTCGGCCATCCCCAAGCCGCTGGCCAACGCCATGCTCGCGGGAATCCTGCTGCCGCTGTGCCTGGCCCCCGCCAAGGCGGTCCAGGAGAAGCCGGCGCTGGGGCTCGCGATCGTCGGCGTCTGGGCGGTGGTCGGCACGTTCAAGAAGCTGTACGCGGTCCCGGCCGCGGTCGTCGTCGCGGTGGTCCTGATCACCGCGACCACCCATATCTCCGCCGCCGACCTCGGACCGCTGTGGCCGAGGCCCGAGCTGGTCACCCCCCACTTCACGGCGGCGGCCGTGATCGGCATCGCGCTGCCGCTGTACGTGGTGACGATGGCGTCGCAGAACATCCCGGGCATCGCGGTCCTCAACGTCAACGGCTACGAGCCCGAGCCGGGCCCGCTGTTCGGCTGGACCGGCGCCTTCGGCCTGGCGTCGGCGCCCTTCGGCGGCCACGCGGTCAACCTCGCCGCGATCACCGCGGCCCTGTGCGCCGACGAGAACGCGGGCCCCGACCCCCGCAAGCGCTACCGGGCCGCGGCGATCGGCGGTGGCGCCTACATCCTGCTCGGCCTGGGCGCGGGCGCGGCCGTCGCGTTCGTGGGGGCCGCCCCGCCCACGCTGATCGAGGCGGTGGCGGGCCTGGCGCTGCTCGGTGCGCTCGGCAACTCGCTGGTGGGAGCGGTGACCGACCCGGGCGACCGGGAAGCGGCGGTGGTCACGCTGGTGGTGACGGTGTCGGGGGTGCAGTTCTTCGGGATCAGCGGCGCGTTCTGGGGGCTGCTGGCCGGGGGTGCGCTGTACGCGGCGAAGAGGCGGCTGCCGGTGAAGTGAGGCGGACGCGCGAAGTGAGGTGAACGGGCGAAGTGAGGCGAACGGGGCTCACGCTTCTCCGAAAAGCTGCGCCTCTATCGCCTCGTTGTACTTCTGGAGCGCGAACTCCTGCGTACCAAAGCAGTGTTCGTCGTTGGCGCCGCTGGTCAGTCCGATCTGGATCTCGCGGTAGATCTCCAGGTCCTCGTACTGCACCTGATAGGTCAGCTGCCGGTTCTCCTCCCACTGCTCGACGCTGCCTTCCCGTACCGAACCCTTCGGCACGATGAGACGCAGTTTCACGAGCGTACGGGTCGGGCCCAGCGGGTGGCTGGTGATCCAGAGGAAGTGGTCCGACTGGTGGAGCACCGTCTCGTTCGGGAAAATGGTGTGGATCACGTTGGCGACCGAGAGCAGGCGCCGCTCGCTGCGTTCCGTCCTGGTGATGAAGTTTATCGAGCGCTTCGGCAGGATCGAGCGCAGATGCGGGCCGAACGAGTCGAAGAAGAACGTGCTGTTCTCGAAGAGCGGGTTGGCGCTCTTCGCATGCAGGAACGGGAAGTGGTAACCCTCCAGCGTGCCTTCGACGACCAGCTTCCAATTGATCTCCCACTCCTGGCTCTCGGCGCCGTAGATCTCGTACGAGGAGAGATCGAGATCCGCGATGTCGGGCCGGAAGTCGCCGAGGAAGGCGTCGAGGTCGGCGCGGCCCGGATTCTCCTCGGGCATCAGCCAGACGAACCCGTACGCCTCCACCGCCGCCAGCTCCACCAGATTCCGCTTTCCGCGCTCGACGCCCGGGAAGCAGTGCGGGCTGGGGATCGCGGCGAGGGTGCCGTCCAGGTCGTAACGCCAGGCGTGATATCCGCAGGTGAACTGTCTGCGTTCGCCGTAGGGGTCCTTTTCCAGGCGGGCCCCGCGGTGCCGGCAGGCGTTGAGGAAGACATGCGCCACACCGTCCTGGTCGCGGCTGACGAGCAACGGCCTGCCGAAATGCTCCAGGGTGGCGAAGGTACCGGGAGAGGGAATCTCCGAGCCGTGCACCAGCATCGAGGGCAACTTGGTGAAAATACGGTCGAGTTCCGCCTGGTACCACTGCGGTGAGTGATAGCGGTCGACGCTGACCCGGGTGTCCGAGTCGGTCAGCGGGAGTCGCTTGTCGCGAAGATGCTCCAGGGCACGGTCAAGGATCCGGAGTTCCTCGTCGCGATCCATCCGCCAACTCCCTCCACGTCCCGCCGTACGGAACGGTGGTGATCATCGGAATGAGGTCTGGGTGCGCCGAAATTCTATCGGGGTTCCTCTGGGGTGACGAGCCTGTTCAATGTCAAAAAGTGCGCGGTTGAACGGCAGTTGTGCCGTCGGGGATTTCACCGTAGAACAGCGGGACAGCGGAACACCCTGCGGCCCGACAGGAGTGCCCGGACGTGACGCAATTCGTACTCGCCGGATCCGCCGCTCCTCCCACCGGACGGTTCCTCCTCGCTCTCGCCGTCATTCTCGCGGTGGCCTACGCCCTGGCCCGGCTGGCCCAGCGGGTGCGACAGCCCGCGGTGATGGGCGAGATCGTCGGCGGCATCCTGCTGGGCCCGAGCCTGCTCTCGCTGGTGCCGGGCGACCTGGAAAGCCGCCTGGTCCCACCCTCGACGCTGCCCTACCTCCAGTTGCTGTCCCAGCTGGGTCTGGTGCTCTTCATGTTCGGCGTCGGCTACCAGTTCGACCTCGCGCATCTGCGCACTCCCACGGCGAAACGGCAGGTGGCGGCGGTCTCGCTGACCTCGGTGGCGCTACCGTTCGGCTTGGGCGTGGGCCTCGCGTACGGGCTCCACCCCTGGCTGCGCACGTCCGAACTCAAGACGACCGGCACGCTGGGCCCGGCGCTCTTCCTCGGCGCGGCGATGTCCATCACGGCCTTCCCGGTCCTCGCCCGCATCCTGGCCGAACGCGGGCTGTACAAGGACCCGTTGGGCGCGATCTCGCTCGCCTGCGCGGCCGTCCAGGACTTCCTCGCCTGGTGCATCCTGGCGGCGGTGGTCGTGGTGGTCCGCGCGAGCGGCCCGTGGCCGCTGGCCCGGATGGCCCTGGAGTCGGCGCTGCTCCTGGCCGCGCTGGTCCTGCTCGTACGGCCGGGTCTCGCCTGGCTCCTCGACCCGGCGCGCCCGTGGGCGGGCGGTCCCGCGCTCACCCACGCCGTCCTGGTAGTCGGCGTCCTGCTGACCGCCGTCGCCACGGACGAGATCGGCCTGCACGCCGTGTTCGGCGCGTTCGCCTTCGGCGCGATCGCCCCGCACCGCCAGATCGACGAGACGGCTCCCCAGGTCCCCGAACGCATCGAGCAGACCAGCCTGCTGCTCCTGCCGGTGTTCTTCACCGTCACCGGCATGTCCGTGGACATCTCGGGCCTCGGCGCCCGCGGCCTGCTCATGACGGCGGCGGTGGTGGTGACGGCCTGCGTGGGCAAGTTCACCGGCGCCTTCGGCGCGGCCCGCCTCACGGGCGCGAGTCCGCGCGAGGCGACGGCCCTCGGAATCCTCCTGAACTGCCGGGGCCTGACCGAACTGGTCATCCTCAATGTGGGCCTGGGGCTGGGCGTCATCGACACACGGCTGTTCACGGCGATGGTGTTGATGGCGGTGATCACCACGTTGATCACGGGGCCGTTGCTGGATCGGGTGAGGGCGCAGGAGCTTTCGGCCGTGAGTGGGGCGGCAGTGGACCGTTCGCTGCACGACGCGGCTTGAGGGGACAACCAGCCTCCGAGCTCGGGTCGAAACCCTGCCCCACGCCCGTACGCGCACTGCCGCTCCGGTCGCGGATCGCCCTACGATCGCTACTCCGCGTGAAAGGGGGCTCGGTATGGCGGCAGGCGGATCGGCGGCACGGCGGGCGCAGGAGGCGCGCCGGCAGGAACGGCTGTTGCGGGAGCAGTGGCAGGCGGCTCGCCGTGAGGCGCGTCGGTGGGAAGCGGCGAGCGAGGGTGAACGCCGGGTCGCGGCACAGCTGTTGATGCTCACCGAGCGTGGGTGGCGGTTGCTCGTGGACCGCCGGTGGCCCGGGACCCGCACCGCCAACGTGGACATGCTGCTGGTAGGCCCCGGGGGCGTTTTCGTCATCGACGTAAAGAACTGGCGTTCCGCTCCCGAGGTCTCGGACGACAAGCTCCGGGCGGGGGGCGAGCCGCGGGAGGAGCACGCGGCCAAGTTGCTCGCGGTGACGAAGACCGCCGAGAGCGCGGTCGCCTCGCTGGGGTTGTCGCCGGTGGCGGTCCAGCCGCTCATGGTCTTCGCGGGGCAGCGGCTCGACACCGGCTTAGGCCGCATCCGGCTTCTCGGCGAGCGTGAGGTCGGCCCGGCGCTCCTGGCGGAGTGTCGCAGGCTGCGTACCGAGTCGGTCCGCGCGATAGCCGACCACTTGGAACGGGTCTTTCCCGACTACGAGCGGTCAGCGGTCACGCAAGGTGACCCGACGGAGTCGGAGGGGTCTCAACCAGCCGCACTCGATGGCCTGTTCGACCTCGATGGCTTACGGGAAGCGGCCCTGGAGGAGGCGTTACGGGCTCCCATCGAGCAGTGGATGACCTTTCTCCACCCTGATCAGGTCGCGCTGGTACGCCGCAACTGGTCGGGTCCGGCGCGGATCAGCGGCCCGGCGGGAACAGGGAAGACGGTCGTGGGACTGCACCGCGCCGCCCATCTCGCCAGGCGCACGGGCGACCGGATCCTGTACGTCACGTACGCCAACAACCTGCCCCGAGTGCAGGGAACCTTCCTCAGGACCATGTCCCCGGCGGTCGCGGACCGGGTGGAATTCCGCAGCCTGCACTCCTGGGCGCAGGAGTTCCTGCAAGGCCGCGGCGTCCCGGTGCGGTTGCACGGGGACAAGGCCGAGACCGCCTTCAGCCTCGCGTGGAAGCACGTGGGGCGCGACAGCCGACTGGCCGAGATCGACCCGGCACCCGGCTACTGGCGCGAGGAGATCGACCACGTCATCAAAGGCCGCGGCATCACGGCTTTCGAGGAGTACGCGACCGTTCCCCGGCGCCGGCGCAGGGCGATCCTGCGCCGCCCGCACCGGGAAGCGGTGTGGGCGCTGTACGAGGCGTACGAGTCGCTGCGCACCGAGCGCGGCGTGCAGGACTTCAACGACGTCCTCTCACTCGCCCTGACAGAGGCGACGCGTCTACCGGACCGGCTCCCGTACGCGGCCGTCATCGTGGACGAGGTCCAGGACCTCACCCTCGTCGGCGTGCGGCTCCTGTACGCCCTCGTCGGCGATGCCCCCAACGGGTTGCTCCTGGTCGGTGACGGCCAGCAGGCCGTGTATCCCGGCGGGTTCCGCCTGTCCGACGCGGGGATCGACATCCGCGGCGACCGTGGCCAGGTGCTGCGGACCAACTACCGCAACAGCAAACCGATTCTGGACGCGGCACTCGCGATCGTCGCGGACGACTCCTTCGAGGACATCGACGGCATGCGCACGTCCGGCCGCCGTGATGTCGACCTCACCTACTACGACGGTCAGGTGGTCCGCGTCGCCATGCCGACCGAGGACGCCCACGACCAGGCGCTTCTCGATGCCCTGGGCGCCCTGCCCGACGGCGCGCGAGCCGACGCCGCCGTCCTGTGCTCCTCCATGCGGGCCATCGGCCACTATCAACGCCTGCTCACTCGTGCGGGGATCCCGACATGCCTCCTGGAGCACTACGACGGCCGTCCCGTCGACGCCGTCAAGCTGGGCACCTACCGCAGAGCCAAGGGCCTGGAGTTCAAGCACGTGTACCTGCCCCAGCACGACACGGCCCTGCCGGCCGGAACGTCGGCGAGCGGCCCCGAAGCCGCCGAGGCGCCCGCAACGGCACGGGAGCGTGACGAGCTGCTGCGCAGCCAGCTCTTCGTCGCCATGACCCGGGCGCGTGATGTGCTGTGGCTGGGGAGCGTGGCGCGACCCCGGACCCCGCCGGAGAGACGCCCCCTGTTTCGATAGGCTCGCCCCCGTAAGCGCTGGATAAAGGGATGTACGGGGGCATAACGTGACGGATCATCAGCAGCATGCGGTCCGTGGGGACGGATCGGGCGGGGGCGGTACGGGCGCGGGGGTGTTTCAGGCGTTGGGGGAGGACGATCCTCGGTCCGTCGCCGGGTATCTGCTCAGCGCTCGGCTCGGGGCCGGGGGCATGGGCAAGGTGTACCTCGCGTACACGCCCGGCGGGCGGCCCGTCGCGATCAAGGTGATTCGGCCCGAGTTCGCCGAGGACCCCGACTTCCGGCGGCGGTTCCAGCAGGAGGTGCGGGCCGCGCAGCGGGTGCAGGGGCTCTACACCGCCCCGGTGGTCGACAGCGACACCGACGGGGCGCGGCCCTGGCTGGCTACGGCGTACGTCCAGGGGCCCTCCCTGCACGCGGCCGTCGCCGCGCACGGGGCGATGCCCGTGGGAACCGTGCTGCTGCTCCTGGCCGGGATCGCCGAGGCGCTCCAGGCCATCCACCAGGCGGACATCGTCCACCGCGACCTCAAGCCGTCCAACGTGCTGCTCGCCGTCGACGGGCCGCGCGTCATCGACTTCGGCATCGCCCGGGCCGCCGACGCCACCGCGCTCACCGGTACCGGCGTCAGCGTCGGCACCCCGTCGTTCATGTCTCCCGAGCAGGCGGCCGGGACCAGCTGCACGGCCGCCACCGACGTCTTCGCCCTCGGCCAGATCGCGGTCTTCGCCGCGACCGGCGCCGCCGCCTTCGGCGACGGGTCCTCGCACGCGGTGCTCTACCGGATCGTGCACGAGGAGCCGGACCTGTCACGGCTGCCCGACGAGCTGCGGGAGATCGTCACCGCCTGTCTGAGCAAGGACCCGGCGCAGCGGCCGTCCCCCGCCCAGGTCATCGAGATGTGCGGCCGGGCGTCCCAGGACCCGGCGCTGCGCCGCCCGGAGGGC
This sequence comes from Streptomyces crystallinus, assembly GCF_039521265.1. NCBI lineage: Bacteria > Bacillati > Actinomycetota > Actinomycetes > Kitasatosporales > Streptomycetaceae > Streptomyces > Streptomyces crystallinus. The sequence goes on along the minus strand of NZ_BAAACA010000018.1, from coordinate 44,977 downwards.
TGGCTGCCCTCGTCGTACGCGGCCGACCTCACCCAGGCGGCGGCCCCTACGCCCCCGCCTGCCCCTGCGCCTGCGTCGGCCCACACGCCGGCCCAGTCGGCCTCGGCCGCCCCGGCGCCCTCGGACGCCCCGCCGGCGTACGTGCCGACGCAGGCCGCCCCGCAGACGCCCCCGCCCGCGTACGCGCCCACGCAGACGGCCCAGACGCCTCCGCCCGCGCACGCGCCGACGCAAGCCGCCCCGCACACGCCCCCGCCCGCCCAGGCCGCCGCCGCGCCCCACACGCCGAGCCCGGCGCAGCCGCCGACCCAGCCCGCGTACGCGCACCCCGTACAGCCGCATCCCGTACACCCGCACCCCGTCCCTCCGGCGTCGGCGGGCGGGTACGGGTACCCCGCTCCCGCCCCCGCGACCGGTCATCCCGCGACCGCGACCGCCACCCCGCCGCAGGCGCCCCGCAAGCGCAAGCGTGTCGCGCTGGTCGCCGCGGCGGCGGTCGTCGGCGCGCTCATCGGCGGTGGCGCGTACGTCGTGGGGCAGGCCTCCGGCGGCGACTCCAAGGCCGCCAACAGCAGCGGCAAGGGCGGCGGCAAGAGCAGCAGCAAGGGTGACAGCAAGAACAACGCGTCGTCGCATCCCGGCGGCGCGGCTGCGGGGACGGGCGCGGGCAGCGCGCACAGCAAGGCCCCCTCGCAGCCGAAGGCGGCCGTGTACAACGACATCAGCATCCCCATCGACTACTCCGTGAACTTCGCCGACGAGCCGCCCCGGCCGCTGAAGCAGGACGTGTTCTACCAGGGCGACTTCGGCTACGCGTCCGACATCGTCAACGGGTCCGCCCTCGCCACCAACCAGTCCAAGAACACCATGGCGCTGCTGGACGCGGGCGAGCCCGGCTCGCTGGACGGCTGCCGCGCCAACACCCGGTACACCACGTCCATCCTCAAGGACAAGCTGAGCAAGGGCTCCCGGATCTGCGTGAAGACCGGGGCCGGGCACTACGGCTTGGTCACCGTGCTCGGATTCGCGCCGAAGGAGTCACCGAGCCAGTTCGTCGAGGTGGACCTGACGGTGTGGCGCAACGCGGTCACCTCCTGAGCGCCTCCCCTCGGGCCTCACGCCGTGCTCAGCGGATGCGCCGCCGTCGCCGAGCGCGGCGGCCACGCGCGCGGAGCCAGGATGCCGAGGACGTAGGCGCGGGCGACGAGGGCCGGTCGGGTCGCGGCGCCCAGCAGCTCCCGCAGTCGGCTGAGGTGGTAGTCGACCGTCTGCCGGGACAGCTTCAGCGACGTGGCGATGTCGCCGTTGGTGCTGCCCGCCGCCAGCAGCGAGAGGATGCGGATCTGCGCGGCCGTGAGGGACGGATGGGCCTCGTGGGCGAGGCTCTGGTGGGTGACGACCGCCCAGACGTACCGGGCGCGCGCGGCGGAGTGGCCGACCGTCGTCAGATGGACCTGCGCGCGGCGCTGGCGCCCCTGGGTGTCCAGGAGCACCGCGCACGTCTCCAGCCGTCTGGTGCGCCGCGCTATCAGGCTGTTCCACCTGCGGTGCAGCCGGTCGAGCCCCGGGTCGGGGGCAAGCAGGGTGTGCGCGCGGCGGCCCACCAGGTCGGGCAGGCTGAGCCGGAACAGCTCGGCGGCCGCCGCGCTCGCCTCGACCACGCGCCCGTTGGCCGACAGCAGCGCGCAGGGCAGACCGCTGTGGTCGCGCAGCGCCTGGAGGCTGTCCTCGGCCTCCTGCCACTGGACCATGGCGCGCAGGCTGTCGGTGATGTCCACATAGATCCCGGCGACGCAGGTCCGCGCGTTCTCCCGGACGGGGAACCGGTGGCCCACCGCCCGGCCCGCGCTGCCGTCCGGGCGCCGGTAGTCGAGCGTGTGGCGCACCGGCGCCCCCCGCCGCAGGATCTCCTGGTCGAGGGCGCGGAACCGGACGGCCTCGGCGGGCGCGTCGAAGTCCTCGATGTACTTGCCGACGAGCTCGTCCGGAACCGTGTCGTAGAGGTGCGCGTAGGCGTGGTTGGCCCACAGATAGCGGCCGTCGCGGTCCCGGAGGAAGGCGGCGGCCGGGGCGAGGTCCGCGAGGCCCGCGAAGGCGGCGTACCGGCGCGGGGTCCCGGGGCGTTCGTCGTCCACAGCAGTCCCTCCGTTCCTGAACAGCCCGTACGCCACTGCTTGACGCACAGTCACTTCGCGATGGGTATCCCGTCCCGATCCCGCGCATGCTCGCTTCTCGGCCGAAGTGGCGGCCCCCGCAAGTCCCCACGGAATATCCCCGGTGCGACAAAAAGGTCGGCAACTCAGGCATTTGCCTGAATACCCAGCGCCCCAGGCGGCGTTGTGCGCTCCGCTCGCGTGGTCCCCTTGAGTGTGCGGGTGAACACGCCCCGACACGGATCCTGGGGAGATACGGGATATCCCCGGGTGATACGGGAGATACGGCAGGTTCCCCGCGCCCGGCGCGCACCAGCCGGACCGTACGTACGACGACGACACGCACCACACGTATGACATGAACCGCGCGTACGGGCCCGGACGGATCCACACGGACCTGCACAGACCCACACGGACCTACACGGACGAATGGAGACGAACTTCAGTGAGCAAGGTGCTGTTAGTGCATGCCAAGGGTGGTCCGCCGCTCGGTCACGTCCTGTCCCGGGCGGCCGCGAGGGCGGAAGTGCACCTGCTGGCGCTCAGCGCTCTTCCTCCCGTCGTCGCGGGCTCCGCCCGCAGACTGTGCGCCTCCGTCGACACGCCCTCCGACGCCCCGAGCCGCGACCTGGTCTCCCTGATCGTCTCGCGGGCCCGGGCGGTGGGCGCGGACGCGGTGCTCACCTTCTCCGAGTACGCGGTCGTGGCCGTCGCCGAGGCCTGCGAGGCGCTCGGTCTGGCGGGCACCGGCCGGGCCGCCGCGCTCGCCCGCGACAAGCGGCTGATGCGGCGCACCTGGCGTGAACACGGCCTTCCGCAGCCCGAGTTCCGCTCCGTGGCCACCGAGTCGGACCTGTACGAGGCGGCCGCCTCCCTGCCGTTCCCGCTGCTCCTGAAGGCGGCCTGGAGTGCGGGCTCCACCGCGCACCAGATCATCCGCTCCCCGTACGAGGTCTCCGCCGCCTGGCGCCGCTCGCGCGAAGTGATGGCCGAATCCGCGCAGTTGGGCTACGCGGAACTGCATGTGGCCGAGGCGCAGGGGCACTACGTGGTCGAGCAGATCGTCACCGGCACCGCCTCCGAGTGGTTCGACGAGCCCGGCTGGGGCGACTACGTCAGCGTCGAGGGCGTCGTCGCGGACGGCACCTTCCACCCGGTCTGCCTCAGCGGCCGGATGCCCACGGTCGAGCCCTTCACCGAGCGCGCGGGCATCACCCCCGCCCCGCTGTCCCAGGACGCCCAGGACCGCGTCGTGGCGCTCGCCCGGCAGGCCGTCGACGCCCTCGGCCTGCGCGACTGCGGCACCCACACCGAGATCAAGCTCGGCGCGGACGGCCGCATGTGGCTGATCGAGACGGCCGCCCGGTTCGGCGGCGCGATGACCGTGCCGCAGATCGAGGACGTCTTCGGGCTCGACCTCGTCGGCATGCTCGTCGACCACCTCCTCGGCCGCCCCGTCGAATGGCCGGAACACGCCCTCACCCCCGACCGGGCGCGCGGCGCGGCGGGCTCCCTCGTCGTCCTCGCGGTCGACGGCCGGGGCGAACCTTGGCACGACCGCAAGGTCTGGGACCCGGCCGCCGTCAAGGACGTGACGCTCAGCCGGGGCAGCGAGCTGTCCGTCGTCGCGGAGAGCTCGCTCGCCGACGGCGAGGTGGTGCCGGTGTACGACCCGGCCGCGGGCGCCAACACCATGGCGGGCCTGTGCCTGCTCTCGGCCACCGACGCGCGGACCGTGCTGCGCGACTTCGAGGCGCTGGTGGACGCCCTGCCCCGGGTACTGCCCGCCGCGCGACCCGAGGAGGTCTCCGTATGACCGCGCCCCTGCTCACCGCCGCCGCCGAGCGGGCCGCGGACCGTACGGTCGTCGGCGAGAACCTCTCCCTGCCGCTCTTCCGCACCCTCTCCGGGGTCCTGGCCGGCCACCCCTACCTCAAGGTCGTCGTCGACCGCGCCGAGAACACCTGGCACCTGCTCGACACGGCCGCGCACCCCTTCCACGTCAACTACGTGGCCACCCGCGTCCTCGGCATGGACCTCGCCGAACTCGACGCGGAGCTCGACGCCTTCAACGCCTCCGTCTACATGGACCCCGACCGCCGCTTCCTGCTCGGCGTGCTCTCCCTGCACACCGACCGGGACCCGGAGGGCCGCGAGCGCACCTTCCTCGTCCTGGAGACGACCGAGGCCGACACCATGAACGGCGAACTCCTCGCGTACTTCTACGAGTTCGTACGAGCCCGCGTCGACGGCCGGCTCCCGGTGCTGCTCAAGCCCGCCAACCACGGCCAGGAGGAGGAGCTGGCGGCGATCAGCGAACGCCGGGTGCCGCGCATCCTCAGCCACGAGCTCTTCGGGTCGAGGACCCGCACCCCGCTGAACCCCGGCGAGGTCACCGGACGGCTGCGGTACTTCCGCACCACCGAGGAGTACGCGGCCGCCGAGGCCGAGCTCGGCTGGGCGGACATCGTGGCCATGCCGTGCCTGCCGGACGACGTGCCCCGAGTGGCCGGATTCCTCAACACCGCCCCCATCACCCCCCTGTCCCACACCAATGTGCTGGCCTCCGGCTGGGGGATACCCAACGCGATCGTGCGCGATCTGGACCAGCTCGTCGAGAAGGACGGCCTGGACGGCGCGTGGGTGCGCTACCGGGTGGGCGAGGACGAGATCAGCCTGGAGCGGCTGGAGCACGAGCCGGAGCTGCGGGCCCCGGCCTGGCACCAGCAGCGCATCCGCCTCGAACCTCCGCTGCTCGAAGACGCCCCCGTGCTGTCCCTGCACCGGCTGCGCGCCGCCGACCGCGACCGCTACGGCACCAAGGCGGCCAACCTCGGCGAGCTGCACCACGTACTCGACAGCCGCACCGCCGACCTCACCGCCTTCTACGGCCGGCCGCGCCCGCCGCGCGAGGACCTCTACGGCCACCTCGCCGCCCGCCTCGGCCTCGACGCCCCCTCCACCGCCGAACTCCGCGCCAAAGCGGCCGACTTCGTCGCGGCGACGGTCGGCGCCCCGGAGGGCGTGGCGCTGCCCTTCGCGCTCCAGCAGCACTTCCTCGCCTCCTCGCCCGCCATCCAGCAGGGCATCGGCAAACTCAAGATGGCGCTCGAACTCGACGCCACCGAGGTCCTGGACCCGCTCTGTCTGCAACTCCAGCAGCTGATCCGGCACACCCCCGTCCCCGAGTCCGTCACCCGCCGGATCAGCCAGGCCTTCTCCGTTCCCCCGGCCGCCGGCGGCCGCCTGGTGGTGCGCTCCTCGTCCAACGCCGAGGACCTGCCGGGCTTCTCCGCGGCCGGGGTCTACGACTCCGTCACCACGGTCCACGGCACCGGCGAACTCCTGGACGCGGTACGCCAGGTGTGGGCCTCCCTGGTCTCCCCGCGCAGCGTGCGGCTGCGCCACCAGGTCGGGATCTCGCTCGACGACACGTACATGGGCGTGATCATCCAGGAGTACGTGCCCGCCTCCCTCGGCGGCGTCCTGGTGACCTGCGACCCGACCCGGCGCGAGGACTTCCGCAACGTCTACCTCAACTGCTCGCCCGGCTCCCCGGAGCGGGTGGTCGAGGGCTCGGTGCTGCCGCAGCAGTATCTGTACAACACGGTGGAGGGCGGCGGCCGTACCGTCGCCCTGGGCTCGTGGGGCGACGGGCTGCCCGCCGCCACCCGCGCCCGGCTCGCGGACCTGTCCCTGACCGGACGGCTCCTCCAGTCCCACTTCAGCGGCTCGGACCTCGGCGGCGCCGACGTCGACCAGCCGCTGGACATCGAGTGGCTGATGACCGAGCGGGGCGACTTCCGGCTGGTCCAGATCCGCCCGTACGCGCTGTGAGCCCGGCCGCCACGGGCGCGCGCACCGCCCTGACACCCACCGCGCGCCGCGTGATCCGCCTCAACTACGGCTTCCAGCTGCTGTTCAACCTGCTGTGGTGGATGCCGGTCTTCTACGCGTACCAGAAGCAGGCGGGCCTCTCGGACAGCCAGATCTTCGGCATCCAGAGCATCTACTACGTGGCCTTCTGCCTGTTCGAGATCCCGACCGGACTGATCGCCGACCGGATCGGCACCCGCAACTGCCTGCGGGCCGGCGCGGTGGTGATGACGGCGGCGAACCTGGCGCCGGTGCTCAGCGCCTCGTACGCGGGCTTCCTCGTCCACTTCCTCGCCATCGCCCTGGGCCGCTCGCTCACCTCCGGGGCGGCGAGCGCCTATCTCTACGACGGGCTGCGGGCCGAGAAGTGCGACGAGCACTATCTGAAGGCGGAGGGCACGGCCCGGGCGCTGGGCCTGGCGGCGAAGGTGGTGTGCTGGCCGCTGGTCGGCCCCCTGATGGCGGTGGCGCACGCGGCCCCGTACGTCCTCAGCGCCGCCAGCGCCGCGGGCTCCCTGGTCTGCGCGGTGGCGCTGCCGCGGCTGGGCGCGCGCCCGGGGGAGCCGGACGGCGGGCGCCGAGGGGGTGCGTTCCTGCGTGACGCGGGCTCCGCACTGCGCTGCGTGGCGTCCTCGCGGTGGCTGGCCCTGGTGATGGTGCAGGGCGTGGCGGTCTTCACGCTCTCCCGGATCTGCCAGGTCAACCTCTTCCAGCCGATCCTGCTGGACCACGGCGTCGGGGAGGCCTCGCACGGCTCGGTGCTGGCGGCGATGACGGTGGCGGAGGCGGTGGGCTCGGCCCGCCCGCAGTGGCTGAGCCGCCGCCTGTCACCGGTCGCCTGGGTGTCGGTCCTCAGCCTGGCGCTCGCGGGCACGCTCGCGGCGATGACGCTCGGCGGGCCGTGGGCGGTCGTCGCCCTGCTCTGCCTGTTCGCCGCGGCGACCGGCTTCGCGTACCCGGTCCAGCGCAAGCTGGTGAACGACGCGGTACCCGCCGACGCCCCGCGCGCCACGCTGCTGTCGATCGAGAGCATCGTGGACCGCGCGGTGTGCGCCCTGGCGGCGATCGCCGTGGGCGCGTACGTGGCGGCGGGCCGTCTGGACGCGCTGCTGTGGCAGAGCGCGCTGGCGACGGCGGTACTGCTGGGGGCGATCCAGCTGTTGCTGCGGAGCGGGGTGGTGGTGGCTGCGGGGGAGCCGGGGGTGTCGGGGGATCCGGGGGCCCCGGGGTTGCCAGGACCGCCGGGGGCGGCGGAGGGCCAGGAGACCGGTGAGGCGGTCGGGTCGAAAGGGGGAGGTGTGCGGGGGCGAGGGCCGGGCGGATAGACGGCGGAACGCACATTTCGGTCATTGGGTATAAAAAGTCCGCCAGTTAGCGGGCCTGGCGGCGACCGAGGAGTTCGACGAGCCCGACCGGGAGGAAGGTGGGCCGGTGGGACTGCCCCACCTGGTAGGGCACATAGCCCACCGAGGCGGCGACGGCGACCTCCTCGGCCGTCTCCGCCTGGTAGACGAGCCGGCAGCGCCCCGAGTCGGCCTTCGCGCGCTGCCACAGGACGGGCGCGGGCTTGCGTTCGGCGTCGGTGCGGGGTGTGAGGACACGGTCGCCGAAGTCCCGCCAGGCGAAGGGCGCGGAGCCCCGCCACGCGGCGTCGACCTCGTGCTTCAGCCGGGCGGCGCGCTCGGCGTCGGTCGTCCCCCACGACGGCGGGACGTTGGTGATCAGTCCGACCTTGATGTGGCGCTCGCGCAGGGCGCGCAGATAGGAGGCCGCGCCCGGCTGGTACCCGATGCCGCCGTCGTCGGCGGTGTGGACGAGGGTCTCGCCGAGGTCGAAGTAGACGACGGGGCAGCCGGAACCCGTACGCGCCTCGGGTACGGCGGCGCTCGCCGGGGTGCAGAGCACGGCCGAAGCCAGGAGGGCACCCACGAGGAGGCCCGCCCGGCCCCAGCGGGTGGAGACGGATCCGATCATGGCGAGGACACCCTTCTCGTGGCACACCGGCCCCACGAGGATGCACGATGACCGGCCGAAGGGATACGGGTCGGACACCCATTGATCTGCGGGCCGGACCCTCATGATCTACGGATCGGACCTCCACGGTCCGACGCGGTACGGCTCGCCTCAGACGAGTTCGGGCCGCGGTTCGAGCCGGGCGGCGGGGGCGGCCAGGGGTTCCCATCCCCTGATGGTCCGCAGATAGCGGTAGATGACGGAGAGCATCGCCAACAGGACAAGGGGCCCGAAGACCCAGGGATGGGCGGCCATCTTCATGGGCAGCCAGCGGTACGAGAGCAGGAGCGCGGCGAAGACGGCGGCGCCATGGGCGACCAGCTGGATTCCGGCCCGGTCCCAGCCGCGGTCGAACGTCCGCACAGCCGCCTCGACGGTGAGCGCGAAGACGACTCCGGCGACGAGGTCCACACCGTAGTGATAGCCGAAGCCCAGGGTGGCGGTGAGGGTGGCGACCAGCCAGAAGGTCCCCGCGTACCGCAGGAATGCGGGCCCCTTGCGGGAGTGGATGAAGATCGCGGTGGCCCAGGCCGTGTGCAGGCTGGGCATGCAGTTGCGCGGGGTGATGTCGTCGTACGGGACGGGGTGCGGGAGCGTGATCGGCGGCGGGGTGTGCGGCCAGAGGTTGGCCACGGCCCACTCGACGCCGCCGGTGCCGGAGGCGCCGGGCCCGTAGGCGAAGACGGGCCCGACGACGGGGAAGATCATGTAGAAGGCGGGCCCGAGAAGACCGATCACCAAGAACGTGCGCACGAGGTGGTGGCGGGGGAAGCGCCGCTCGGTCGAGACGTTCCGCAACTGATAGAGGGCGACGACGACAGCGGCGACGGCGAGCTCGCCGTAGACGAAGTGGAGCAGACCGGAGCCGATGGAGCCGGTGGCCTCGACGGCGCGGCCCACCGCCCACGACGGGTTGCCCAGGGCGTGGTCGGCCATGGCCACGTAGGGGTCGAGCACGGTGGGGCGGGTCTTGGAGGTGATCAGCAGCCAGGCGTCACCGGTCTTGCGCCCGGTCACCAGCAGCAGTCCCAGCCCGACGCCCTTGAGCAGCAGCATGCGCTCCGACCCGGTGCGCCGGGTGACCGCGATGACGGCGCACCCCAGCATCACCCACAGCGCCCCGTTGCCGAACGCCTGCCCCTCGGGCACCTCGGCGCCGGCGGCCCACCGCCCCAGCACGAAGACGAGGTCGATCCCGATCGCCGCACCGAGCGCGATGAACCGCTCCCGCCAGGTGAGCACGACCATCATCAGCCCCAGCCCGCCGTAGAGCGGCCCCGGCTTGGGCGGCAGGAACACCTCCCGCACCTGAAGCGTGATCGGCCCCGCGGTACCGGCGTACCGCCGCGCGACGACCTCCACGGCAACGAGAAACCCGAGGGCCACGACCCCGGCCACGGCCCACAGCACGAGACGCGGCTGCCGCCACCACGCCTGACGCGGCTGAGCGAGCTCGCCCCCGCGCTCTGTTCGGGCTATTCGGGAGGAGGACGTTTGCGGATCTATAGGTATCAATGGTTTGGCCGATGTGTTAGACGCTGTGCGGGCGGATCACCCCCGGTTCGGGAGGGCGATGTGGGCGTACCGAGGGTCGATCATGCCATTGGGGCGGGGTGCGGCCGTTCCTGGGGGAGAGGAACGCGGTGATCATTCCTGCTCCCTTGGGGGCCGGCGGGGCGAGCTGAGATGATCAGCAGGATCGTACGGATGAACGCAGAGGCGGGGGAACATGATCGGTCTGGCGCTGCTCGGTGTCCTGGCGCTCACGGTCGGCGGGTGCGTGTGCGTGGTGTGGGCGGAGCGCGGAGGTCCCCGCTGGGTCCGAGTCGTGGCGACCCTGACGCTCACCGCGGGCGAACTGGTGCGCCGCGCCCACAGGAACCGGAGCCGGAGCGTGAACAGGGGCACCAGCGGGGACGACTAGGAACGGAGAACGGGCCTTCCCGCTTCCGCGACGGTCATCGATTCCGACCCGCCCTGACGGGTACGTGGTTCGTGTACGCGCATGCGAAGCGTTCCTCGGATACAGACAGCCGGAACACGGGCCCCACCGGCGTCGTGCTCCACGTGTAGGTCGAACCCCAGCGGTCAGCTGGATTCGGTGGGACTGCTTCCACTTCCCACCCTTGACAGTCACGTCCCGTTGACCGGAGTATCACTGCCGTGAACCTGTCAGACAGCCAGACAGGTGGTTCGGGATTGCGGCGTGTCAGCGCCATGGAAGCGGTCCTCACCCACCTCCGTCGCGCCATCGAGCGCGGCGACTACGTGATCGGTGACAAGCTCCCCTCCGAGGCGGAGCTCTGCCGCACCCTGGAGGTCAGCCGCCCCGTGCTGCGCGAGGCCCTGCGGGCTCTGCAGACCATGGGGCTGACCGTCTCCAAGACGGGGAAGGGCACCTTCGTCGTCGCCAGCACCATCGAGGACCCCACCTTCGGCGACTACGCGGCCAGCGACCTGCTGGAGGTGCGCCGACACGTCGAGATCCCGGTCGCCGGCTATGCGGCGCTGCGCCGCACTCCGGAGAATCTCGACCACCTGGCCCACCTCCTGGACCGGATGGAGCGGGAGACCGACACCACCGCGTGGGTCGCGATGGACACGCTCTTCCACCTGGCCGTGGCCGAGGCGGCCCAGAACCCGGTGTTCCGCCGGGTCATCGAGGAGATCCGGGACGCGCTCGCCCGCCAGTCGGCCTTCCTCAACGAGCTGGGCGATCGGCGGGAGCGGTCCAACCGCGAGCACCGGGCGATCGTCGAGGCGCTGGTGGACGGCTCCCAGCACGACGCGGTCGAGGCCATGGCCCACCACCTCGACTGCGTCGAGACGACCCTTACCGACATCGTGCGCCCCCGGCGCACGGACACCCCCACGGAAGGCGAACCCGAGGCGTGAGCGAGCAGTCCCTGCAGGAAGAGTCCGATCAGGCGGACATACGCACCTCGTCCGGTCACGTCGACGCCGGTGACGCGGGCTACAGCAAGTCCCTCAAGTCCCGGCACGTCAACATGATCGCCATCGGCGGCGCCATCGGCACCGGCCTGTTCCTCGGCGCGGGCGGCCGCCTCGCCGACGCCGGCCCCTCCCTCTTCATCGCGTACGCGGTCTGCGGCGTCTTCGCCTTTCTCGTCGTCCGTGCCCTCGGTGAACTCGTCCTGTACCGGCCCTCATCCGGCGCGTTCGTCTCGTACGCCCGGGAGTTCCTCGGTGAGAAGGGCGCCTACACCGCGGGCTGGATGTACTTCCTCAACTGGGTGACCACCGGCATCGCCGACATCACCGCCGTGGCCACCTACACCCATTACTGGGGCCTGTTCTCCGACATACCGCAGTGGGTGATCGCGCTCGTCGCCCTGGCCGTGGTCCTCACCGTGAACCTCATCTCGGTGAAGATCTTCGGGGAGATGGAGTTCTGGTTCGCCATCATCAAGGTCAGCGCCCTGGTGATCTTCATGGGGATCGCGATCTTCCTGCTGGTCACCCGGCACCCGGTCGACGGCGCCACCCCCGGCCCGTCGCTGATCACCGACCACGGCGGTGTCTTCCCCAACGGCGTGCTGCCGATGCTGCTGATCATCCAGGGTGTCGTCTTCGCCTACGCCTCCGTCGAGTTGGTCGGCGTCGCGGCGGGCGAGACCGAGAACCCCGAGAAGATCCTGCCGAAGGCGATCAACTCGATCATGTGGCGCGTCGGTCTGTTCTACGTCGGCTCGGTCGTCCTGCTGTCGATGCTGCTGCCCTGGAACAGGTACTCCGCAGGCCAGAGCCCCTTCGTGACGGTCCTCTCCCACATCGGCGTCCCGGCGGCCGGCGCCGTGATGAACCTCGTCGTACTCACCGCGGCCATGTCCTCGCTCAACTCGGGCCTGTACTCCACCGGGCGCATCCTGCGCTCCATGGCGATGTCCGGCTCGGCACCGAAGTTCACGGGCGTGATGAGCCGCACTCAGGTCCCCTACGGCGGCATCCTGCTCACCAGCGGCATCTGCGTCCTCGGCGTGGGCCTCAACTTCGTCGTCCCGGCGGACGCGTTCGAGATCGTGCTCAACTTCGCGGCGATCGGCATCCTGTCCACCTGGGGCATGATCATGACCTGCCACCTGCTGTTCTGGCGGAAGACGCAGGCGGGCGAACTGTCCCGGCCGAGCTACCGGCTGCCCGGCTCTCCGTGGACCGAGATCGTCACGCTCGGCTTCCTCCTCTCCGTGTTCGTCCTGATGTACGCAGACGGCGGCGCCGGCCGCACGACCGTGCTGTGCGTGCCGCTGATCGTGGCCGCCCTGGTGGCCGGCTGGTACGGCGTACGCGGGCGGGTTGCCCGTACGAAGTCCTCCAAGGTGAATGTGTGAACCACGCAGTGCTGGACGGCAGTCCGGTGGCTCAGCCGCCGGTGATTCGAGAGCCCCGCCACGCCCCGGTCGCCCACCTCATCCGCGGTGGAGTCGTCGAAGGCATCCACTACGGCTCGGTCGTCCTCCTCGGCGCCGACTCGGCCGTGGACCTCCAAATCGGTGACATCGAGGTCGCCTTCCACCCGCGCTCGGCGCTCAAGCCGCTGCAGGCGGTGGCGATGGTGAGGGCTGGGCTGCCGCTCGACGGGGAGCTACTGTCGCTGACCGCGGCCAGCCACTCCGGCGAGAGCCGGCACCTCGCCGGCACCCGTCGCATCCTGGAGCTGGCCGGGGTCCGTGAGGACGAACTGCGCAACATCCCGGACCTTCCGTACGACCCGGTTGTGCGCGACACCTGGGTGCGCGAGGAGCGCCTGCCGTCCCGGCTCGCGCAGAACTGCTCCGGCAAGCACGCGGCCATGCTGTACACCTGTGAGCTCAACGGCTGGTCGCTGGAGGACTATCTCGACCCCGCCCACCCCCTCCAGCGGGCCATCGCCGAGACCGTCGAGGACCTCACAGGACAGGCGATCGCCCAGGTGACCGTCGACGGCTGCGGCGCGCCCCTGTTCACCGTCTCACTGCACGGGCTCGCGCGTGCCGCGGCCCGGATCACCACCTCGCCGGCCGGCACCCCGGAGGCCCGGGTGGCCGACGCGATGCGCGAGCACGCGGAGATGGCCTCCGGCTCGGGGCGCGACGTCGCCGCGCTGATGCGCGCCGTGCCCGGGCTCCTCACCAAGGACGGATTCGAGGGTGTCCAGGTCGCCGCCCTGCCGGACGGCCGGGCCGTCGCCGTGAAGATCTCCGACGGGGCGAACCGGGCGCGCATACCGGTCGTTGCCGCGGCCCTCGCCCGCGCCGGCGTCGACCGGGCGGCTCTCGCCGAGTTCGCGGGTGAACCGCTGCTCGGAGGCGGCAAGCCGGTCGGCAGCGTCCGGCCGGTCCGTGCGCTCGACCCGCTCTCCCCCACGCAAGCCTGACCGAGCGAATCGTCACCTCCGAAAGAGGCCCACACAGCAATGACCTCCGCAGCCCACCGCAGCGAACACGACCTGCTCGGCCACCGCGACGTGCCCGCCGAGGCGTACTGGGGCATACACACCCTGCGCGCCAAGGGGAACTTCGCCGTCTCGGGGACGCCGATCTCCGCGTACCCGCACCTGATCGACGCCCTCGCCGCCGTCAAGGAGGCCGCCGCCCTCGCCAACGAGGAACTCGGCCTGCTGGAGCCGGAGAAGGCCGCCGCCATCGTCGGGGCATGCCGCGAGATCCGCGACGGCAAGCTGCACGAGCAGTTCGTCGTCGACGTCATCCAGGGTGGCGCCGGTACCTCGACGAACATGAACGCCAACGAGGTCGTCGCCAACCGGGCGCTGGAGCTGCTCGGCCACGCCAGGGGCGAGTACCAGCACCTGCACCCGAACGAGGACGTCAACCTCGGCCAGTCCACCAACGACGTCTACCCGACCGCCGTCAAGATCGCCACGGTCTTCGCCGTGCGCGGTCTGCTCAAGGCGATGGCCGTGCTCCAGGACGCCTTCGCCGGCAAGGCCGTCGAGTTCCGCGACGTCCTGAAGATGGGCCGCACCCAGCTCCAGGACGCGGTGCCGATGACGCTGGGGCAGGAGTTCTCGGCGTACGCGGTCATGATCGACGAGGACCGCAGCCGGCTCGCGGAGGCCGTCGAGCTGATCCAGGAGATCAACCTCGGCGCCACGGCGATCGGTACGGGCCTCAATGCCCCGGCCGGATACGCCGAGTCGGCGCGCCGCCACCTGGCCGAGATCACCGGCCTTCCGCTGGTGACGGCCGCCAACCTGGTCGAGGCCACTCAGGACTGCGGTGCCTTCGTGCAGATGTCCGGCGTGCTCAAGCGGGTCGCCGTCAAGCTCTCCAAGAGCTGCAACGACCTGAGGCTGCTGTCGTCCGGGCCGCGCGCGGGCTTGAACGAGATCAACCTGCCGCCGGTGCAGGCAGGTTCGAGCATCATGCCCGGCAAGGTCAACCCGGTGATCCCCGAAGTCGTCAACCAGGTCGCCTTCGAGGTGATCGGCAACGACGTCACCATCACCATGGCCGCGGAGGCCGGGCAGCTCCAGCTGAACGCCTTCGAGCCGGTCATCCTGCACTCGCTCTCCAAGAGCATCGTGCATCTGGAGCGCGCCTGCCTGACCCTCGCCGAGCGGTGCGTCGCCGGGATCACGGCGAACGAGGCGGAACTGCGGGCCGCCGTGGAGAACTCCATCGGCCTGGTCACCGCCCTCAACCCGTACATCGGCTACGAGGCGGCCACCGGCATCGCCAAGGAGGCCCTCGCGAGCGGGCGCGGCGTCGCTGAACTCGTGCTGGAGAAAGGCCTTTTGCCAGCCAAGCGACTGCAGGGGCTGCTGCGGCCCGAGGTGCTCGCGGGGAGCGGTTCGCCGCAGCCCTGACCCCGGCCGCCGGTCGAAGGCCCCGACCGCCGCTGAGCGGTCGGGGCCTTCGTCATGGCTGGTCAGCCATGGCGGAGGATACGAGGGTCGTGCTCCGCGTCAAGCCCGACCCGTACTTCGTTTCCGACGCGATGACGGCGGATCGGCGGGCCCCAGATCCTCCCCCGGGGCCCCGAAGTTGATCATCGGGACTGGCGTGGCGCCTACAGCCAATCCCGCCGCTTGAAGATGAAGTACAGACTCACGCACACCCCAGCCATCAGCAGAATCGCGAACGGGTACCCAGCCACCCACTTCAGCTCGGGCATGTTCTCGAAGTTCATGCCGTAGATCGTTCCCACCAACGTGGGAGCAAACAGAATGGCCGCCCACGACGAGATCTTCTTGATCTCCTCGTTCTGTTCGAAGCCCGCCTCCGCCAGTGCCCGCATCTCCGCGTTCTGTTGCTGTGTCACCAGCGTCGCGTTGACCGTGAGGATTTCCGTGAGGGCCTGGCGGAAGCCGTCTACGCGTTCGCTGGTGTGGGTGACGTGGTCGGCCACGTCGCGGAGGTAGCGCTGGAGTTCCTCGTCCGTGCCGTACTTGGCGAAGCCTGCCATCAGGCCGTGCAGCATGCCGACCAGAGGGCGGGTGGCGCGCTGGAACTCGACGATCTCGCGGGAGAGTTCGTAGATGCGGCGGGACACTTCGGGGTCGCCGCGGAAGACTTCCGTCTCGATTTCGTCGATGTCGTTCTGGACGCCGGAGACGACCGGGGCGTAGCCGTCGACCACCGCGTCCAGGATCGCGTACAGCACCGCTTCCGGACCCAGGGCCAGCAGCTCGGGGCTCTCCTCCATGCGGCGGCGCACCGCCGAGAGGTCGGGCGCCGCGCCGTGGCGGACCGTGATCAGGAAGTCGCGGCCGATGAAGACGTGGAGCTCGCCGAAGTCGACCTCCTCGGGCGCGTCCAGATAGCGCGCCGCCCGCAGGACGACGAAGAGTGTCTCCCCGTACCGTTCCAGCTTGGGGCGCTGGTGGGCCTCCAGCGCGTCCTCGACCGCCAGTGGGTGCAGGTCGAACTCCTCCGCCAGCGACAGCAGTTCCCCCTCGGACGGGCGGTGCAGGCCGATCCACGCCATCCCGTCGGGCGTCTCGCGCAGTCGGCGGAAGGTCTCCGCCAGCGTGTCGGGGGACGAGACCCGGCGGCCGTCCCGGTACAGCGCCGACTCCACCACGCTGCCGTGGTCGTGGCGGGCGGGGCCGGAGGGAGGCGGGGGCCCGAGCGCCGGGGGCGTCGGCTGCGGCGGCTGGCGACGCCACGAGTGCTTCCTCGCCGGTGGCGACGGCTTGTCGGGGCCGTCTCCCCGCTCACTCACGGCCTCACCACGCCCGCGCGCGCTCCTCGCTCGGTCATGGCTCCACCACCTCCCGCGCCCATCGCCCGCCTGCTCCGGACGCAGGATATACGCCCCAAATGGCACAGGCTCGGCGTTCCGGACGCCCTTGGCCCGGGAACGACGCCGATCGAGGCCAGGATCTGGCCTCGATCGGGGCTAGCGTGCCCACATGGCCCCACAGACCACCCGCCGCGCCGCCACCCACACCCCCACCGCCCCCGTCCTGACCCCCCGCGCCCTCAACCGCGCCACCCTCGACCGGCAGCACCTCCTGCGGCGCACCTCCGCGCTCGGGCCCAAGGAGGCGGTCGCGCATCTCGTGGGGTTGCAGGCGCAGAACGTGAAGCCGCCGTACTTCGCGCTGTGGGCCCGGCTCGCCGGGTTTCGGCCCGAGCAGCTCTCCTCGCTCATCGAGGCGCGTGAGCTCGTACGGATCGTGACCCTGCGCTCCACCATCCATCTGCACACCGCCGACGACGTCCTCACCCTGCGGCCGCTCGTCCAGGCGGCCCGCGACCGTGAGCTCAAGCAGTTCCGGGGGCAGCTGGAGGGCGTGGATCTGGAGCGGCTCGGCGCGACCGTACGGGCGCTGGTCGAGGAGCGGCCGTACACCATGAAGGAGCTCCGGGACGTGCTCGGTGCGCGGTGGCCGGGCGCCACTCCCCAGGCGCTCTCGCTCGCCGCCCGGTGCGTGCTGCCGCTCGTGCAGGTCACCCCGCGCGGGCTGTGGGGGCGCGGCGGGCAGGTCGCGCTGACCACCGCCGAGCACTGGCTGGGGCGCGCGCCGGGGCCGGTCCCGGCGCCCGACGACACCGTGCTGCGCTATCTCGCCGCCTTCGGGCCCGCCTCCGTCAAGGACATGCAGACCTGGGCGGGACTGACCCGGCTGGGTGAGGTCTTCGAGCGGCTGCGGCCCCGCCTCGTCACCTTCCGTGACGAGAACGGGGTCGAGCTCTTCGACCTCCCGGACGCGCCCCGCCCCCACGAGGACACCCCGGCCCCGCCGCGCTTCCTGCCGGAGTTCGACAACCTGCTGCTGTCGCACGCCGACCGCACGCGGGTGATCCCGGCCGCCTACTGGGGCCGCGCCTGGAAGGGCAACCAGGCCTTCCGCACCCTCCTCGTGGACGGGTTCCTCGCCGGTGTGTGGCGCTTGGAGGAGTCCGCGCGGGACGGGCGCGCCGTCCTCACCGTTCAGCCGTTCGGCACGCTGACGCGCGCCCAGCGCGACGAAGTGGCCGAGGAAGGCGAACGGCTGCTCGCCGCGATGACACCGGCCGGGATCACCTCGTACGACCTCCGGTTCGGGGACGTCATGGGGTGAGCCCGGCCCGCCGGGCCGCCCCCGGCCGCTCAGCGGCCGTCACACCCCCACATCCCGCCCCCGCTGGTCCTCGAACGTCTCCCGCCGCAGCAGCAGCCGGGCCCGGCCCCCGGACACCGCCACCACCGGCGGGCGGCCGGTCATGTTGTAGCCGGACGCCATCGAGACCTGGTACGCCCCGGACGCCGGTACGGCCAGGATGTCTCCGGGGCGTACGTCCTCGGGGAGTTCGACGTCCTGCGCCAGGACGTCGCCCGCCTCGCAGTGCCGGCCCACCACCGTCGTGGCGCGCATCGGCGCCGTCGTCGTACGGCCGACCATACGGACCGTGTAGCGGGCGCCGTACAGCGCCGGGCGCGGGTTGTCGCTCATTCCGCCGTCGACCGCGACGAACACCTGCCCGCCGGTCCGCTTCACCGACAGTACGCGGTACAGCGCGACCCCGGCCGACGCCATGATCGAGCGGCCCGGCTCGACCGTCAGGCGGGGGAGCGGGAAGCCGAACTCCGCGCAGGAGCGGGTCAGTTCGTCCGTGATGCGGCGGCCGTACGCGACCGGCGGCGGCGCCGGGTCGCCCGGCAGATACGCCGCCGCGAAGCCGCCGCCCAGGTCCAGCTCCGAGAGCGTGACGCCGTGCCGGTCGCGGATGCGGGCCAGGAAGGCGACCAGCCTGCGCACCGCCTCCCCGTACGGCTCGGCCGACGCTATCTGGGAGCCCAGGTGGCAGTGCAGGCCGGCCAGGTCGAGGCCGGGCTGGCCGAGGACGCGTACGACGGCGTCCTCCGCGTCGCCGTTGGCGATCGACAGGCCGAACTTCTGGCCCTCCGCGCCCGTGCGGACCTTGGGGTGCGCGCCCGCCTCGATCCCCGGCAGCACCCGGACCAGCACCTTCTGGGCGGTGCGCGGGGGCACCTGGGCCGCGATCCGGGCGATCTCGGAGTCCGCGTCGATGACGATCCGGCCCACCCCCAGGCGCAGGGCCGTGCCCAGGTCGCGCGGGGACTTGGCGTTGCCGTGCAGGACGAGGCGCTCGGGCGGGAAGCCGCGGGTCGCGGCGAGCTCCAGCTCGCCCGCCGAGCAGACGTCGAGCCCGAGGCCCTCCTCGGCCATCCAGTCGACGACGGCCCGGCACACGAAGGCCTTCGCCGCGTAGACGACCTCGGCGTCCGGCAGCGCCGCCCGCCAGGCCCGCGCCCGGGACCGCACCTCGGTCTCGTCGAGTACGTACACGGGCGTCCCGTGGTGTGCGGCCAGCTCGGCCAGCGACACCCCGGCGAGCGACACATCCCCGCCGGGTGCGTGCACGGCGGACCGCGGCCAGACCGAGGGCGCGTGCAACTCCCGTATGAGGGAGTCCGGTTCGGTGGTCATATGACGTTCCCCCTTCGTCAGTCGACGAGCGCGTGGAGCGCGGGGGCGGCCGTCGAGGCCGGCACGCGCGGCAGGCCGGCGGTCTGCGGGTCCCGGCGCGCACAGGGATGCGCGCCGGGACCGGTGCGTACGGCCGCCGCGGCCGGGGCCGCCAGCTGCGGGTCGACCGTCACCGTCGTCACGCCCAGCGGCGCCGCCAGCGACCGCAGCGCGGGCTCCGCGAGCCGGATCCAGCTCTGGTCGGGCCCGAGCACCGCGCACAGCCGCTCGGGACTGGTGAAGCCGACGGCGGTCCGTACGCCGAGCGGGGTGCGCGAGAAGCACAGTTGCTGTCCTCCGGCAGAGCCGAGCCGAACCGGCACGTACAGGGGGCGGACCGGTACGTACAGAGGGCGGGCCGACCTGTACGGCGGCGCCGCCGGGCGGCGTTCGTCGGGGTCCGCGTCGTCGGTGGTGAGGGTTTCCATGGTGGTGTCCTTCGGTGGGGAAGCGTCCCTGAGGGGCAGCGCCGCTGGGTGCGACGCGTCGACGTTATGCCCGCCCGCGCCGGTGGGAGTCGCCTCCTGACGCCGTGTTGACCTCGTTCCGGCCGACTTTGACGGCCCTCTAGCGCCCCTCGCCGACGGGCGTATCTCCCTCGTTAGAGTCACCGCAGGGAACTGCGGCAGCTCAGCTGCTTCGTCACCGCCGCCGAGGAACGGCACTTCGGGCGGGCCGCCATGGGGGTCCCCGGGGAGCTCGCCCCCCGGCATCCCGGTCGAGCTGGTGTCGGCGGCGACCCGGGACCGGCTGGAACAGGTGGCCGACGGCCGGCTGGACGCGGCCCGCGCCGACGAGCAGAGGCCCGCTGTTCTCCTCGGCGTGCTCTCAGGGGGCGGGGGAATCCGCCGCGCGGACTTCCCCCGCACCCCCCTGCGGGGGTAAAGAGGCCTGGTCACACACCGCGAGGTGGTAGAGAGTGGCCAGGCAACGAGGAGGGCACATGGACGCACGTGGCGCCACACAGGAGTTCCGGGCCGCACGGGACTTCCTGCTGGAGCACCGGGAGGACTACGCGACGGCCTGCCGGGAGTTCAGCTGGCCGCGCCCCGAGCGGTTCAACTGGGCGCTCGACTGGTTCGACGTCATCGCCGAGGGCAACGGCGCCACCGCCCTGCACATCGTCGAGGAGGACGGCAGCGAGATCACCCTCTCGTACGCCGAGATGTCGCTGCGCTCGGACCAGGTCGCCAACTGGCTGCGCGCCCAGGGGGTACGGGCCGGGGACCGGGTCGTCGTGATGCTGGGCAACCAGCAGGAACTGTGGATGACCGCGCTGGCCGCGATGAAGCTGCGGGCCGTCGTCATCCCCGCGACCCCGCTGCTGGGCCCGGCCGACCTGCGGGACCGGATCGAGCGCGGGCGCGCCCGGCATGTGATCGTCCGGGCCGGGGACACGGCCAAGTTCGCGGACGTGCCGGGGGAGTACACCCGGATCGCCGTGAGCCCGCCCGGCACCGGCCCCGTTCCCGGGTGGCTGGACTTCGACGGGGCGTTCGGGGCCGAGGCGCGGTTCGAGCCGGACGGGGAGACCCTGGCCGACGACCCGCTGATGCTCTACTTCACCTCCGGCACCACGGCCCGGCCCAAGCTGGTCGAGCACACCCATGTGTCGTATCCGGTGGGCCATTTGGCGACGATGTACTGGATCGGGCTCAAGCCCGGCGACGTGCATCTGAACATCTCCTCGCCCGGCTGGGCCAAGCACGCCTGGTCGAACCTGTTCGCCCCGTGGAACGCCGAGGCCACCGTCTTCATCCACAACTACACACGCTTCGACGCGGCCCGGCTGATGGCGGCGATGGACGCGGCGGGCGTCACCAGCTTCTGTGCGCCGCCCACGGTGTGGCGGATGCTGATCCAGGCCGACCTGAGCGCGCTGAAGTCCCCGCCGCGCGAGGTCGTCGCGGCCGGCGAGCCGCTCAACCCCGAGGTCATCGAGACCGTCCGGCGCCAGTGGGGCCGGGTCATCCGGGACGGCTTCGGACAGACCGAGACGGCCGTGCAAGTCGCCAACACACCCGGGCAGTTGCTCAAGACCGGGTCGATGGGGCGGCCGAGCCCCGGCTACCGGGTGGAGCTCCTGGACCCGGTGACCGGTGAGCACGGCGCGGCCGAGGGCGAGATCGCCCTCGATCTGTCGGCCCGCCCGGTCGGCCTGATGACCGGCTACCACGGCGACCCGGAACGTACGGCCGAGGCGATGGCGGGCGGCTACTACCGCACCGGCGACATCGGCTCCCGCGACGAGGACGGCTACATCACCTACGTGGGGCGGGCGGACGACGTCTTCAAGGCCTCCGACTACAAGATCAGCCCCTTCGAGCTGGAGAGCGCGCTCCTGGAGCACGAGGCGGTGGCCGAGGCGGCCGTCGTGCCGGCGCCCGACCCGGTGCGGCTCGCCGTGCCCAAGGCGTACATCGTGCTCGCGGCGGGCTGGGAGCCCGGCCCGGACACCGCGAAGGTGCTGTTCGAGCACTCGCGCGCGGTCCTCGCCCCGTACAAGCGGGTGCGCCGCATCGAGTTCGGCGAGCTGCCCAAGACGGTCTCCGGGAAGATCCGCCGCATCGAGCTGCGCGAGGCGACGGCGGCGGGCTCCACCGCCGAGTACGACGAGGGGGACCTGCGATGACCGACCTCTCGTACGCCCACGGCACCAGCGGCACCCCGCTGCTCGGCGACACGATCGGGGCCAACCTGGACCGGGCGGTCGCCGCCTGGCCGGACCGCGAGGCGCTGGTGGACGTGGAGTCGGGACGGCGCTGGACGTACGCGGAGTTCGCCGCGGCGGTCGACGAGCTCGCGCGCGGGCTGCTCGGCAGCGGCGTCGCCAAGGGCGACCGGGTTGGCATCTGGGCGGTGAACTGCCCGGAGTGGGTGCTCGTGCAGTACGCCACGGCCCGGATCGGCGCGGTCATGGTGAACATCAACCCGGCCTACCGGGCGCACGAGCTCGCGTACGTACTGAAGCAGGCCGGGATCTCGCTGCTGGTCGCCTCGCGGACGCACCGGACGAGCGACTACCGGGCGCTGGTGGAGCAGGCGCGTCCGGAGTGCCCCGAGCTGCGGGCGGTGCACTTCATCGGGGACGCGTCGTGGGACGCGCTGGTGGCGGCGGGCGCTTCGGTACCGCCCGGCGAACTGGCCGCGCGCGCCGCCGGGTTGTCGTGCGACGACCCCATCAACATCCAGTACACCTCGGGGACCACCGGCTTCCCCAAGGGGGCGACGCTCTCCCACCACAACATCCTCAACAACGGCTATTTCGTGGGGGAGATGATCTCCTACAGCGAGCAGGACCGGATCTGTGTGCCGGTGCCGTTCTACCACTGCTTCGGCATGGTGATGGGCAACCTCGCGGCCACCTCGCACGGGGCCTGTGTGGTGATCCCGGCGCCGTCCTTCGACCCGGCGGCGACACTGCGGGCGGTGCAGCGGGAGCGGTGCACCTCGCTGTACGGCGTGCCGACGATGTTCATCGCCGAGCTGAACCTGCCCGACTTCGCCGCGTACGACCTGTCCTCGCTCCGTACCGGGATCATGGCGGGCTCGCCCTGCCCGGTCGAGGTGATGAAGCGGGTCGTCACCGAGATGAACATGGCGGAGGTGTCCATCTGCTACGGCATGACGGAGACGTCCCCGGTGTCCACCCAGACCCGCGTCGAGGACGACCTGGAGCGCAGGACCGGCACGGTGGGGCGGGTGCTGCCGCACATCGAGGTGAAGGTGGTGGACCCGGCCACCGGTGTCACGGTGCCGCGTGGCGAGGCGGGCGAGCTGTGCACCCGCGGCTACAGCGTGATGCTCGGCTACTGGGACGAGCCGGAGCGGACCGCCGAGGCGATCGACGCGGGGCGCTGGATGCACACCGGGGACCTGGCGGTGCTGCGCGAGGACGGCTATGTACAGATCGTCGGCCGGATCAAGGACATGATCATCCGGGGCGGTGAGAACGTCTATCCGCGTGAGATCGAGGAGTTCCTCTACGCCCACCCGAAGATCGCGGACGTCCAGGTGGTGGGCGTGCCCGACGAGAAGTACGGCGAGGAGATCCTCGCCTGTGTGATCCCCCGCGACCTGGCGGACCCGCCCACCCTGGACGACATCGCGGCGTTCTGCCGAGACCGCCTGGCGCACTACAAGGTGCCGCGGCGGCTGCGGATCCTCACCGAGTTCCCGATGACGGTGAGCGGGAAGGTGCGGAAGGTGGAGCTGAGGGAGGGGTACGGGGAGTAGGGCGCGTGCGGGGTGGACGCCCTCCTTGGTGGTGGTGGGCGGGGCCCTGGTGGGTCGGGCCTGGTGGGCGCGGGCCGTTCGCGCGGATCGGCGAGCGGCCTGCGCTCCACGTCGACAGGCCCCAGGTCGACAGGCCGCAGGTAGAGAAACCCCCGGTCGACAGGCGGCCCCTGGCCGCCAGGTCCCGGCCGGCGGGCCCCCGAGCGCGGCTCAGGGGCCCGTCGCCACCAGTTCGTCCGCCGCGTCGTTGACCGGCTGCGGGGTGCCCGTCAGGTCCATCACGAACAGCGGGACGGACAGCTCGTCGCCCCGGGCGCGGGCGTCCTTGGTGTACCCGGCGAGGGAGAAGTAGACGCCGGTCGCCGAGCTGCTCAGCGCGTTCAGCCACAGGCACTCCACCGCGCGCAGCGACGCCGGGCGGGTGGTCGGGTCGACCTGGGCGACCAGGCCGGGCCCGCGCAGATCGATCCCGGAGGCCGGCCGCGCCTCGGACTGCAGGACGTCGCGGAAGCCCAGCCACTTCAGATAGAGCGCCGCCGCGGTCACCGCGTCCCGGGCGGTACGGATGGTCACCGGCCGGAACGCCGGGCGCGGGGGTGCCGCGGTCGGCGGGACCGGGATGTGCGTCGGCAGCGGCGCGGGCGCCGCGGCGACCGGTCGCACCGGGATCCGCAGCACCGCGCCGCACGAGCAGCCCAGCTCGGGCTGCGGCCACTGGTCCTGCCGCCCGCAGGCGTCGCAGCGCACCGCGACCCAGTCCTCGGTCCAGGTGCGATGGGTGATCGGCTCGGGCGGGGCCCCGCGCTGGAGCGGCGGGGCGAGCGGGGCGCCGCAGGGGCAGGGATAGGTGGTCGCGGCGTACCGGTGCTCCCGCCGGCACACCGGACACCGCACCCCGAGCGTCTCGCGCCCGAGCCCGCCCCGGGGGTGGGCGGGGGTCGCGGGGACGGGATAGGGGGCCGCTTCGGGGCGTGCCGGCCGGCCGGGGTATCCGGCGCCGGGGCGCCCGGGGCTGCCGGGGTGCTTGGCCGAGCCGGGGCGCCCGAGCCCGTCGGCGTGCCCGGGGCCGCCAGGGTGTCCCGCGCCGTCGGGGCTGCGGGGGCCGGTGGCGTCGCCGGATGAGGGGGCTTCACTGGGGTGTCGAGCCCGGCCGGTGTCCGCGCCGCCCGGATAACCGGCCGGGCCGGGGTGCCCGGACCCGCCGGGGCGCCCAGGGTGACCGGCTCCGCCCGAGCCGCCGACGCCGCCCGAGTCACCGGCTCCGCCCGCGCGGCCGAGGCCAGGGGTGTCGTCCCGTCGCTCCGGGCCGCCCGGTCCCGGGAACCCGCCGTATCCACCGGCTCCGCCGGACCCGGTTCCGCTGATGCCCATGTCGTCCACCCCGTGCTCGCCGACCGTACGGCCCATCGTCCCGCACCCGCGCCCGTACGGGAGGCGAACCAGGGGGATCTCTTGACGCGCCTGCGCACGCCCTTTATGTTTCTTCCATATCGCAGAACTAAACTTCCGCATTACGGAATCACGGCTCTCAGGTGGCGCGACAGAGCCCGATCCGCCAGGCCGAAGCAGGAGCACTCCATGCCTCGTATGACCGCTGCCCGAGCGGCAGTTGAGATCCTCAAGCGCGAGGGCGTCACCAACGCGTTCGGCGTGCCGGGCGCGGCGATCAACCCCTTCTACGCGGCCCTCAAGGCCGGCGGCGGCATCAAGCACACGCTGGCCCGCCACGTCGAGGGCGCGTCCCACATGGCCGAGGGGTACACCCGGGCCGACGCCGGCAACATCGGCGTCTGCATCGGAACGTCCGGCCCGGCCGGCACCGACATGATCACCGGTCTGTACTCCGCGATCGCCGACTCGATCCCGATCCTCTGCATCACGGGCCAGGCGCCGGTCGCCAAGCTCCACAAGGAGGACTTCCAGGCGGTCGACATCGCCAGCATCGCGAAGCCGGTCACCAAGGCCGCGACCACCGTCCTGGAGGCCGCGCAGGTCCCCGGCGTGTTCCAGCAGGCGTTCCACCTGATGCGCTCCGGCCGCCCCGGCCCGGTCCTCATCGACCTGCCGATCGACGTCCAGCTCACCGAGATCGACTTCGACCCGGAGACGTACGAGCCGCTGCCGGTCTACAAGCCGGCGGCGACCCGCGCCCAGATCGAGAAGGCGATCGGCCTGCTGCTGGAGTCCGAGCGGCCGCTGATCGTGGCGGGCGGCGGCATCATCAACGCCGACGCGTCCGAGCTGCTCGTCGAGTTCGCCGAGCTGACCGGCACCCCGGTCATCCCGACCCTGATGGGCTGGGGCATCCTCGCCGACGACCACGCGCTGAACGCCGGCATGGTCGGCCTCCAGACCTCGCACCGCTACGGCAACGCGAACTTCCTGGAGTCCGACTTCGTCCTCGGCATCGGCAACCGCTGGGCCAACCGCCACACCGGCGAGCTGGACGTCTACACCAAGGGCCGCAAGTTCGTCCACGTCGACATCGAGCCGACCCAGATCGGCAAGATCTTCGCGCCGGACTACGGCATCGCCTCCGATGCCAAGGCGGCGCTGACCCTCTTCGTCGAGGTGGCGAAGGAGCTGAAGGCGGCGGGCAGGCTGCCCGACCGCAGCGCGTGGGCGGCCTCCACGCAGGAGCGCAAGGCGCGGCTCCAGCGGCGTACGCACTTCGACAACGTCCCGCTGAAGCCGCAGCGCGTGTACGAGGAGATGAACCGCGCCTTCGGCCCGGAGACCCGGTACGTCACCACCATCGGCCTCTCCCAGATCGCCGGCGCGCAGATGCTGCACGTCTACAAGCCGCGCCACTGGATCAACTGCGGCCAGGCCGGTCCGCTCGGCTGGACCATCCCGGCCGCGCTGGGCGTCGCCACCGCCGACCCGGAGACCCCGGTGGTCGCCCTCTCCGGCGACTACGACTTCCAGTTCATGCTGGAGGAGCTGGCGGTCGGCGCGCAGCACAACATCCCGTACGTCCACGTCCTCGTGAACAACTCCTACCTGGGCCTGATCCGCCAGGCCCAGCGCGGCCTGGACATCAACTTCCAGGTCAACCTGGAGTTCGAGAACATCAACTCCCCGGAGCTGGGCGTCTACGGCGTCGACCACGTCAAGGTCGTCGAGGGCCTGGGCTGCAAGGCGATCCGCGTGACGGAGCCGGACCAGCTGCTGCCGGCCTTCGAGGAGGCCAAGAAGCTGGCCGCCGAGTACCGCGTCCCGGTCGTCGTCGAGGCGATCCTGGAGCGGGTGACCAATATCTCGATGGGCGTCAAGATCGACGCGATCAACGAGTTCGAGGAGCTGGCGACGGAGCCGGGCCACGCCCCGACGGCGATCCGCCCGCTCCAGGTCTCGTAAGGCGCGCGACGCCCGACGGACCGACGGCTCCGGTGCTTCCCGTGGGGGGTGGCGCCGGGGCCGTCGCCGTTCACTCGTTCGGGTGCAGTAGGCAATCGTGTCGAATCCGAGACGGGCGGAAGCCACTGTGACGCACTTATACGCCCCATACTGAGAGGACCATGACGCAGCCGTCCGCGCCGAGGCGCCATCTGCCCACCAGTCCCTTCAAAGCTCCGGTCGAACCGCAGGCCAAGACCTTCGCCCTGGGCGACCGGGTCTCCCACGACCAGTTCGGCCTGGGCACGATCGTGGGCGTCGAGGACGGAGTCGCCATGCTCGTCGACTTCGGCTCCCGGCGCGCCCGGATCCTGAGCCCCTACACCCGCATGCACCGCCTCTGACCGAGGGACGGCGCAGCCCACACGCTCCACGTGCCAGAGCCCTGCCCGCGATCGTGTGATCGCGAGCAGGGCTCAGGCTGTTTCCTGCCGCCTTATTCCGGCCTCGACCCGGCCGCTTGCACATACACGATGAGCCGGCAGACCCAGGGGCTGGTATTCCGGCACACCTGGTACGGGGTCTTGACGAGGCCACGCAGGAGCGCCACCTGAGCGATGCGGCATTCGGCGAGGCGTTGGGCGTGTGCGAACTGCCGCCCCGGGCTGTCCTCCTTCCGTGCCAGACCCAGCTGCCGGTAGGGCCTCGGTCCCACGATGTGGAGAACCCGAGCTCCTGCACCATTGCGGTCATACGCTGCGGATTGGCGACGACCCACGCTTCTGACTGTGCTCCACTCAGCACCTCGACTGCCGAAGCCACTTCTTCGGGTGCGAGCACCGTGACAACGGTGGCCTCCTGCACTTCACCGTCGGGACTGGTCCACAGGTCCGTGCGCGGCGCACCGCCGTAGACGGCAAGCCCAGGCACGTCGGCCTGGGTGCGGCCGCATTCGAGAAGGACCTGATGCATCATTGGCGGAGGAGGAGCCCCACAGTGTTCCCGTGGTGTTCCCACCGACGCGCAATGAATCAAGGCCCCACCCGCAACCGCAGGTGAGGCCTTGATCATCGAGCGCTTGATTCGGGACCGTAAACCGAACCCGGCGCCCGGGTCTCGCAGTGGTGACCGCCCGACGGTGCGAGGCTGGGCGCGACAGGACTTTCGCGCCGCCGGGCGGAGTCGAGTGGGGGAGGGGGCTCCTTGGAGCCCGGGGGTGCGGGATCGCGGCGGCGGGGCGATTGGTGTGTCCCGGGGGGCCTTCCTTCAGGTCAAGAAGGGGCCGGGGCAGACCTTGACCACCGCACTGGCATCGACACGCCGCCGCGATCACCGAGTCGTCCGAATCGCCGGCCACCCCTCATCCGGGCCGGCGGTTCGGACTGCGTACGGAATCTGACCTCCCGTCGGATTCCGTACGCCGTTCAGGGGCGGGCGGCTCAGTCCTCGCGCAGGGCGCGGACCGCCTCCTCCACGCGCTTGCCGTACTCGGGGTCCGCGGCGTGGAAGTGGGCCAGGTTCTTCTCGATCACGTCGTCACGGGTGACCTGGGAGAGGCCGCCCGCGATGTTCGCGATCAGACGGGACTTCTCGTCGTCGGACATCAGCCGGTACAGCTCGCCCGCCTGGAAGAAGTCGTCGTCCTTGACGTGGGTGGGGGCCGCGTGGGTGCCCGTCCAGCCCGCGATCGCCAGCGGAGCGGACAGCGCCGCGTCCGTCTGGGACGGGCCCGCGTACGAGTTGGGCTCGTAGTTCTTGTCGTGGCGCGAGCCGTAGCGGGTCGCCATCAGACCGTCGCGGCCGTAGTTGTCCGCGGTCGTCGCCTTCGGCGCGTTCACCGGCAGCTGGGTGTGGTTGACGCCGAGGCGGTAGCGGTGCGCGTCCGCGTACGCGAAGAGGCGGCCCTGGAGCATCTTGTCGGGCGAGGGGCCGATGCCCGGAACGAAGTTGTTCGGGGAGAACGCGGCCTGCTCGACCTCGGCGAAGACGTTGTCGGGGTTGCGGTCCAGGACCAGCCGGCCCACCCGCTGGAGCGGGTAGTCGGCGTGCGGCCACACCTTGGTGAGGTCGAACGGGTTGAAGCGGTAGTCGGCCGCCTCGGACGCCGGCATGACCTGCACGTACAGCGTCCAGGACGGGTTCACGCCCCGCTCGATCGCCTGGAGGAGGTCGGTCTGGTGCGAGTTCGCGTCCTTGCCGACCAGCTCGGCGGCCTGCTCGGACGACAGGCTGCGCACGCCCTGGTTGGTCTTGAAGTGGTACTTGACGAAGAACGCCTCGCCCGCCGCGTTCGTCCACTGGTAGGTGTGCGAGCCGTAGCCGTTCATGTGGCGGTACGACGCCGGGATGCCGCGGTCGCCCATCAGCCAGGTGATCTGGTGCGTCGCCTCGGGGGCGTGCGCCCAGAAGTCCCAGACGTTGTCCGGCTCCTGCCTGCCCGTGAACGGGTCGCGCTTCTGGGAGTGGATGAAGTCGGGGAACTTGATCGGGTCCTTGATGAAGAACACCGGGGTGTTGTTGCCGACGAGGTCGTAGTTGCCCTCTTCGGTGTAGAACTTCAGCGCGAAGCCGCGCGGGTCGCGGACCGCGTCCGCGCCGCCGAGCGAGTCCGCCACCGTGGAGAAGCGGATGAACGTCTCGGTGCGCTTGCCGACCTGCGAGAGGAAGTCGGCCTTGGTGAAGCCGGTGACGTCGTCGGTCACCTCGAAGTAGCCGTACGCGCCGGAGCCGCGGGCGTGGACCACGCGCTCCGGGATCCGCTCACGGTTGAAGCGCGCGAGCTTCTCCAGCAGGTGCTGGTCCTGGAGGAGGATGGGGCCACCGACGCCGGCGGTGGCGGAGTTCTGGTTGTCGGCGACGGGGGCGCCGGACTCGGTCGTAAGCACGCGCTTCGACATCGTGACCTTCCGTACGGGAGCTGCACTGCTGAGCGGTCTGCGGTGTCAGGAGCGTAGGTACGCCCCGAAGCGAACGTCAACAGTTTGTTGAAAATGAAGTGGGGTGTTCCGGGCGGCGGCGACGCCTGGGCGCGACAGGACAGGTGTCAGCGCCACCGCCGCCCGGAAGTCTGGGGGCCCGCTCAGGGCGGGCCGGGAGCCGGAAGGCCCGTCAGGCGGCCGTCAGAGCTGGGCGCCGGACAGGCGCTCCACCGCGCGCAGCAGCGCGGAGTGGTCGAGCCCGCCGTCGCCCTGGGCGCGCAGCGAGGCGACCAGCTGGGCCACGACCGCGCCGACCGGCAGCGCCGCACCGACGTTGCGGGCGGCGTCGGTGACGATGCCCATGTCCTTGTGGTGCAGGTCGATCCGGAAGCCGGGGGCGAAGTCCCGGTTGAGGAAGTTGTCCTTCTTGCGGGTCAGCACGGTCGAGCCGGCCAGACCGCCGTTGAGGACGTCGAGGGCGGCGGCGAGGTCCACGCCGGACTTCTCCAGGAAGACCACGGCCTCGGCGCACGCCTGGATGTTGACCGCCACGATGAGCTGGTTGGCGGCCTTCACCGTCTGGCCGGAGCCGTGCGGGCCGCAGAGCACGATGGTCTTGCCCAGCGCGTCGAAGATGCCCTTGGCCTCGTCGAAGTCGGCCTTGTCGCCGCCGACCATGATGGAGAGCACGGCCTCGATGGCGCCGGCCTCGCCGCCGGACACCGGGGCGTCCAGCACGCGGATGCCCTTGTCCTTGGCGTTCTTGGCCAGGTCGACCGAGGTCTGCGGGGTGATCGAGGACATGTCGATCAGCAGGGCGCCCTGCTTGGCGTTGGCCAGGATGCCGGCCTCACCGTAGGCGATCGCCTCGACCTGCGGGGACGCCGGGACCATGGTGATGATCACGTCCGCGTCCTTGACCGCGTCGGCGATCGAGGCGGCCGCGCTGCCGCCGGCGGCGGCCAGGCGGTCCAGCTTGTCCTGCTCCAGGGTGAAGCCGGTGACCGAGTAGCCGGCCTTGATCAGGTTCTCGGACATGGGGGAGCCCATGATGCCGAGGCCGATCCATGCGATCTTGGGGAGCGTGCTCATAGGGGGCCTCTCTCAACTGCGGTGTTACGTCAGGAAGTTCAGGGGGCGGTAAGGCCGGAGCGGGGGCCTCAGCGCGCCGCGCGGGCCTCGGCCGGGAGCCACCCGAAGGACGCGGCGGCGTCGGCCGCCTTGTACTCCAGGCCGACCCAGCCCTCGTAACCCGCCTTGGCGAGCTGGTCGAGCAGGGCCTCCAGCGGCAGCGAGCCGGTGCCCGGCGCGCCGCGGCCCGGGTTGTCGGCGATCTGCACATGGCCGGTCTTGTCCGCGTAGGCCTCGATGACCTGGGAGACGTCCTCGCCGTTCATCGACAGGTGGTAGATGTCGAGGAGGAACTTGGCGTTGCCGAGGCCGGTCGCCGCGTTCACCTTGTCGATGACCTCGATCGCGGCCGGGGCGCTCACCAGCGGGTAGAGCGGCGACTCCGGCTTGTTGAGGGTCTCGACCAGGAGGATCGCGCCGATACGGTCGGCGGCGCGGGCGGCCAGCACCAGGTTCTCCAGCGCGAGCGCGTCCTGCACCTGCGGGTCGGCCCCCTCCACCCGGTTGCCGTACAGCGCGTTGAGCGCCTTGCAGCCCACCGAGGCGGCGAAGTCGGCCGCGACCTCGATGTTGGCGCGGAAGCGGTCCGACTCCTCGCCGGGTACGGAGAGGGCTCCGCGGTCGGGGCCCGGCAGGGCGCCCGCATAGAAGTTCAGCCCCACCAGCTGGGTGCCGGCGTCGTCGAGCGCCTTCTTCAGGGCGTCGAGCTCGGCCTGCGCCGGAGTGGGGGTTTCGATCCAGGGCCACCACAGCTCGACCGCCGTGAAGCCCGCCGCGGCGGCGGCCGCGGGGCGCTCCAGGAGCGGGAGTTCCGTGAAGAGGATCGAGAGGTTCACATCGAAGCGCTGGTCCGAGCCGCGTTCATGCTGAAAGAGAGGGGCCATGGGGTCGGCGCTCCTTCCGTATTGCGGAAGTTAGTTTCTGCTTGATGGAAGGTTGCAGGGAGAGCGGCGAGCTTGTCAAGGGGGCCCGTACGATTGGCCTGCCGGATCTCGCGATTCGGGCAGTAGGTTGTGCGCGTGCGATTGAGAGTGGAGTTCACGACCGAGCCCTTCGACCTGGACGAGGCGCCGCCGCACGCGGTGGCCGCCCGTGAGGTCCTCCAGTCGGCGGAGCTGGACGCCGTGGACGTGGGCCCCTTCGGCAACACCGCCGAGGGCGGCGCCGACCAGGTGCTGACCGCCGTGGACGCGCTGCTGCGCCAGTCCCTGGCGGCCGGTGCCACCCGGGTGTCGCTCCAGGTCAACGTGGTGGGGGAGGGAGAGAAGTGACCGAGCCCGCCGACCACCCGCTGGTCGCCGCGGTCAAGCCGCTGGTGGACGCCATGGGGGCGGAGATACTGGGCCCCGACCAGGCCCAGCCCGACGACGTGCTGCTCAGCTGGGAGGGCGAGGACGTCATCGCCGTACGGCTGCCGCAGCTGTCGGACTCCCTCGACCACATCCTGGCCGCCATGGAGCGCCGCCACGGCAAGCCGCTGGCCGAGCTCGACCGCCGGGCCAAGCAGTCGGTCGTCCGGACCCTGGAGGCCCGCGGGGCCTTCTCCGTACGCCATGGGGTGGAGACCGTCGCGTCCGCCCTCGGGGTCAGTCGCTTCACCGTGTACAACTACCTGAACAGGGAAAACGCGGCCAAGAGCGACTGAAATCGCCCGCCCGCGAGCCGTGCTCGACGCGCCGCCGTCCGGAATCCCGGGCGGCGGCTTTTTGTTGCTCCAAGTTTTCAACAAAGTGTTGACGGGATGTTTCCGAGGGCGTTAGCTATCCGCAGCCCGTCCAGCACCAAGGCCACGGAGGCCGTTCGTGACTTCGACCTCGACGCCGGGCCTCGCCCGGTTCAACACCTCCGACGACGACGCGGCGCTCGCCGCGCTCCACGAGGTGTGCGCCAGCTCGGTATGGGGGAGCAAGCTGCTCGCCCGGCGCCCGTACGCCACCGCCGACGAGCTCTTCGCCGCCAGCGACGCCGCCATGGCCGAGCTGGACGTGAAGGACCTGGAAGAGGCGATGGCGGGGCACCCGCCGATCGGGCGGCCGAAGCCGGGCGACCCGACCTCCGCCCGCGAGCAGCGGGGGATGGCCGGCGCCACCGAGGAGCTCAAGGCCGAGATGCTCGAACTGAACCTGGCCTACCAGGACCGGTTCGGCCATGTCTTCCTGATCTGCGCCACCGGGGCCACCGGTGAGCAGATGCGCGACGCGATGAAGGCCAGGATCGGCAACACCGCC
The DNA here is from genome assembly GCF_039521265.1 of Streptomyces crystallinus. NCBI lineage: Bacteria > Bacillati > Actinomycetota > Actinomycetes > Kitasatosporales > Streptomycetaceae > Streptomyces > Streptomyces crystallinus. The sequence continues at coordinate 12,144 of NZ_BAAACA010000018.1, read as the reverse complement.
GAGGCGGAGCGCGAGATCGTGCGCGCCGAACTCGGGAAGATCAACCGGATCCGGCTGACCCGTCTCGTGGAGACAGCAGAAGAAGAGGACAGGGACTGATGAGCACCGCGACCACCGCTTCGGTGTCCACGCACATCCTGGACACCAGCGTCGGGCGCCCCGCCGAGGGTGTCGCCATCTCGCTCGCCGCCCGCTCGGGCCGCGACGCCGAGTGGGTGGCGCTCGGCGGCTCCGCGACCGACGCGGACGGGCGCTGCAAGGACCTTCCGGCGCTGCCGGAGGGCACGACCCACGTACGGCTCGACTTCGAGGTCGAGTCCTACTTCGAAAAGAAGCAAGCCGAGGCGCAGCAGGACGCCCCCCGCGTAAGGGACAGCGGTGCGTTCTTCCCGGAGGTGGCGATCACGTTCGCCGTCACCCCGGGCGAGCATTACCACGTACCGCTGCTGCTCAACCCGTTCGGCTACTCCGTTTACCGAGGGAGCTAGCAGACATGCCCACGATTCTCGGCCAGAACCAGTACGGCAAAGCAGAGAACCGCGTCGTCAAGATCACGCGGGACGGCGACACGCACCACATCAAGGACCTGAACGTCTCGGTCGCGCTCTCCGGCGACATGGACGACGTCCACTACTCCGGCTCGAACGCCAACGTCCTGCCGACGGACACCACCAAGAACACGGTGTTCGCCTTCGCCAAGGAGTACGGCATCGAGTCCGCCGAGCAGTTCGGCATCCACCTCGCCCGTCACTTCGTGACGTCGCAGGAGCCGATCCACCGGGCGCGCATCCGCATCGAGGAGTACGCCTGGGAGCGGATCGCCACCTCCGACGCCAACTCCAAGTTCATCGGCTCGGACGAGGTACGCCACTCCTTCGCCCGCAAGGGCCAGGAGCTGCGTACCACCCAGATCACCTTCGACGGTGAGAACTGGGAGGTCATCTCCGGTCTGAAGGACCTGACGGTGATGAACTCCACCAACTCGGAGTTCTGGGGCTACGTCAAGGACAAGTACACGACGCTGAAGGAGGCGTACGACCGCATCCTGTGCACCGACGTCTCCGCCGCCTGGCGTTACAACTGGACCAGCGACGAAGACCGGATGCCCCACTGGGAGAAGTCGTACGAGCAGGCCAAGAAGCACATCCTGCAGGCCTTCGCCGAGACGTACTCCCTCTCGCTCCAGCAGACCCTCTACCAGATGGGTTCGCGGGTCATCAACAGCCGCAGCGAGATCGACGAGATCCGCTTCTCGCTGCCGAACAACCACCACTTCCTGGTCGATCTGGAGCCGTTCGGGCTCAAGAACGACAACGAGGTCTACTTCGCGGCCGACCGGCCCTACGGTCTGATCGAGGCCACCATCCTGCGGGACGGCGTCGAGCCGCGGATCCCGGTCGACATGACCAACCTCTGACGCGGAGCGCCCCCGGACCCCGCCGCCCGGGGGCGCGTTCCTCACTCGGCACCCGTGGGTCACCCGGCCCCGGCACTCAAATCCTCTAGGGTCCTGCCGTGCCCACTCACTGATGGAAAGAAGAGGAAGCACGATGGCACCATCGGCAGCCCAGCGCATCGTCATCGAGAACTGCGCGATCGCGACCGTGGACGCGGACGACACCGAGTACGCCTCGGGGTACCTCGTCGTCGCCGGCAACACGATCGAGTCGATCGGCGCGGGCAAGGCCCCGGAGGGCTTGGAGAACGTGGTCCGCCGCATCGACGGCACCGGCCACCTGGTGACCCCCGGTCTGGTCAACACCCACCACCACTTCTACCAGTGGATCACGCGCGGTCTGGCCACCGACCACAACCTCTTCAACTGGCTCGTGGCGCTCTACCCGACCTGGGCGCGCATCGACGAGCAGATGGGCCGGGTCGCCGCCCAGGGCTCGCTCGCCATGATGGCCCGCGGCGGTGTCACCACCGCGATGGACCACCACTACGTGTACCCGCGGGGCTCCGGGGACCTGTCCGGCGCCATCATCGGCGCCGCCTCCGAGATGGGCGTCCGCTTCACGCTGGCCCGCGGCTCCATGGACCGCAGCAAGAAGGACGGCGGGCTGCCGCCGGACTTCGCCGTCGAGACGCTGGAGGGCGCGCTCGCCGGGACCGAGGAGACCGTCGACCGCTTCCACGACGCCGCGTTCGGCTCGATGACCCAGGTCGCCGTCGCCCCCTGCTCGCCGTTCTCGGTCTCCACCGAACTCATGAAGCAGGGCGCGGAGCTGGCCCGTCGCAAGGGCGTACGGCTGCACACCCACGGCTCGGAGACCGTGGAGGAGGAGCAGTTCTGCAAGGAGCTGTTCGGCATGGGCCCCACCGACTACTTCGAGTCCACCGGCTGGCTCGGCGAGGACGTGTGGATGGCGCACTGCGTCCACATGAACGACTCGGACATCGCCGCCTTCGCCCGCACCGGCACCGGCGTCGCCCACTGCCCCTCCTCCAACGCGCGCCTGGCGGCCGGTATCGCCCGGGTGCCCGACATGCTGAAGGCGGGTGTCCCGGTCGGTCTCGGTGTCGACGGCACCGCCTCCAACGAGTCCGGCGAACTCCACACGGAACTGCGCAACGCGCTCCTGATCAACCGCCTCGGCGCGCACCGCGAGGCCGCCCTGAACGCCCGTCAGGCGCTGCGGCTCGGCACCTACGGCGGCGCCCAGGTGCTCGGCCGCGCGGCCGAGATCGGCTCCCTGGAGGCCGGCAAGCTCGCCGACTTCGTGCTCTGGAAGCTCGACACGCTGGCCCACGCCTCCATCGCCGACCCGGTCACCGCGCTGGTCTTCGGCGCCGCCGCCCCGGTGACGGCGTCGTTCGTCAACGGCAAGCAGATCGTCGAGGACAACCGGCTCCTCAACGTCGACGAGGACGCCATCGCCCGCGACACGCGGGCCGAGGCGCAGCGCCTCGCGCGGATCGCCGCGCAGGGCTGATCCCGGCCCGGGATTCCCGCCCGGGATTCCGCCAAGGAGTCCGGCCGAGGGGGACGGCCCTCGGCCGGTCGCCGTGGACCCGAGCGGGGTCCGCGGCAGCCGCGCCCGGGGAGCGCGCACCACATGGACGGTGCGCGCTCCCCGGGACGGTGACCCGTGCCCATCCCCGCACGGGAGCGCCGCCGTTCCACACCGCACGCCGTACACCCGTACCTCGTACGAGACCCTGCCGTACGCCGTACGCGACACCGCCGCACCACACCACGCGTCACCCTGCACCACCTCCCTGACACCCGCGTCACCACCGACGCGTAACCGACCGGAGGAACCGCCCGTGGCCCCGCAGCCCAGGTTTCGCAACGACGCAGTCGCTCCCGACCCCGCCATCGAGAAACACCCGGTCGACGAGACCCTGCCCCCACTGAAGATGTTCACCAGCGGCCTCCAGCACGTGGCCGCGATGTACGCGGGCGTGGTGGCCCCGCCCATGGTCGTCGGGCCCGCCGTAGGGCTCACCCCCAAGGAGACCGCGTTCCTGATCGGCGCGAGCCTCTTCACCGCCGGGCTCGCCACCTTGCTCCAGACCCTCGGGTTCTGGAAGGTCGGCGCCCGCCTGCCGTTCGTCAACGGCGTCTCGTTCGCCGGTGTCACCCCGATGATTGCCATCGGCAAGGACCGCGGCCACGAGGGCATGGCCGTCATCTTCGGGGCGGTGATCGTCGCCAGCGTGCTGGGCTTCGTGCTCGCCCCCTACTTCAGCAGGCTGCTCCGCTTCTTCCCACCCGTCGTCACCGGCACCGTGATCACCCTGATAGGCGTCTCGCTGCTGCCGGTCGCCTTCCGCTGGTCGCAGGGCGGCAACGCCACCGCCCACGACTACGGTTCGATGAAGAACATCGGCATGGCCGGGCTGACCCTGGTGATCGTGCTGGCGCTGCGCAGGCTGCTGCGCGGGTTCCTCCAGCAGATCGCGATCCTGCTCGGGCTGGTCGTCGGCACCCTGATCGCCGTGCCGTTCGGGATGACCAGCCTGGACGCGCTCCGCGGCGCGGACGCGGTCGGCTTCCCCACTCCGTTCCACTTCGGCGCCCCGCACTTCGAGGCCGCCGCCATCGTCTCGATGTGCATCGTGATGCTGGTCTGTATGACCGAGTCGACCGCCGACATGCTGGCGCTCGGCAAGATCGTCGGACGGCCGGCCGACGAGCGGACCATCGAGGGCGGACTGCGCGCCGACACCCTCGGCAGCGCGCTCAGCCCGCTCTTCAACGGCTTCATGGCCAGCGCCTTCGCCCAGAACATCGGCCTGGTCGCGATGACCAAGGTGCGCAGCCGCTTCGTGGTCGCCACCGGCGGCGGCATCCTCATCCTGCTCGGGCTGTGCCCGGTGGCCGCCTCCGTGATCGCGCTCGTGCCGCTGCCGGTGCTCGGCGGCGCGGGGATCGTGCTCTTCGGCTCGGTCGCGGCCAGCGGCATCCAGACGCTGTCCACGGCGGCCCTGGAGAAGGGCGAGAACGCCCTGATCGTGGCGGCCGCCCTCGGTATCGGGCTGATCCCGATCGCCGCGCCGACCTTCTACGACGCCTTCCCGGAGAACGTCCGGGTGGTTCTCGACTCCGGCATCTCCACCGGCTGCGTCGTCGCGATCGTCCTCAATCTGGCCTTCAACCACCTTGGCCAGAAGGAGAGTTCGCCCCAGGACCCGGGCGTGATCGCCGAGCCCGTGGTGGCCGCGCACTGAGCCGCCCCGCCCGGCCCGCACGCGAGCGGCGCGTACGACACCTACCCCGTGTCGTACGCGCCGCTCTTCCATCTGTCGGCGCGATTAGCCGATGTGGTACGAGTCGCCGTAGACCTTCCAGTCCAGCGGCGTGTTCAGGTTGAGGTTGCCCTTCTTCAGGAACACCCGCTGCGCGGTGTCGACGCGGCTGGTGTCGCTGTGCGCCTCCTCCTGCTTCATCGCCCAGACCCGGGCGTCGAGGAAGGCGTTCAGGTACTTGGTCTCGTCGCCGCCCTGGGACGGCGGCTTCGCCTTGGCCAGCGCCTTCTTGCGGATGCCGCTGAAGCTGGTCGGGTCGCCGCCGTCGCCGTGCATGACGATGGCGTCGTAGTAGATGAACTGCCCGAGCGTGCCGACGCCGTCGGACTTGCCCTGCTTGACGGCCGGGTTGAAGTACACCCGGTCCCGCTCGTCGTTCTGGGCGTTCTTGAAGGCGGTCTCGGAGGCGGCCGTCTTCCAGTCCTTGGTGAAGTTGGGGTCGAGCCCGGCGTGCGAGTCGCTCCCGTTCACCTTGCGCAGTGCGGGCAGGTACTTCTGGAGCACGTTGCCGGGCTCGCGGGCCGAGTAGAGCTCGACCAGGTCGAGCATGTCTCCGGTGCCGGAGCAGAACCCGATGATCCCGGCGGTGTAGCCGCGGCCGTCGCCGATGTCCTCGATGTACTTGTACTGGGCCTTCCAGTTCAGTGAGGAGTTCTCCGCGCTGGAGACGAGCTCCATCGCTATTTCCTTCTTGGCCGGGTCGTCGAGCCCGGTAGCCGCTGCTGCCATGGGGGCATTGTGGCTGGTCGCGGCGGTGGCCGTGGCCGCGGGTACGGCGATCACTGCGGCGCCGAGCACGGCGGTCGCGGTGATCCTGAGACGACGGGCGAGGGCGCTGTGGTGGGGGGTGAGCACCAGACCTCCTGAGGGAGTTCGTCGTTCGCTGTTTTGTTAGGAAACTTTCCTACCATTGGCGGAGGGAGGCGTACACCCTTGCGGCAAAAGGAAGTTGAAGATTTCGGCCGTGTCCGGTTCAGTTCACCCGGTGAATGAATCGAGCCGGGTGGAGGCCTTCAGCGACGGCGTCTTCGCCATCGCGATCACCCTTCTGATCCTGGAAATCAAGGTGCCCCCGCACGCGGGCGACCACCTCTGGAGCGATCTGGGCCACCAGTGGCCCTCGTACGCCGCCTATGTGGTGAGCTTCCTGGTCATCGGCATCATGTGGGTCAACCACCACACGCTGTTCAGCTATGTGGTGCGCGTCGACCGCACGCTGATGTTCCTCAATCTGCTGCTGCTCATGACCGTCGCCGCGATCCCCTGGCCGGCGGGACTGATGGCCGAATACCTCAGGGAGGACAACGCCTCGCACGTGGCCGCCGCCGTCTACAGCGGGCTCATGGTCGTCATGGCCCTCAACTTCCAGGCGCTGTGGTGGCATGTGACCCGCACCGGCCACCTCTTCGACGACCGCGTCGACGTCACCGCCGCCCGCGCCACCCGCGCCCGCTTCGCACTCGGCTCGCTCGCCTACCCGGCGACCGTGCTGCTCGCCTTCGTCTCGGCCCCGCTGACGCTCGCCGCGCACGGGGTGCTCGCGCTGTACTACGGCTTCAACCAGCTCAGGATCCCCACCAGGGAGACCGTCTGACACACGGGAGGCCGCGGGCCCGGCGGACCCGCGGCCTCCCCGGCGGCCAGACTCTCAGGCGGTCCAGCCCGGCTCCCGTCCACTGAGCCCGACCACCCGGTCGAGCACCGGGGCGTCCTCGGACACCTCGACGACCGGCCCGGGGGTCTGTGTGTGCGTGTCCATGGCAGTGCAGACCTGACCGGCGGGCGGAACTCATCGCGTGCGGAGGGACGTTCCGCTGTGCGTCACGCGCGACCCGAGGCGTCCGCCCCCTTGCCGCGCGACGCGAGCTGTGCGATATAGGTCTGGACCATCTCGTGCGAGCCCGTACGGAGGGAGAGGCCGTGCACCGCCCCACCAGATACGCCGTGTCGGTCTGCGCCGCTCTCGCCCTCGCCGCCTGCTCGGCCACCGCCGAGGAGCGCGACGGCACGGCTCCGACCGTGCCCGGCGGGGTGACCGCGCAGGCCAGCAGCGCCACCTCCGTGCACGTCATGTGGGAGGCGTCGGCCGATGACAAGGGCGTCACCGGGTACGAGGTCCTCCAGCGCGGCACCCGGGTCAAGGCGGTGCCGGGCGAGAAGCACATGATCGACGTCGACGGGCTCGCTCCCTCGACCGCCTACCGCTTCACCGTGCGCGCCCGCGACGCCGCCGGGAACTTCTCGGCGCCCAGCGCCCCCGTGGCCGTCACGACGCCCGCGCCGAGCCGCGCCGACCACGGCCCGCCCAGCGCGCCCGGCGCGCTGCGGGGCCGGGCCGACGGGAGCCGCGCGGCCACCCTGAGCTGGCGGCGGGCGACCGACGACGTGGGCGTGACCTCGTACGACATCTACCAGGAGGACGTACGGATCCACAGCGTCCCCGGGCTCGAGACCAGCGCCCGGGTCACCGGGCTGCGGCCCGGGACCGTCTACACCTTCACCGTGCGGGCGCGCGACGCCGCCGACCACTCCTCGCCGGACAGCGACGCGGTGGACCTGACCACGGCGTCCGCGCCGGGCGCGCCGCCCAGTACCGCGCCCACCGGGCTGAGCGCGCGGGTCGGCGAGGCGGCGGGGGTGCCGACCGTCGAGCTGTCCTGGCAGCCGCCGGACACCGGCGGCCCGGTCACCTCGTACCAGCTCTTCCTCGACGGACGGCTGACCACCACGATCGTGTTCGGCGCGGGGCCGCCCCCGGGCCGCGCCTCGTACACGCTCACCGTCTCCGCCGAGAAGCCGGGCACCCGCTACAGCCTCAAGCTCCGCGCCCGGCTGCCCGACGGGAAGTGGGGCGACTTCTCGGCGCAGCGCACGGTCGTCATCGGGAGCCGTACGCCCACGAGTTGAGGTGGCTACGAGGTGAGGCGCCTACGGGTTGAGGCGGCGGCCGCCGAACCCGCCCGAGCCGTCCACCTCCTGCCACCACTTCTCCAGGCCGCTCTGGTCCATCGCGCTCCAGTCCGGCGTCCGCTCCACCAGCCCGGCACCGAGCCGGCGGCCCAGCTCGACCATGGAGCGGCCGCTCGCGGCCCGCCCCCTGTCGTACGCGCCCAGCGCCTCGCGCCAGTCCGTCGCGTTCGTCAGCGCGGCCTCCAGGGCGGTGGCGTCCTGGAGCGCCTTGACCGCGCCGCCGCCGGTGTGCGGACGCGCCACCGTGGCCGCGTCGCCCGTGAGCACCAGCCGGTCGGTGGCGTAGTGCGGCGCGGTGAAGTCGTACATCGGCTGGACGAAGAGCTCGTCGGCAGTGGTCGTCCGCACCAACTGGCCCCAGTAGGGCGCGAGCCGGGTGTCCGCGATGTGGGCGAGCCGGGTGTGCAGGGTCTCGGCGAGGGTGCCGGGCGGCAGGCTGGTCGGGTTGTCGAAGCGCAGGTCGAGGTCGGGGGGAGGGGCGGTGTAGAGCACCCAGTTGATCCGCAGCCCGCCCCGGCCGTCGGGGATGCGGTAGATGATGACGTGCCCGCCGGGGAAGACCGCGTACACGCAGTCCTCGTCGGGCCACAGCTCCGGCGCCATCAGCCGCTCGGCCTCGAAGGCGCCGCGCCAGGCCAGATAGCCCGCGTAGCGCGGGCGGACCTCGGGGCAGGCGGCCGTGCGCACCGCCGAGCGGTAGCCGTCGGCGCCGATCACCAGGTCGAACCGCTCGCTGCCGGACCCGGTCGCCAGCTCCACGCCGTCCGGGGTGACCTCGACCGCACCGACGGCCCTCCCGGACCGGAAATCGGCCGACTCGGGCACCCGGCCCCGCAGCTCGTGCCAGAGCGGACCCCAGTTGTACGTACGGAACGGGAACGGCAGCACCCCGACCAGCCGCCCCAGCGGCGCCGAGCCGTTCTTCACGTACCAGCACCGCCGGCCCAGCTGGAGCCACGGCATCGTGGCGTCGAGGTATCCGGCCGCCTCCAGCTCCGCGTACCGGTCGTTGTGCATGGCCAGCCCCACGCCCCGGTCCGCGAGGCGGCCCGATGCCCGCTCGAAGACGGTGACTTCCGACGCGCCGCCCCAGTGGGCGGCCAAGGCCGCGGCACACCCGGCGATACTGCCGCCGACCACGGCGACCCTGCCTCCACGTAACATCCGCTCATTCTGGCAGGGCGCACGCGGCGCGGGGCCGGAGGCGACGGATTCGCCCCGGCCCCGCGTGAGGTGACGCTGTGTCAGCCGACCAGCTGCTCGTAGGCCGGCAGGGTCAGGAAGTCCGCGTAGTCCGCGTCGAGGGAGACCTTGAGGAGCAGGTCGTGGGCCTGCTGCCAGCGGCCGGCCGCGAAGGCCTCCTCGCCGATCTCGGCGCGGATCGCGGCGAGTTCCTCGGCCGCGACTTGGCGGGCGAGCTCGGCGGTGGCGAGCTCGCCGTTCTCGAACACCACCCCCGCGTTGATCCACTGCCAGATCTGCGAGCGGGAGATCTCGGCGGTGGCCGCGTCCTCCATGAGGTTGAAGATGGCGACGGCGCCCAGGCCCCGCAGCCAGGCCTCGATGTAGCGGATGCCGACCTGGACGGCGTTGCGCAGACCGTCGTACGTGGGCTTGGCGTCCAGCGAGTCGATGGCGATCAGATCGCCCGGCGCCACGGAGACGTCCTCGCGCAGCCGGTCCTTCTGGTTCGGCTTGTCGCCGAGGACCGCGTCGAAGGAGGCCATGGCGATCGGGACCAGGTCGGGGTGGGCGACCCAGGAGCCGTCGAAGCCGTCGCCCGCCTCGCGGTCCTTGTCCGCCTTGACCTTCTCGAACGCCACCTTGTTGACCTCGGCGTCCTTGCGGGACGGGATGAAGGCCGCCATGCCGCCGATGGCGTGCGCGCCGCGCTTGTGGCAGGTGCGGACCAGGAGTTCGGTGTACGCGCGCATGAACGGCGCCGTCATGGTGACCGCGTTGCGGTCCGGCAGGACGAACTTGGCGCCGCCGTCACGGAAGTTCTTGACGATCGAGAAGAGGTAGTCCCAGCGGCCGGCGTTCAGCCCGGCGGCGTGGTCGCGCAGCTCGTAGAGGATCTCCTCCATCTCGTACGCGGCCGTGATCGTCTCGATGAGGACGGTCGCGCGGACCGTGCCCTGCGGGATGCCGACGTAGTCCTGCGCGAAGACGAAGACGTCGTTCCACAGACGCGCCTCCAGATACGACTCGGTCTTCGGGAGGTAGAAGTACGGGCCCTTGCCGAGTTCGATGAGGCGCTTGGCGTTGTGGAAGAAGTAGAGGCCGAAGTCCACCAGGGCGCCGGGGACCGGGCGGCCGTCGAAGCGCAGATGGCGCTCCTCCAGGTGCCAGCCGCGCGGGCGCATCACGACGGTGGCGAGCTCGCCCGCGTCCTTGAGGGCGTACGACTTGCCCGACTTCGGGTCGGTGAAGTCGATCCGGCGCTCATAGGCGTCGATCAGGTTGAGCTGGCCGAGGACGACGTTCTCCCAGGTGGGAGCGGAGGCGTCCTCGAAGTCGGCGAGCCAGACCCGGGCGCCGGAGTTCAGCGCGTTGATGGTCATCTTGCGGTCGGTCGGGCCGGTGATCTCGACCCGGCGGTCGTTGAGCGCGGCCGGGGCCGGGGCGACCTTCCAGTCGCCCTCGCGCACGGCGGCGGTCTCGGGGCGGAAGTTCAGGGTGGAGGTGCGGGCGATCTCGGCGCGGCGCTCCTGGCGGCGGAGCAGGAGCTCGTCACGGCGGGGCGTGAACAGCCGGTGCAGCTCGGCCACGAAGGCGAGGGCCGCGTCGGTGAGCACCTCGTCCTGTCGGGGCAGGGGTTCGGCGTCGACGATGGCCAGCGGGGACGGCGCTGGTGCGGACATGTGCTGTCACTCCTTCGCGGGCGGTGCCCAGACCGGCCGCCGGAGGCAGAAAAGGCACTGAGTGCCAGGGCCCCGGATGCGACTGGGGGCGCCGTCTCAATCAATCGGGCGCTTCTGAACAGTGGATACTAGTTTCCTCATAGTGGAAGTTCAATGGTTTGTTGATGTCGAGATTCTCCGGTTCGACAGACCGTGGCGCTCGGTGCCATCGCGTTCACTCCAGGTGTACCGGAGGATCAGCCGAGCCGCCCGAGATCCGCCGCCGTGTCGATGTCGTACGGCTCGGCCACGTCCCCGCACTCGACCAGCGTGATCTCCCCCTCGTGCGCGGCGAGATAGGCGCGCGCCCCGCGGTCGCCCCGGGCGCTCGCCGCGACCGGCTGCCAGCGGTCGGCGCCGAGGAGGACGGGGTGACCGCGCCTGCCGTCGTACGCGGCGGCGGCGAGGGAGGCCGGTGAGCGGTAGGCGCCGCGTACGCGGGCGATCGCCTCGGCGCCGATGCCGGGCTGGTCGACGAGGCTGACGAGGGCGGCGTCGGCCCTGACTCCGGCTTCGGTCCTGGCCCCGGCTTCGGCCCCGGCTCTGGCCAGTGAGGCGAGGCCGACGCGCAGGGAGGAGCCCATGCCCTCGGGCCACTCCGGGTTGTCGACCAGCACGCAGCCCGTGAGGTCGGCGCGGGCGCGCACCTCGTCCGCGGCGGCGCCCAGCACCACGTGCACGGTGGCGCAGCCGCCCTCGCGGAGCATCCGTACCGCGTGCTCCACCAGCGGGCGCCCCCGGTGCGTCAACAGGGCCTTGGGGCGGCCGCCGAGCCGCCGTCCGCCGCCCGCGGCCAGCAGCAGGCCCACGACCTGGGGTTCGTCGTTCGTCGATGAGGTCATGGCCCCACGTATACCGAATGCCGCCGCCGAATTCCGTCCACACGGTGGCGCGCGCCGGGCGCGATGGCGTTAACTGGCCCGCAACTCCCGTCAGTTGACCTTCGCTGACGGGCTGTGAGCACCGGCACGAAGACGTGCGTGACGTGCGTGGGGAAGGAATTTTGTTGCGACGCGTGGAGCAGTGGCCGGTGGCCGGAGTGACGGATCCCAGGGTGGCGGAGCTACGGGGCGCGGTGGCGCGGCTGCGCCGGGAGCTCGCGGGGTACCCGGGGGAGTTCCCGGACCGGGCCGTCGCGGAGGACGAGCTGGCGGCGCTGGACGCGATGGCGGCGTCGGGCGCGCCGGAGGTGTTACGGCTGCGGCGCTCGCTGCTGCTGATCGCGGGGTCGATCGGGTCGGTGAGCGCGCTGTCGGTGGCGGTGAAGGGGGTACGCGAGGCGGTCGACCTCTTCGGCGAGCCACCGCGATGAAATGATGCCCGGGCGTTGTCTGCGGGCCGGTGGCGGGCTGGCCGCGCAGTTCCCCGCGCCCCTTCTCGGGCCCGGCCTTTGTCTGCGGGTGAGTGGTGGGTTGCTCGCGCAGTTCCCCGCGCCCCTTCTTGCGCCCGGCCTTCGTGTGCGGGCCGGTGGCCGCTTCTCGCGCAGTTCCCCGCGCCCCTAAAAGATCTGTGGCTG
>NZ_BAAACA010000017.1:0-27026 GCF_039521265.1 Streptomyces crystallinus | reverse complement strand
CCGGGCCCGCCGCCCCCGGCCCTGGACCCTGCGCCCCCGGCCCGTCCGGGCCCGCCGCCCCCGGCCCTGGACCCTGCGCCCCCGGCCCAGCCGGGCCCGCCGCCTCCGGCCCTGGACCCTGCGGACCCGCCTCGTCGTCTCCGCCCTCGCGCTGATCGCCGTCGTCGCCGCGGTGATCGGTGCGGTCACGGTCATCGGGATGCGCTCCAACCTCCAGCGGCAGCTGGACGACTCGCTGCGGCCCGCCGTCGAGCGCACCCACCACTTCGGCTCCGGCGACCCCTCCGCCGACTTCGTCTCCGCGCCCGGCCAGCCGTTCGGCACGGTCGGGCTGCGCACTGGCCCCGACGGGCGGCCCACCGCCGCGGCCATCAGCGTCCGGGGCGAGCCCGGAGCCGTCCGGCCGGACCCGAAGGCGCTCACCGGCGCCCAGGTCACCGCGCTGGCGGCGGTGCCCGGGGACGGCCGCGTCCACACCGTCTCCGTGCCGGGCCTCGGTTCGTACCGGGCGCAGTGGGCGAGGGACGGCTCGGCCCTGGTCGGCTTCCCGCTCAAGGACGTCGAGTCCACCGTCAACGCCCTGATCCTGGTCGTCGTCTCGGTGACCGGCGCCGGTCTGGCCGCCGCCACGATCGCGGGCGCCGCGATCGTCGGTGTCGCGCTGCGCCCGCTGCGCCGGGTCGCCGCGACCGCCACCCGGGTCTCCGAACTGCCGCTCCACAGCGGCGAGGTGGCCCTGCACGAGCGCGTCCCCGCCGCCGAGGCCGACCCGCGCACCGAGGTCGGACAGGTCGGCGCGGCGCTCAACCGGATGCTGGGGCACGTCGGCTCGGCGCTGGCCGCGCGGCAGGAGAGCGAGACGCGGGTACGGCAGTTCGTCGCCGACGCCAGCCATGAGCTGCGCACCCCGCTCGCCTCCATCCGGGGGTACGCGGAGCTCACCCGGCGCGGCACGGAGGAGATCGGCCCGGCGACCCGGCACGCGCTGGGGCGGGTGGAGGCGGAGGCCCAGCGGATGACCGGCCTGGTGGAGGATCTGCTGCTGCTCGCCCGGCTCGACGCCGGACGCCCGCTCTCGTACGAGAGCACTGATCTCTCCCCGTTGGTGGTGGACGCGGTGAGCGACGCGCGGGCGGCCGGGCAGGGGCACCGCTGGTGCCTGGAGCTGCCGGACGGGGTGTCCGAGCACCCCGTCTCCGTGCTCGGCGACGCCGCCCGGCTCCACCAGGTGCTGGTCAATCTGCTCGGCAACGCCCGTACGCACACACCGGACGGCACCACCGTCACCGCGCGCGTGGCGCGCCAGGGCGCGTGGGCCGTGCTCGAAGTGGAGGACGACGGCCCAGGCATCCCGCCCGCGCTGCTGCCGCACGTCTTCGAGCGGTTCGCGCGCGGCGACGCCTCCCGCTCCCGCGCCCATGGCTCCACCGGCCTCGGACTCGCCATCGTGCAGGCGGTGGTGGCCGCGCACGGCGGCGGCGTCTCGGTGCGGTCCGCCCCCGGCAGCACGGTCTTCAGCGTCCGCCTGCCGGTTCCGGAACACGCCTTCGCCCTTCGGTCGAAGAGCTCGTCGAAGAGCTCGTCGAAGAGCTCACAGCCTGCCCACAGTCGCACCACACAGGTGTGACAGCGGCCCTCGCGAGGGTCGGCGGCATGCGAACCGACATCTGCGCGGGCACCCTGCCGGCACGTGAGCACCTGCCCGTCGGGGCGGCGGGCGGGCCCGTACTCGACGTGGTGGTGCCCGTCCACAACGAGGAGCGGGACCTGGAGCCGTGTGTGCGCCGGCTCGGCGACCATCTCGCCCGCACCTTCCCGTACGCGTTCCGGATCACCGTCGCCGACAACGCCTCCACCGACCGCACCCCCGAGGTCGCGGCGCGTCTGGCCCGCGAGCTGCCGGGCGTACGCCACGTCCGGCTCGAGCAGAAGGGGCGCGGACGGGCGCTGCGGACGGTCTGGTCGGCCTCGGACGCGCCGGTGCTCGCGTATATGGACGTCGACCTCTCCACCGATCTGAACGCGCTGCTCCCGCTGGTCGCCCCGCTGATCTCGGGCCACTCGGACCTCGCGATCGGCTCCCGGCTCAGCCGGGCCTCGCGGGTGGTGCGCGGGCCCAAGCGGGAGTTCATCTCGCGCGCGTACAACCTGATCCTCAGATCGTCGCTCGCGGCGCGCTTCTCGGACGCGCAGTGCGGGTTCAAGGCGATACGCCGTGAGGTGGCCGAGCGGCTGCTGCCGATGGTGGAGGACAGCGGCTGGTTCTTCGACACCGAGCTGCTGGTGCTCGCCGAGCGGGCCGGGCTGCGGATCCACGAGGTGCCGGTGGACTGGGTGGACGACCCGGACTCGACCGTCCACATCGTGCGGACGGCGGCCGACGACCTCAAGGGCGTGTGGCGCGTCGGGCGCGCCCTCGCCGTCGGCGCACTCCCCCTGGACCGGCTCGCGCGCCCGTTCGGCGACGACCCGCGCGACCGTGCGCTCAGCGGCGTCCCCGGCGGCCTCGCCCGCCAGCTCGTCGGTTTCTGCGCGGTCGGCGCGCTCTCCACGCTCTTCTACCTCGGCCTGTACTCGCTCTTCCGGACCGGCGCCGGGCCCCAAGTCGCCAACGCGGCGGCGCTGTTGCTGTCCGCCGTCGCCAACACCGCCGCCAACCGGAGGCTCACCTTCGGGGTACGGGGACGGGACCGCGCGATGCGGCACCAGGCACAGGGGCTCGTCGTGTTCGCGATCGGGCTCGCCCTCACCAGCGGCTCGCTGGCGGCGCTGGGCGCGGCGGGCGGCGACCCCTCGCACTCCACCGAGGTGGCCGTCCTGGTGGCCGCGAACCTGGCGGCCACCGTGCTGCGCTTCCTGCTCTTCCGCGCCTGGGTCTTCCCGGACCGCGCCACCGCGCTCCCCGACCGGAGCGAGACCACCGCGCTCCCCGACCGGAGCGAGACCGCCCCGCTCCCCCACCAGAAGGACGCCACCCGATGACCACGACCTCGTATCCGGCCGGCGCCCGCGAGGGGCTCGCCGCGGCCCGGCCGAAGGCCGCCGCGGTCCGCCTGTGGCGCGGTCGCGCCGCCGACCCGGCCTGGGCGCGCCCCGCCTTCCTCGGCCTCCTCCTGCTCACCCTCCTCGCCTACCTCTGGAACCTCAGCGCCTCCGGATACGCCAACTCCTTCTACTCGGCGGCCGTCCAGGCGGGCGGCGAGAGCTGGAAGGCGATGTTCTTCGGCTCGCTGGACTCCGCCAACGCCATCACCGTCGACAAGCCCCCGGCCGCGCTGTGGCCGATGGCGCTCTCGGTGCGGCTGTTCGGCCTCGGCTCCTGGCAGATCCTGCTGCCCGAGGTCCTGATGGGCGTGGGCACGGTGGCGGTGCTGTACGCGGCGGTACGGCGCCGGTTCAGCCCGGCGGCGGGGCTGATCGCGGGCGCGGTCCTGGCGCTCACCCCGGTCGCCGCGCTGATGTTCCGCTTCAACAACCCGGACGCGCTGCTCGCCCTGCTGATGACCGTGACGGTCTACTGCGTGCTGCGCGCGTTGGAGGACGCGCGGACGAAGTGGCTGCTCTGGGCGGGTGTCGCGGTGGGCTTCGCCTTCCTGGCCAAGACCCTCCAGGCGTTCCTGATCCTGCCGCCGCTCGCCCTGCTGTACGCGGTGTGCGCGCCCGCGCCCGTACGCAGGCGGCTCGGCCAGCTCGCCCTCTCCGGGCTGGCGGCCGTGGTGTCCGGCGGCTGGTGGGTGGCGGTCGTGGAGCTGTGGCCCGCGTCCTCGCGCCCGTACGTGGGCGGCTCGCAGCACAACTCGTTCCTGGAGCTGACCTTCGGCTACAACGGCCTCGGCCGGATCAACGGCGACGAGACCGGCAGCGTCGGCGGCGGGGGCGGCGGCCGGGGAGGCGGCGGCTGGGGGAGCACCGGCCTCGACCGGATGTTCAACGCCGAGGTGGGCGGCCAGATCTCCTGGCTGCTTCCGGCGGCGCTGCTGCTGCTCGTCGCGGGCCTGGTGGTCACCTGGCGCGGACAGCGCACCGACACCGCCCGAGCGGCGTTCCTGGCCTGGGGCGGGGCGCTGCTGATGACCGCGGGGATCTTCAGCTTCATGGCGGGGATCTTCCACCAGTACTACACGGTCGCCCTCGCCCCGTACATCGCGGCGCTGGTCGGCATGGGTGTCACGGTGCTCTGGGAGGAGCGGGCCCGGCCGGCGGCGGCCGTGGCGCTGGCGGCCTCGGCGGGGCTCACGGCCTGGTGGTCGTACGTCCTGCTCGGCCGTACGCCCGACTATCTGCCGTGGCTGCGGTGGGCGGTGCTGGTCGCGGGGCTGGGCGCCGCCGTCGGGCTGGCGCTCGCGGGCCGGATCGGCCGCGGGCTGGCGCTGGGGGCGGCCGGGGTGGGGCTCGTGGCGTCGCTGGCGGGCCCCTTCGCGTACACGATGAGCACCCTGGACACCGGCCACACCGGCTCGATTGTCACGGCGGGCCCGCGCGGCGCGTCCATGGGCGGCGGGCCCGGGGGCGGGCGGTTCGGGAGGGGGCCGGACGGCCGGGGGCAGGCACCGGGGCAGCGCCAGGGTCAGGCTCCGCAGGGCGGTGGCGGGACGCTGCCGCCGGGCGGTGCCCCGCAGGGCACCGGGAACGGCATGCCGACCCAGCTCCCCGGCGGCGCTCAACTCCCCGGCGGTGGCCGGTTCCCCGGCGGATGGGCACCCGGCGGTCCCGAGCGCGGCGGCCCCGGTGGCATGGGCGGTCTGCTCAACGGCGCCCAGGTCGGCAGTCGGGCGAAGGCGCTGCTGAAGGCGGACGCCGGCAAGTACACCTGGGCCGCCGCGGCGGTCGGTGCGCAGAACGCCGCGAGCTACCAACTGGCCACCGGCAGGCCCGTGATGGCGATCGGCGGCTTCAACGGCAGCGACCCGTCGCCCACGCTCGCGCAGTTCAAGAAGTACGTGGCCGAAGGGAAGATCCACTACTTCCTCTCGGGCGGTGGCATGGGCGGGGGCATGGGCGGCCGCCGTGGCGGCCCCGGCGGGGCGGGCGGCAGCAGTGCCATCACCACCTGGGTGGAGGCGGGCTTCGAGAAGGTGACGGTCGGCTCGGCCACCTTGTACGACCTGACGGCACCGGTGAAGTAGCGGCGGCGGAGGACGAGGAAGGCCGGTGGGCCGGGGCGCGAACCCCGGCCCACCGGCCTTCCTGCGTACGGGGGACCAGGCACGCCCAGGCCCGCCCAGGCACGTGCCGGAAAAGTGCTTTACACCGTACAAGGCTCTCCCTTACGGTGTACGACAACGTCCCCATACGCTGTACAACTCCACTAGGAGCCCCGCATGACAGCCACGGTCGCCGACACATCGGCCGCCCCCACCAGGCACCCGCAGCGCTGGCTGATCCTGGGTGTCATCTGTCTGGCGCAGCTCACCGTGCTGCTCGACAACACCGTCCTCAACGTCGCGATCCCCTCCCTCACCACGTCGGTCGGCGCCTCGACGGCGGACATCCAGTGGATGATCAACGCGTACTCGCTCGTCCAGTCCGGACTGCTGCTCACCGCGGGCAGCGCGTCCGACCGCTACGGCCGCAAGAAGATGCTGGCGGCCGGGCTCGCGCTGTTCGGCATCGGCTCGCTGGCGGCCGGCCTCTCGCAGAGCGCCGGGCAGCTGATCGCCGCCCGCGCGGGCATGGGCGTCGGCGGCGCGCTCCTGATGACCACCACGCTCGCCGTCGTCGTGCAGATCTTCGACGACGAGGAGCGGGTGAAGGCGATCGGGCTGTGGGCCACGGTCAACTCGCTCGGCTTCGCCGCCGGTCCGCTGATCGGCGGGCTGATGCTGGACCACTTCTGGTGGGGCGCGATCTTCCTGGTCAACATCCCGGTCGCGGCGCTCGGCCTGGTCGCCGTGCTCGCCTTGGTGCCCGAGTCGAAGAACCCGCTGGGCGACCGGCCGGACCTGCTCGGCGCGCTGCTCTCCACGGTCGGCATGACGGGCGTGGTGTACGCGATCATCTCGGGCCCCGGCCACGGCTGGACCTCGGCGCACGTACTGGTCTCGGCCGCGGTGGGGCTGGTCTTCCTGGCCGCGTTCGCCCGCTGGGAGCTGTCCGTCCCGTATCCGATGCTGGACATGAACTTCTTCCGCAACCAGAAGTTCACCGGCGCCGTCGCGGGCTCGATCCTGGTCGCGTTCGGCATGGGCGGCTCGCTCTTCCTGCTGACCCAGCACCTCCAGTTCGTGCTCGGGTACGGGCCGTTGGAGGCGGGGCTGCGCACGGCCCCGCTGGCGCTGAGCGTGATCGTGCTGAACGTGGCGGGGGTGGGCGCGCGGCTGCTGCCCAAGCTGGGTACGCCGAAGACGATCGCGGTGGGCATGGCGGCGAACGCGGCCGGACTCGCGGCCATAGCGCTGCTCGGCCGCGAGCACTACAGCGGCATGCTGCTGGGCCTGGTGGTGATGGGCGCGGGCATCGCGGTCTCGATGCCCGCCATGGCCAACACCCTGATGGGCGCGATCCCGCCGGAGAAGGCGGGCGTGGGCGCGGGCGTCAACGGCACGCTGGCGGAGTTCGGCAACGGGCTCGGCGTGGCGGTGCTCGGAGCGGTGCTCAACTCGCGCTTCGCGGCGCTGGTCCCGTCCGTGGTGGGCGCGGCCTCGCTGCCGGCGGCGCTCGCGGCGGCGGGCGACGATGCCGAGCGCTCCCGGATCTCGGACGCGTTCGCCTCGGGTCTGGAGACCAGCCAGCTGGTCGGCGCGGCGGCGGTGCTGGCGGGCGGCTTGCTCGCGGCGGCCCTGCTCGCCCGGGCCGAGCGCGGTGACGGCGGCGGCGAAGGGGCCCAGGCCCCCGCGCCGCAGGCCGCACCGGCGGCATAGCATCGGACCAGCGGTCGGCGGAGGGCAGCATTCCGCCGACCGCTGTGGCCGATGCCGCACGAACGGCGTACGACATCCGTACGTACAGTCCGACGACCCCACGAGGAGGGCACGCCATGGTGTCGGCAGCCGACCGCGCGAAGAACCCGATGCGGACCAGCGTGTGGCTGGAGTCCGGCAAGTCGGCGGGCCGGGCCCGGCGGGCCGGGCAGCCGGCGGCCGCGCTCGACCGGGAGAGGATCATCGCGGAGTCGGTCCGCCTCCTCGACCGCGAGGGCGCGGCGAAGTTCTCCATGCGCCGGCTGGCGGCCGAGCTCGGGGTCACCGCGATGTCCCTCTACTGGTACGTGGACACCAAGGACGACCTGCTGGAGTTGGCCATGGACGCGGTCGCCGCCGAGGTGCCGGTCCCGGACGTGAGCGAGCAGGACGCCGACTGGCGCGACCAGACCCGCGCCCTGGCCGTCGGCTACCGGGCGATGCTCGTCCGCCACCCCTGGGTCTCCCCCCTGATGGGCCGCTATCTGAACATCGGCCCGAACTTCATGGCCTTCTCGGTCGCCGCCCAGACGGTCATGGCCCGCAGCGGCCTGCCGCCGCACGGCGTGACCGGCGGCCTCTCGGCGATCTTCCAGTTCGTGTACGGCTTCGGCACGATCGAGGGCCAGTTCGTGGCCCGCTGCGCGGAGGCCGGCGTCACCGAGGACGAGTACTTCGCCCAGGCCATGGGCACGGTCCGGGAACGCCCCGAACTCCACGAGCAGTTCGCGATCGCGGAGGAGCTCATGGAGGCGCGGGGCGGCGACACGGTGGCGGAGATGCGCGAACGCGACTTCGTGTTCGCCCTCGACCTGCTGATCGCGGGGATCGAGGCGAAGCGGGAGGGGTGACGGGAGGGGCGAGGGGACGGGAGGGGCGGGGGACGGCACGAAGGGGCCCACGAGTGGTGTTCGTGGGCCCCTTCGAGGGGGAGTGGAGCGGCCGGCCGTCCCCTGCCTGCCGCCCCGGTGTCGGGTGCCTCCGCTCGGGACACCCGAGTCCTTATGCCGCCGGGGTCTTCTGCTCCTCGGCCGGGGCCGCCGCGCGGGACTTGAGGGCGACCTCCTTGATGAACAGCGTCACGAAGAAGGCGAGCAGGGCGCACGGCGCCGCGTAGAGGAAGACGTCCGCCACACCGTGGCCGTACGCGCTCTCCATCACCGTCCGCAGCGGCGCGGGCAGCTTGTCGAGGTCGGGGATGCCGCCGCCACCGCCGCCCTGGGCCAGGCCCGCTGCCTTGGGGCCGAGGTCGGCCAGGCCGTCCTTGACGTAGTGCGTGACCCGGTTCGCCATCACGGCGCCGAGCGCGGAGACGCCCACCGCGCCGCCCAGCGAGCGGAAGAACGTCACCACCGAGGAGGCCGAGCCGAGGTCGGCCGCCGAGACCTGGTTCTGGGTGCACAGCACCAGGTTCTGCATCATCATGCCGATGCCCAGGCCCATCAGCGCCATGTAGATCGCGAGCTGCCAGTACGCCGTGTCGTACCGCATCGTGCCGAGCAGCGCGAGACCGGCGGTGACCAGGACGCCGCCGCTCACCAGCCACGCCTTCCAGCGCCCGGTCTTGGTGATGACCTGGCCGGAGACCGTGGAGGAGACGAACAGGCCGCCGATCATCGGGATGGTGAGCACGCCCGACATCGTCGGGGACTCGCCGCGGGCCAGCTGGAAGTACTGGCTGAAGAACACCGTGCCGGAGAACATCGCCACACCCACGAAGAGCGAGGCCAGCGACGCCAGCGTGATCGTCCGGTTGCGGAACAGCCGCAGCGGGATGATCGGCTCGGCCGCCCTCGACTCCACGTACACGAACACCGCGCCCAGCAGCACCGAGCCGCCGACCATCGCCGCCGTCTGCCACGACATCCAGTCGTACTTGTCGCCGGCGAACGTCACCCACACCAGCAGCAGCGAGACCGACGCGCTGATGAAGAACGCGCCCGCCCAGTCGACCTTGACCTCGCGCCTGACCACCGGCAGCTTCAGGGTCTTCTGGAGCACGATCAGGGCGATGACCGCGAACGGCACGCCGACGTAGAAGCACCAGCGCCAGCCGAGCCACTCGGTGTCGGTGATCACGCCACCGAGCAGCGGCCCGCCGACCGTCGCGACCGCGAATGTGGCACCGAGGTAGCCGCTGTACCGGCCGCGCTCACGCGGCGCGATCATCGCGGCCATGATGATCTGGGCGAGCGCGGAGAGACCGCCGACGCCGATGCCCTGGACGACGCGGCAGGCGATCAGCATGCCCGCGTTCTGGGAGAGCCCGGCGACCACCGAACCACTGACGTAGATGATCAGGGCTATCTGGACCAGCAGCTTCTTGCTGAACAGGTCGGAGAGCTTGCCCCACAGCGGGGTGGTCGCGGTCATCGCGAGGAGCGAGGCCGTGACGACCCAGGTGTACGCGGACTGGCCGCCGCCCAGGTCGCCGATGATCTGCGGCAGGGCGTTGGAGACGATCGTCGAGGACAGGATGGCGACGAACATGCCGAGCAGCAGCCCGGACAGCGCCTCCATGATCTGCCGGTGAGTCATCGGCGCGCCGCTGTCGGAGGGGTGGCCTCCGGAGGCAGCGCGGCCGTCCCGCACACCGGCCGGTGTGGATGTAGCCATGAACTTCCTTCTCTGTTACGTCGGGTGGGCCGTTACGCCTGTTGCGCGGCGGGTGTACGGGTGAGCGGCGCGCGCCGGGCGAAACGTTCTTCGCGGCGGGGTCGGCCGCGGTGTCCGTCGCGGGGCTCGTCGTCGGGCTCGCTGCGGGGTTCTTCGTGGCGCTCGACGCGCCGCTCCTCACGGCAGTCGAAGCTCTCTCTGAGCCGCGCGAGCATCACGTTCAGCTGCCCGACCTCGTCGTCGGACCAGTCCCGCAGGGTCCGGGCGAACATCTGCGCGGTGCGCCGCCCGAGCTCGTCGAGCATGTCCTGCCCGGCGGGGGTGAGGCGCAGGATCCGGGAACGCTTGTCCAGCGGGTCCGGGTCGCGCTCGATCCAGCCCCGTGCGGCCACATGGGTGACATGACGGCTGGTCACCGACATGTCCACGTCCAGGAGTTCGGCGAGCCGGCTGATCCGCATCTCCCCGTGCCGGCCGAGGAGGGTGAGCACGGCGGCGGAGCCGGCCGGGCACTCGGCCGGCAGGATCCGCCCGAGCCCGCGCTTGACGGCCCCGATGGCGCTGAGCTGCCGGGCCAGCTCCTCGTAGTGGCTCTGCGCGGCCATCGGCTCCTCCTCCGGGAGTGACTGATCTTGTTGCTTAGGGCAACCATAGGATGATTGGTTGCTGAAGGCAAGTGAATGGAGGTGAGGGCGGGCAAAGTAAACGCAAAGGGTTCGCATATGGGAAGTCAATGCGCAGGTGGGGGCGGTGCTGGGGGCTGTTGTGGTGCTTACGGGGGGCGCGCCGGGAGCGAACTGCGGGCGCGCGCGGCCCGTGTGCGGGCGCCGTGAGCGTGCGGTGTGCGTGCGTCCGCGCGCGGGGGCGGGGGTTGGGCGGAACCCGGGACTTCGCTAGGGTCCGGTGCATGGCACACAACACCCCGGGCCCCGAGGGCAACTACGACCCCGCGGGCAGCACGCAGATGTTCCGCGCCTTCGTCGACGAGGGCGCGCCGCAGGGCCGCCAGGCGGCGGCCCCGGCGGCTTCGGCCGGTCCGCGCGTCGGTCTGATCGTGGGCGTCGTCCTCGTCCTCGCCGTCCTCGCGGGCGTCGCCTGGCTCGCGCTGGGCTGACCCCTCCTTCGCCGCACCCCTTCGAGGCCCGTTCGGTCACCGCCAGTCGGCGGTCACCGAGCGGGTCTCGATGTGCGTTCCGAGCGGTACGCGCCAGGCGTCCAGGCAGACCTCGTACGTACGTGAGGTCGCCGTCGCGGCGGGTACGGGGCCGAGCGGCTGGGTGGAGGTGACGGTCGCCCAGTCGATGCCGAGCAGGCCGATGACGTGGGTGGCGAAGGTGAGGGTGCCGGACCTCACGGGGGTGGTGCCGGTGTTGCGGAGGGGGACGGTGACGTTCTCGCAGCGGCGGGTGGGGGTGGGGGTCCTGGTGAGGGTGCCGAGGGTGAGGGCGGCGGGGGTCGGGGGCGTGGTTGTGCCGCCGGGGCTGCCGCCGCCTGTCGTGCTGGCGCCGCCTGAGGTTCCGCCCGATGCCCCGCCGGAATCGCTGTCGCCGGTGCCGGGAGTGCCGCCTCCGCCGGCCCCACCACCGGCGGATGTGCTGCCTCCGCCGGGCGCCGGGCCGCCGGTGCTGTTGCCTGCGCCGGGGCCCGCGGCCGTGCTGCCGCCGCCGCTTGCGTTCCCCCCGCCGCTGCGGGCAGTCGTGCCGCTAGGGGCGGCACGGGTGGGCGCAGCGGCACCCCGGCCCCGCCCGGTTGCGTCCCCCGCCCCGTCCAGCGGAACCAGCTCCACCCTTCCGTGCGGCGGAACGGCTCCGCCCGGGGCGGCTTCCGGCCCGGAACCGGCCGCGTCCACGGCCACGTAGGGCTTCCCGCCCTCCCCGCCGCAGGCGGCCAGCGCACCGCCGCCCAGGGCGAGTGCGGCCGCCGCCGATACGCCGATCAACGCAGCACGTCGCATCGGCCCAGTGTTGCTGACGGGCCGTCAATTGTGAACCCTGTGGCGGCCCCTCTCGAACGGGGCCGCACACGGCCGCCCTAGTCCGCGATCAACCCCTCCCGCAGCTGCGCCAGCGTCCTCGTCAGGAGGCGGGAGACGTGCATCTGGGAGATGCCCACCTCCTCGCCGATCTGGGACTGCGTCATGTTCGCGAAGAAGCGGAGCATGATGATCTGGCGCTCGCGCGGGGGGAGTTTGGCCAGCAGGGGCTTGAGGGACTCGCGGTATTCGACGCCCTCCAGCGCCGCGTCCTCGTAACCGAGGCGGTCCGCGAGGGAGCCCTCGCCGCCGTCGTCCTCGGGGGAGGGGGAGTCGAGGGAGGAGGCCGTGTAGGCGTTGCCGACCGCCAGGCCGTCGACCACGTCCTCTTCCGAGACGCCGAGGACCGCCGCCAGCTCCGGGACCGTCGGCGAGCGGTCCAGCTTCTGGGCCAGCTCGTCGCTCGCCTTGGTCAGGGCAAGCCGCAGCTCCTGGAGGCGGCGCGGCACCCGTACCGACCACGAGGTGTCGCGGAAGAAGCGCTTGATCTCACCGACCACCGTCGGCATCGCGAAGGTGGGGAACTCCACGCCCCGCTCGCAGTCGAACCGGTCGATCGCCTTGATCAGGCCGATCGTGCCGACCTGGACGATGTCCTCCATCGGCTCGTTGCGGGAGCGGAAGCGCGCCGCCGCGTACCGCACCAGCGGCAGGTTGAGCTCGATCAGGGTGTCGCGCACGTACGTACGCTCGGGGCTCTCCGCGCTGCCCAGCGCGGCCAGCCGCAGGAACAGGGAGCGGGAGAGCGTGCGGGTGTCCAGCGGCTCGGCGGAGCCCGTCTCGCGGCGCGGGGCGACGACGGGGGCCGTCGGGCCGGCGGAGTCGAGCGCCTCGGGGGGGCCGGGCACGGCGCAGATGTCGATGGCTTCCGGGCTCATCGGCACATCGGGTGCGGGCACGCTCTTCATGAGCGTGAGCACCTGCACCTTCGAGCTGCCCTGTTCTGCGGACATGCCACCCCCTTGAGGTCGCGGACGGTCGCGGTGGCCACGACCATCGGAGGAACGCAGCCTCCACCTGAATACCGGAGGCGGAGCTGCGGCAAACGCGGTTCCAGCAGAATGTCACATGTCGGCAACACGCTGTAGTGACATGTCGACAAGTCCGGCGTGGATACGCGCAGTTAACAGGGGGTGTGCCGATTTAGGCGCCGGATTGTTCACCCGGACGTGGATCACTCGATCCGGTTACGCCTCGATTCGATTTGCGGATC
Organism: Streptomyces crystallinus; assembly: GCF_039521265.1. NCBI lineage: Bacteria > Bacillati > Actinomycetota > Actinomycetes > Kitasatosporales > Streptomycetaceae > Streptomyces > Streptomyces crystallinus. The sequence goes on along the minus strand of NZ_BAAACA010000017.1, from coordinate 14,266 downwards.
TGAGCCGGGCGAAGCTCCTGGCCAGCAGTCGGGAGACATGCATCTGCGACACGCCCAGCTCCTGGCTGATCTGGGACTGCGTCAGATTGCTGTAGTAGCGGAGCATCAGGATCCGCTGTTCCCGCTCGGGCAGTTGTACGAGGAGGTGGCGGACCAGGTCCCGGTGCTCCACGCCCGCCAGCGCCGGGTCCTCGTACCCCAGCCGGTCGAGCAGGCCGGGCAGCCCGTCGCCCTCCTGGGCCGCCTCCAGGGAGGTCGCGTGGTACGAGCGGCCCGCCTCGATGCAGGCGAGCACCTCGTCCTCGCCGATCTTCAGCCGGTCCGCGATCTCGGCGGTGGTCGGCGAGCGGCCGTGAAGGGTCGTCAGGTCCTCGGTGGCCCCGTTGACCTGCACCCACAGCTCGTGGAGGCGGCGCGGGACGTGGACGGTGCGCACGTTGTCGCGGAAGTACCGCTTGATCTCGCCCACCACGGTCGGCATGGCGAAGGTGGGGAACTGCACCCCGCGCTCCGGGTCGAACCGGTCGATCGCGTTGATCAGCCCGATCGTGCCGACCTGGACCACGTCCTCCATCGGCTCGTTGCGCGAGCGGAACCGCGCGGCCGCGTACCGCACCAGCGGCAGGTTCGCCTCGATCAGCGCCCCGCGCACCCGGTGGTGCTCCGCGGTGCCCGGCTCCAGGCCCTTGAGCTGCCCGAAGAGCACCTGGGTGAGCGCCCGGGTGTCCGCGCCCCGGGTGCTGGTCCGTACGGGCGCCCGGTGGCCCTCCTGGGGCTCCTGGGGCTCGTTCTGGGGCGGCACTTGAGGTGCGGTACTGGCCGGCACGGTCAACGCCACCCCTTTGAGGTCACTGCGTGGTCAATGTCGCGGTCGATATCGGTCGGGTCGATATCGGTCGGCCGACGTCGTTCGGTCGACGCCGTTCGGTCAACTTCGGCGAACCTTCGTCGACTCATCCGTCAAAAGCGGTCATAGCATCACAAGACATGTCCACTGTGTGCAAGCACCGTATAACCACGTGTTGAGGGCAAGTTGGGCGCCCGGCGTACGCCCGGACGTACCACCGGACATGCGAAAAGCCCCGCACCACTGGGGTGCGGGGCCTGTCGGCGTACCGGTTCAGCAGGGGTAGTCGGCGATCACCCAGGTGGCGAACTCACGCCACTGCGCGGCAGCCGCCTGATGGGCCGGGTGTTCGAGGTAACGCTTCAGCGCGTCCAGGTCCTCGACCGCCGAGTTGATGGCGAAGTCGTAGGCGATGGGCCGGTCGGTGATGTTCCAGGCGCACTCCCAGAACCTCAGCTCGGGCACGAGCCCGTCCAGTTCCTCGAACGCCTTCACCCCGGCGGCCACCCGCGCCTCGTCGCGTGCCACGCCCTCGTTGAGCTTGAAGAGGACCAGATGGCGGATCATGTGTGCTCCTTGCCGTACGTACGTGTCAGCGCCCCCGCTGATCGTACGAGCGGTCCCCCATGAATCAGCGGTTCAGCGGACCAGCTCGGTCATGAACTGGCCGATCCCCTTGGCGGCGGAGGAGATCCCCTCGAACCCCGTCTGGACCATCCCCGCGGCCTCCACGGGCGAGGTGATGATCGTGTACAGCACGAAGACGACCGCGCAGTAGAGCAGCACCTTCTTCACGTCCACGTGCGTGCACCCTCCCCGGCTCCCCTGTGCGCTCGCGTGAGTCTAACCAACACCACTTCCGCCGTCCTCACCCCGTCTTTAAGGACCAAGGGCCCCCGGATCGGGGCCCTTCGCCGGACGGTACGGACGTGACACGGGAGCAGGATGGTTCCAGAGCCCAGCGGATCTGGCAGGAATCCGAGGGGCCGGAACAGGGCCTCACTGCGGGGTCCGCGCCGCGCGCTTCCCCCCCGACCGCGGCCCGGACTTGCGGGCCCGTTCTCATCGGGGGGAGCGGCTTGTCCCCCGACGCCGCTCCCCCCGTCCAACCACCGAAAGCCCCGGCCCGCCCCCGGCCGGGGCTTTTTCGCGTCCTTCCCCCACCCCGCGAACCGGGACGCAAGAAGGGCCCCGACACCGTCGGGGCCCTTCTGAGAGCGGTAGCGGAGGGATTTGAACCCTCGGTGACTTGCGCCACACTCGCTTTCGAGGCGAGCTCCTTCGGCCGCTCGGACACGCTACCGAGAGAGAGCTTAGCCCAAGGTGGGCCGTGGTTTGAAATCCGTGTGCGGCGAGCGGGGTGAGACGTGGGTCACGGCCCGGTCCGGGCCCTCTCAGCGGTCCCGGAAGAAGGCCGTCAGCCGGCGGGAGCACTCCTCCTCCAGGACGCCCTGGATCACCTCGGGGCGGTGGTTGAGGCGGCGGTCGCGCACCAGGTCCCACAGGGATCCGGCCGCGCCCGCCTTCTCGTCGCGCGCCCCGTACACGACCCGTTCGACCCGGGACTGCACCAACGCGCCCGCGCACATGACGCAGGGCTCCAGGGTCACCACGAGCGTGCAGCCGGTCAGCCGCCACTCGCCGGTCTTCTGCGCCGCCCGCCTCAGCGCGACGACCTCCGCGTGTCCCGTGGGGTCGCCGGTGATCTCGCGTTCGTTGTGGGCGGTGGCGAGCACCGTGCCGTCCGCGGACAGCACGACGGCGCCGACCGGCACATCGCCGGCCAGCGCTGCCCGCCCGGCCTCCGCCAGGGCGGTACGCATCGGCTCCGCCCAGGGGTCGCGTACGGGATCGTGCGCCACGGCCACTAGCGCACGGCCTCCAGCACCTCGGCCGCTCCCAGCGCGTCGGCGATCTCCACCAGCGCGTCCGAGTCGAGCGTGAGCAGCTGGTGCTCGCTCACCCCGAGGTCCGCGAGGATCGCGACGTCCCCGAGCGGGCCCGCGGGCACCGGGTCGAGGCTCTCCACGGCTTCGTCGTCCGGGTCCTCCTGTTCGTCGAGGTCGCCGTCCTCCGTGCCGTCGAGGTCCAGCGCGTCCAGGTCGGCGGCGCTGTCGTCGGCGGCCGGGTCCCGGCCGAGCAGTTCGTCGGTGAGGAGGATCTCCCCGTACGAGGAACGGGCGGCGGCTGCGGCGTTGGAGACGTAGATGCGCGGGTCCTCCTCGCCGTCCACGCGGACGACGCCGAACCAGACATCCTCCTGCTCGATGAAGACGAGCACCGTGTCGTCGGCCCCGTCGGCCGTGGCCTCCCGGGCCAGGTCGGCGAGGTCGGACAGGGTCTCCACATCGTCGAGCTCTGTGTCGCTCGCTTCCCACCCGTCTTCGGTGCGCGCGAGCAGTGCGGCGAAGTACACCGTGACTCTCCCACTGGTCATAGGCATGCCGGTTGGGGGTCCCCCCGGCCGTGGCTTCACTGGAATCGTTGCAGAAACAACGCCGTTGCGAGAGTTCTTCCGCGGTTGCGTTTCTCCCGGCGCCTCGCTGGTCGGATTCTCAGGTCACCAGCGGAAGGTTCGCATGCGCATGGCCTGGCGCATACGGGCCGCGCGGGCGCGGCGGGGCTGGACGCGGTCGCGCAGGGCCTTCGCCTCGTGCAGCTCGCGCAGGAACTGGGCGCGCCGGCGCCGCCGCTCGGCGTCAGTCTCCGGCCGCGCGTCGCCCGTTCCGTCCCTGCCGTCCTGCTTGTCCGCCATGAGTGGGCACCGCCCCAGGGGTGTGTCGGTCCCTCCCACCTTCCCCCGGGTGGGTGGTTTGATGCCAGCGCGGACGGCGCGGGCGGGCCCTTCGCCCGGTTACTGTGGGGTTATGCGTCTCCACGTCGTCGACCACCCCCTGGTCGCCCACAAGCTCACCACCCTGCGCGACAAGCGCACCGACTCGCCGACCTTCCGGCGCCTCGCCGACGAGCTGGTCACCCTGCTCGCGTACGAGGCCACGCGTGACGTGCGCACCGAGCAGGTCGACATCGAGACCCCGGTGACCCCGACGACCGGCGTGAAGCTGTCGTACCCGCGCCCGCTGGTGGTCCCGATCCTGCGGGCGGGCCTGGGCATGCTGGACGGCATGGTGCGGCTGCTGCCGACCGCCGAGGTGGGCTTCCTGGGCATGATCCGCAACGAGGAGACCCTGGAGGCCTCCACGTACGCGACGCGTATGCCGGAGGACCTCTCCGGGCGCCAGGTGTACGTCCTGGACCCGATGCTGGCCACGGGCGGCACGCTGGTCGCGGCGATCCAGGAGCTCATCAAGCGCGGCGCGGACGACGTGACGGCCGTGGTGCTGCTCGCGGCGCCGGAGGGCGTCGAGGTCATGGAGCGGGAGCTGGCGGGGACGCCGGTGACGGTGGTGACGGCGTCGGTGGACGAGCGGCTCAACGAGCACGGGTACATCGTGCCGGGGCTGGGTGACGCGGGGGACCGCATGTACGGCACGGCCGACTGACCGGGGCCCCGCCCCGCAGGCCCCCTGGGTTGCCCGGGGGGCCTTTTGCTTTCCCCGGTCGGCGGGCCGGCCCTTCGTCTGCGACCCGGCGGGCGGCTGGTCGCGCAGTTCCCCGCGCCCCTAGGGGATGTGCCGCAGCCGGAGAATCCCGCTCAGCCACGGAGCCTTCAGGGGCGCGGGGAACTGCGCGAGCAACCCACCACTCAGCCGCAGACGAAGACCGGGCACCAAAGGGGCGCGGGCTAACACTTCGCCGGCTGGGCCGCCGGCTTCGTCAGGGTGGCGAGCGCCGTCGACGCCTGCTGGGCCGGGTCCAGGGCCTGGAAGGACGAGCCCAGGATCAGGTCGACGTCCGGGCTCGTACGCCCGTCGACCTTCTGGGCCGCCCCCTTCAGCTGCGTCCCGAGGACGGAGAACGCCCCCCGGGTAGCGCCGGGCGCACCCAGCAGTATCCCGTTCCCGGTCACCTTCTTGTCGTACTCCTCCGGCGCGTTGCCCACCTTGCCGATGGCGAACCCGCGCTTCTTCAGCTCGTCCGCCGTCTCCTTGGCGAGCCCGCCCCGCGGCGTCGCGTTGTAGACGTTGACCGTGATCTGGCCGGGCTTCGGCAGCGCCGCGGCGGCCGTCGCGGTGGACGGCGAGGCGCTCGGCGTCGGGCAGTCGTGTTTCGCGGCAGCGGTCTTCTTCTTCGCGTCGTCCGACCCGCCGAAGACGTCGATGAGCTGGATCGTCCCCCAGCCGATCAGCCCGAGGGCCACGACGGCGGCGACCGCCGCGAGCAGGAGTCGGCCGCGTCGGCGGGGGCGGCGCATCCGCGGGTACTTGTCGCCCGTGATGCGGTACTTTCCGCCCATGCCGGGGGGAGTGAGCATGCTCATATGCGCAGCGTAGTGCGGCCCGGTGGCGATGCCTACTAAATGATCAATCGATAGCGCCCGTATGAGCGGGAAAGGGCCCGAAAGGATCAGTACGGATCAGTACGCCCGGGGCTCGGCCGCAGCCGTCAGTCCATTTCCAGTACGCGCGCGTGCAGCACCTGGCGCTGCTGGAGCGCCGCGCGCACCGCGCGGTGCAGCCCGTCCTCCAGGTACAGGTCGCCCTGCCACTTCACGACGTGGGCGAAGAGGTCGCCGTAGAACGTCGAGTCCTCCGCCAGAAGGGTCTCCAGGTCGAGCTGGCCCTTGGTCGTGACGAGCTGATCGAGCCGGACCGGGCGCGGCGCGACGTCCGCCCACTGCCGGGTGCTTTCCCGGCCGTGGTCGGGGTACGGCCGCCCGCTTCCGATGCGCTTGAAGATCACACGGAAAGCCTACCGGGCAAGCGGCTCCGGGCGCAGCCATGGTGCACGAGTGCGATCCTGGGCGGAGTGCCGCAAACCCGACATTGGGGACTCGTATGACCGACAGCGACGAGACGCCGGGCACCGAGCCGGACACGAAGTCGGGCACGAGCCCGGGTGTGGCGCCCGACGGCGCGCCCCCGGCCGCACCCCCCGAGACCTCCTCCGTCTCCCTCCCGCCCCCCGTCGCCGAGATCGCCACCGGGTACTCCTTCACCGGCCCGGCCCTGGAGCTCGGCGCCGCCCTCTGGGACGGGCGGTGCCACGCCGACGCGCCGGTCCGTATCCCGCTCGCCATGCTCAACCGGCACGGTCTGGTCGCCGGGGCCACCGGCACCGGCAAGACCAAGACGCTCCAGCTGATCGCCGAGCAGCTGTCCGCGAACGGCGTGCCGGTCTTCCTGGCGGACGTGAAGGGCGATGTCTCCGGGATCTCCGCGCCCGGCCAGGACAACGAGAAGGTGCGGCAGCGGGCGGCCGAGGTGGGGCAGGAGTGGCAGGCGGCGGGCTACCCGTGTGAGTTCTACGCGCTCGGGGGCATCGGCACCGGCATCCCGCTGCGCGCCACGGTCACCAGCTTCGGGCCGGTGCTGCTGTCGAAGGTGCTGCAACTCAACCAGACCCAGGAGCAGTCGCTCGGCCTGATCTTCCACTACGCCGACTCCAAGGGCCTGGAGCTGTACGACCTGAAGGACCTCAAGGCGGTCACCGGCTTCCTCGTCTCGGACGTCGGCAAGCCGGAGCTGAAGGGCATCGGCGGGCTGTCGTCGGTGACCGCCGGGGTGATCCTGCGGGCGATCACCGCCTTCGAGCAGCAGGGCGCGGCCGAGTTCTTCGGGGAGCCCGAGTTCGACGTCACCGAGCTGCTGCGGCTGGCGCCGGACGGGCGGGGGCTGGTGTCCGTACTGGAGCTGCCGGCCGTCCAGGACAAGCCCCAGCTGTTCTCCACCTTCCTGATGTGGCTGCTCGCGGAGCTGTTCAACGGGCTGCCGGAGGTCGGGGACGTGGACCGGCCCAAGCTCGTCTTCTTCTTCGACGAGGCGCATCTGCTCTTCAGCGGGGCGTCGAAGGCGTTCCTGGAGTCGATCACGCAGACCGTACGGCTGATCCGCTCGAAGGGCGTCGGCGTCTTCTTCGTCACCCAGACGCCGAAGGACGTGCCCTCGGACGTGCTGGCGCAGCTGGGCAACCGGGTGCAGCACGCGCTGCGGGCGTTCACACCGGACGACGAGAAGGCGCTGAAGGCGACGGTACGGACGTTTCCGCGCTCGCCGTACGACCTGGAGGAGGTGCTCACCGGGCTCGGCACGGGCGAGGCGGTGATCACGGTCCTGAGCGAGAAGGGCGCGCCGACACCGGTGGCGGCGACGCGGCTGCGGGCGCCGGGGTCGCTGATGGGCCCGGTCCCGGAGGCCGACCTCGACCGTCTCGTCAAGTCCTCCTTGCTGTACGGGCGTTACGCGGAGGCCGTCGACCGGGAGTCGGCGTACGAGAAGCTGTCGGGGGAGGAGCGGGCGCGGGAGGCGGCGGCGGTCGAGTCCTCCCTGCCCCAGGCGCCGGCCGCCCGCAAGGGGGCGGACAAGTCCCTGGCGGAGCAGGTGGTGGGGAGCGGGATCTTCCGCTCGCTGGCGCGGTCGGTGGGGACGCAGCTGGGGCGTGAGATCACCCGCTCCTTGTTCGGCACGCGGCGCCGCTGAGCGGTGCAGGTGCAGGTGCAGGTGCCCGGACTCTGTCTGCGGCTGAGTGGTGGGTTGCTCGCGCAGTTCCCCGCGCCCCTAGCCACCTAGGGGCGCGGGGAACTGCGCGAGAAGCGGCCACTCACCCGCAGACAAAGTCCGGGCCTACTTCTTCGCCGTCTTCGCCGCCGCCTTGACCTCCTGCTTGTGCGCCCGCACCTTCGCAAGGGACTCCGGACCGGTGATGTCCGCCACCGACCGGTACCCCGCCTCCCCGTACGCCCCCGCCGCCTCCCTCCACCCCCGAGGCCGCACGCCCAGCTGCTTGCCCAGCAGCGCGAGGAAGATCCGGGCCTTCTGGTCGCCGAAGCCGGGAAGGGCCTTCAGACGGGCCAGCAGCTCCGCCCCCGTCGCCGCGTCCCGCCACACCGCCTCCGCCTCACCCCCGTACTCCTCCACCAGATACCGGCAGAGCTGCTGGACGCGCTGGGCCATCGAGCCGGGGTAGCGGTGCACCGCGGGCTTCTGCTTCAGGAGCTCGGCGAACGCCTCGGGGTCGTACGAGGCGATCGCCGCCGCGTCCAGGTCGGACGCCCCCATCCGCGTCGCGATCGTGTACGGGCCCGCGAAGGCCCATTCCATCGGGATCTGCTGGTCCAGGAGCATGCCGACCAGCGCGGCCAGCGGGCTGCGGCCCAGCAGCTCGTCCGCCTCGGGCTGCTGGGACAGGTGCAGGGTGTGGGGAGAAGCCATAGGGCGATGATCACCTCGGAGCCCGCCCGCCGCACGCGCACATCGGCCCTCCCCGTCCACGTTTTCCCCCGAACTCACACGTTCGTATGAGAGGCGCGAGCGTTCGGACTGCGCGCCGCTACCGCGGGTAGTGCTGGGGCCGACCAACTGGTCGTAGCAGGAGGGGAAACCAGTGACCCAGCCGTTCGTCCTGCCGGATTTCTATATGCCGTATCCGGCCCGGCTCAATCCCCATCTGGAGGCCGCACGGGTGCACTCCCGCGCGTGGGCCCGCGAGATGGGCATGCTGGAAGGGTCCGGCGTCTGGGAGCAGAGCGACCTCGACGCCCACGACTACGCGCTGCTGTGCTCGTACACCCACCCCGACTGCGACGCCGAGGCGCTGTCGCTCGTCACCGACTGGTACGTGTGGGTGTTCTTCTTCGACGACCACTTCCTGGAGGAGTTCAAGCGGACCCAGGACATCGAGGGCGGCCGGGCCTATCTGGAGCGGCTGGCCGCCTTCATGCCGATGGACCTCGCCGAGGGTTTCCCCGAACCCACCAACCAGGTCGAGAAGGGCCTGGCCGACCTGTGGACCCGGACCGTGCCGAGCATGTCGTACGGCTGGCGGGAACGGTTCGCCCGGTCCACCCGCCATCTGCTGGACGAGTCGATGTGGGAGCTGGTCAACATCGACGCGGGGCGGATCGCCAACCCCGTCGAGTACATCGAGATGCGCCGCAAGGTCGGTGGCGCGCCCTGGTCGGCGGGGATCGTGGAGTACGCGGCGGGCGCCGAGATCCCGCACTCGGTGGCCGCCTCCCGCCCGCTGCGGGTGCTCACCGACGCCTTCGCGGACGCGGTGCACCTGCGCAACGACCTCTTCTCGTACCAGCGCGAGGTGGAGGACGAGGGCGAGCTCAGCAACGGCGTCCTGGTCCTGGAGACCTTTCTCGGGTGCTCCACCCAGGAGGCCGCCGAGGCGGTCAACGACCTGCTCACCTCCCGGCTCCAGCAGTTCGAGAACACCGCGCTGACCGAGGTCCCGGCGCTCTGTCTGGACCAGGGGCTGAGTGCCGAGGAGTGCGCGCGGATCGCCGCGTACGTGAAGGGCCTCCAGGACTGGCAGGCCGGCGGCCACGAGTGGCACATGCGCTCCAGCCGGTACATGAACGAGGAGGCGCGGGCGCGCGGACCGGTGGCCGCCGGGGTGCTCGGCACCTCCGCGCTGGACGTCAGGAACCTCTTCGGGCGGCACGCCGCGGCCCGGCTGCGCAGCCACGCCCACGTGCCGTTCAGCCGCGTCGGGCCCTCCCTGCTGCCCGACTTCGACATCCCCTTCGAGCTGACGCTCAACCCCCATCTGGCCCACGCACGGGAGCGGTCCCTGGCCTGGGCGGACGGGATCGGGCTGCTCGGCGACATCTGGGACGAGCGGAAGCTGCGGGGCTACGACATCGCGCTCTGCTCGGCGGGCCTGGACCCGGACGCCGCCCCGGAGGAGCTGGAGCTGCACGCCGAGTGGCTCACCTGGGGGACCTATGCGGACGACTACTACCCGCTGGTGTACGGGCGTCCGCGCGACCTCGCCGGGGCACGGGCCGCCCACGAACGGTTCCTGCGCGTCATGGATCTGCACGACCCGGCCGCCGGGACACTCCTCGCGGCGACCCCGATGGAACGGGGACTCGCCGATCTGTGGGAGCGCACGGCGGGCCCGATGTCGGGCCGGGGGCGCCGGGAACTGCGGGAGGCGGTGGAGATCATGCTGGAGAGCTGGCTGTGGGAGCTGTTCAACACGGCACAGCACCGCGTCCCCGACCCGGTCGACTACATCGAGATGCGCCGGCACACCTTCGGAGCCGAGCTCACCGTGGCCCTCTCCCGGACCGGGCACGCCGACGTCCTGCCGTCCGAGCTCTTCCGTACGGGGACGATGACCGCGTTGGCGAACGCGGCCATGGACTACGGGATGCTGATCAACGACTTCTTCTCGTACCAGAAGGAGATCGAGTTCGAGGGCGAGCTGCACAACCTGCTCCTGGTGGTGCAGCGGTTCTTCGACTGCGACTACCCGACGGCCGTGCGCGTCACCGACGACCTGGTCCGCTCCCGGCTGCGGCAGTACCTGCACCTGAAGGAGCACGAAGTGCCGCTGCTGTACGAGCAGTTCGGGCTCGACGAGGCCGGTAGGCGCGCGCTCGGCGCGTACATCGAGGAGTTCGAGGACTGGATCGCCGGGATCCTGAACTGGCACCGGACGGTGAGCCGCTACGACGAGGAGTCGCTGCGCGGCGGCTCACTGCCCAACGCGGTCCCCTCCGTGCTCGCCTCCGCCGGGCCGGGCACGGCCGCGCAGCGGCTCGCCCAACTGGTGGCGCGCCCCCCGGCGGCTCCGGTCGCGGGGCTCTCCGGGGGGTGACCGACTTGCCGACGGTCGGGGCGGCGCCGGCGCTCGGCGCGATCACCCTGGCCCGGCGGCGGCCACGCCCGAGGGACACCGTGAGACGCCCGGTGCACTGCACAGCTGGTCGGGTGCTTGCTTTCCCGCCGAGGGAGCGGTACGCCCTTGTCACATCCGGGCCCGGCGCGTCGTCCTAGGGACATGGACATCGCCATTGCGGGAGGGACGGGGACGCTGGGCAGCCGCGTCGCCGAGGAGCTGCGGACGCGGGGGCACCGCGTACGGGTGCTGAGCCGTCGGTCACGGGAGTACCCGGTCGACCTGACCACCGGGGAGGGACTGATCGACGCCCTCGCGGGGTGCGACGTCGTGGTGGACGCGGCCAACGGCCACGGGTCCCCCAAGGGGGCGTCCCGCACCCTCGTGGACGGCACCCGGCGGCTGCTCGCCGCCGCGCGCGCTGTCGGCGTCCAGCACCACGTCTGTGTCTCGATCGTGGGCTGCGACATGGTGCCGATGGGATATCTCCAGGTCAAGGCCGAGCAGGAGTGGGTGGTACGGGAGGGCAGGGTGCCCTGGACGATCGTGCGGGCCACCCAGTTCCACGAACTGCTCGCCTCGGCGCTGGCGTCGGCCGCCAAGTGGGGCGTGGTGCCGGTGCCCCGGGCGCGGCTGCGCACCGTCGCCTGCATGGAGGCCGCCTGGGTGGTCGCGGACGTGGCGGAGGGGGTGCCGCACCGGGGGCGGATAGAGATCTGCGGCCCCGAGGACGTCGATGTGCGCGAGATGGCCCGGGTGTGGCGCGCGGTCACCGGGCGCCGGGCGGTCCTGATGCCGGTGCCGCTGCCCGGCCGGATGGGCCAGGCGCTGCGGGCGGGCGCGCTCACCGTGGACCGGCCGGACGTACGCGGCACCATGTCGTTCGGGGAGTGGCTGCGGACCGAGCAGGTCTGGGCGAGCGTCGCGGGGTCGCGGTGAGCGCCGGCGCCGGACGCGGGCCGCTGTCCGGCGAGGACGGACTGGCCCGGGCGTTCGAGCGGGAGCGGCCCCGGCTGCTGCGGGTCGCCTATACGACGACGGGGTGCCTGGCGGAGGCGGAGGACTGCGTCCAGGAGGCGTGGCTGCGGCTGCGCGGCCTCAAGGACCCGGGCGCCGTCCGCGATCTGCGCGCCTGGCTGACCACGACGGTGGGCCGGCTCGCCCTGGACGCGCTGGGCAGCGCGCGCGTACGGCGTGAGCGGTACGTCGGCACCTGGCTGCCCGAGCCGCTGGTGGAGCACGCGCCCGACGAGCAGGACCCCGCCGACCGGGTCACGCTCGACGAGTCGGTGTCGATGGCCTTGATGATCGTCCTGGACGAGCTGTCGCCCGCCCAGCGCACCGCGTTCCTGCTGCACGACGTGTTCGGGCTGCCCTTCGAGGAGGTCGCGGGCGTGGTGGGCCGCACGCCGGCGGCCGTGCGCCAGCTCGCCTCGCGGGCCCGCCGCCACGTCGACGCCAGCCGCCCGCACCACCCCGCCGGCTACGCCCGCCAGCGCGAACTGGTCAGCGCCTTCGGCCAGGCCTGCCAGGAAGGGGACCTGGAGCGGCTGGTCTCGCTGCTCGACCCCGAGGTGGTCTGGCGCGGCGACGGCGGCGGCAAGGTGACGGCCATGCCCGGGATCGTGCGCGGCGCCGACAGCGTGGCACGCGGCATCGTCGCCCTCGCCCGGGTCCACGTGCCGCCGGACGGCCTGCGGATCGCCCAGGTCAACGGGGCCCCGGGCCTCGTCCTCGACCACTGGGACGGGGTGCGCACGATCGTGGCGATCACCGTGGACGGCGGCCGGATCACTTCGGTGGACGCCATCCGCAACCCCGACAAGCTGACCCACGTACCCGACGCGTAGCCGCCCCACCGCGAAAGCTGCCCGACCGACGCCGACCGGCCCGGGCAGCCGACGCTCCTCGCGTCGGCCCCGGGAACGGCGAAGGGCCCCACCGCAAGCGGTGGGGCCCTTCGACTTCGTGCCCGGTGAGGCACTGGCGGAGGATACGAGATTCGAACTCGTGAGGGGTTGCCCCCAACACGCTTTCCAAGCGTGCGCCCTAGGCCACTAGGCGAATCCTCCGCCGCAAACAATACAAGACGCTGAGGGGTGCTCGCGAACTCGTTCCCCGGTCAGGGATCGGGTACCCTGTGCGGAGCCCCTCACGTGGCGCTATCTGACTGAACTCCCCCAGGGCCGGAAGGCAGCAAGGGTAGGTCGGCTCTGGCGGGTGCGTGGGGGGCGCTTGCGTGTGCGGGAGCCGGTGCGGGGCGCGGCGGGGTCCGGGGTGCGGTGTCCCCCGGTCGGCCCCCCGGGTGGCGGGGCCGGGCCGGAGGCGGGGGGTGCGCGTCGTCGCGTACGGCTTCGCGGGATCGGTTGTCAGTCCGCCCCGATAACCTCGTAGGTGTGTCGTCCCTTGCGCTGTACCGCCGCTACCGCCCGGAGTCCTTCGCCGAGGTCATCGGGCAGGAGCATGTCACCGACCCGCTGCAGCAGGCGCTGCGGAACAACCGGGTCAATCACGCGTACCTGTTCAGCGGGCCGCGCGGCTGTGGAAAGACGACCAGCGCCCGGATCCTGGCCCGCTGTCTGAACTGCGAGCAGGGGCCGACGCCCACCCCGTGCGGGCAGTGCCAGTCCTGTCAGGACCTCGCGCGCAACGGGCCGGGGTCCATCGACGTCATTGAGATCGACGCCGCCTCGCACGGTGGCGTGGACGACGCCCGTGAGCTGCGCGAGAAGGCCTTCTTCGGCCCCGCCAGCAGCCGGTACAAGATCTACATCATCGACGAGGCCCACATGGTCACCTCGGCGGGCTTCAACGCCCTGCTGAAGGTGGTCGAGGAGCCGCCGGAGCACCTGAAGTTCATCTTCGCCACCACCGAGCCCGAGAAGGTCATCGGGACCATCCGGTCGCGGACCCACCACTACCCCTTCCGGCTGGTGCCGCCCGGCACGCTGCGCGAGTACCTGGGCGAGGTCTGCGGGCGCGAGGGCATCCCCGTCGAGGACGGCGTGCTGCCGCTGGTCGTGCGGGCCGGCGCCGGGTCCGTGCGTGACTCGATGTCGGTGATGGACCAGCTCCTCGCCGGCGCCGCCGACGACGGTGTGACGTACGCCATGGCCACCGCCCTCCTCGGGTACACGGACGGCTCGCTGCTCGACTCCGTGGTGGACGCCTTCGCCTCCGGGGACGGCGCCGCCGCCTTCGAGGTCGTGGACCGGGTCATCGAGGGCGGCAACGACCCCCGCCGGTTCGTCGCCGACCTGCTGGAGCGGCTGCGCGACCTCGTCATCCTCGCCGCCGTCCCGGACGCCGGCGAGAAGGGGCTCATCGACGCGCCCGCCGACGTCGTCGAGCGGATGCAGGCCCAGGCCTCCGTCTTCGGTGCCGCCGAGCTCAGCCGGGCCGCCGACCTCGTCAACACCGGCCTCACCGAGATGCGCGGCGCCACCTCGCCCCGTCTCCAGCTGGAGCTGATCTGCGCGCGCGTGCTGCTGCCCGCGGCGTACGACGACGAGCGCTCGGTCCGGGCCCGGCTCGACCGGCTGGAGCGCGGCGCCCACTTCCAGGCGGGCCCGGGCACCGGCCCCGCGATGGGGTACGTGCCGGGGGCCGACGCGCATCCGCCGATGCCCGGCCAGGGCGCCGCTGCCGGGGGTCCCGAAGCCACCCCGGCCGCCTCGCGTGCGGCGGCTCCGGCCGCGCCTCAGCCGCCCGCCCCGGCCCCGG
>NZ_BAAACA010000016.1:115639-182849 GCF_039521265.1 Streptomyces crystallinus | reverse complement strand
CGCGGCGGGCGCGCCCTGCGGCGGGGCCGGCGGCATCGCGGGCGGCGAGCCGGCGGTCGGCGGCGGCATCTGCGGCGGCTGGGCGGGCGGGGTGGGTGCCCCGGCGGGCGGGTCCGTGGGTGCCCCGAAGCCCCCCTGCGGCGGCTGCTGGCTGGGCGGCTGGGTCACAGCGTGTCTCCCCCTTCGTGGGGACCGCTGCCCGAACGGACTCCCCCGCGTTTCCGGAGCGGAATCGGACATGGTCCCGCACAGTTTGCGTCAGTCGAGCGGGGCTTCTTTCTATCACCCACAACGCCTCGAACAGGGGGCCGGTCCACCCCTGTTCCCAAGGGCGGACCGGCCTGTGATGCGCCTGTTATGGAGTTTGCACGTGCTCTTTACGACTCGTCATCCGTCCTCACGAGCCCCACGCGTCCCAGCTGTTCCTACGACTCCTCGGCCAGTTCCAGCCAGCGCATCTCCAGCTCGTCGCGCTCGCCGATGAGGGCGCGCAGCTCCGCGTCGAGCCCCGCGACCTTCTCGAAGTCGGTCGCGTTGTCGGCGATTTGCGCGTGCAGGCCGGCCTCCCGGTCGGAGAGCTTGTTCAGCTGCCGCTCGATGCGCTGGAGCTCCTTCTTGGCGGCGCGGGAGTCGGCGGCGGAGGTCCCGCCCGAGGGCTTGGCGGCGGCCGGCGCGGGGGCCGGGGCGGTCGTCTCGACCATCCGCCTGCGGCGCTCCAGGTACTCGTCGATGCCGCGCGGCAGCATGCGCAGGGCCGCGTCGCCGAGCAGCGCCCACACCTTGTCGGTGGTGCGCTCGACGAAGAACCGGTCGTGCGAGATGACCACCATCGAGCCGGGCCAGCCGTCGAGCAGGTCCTCCAGCTGGGTCAGCGTCTCGATGTCGAGGTCGTTGGTCGGCTCGTCGAGGAAGAGGACGTTCGGCTCGTCCATCAGCAGCCGCAGCAGCTGGAGCCGGCGCCGCTCACCACCGGAGAGGTCGCCGACCGGCGTCCACTGCTTCTCCTTGCCGAACCCGAACTGCTCGCAGAGCTGTCCGGCCGTCATCTCCCGGCCCTTGCCGAGGTCGACCCGGTCCCGGATCTGCTGGACGGCTTCCAGGACGCGCAGTTCGGCGGGGAGTTCGGTGACGTCCTGCGAGAGGTAGGCGAGCCGTACGGTCTTGCCGACCTTGATCTGTCCGGCCGCGGGCTGCGCCTCGCCCTCGGTACGGGCCGCCTCGGCCAGCGCGCGCAGGAGCGAGGTCTTGCCCGCGCCGTTCACACCGACCAGGCCGACGCGGTCGCCCGGGCCGAGCTGCCAGGTCAGGTGCTTGAGCAGCACCTTGGGCCCGGCCTGGACGGTCACGTCCTCCAGGTCGAAGACGGTCTTGCCGAGCCGCGCGTTGGCGAACTTCATCAGCTCGGAGGTGTCGCGCGGCGGCGGCACGTCCGCGATCAGCTCGTTGGCGGCCTCGATGCGGTAGCGGGGCTTGGAGGTGCGGGCCGGGGCGCCGCGGCGCAGCCAGGCCAGCTCCTTGCGCATCAGGTTCTGCCGCTTGGCCTCCTCGGTCGCGGCGATCCGCTCCCGCTCGGCGCGCGCGAACACGTAGTCGCTGTAGCCGCCCTCGTACTCGTACACGCTGCCGCGCTGCACGTCCCACATCCGGGTGCAGACCTGGTCCAGGAACCAGCGGTCGTGGGTGACGCACACCAGCGCGGAGCGGCGGGCCTGGAGGTGGGCGGCGAGCCAGGCGATGCCCTCCACGTCGAGGTGGTTGGTGGGCTCGTCCAGGATGATCAGGTCCGGGTCGGCGATCAGCAGCTTCGCGAGGGCGATGCGGCGGCGCTCGCCGCCGGAGAGCGGGCCGATGACCGTGTCCAGGCCGCTCTCGAAGCCGGGCAGGTCGAGACCGCCGAAGAGGCCCGTGAGCACATCGCGGATCTTGGCGTCGCCCGCCCACTCGTGGTCGGCGAGGTCGCCGATCACCTCGTGGCGGACGGTGGCCTTCGGGTCCAGCGAGTCGTGCTGGGTGAGCACGCCGAGCCGCAGGCCGCCGACGTGGGTGACGCGGCCGGTGTCGGCCTCCTCCAGCTGCGCGAGCATCCGGATGAGGGTGGTCTTGCCGTCACCGTTGCGGCCGACCACACCGATCCGGTCCCCTTCGGAGACGCCGAGGGAGACGCCGTCGAGCAGGGCACGGGTGCCGTATACCTTGCTGACTGCCTCGACATTGACCAGGTTGACGGCCATTTCACTCCTGAGCAGGGGGCTTGGATCGCCCTCCAGGGTACGTGCTGCCCCGCCCCCGGGGCGCGGGGGAACCAGTGGCCGGGCCCCATCCCCCCAGAGGCGCGGGGAACTGCGCGCTCAGCCGGCCACCGGGCCGCGGCCGGAGAACGACCGCTTTCGGCTGCGGACCGTGCTGGGTTGCTCGCGCAGTTCCCCGCGCCCCTAGGGGGTTGGGGCCCAGCCCAGATCCGCAGGCGACCCGGGGGCAGGGGAGGCAGCCAGTACCGTCGCGCCGGGGGCCGGGGAAGCAGCCACCCGGGCCGAGCGGCACGTACCCGACGCCGTCAGTGCCTCGGCGATCCTGCGCGCGCTCTCCTCGCCTTCGGCGAGGAAGGCGGTCGTGGGCCCCGACCCCGACACCAGGGACGCGAGCGCGCCCGCCGCCGTTCCCGCCGCCAGCGTGTCCGTCAGGGACGGGCGCAGCGACACCGCGGCCGGCTGGAGGTCGTTCGCGAGCGCGCCCGCCAGGGCGAAGGGGTCGCCGGCCCGCAGCGCGGCGAGCAGCGCCTCATCCGCCTCCGGCGCCACCGCCCCGGGCGTGAGCCGGTCGAACTCGCGGTACACCGCGGGCGTGGACAGCCCCCCGTCCGCCGCCGCGAACACCCAGTGGAAGGTGCCGCCGACGTCCAGGGAAGAAAGCTTCTCGCCGCGGCCGGTGCCGAGCGCCGCACCCCCCACCAGGCTGAACGGAACGTCGCTGCCGAGCTCCGCGCAGATGTCGAGCAGCTCCGCACGCGAGGCGCCCGTGCCCCACAGCGCGTCGCACGCCACCAGCGCCGCCGCGCCGTCCGCGCTGCCGCCCGCCATGCCGCCCGCGACCGGGATGTCCTTGGCGATGTGGAGGTGGACGTCGGGCGCGAGGCCGTACCGCGCGGCCAGCAGCTCGGCCGCCCGCGCCGCCAGGTTCGTACGGTCCAGCGGCACCTTGTCCGCGTCCGGGCCGGCGCAGGTGATCCGCAACGAGTCGGCCGGCGCCGCCGTGACCTCGTCGTACAGGCCGACCGCGAGGAAGACGTTGGCCAGGTCGTGGAAGCCGTCGGGGCGGGCCGGGCCCACCGCGAGCTGGACGTTGACCTTGGCGGGGACGCGGACGGTGACCGCCGCCGGCCGCGTCACTTCTTCGCCTCCGCGATCCGCGCGAACTCCTCCACCGTCAGCGCCTCGCCGCGCGCCTGCGGCGAGATCCCGGCCGCGACCAGCGCCTCCTCGGCGAGCGCGGCCGAGCCGGCCCAGCCCGCCAGAGCGGCCCGCAGGGTCTTGCGGCGCTGGGCGAAGGCCGCGTCGACCACCGCGAAGACCTCCGCCTTGGTGGCGGTGGTCTGCACCGGCTCGGTGCGCCGCACCAGCGAGACCAGGCCCGAGTCGACGTTCGGCGCGGGCCAGAAGACGTTGCGGCCGATCGACCCGGCACGCTTGACCTCCGCGTACCAGTTGGCCTTCACCGACGGCACTCCGTACACCTTGTTGCCGGGCTTCGCCGCGAGTCGGTCCGCGACCTCCGCCTGGACCATGACCAGGGTGCGCTCGATCGTCGGGAAGCGGTCCAGCATGTGCAACAGGACGGGCACGGCGACGTTGTACGGCAGGTTCGCGACCAGGGCGGTCGGGGCGGGTCCGGGCAGCTCCTGGACCAGCATCGCGTCGGAGTGGACCAGCGCGAAGCGGTCCTTCCTGGCGGGCAGCCGGGCCGCGATGGTGGCGGGCAGCGCGCCCGCGAGCACGTCGTCGATCTCGACGGCCGTCACCCGGTCCGCGGCTTCCAGCAGCGCCAGGGTCAGCGAGCCGAGGCCGGGCCCGACCTCCACCACGACGTCGTCGGGCCGCACCCCCGCCGTCCGTACGATCCGGCGGACCGTATTGGCGTCGATGACGAAGTTCTGGCCGCGCTGCTTGGTGGGGCGTACGCCCAGCGCTGCGGCCAGTTCACGGATGTCGGCGGGGCCGAGGAGGGCATCGGGCTCAGTGGTGCTCACCGATACAGCCTACGGCCGCAGTGCGGCCACGGACTCGACCCCCGCTGCACATAGAGCTTCTTCGCCCGGAACGTCTGCTCCGACGCGCTGGCGTGCTGCGGGAGGCCGCTACCGCCGAGCGCGTGCCAGGTGCGGCCGTCGAACTGGTAGAGCCCGCCGTAGTTCCCGGTCGGGTCGACCGCGCCGGGCCGCCCGCCGGACTCGCAGTGGGCGAGCGCGCCCCAGTCGAGGTGGTCGGCGCCGCCGACCGAGGTGGGCAGCGGCTTGGTGCCGATCCGGACGGTCTGGGTGACCGGCGGGCGCACCACGTGCTCGGCGACCTTCCGGGGCTTCTGCCGCACCCCGTTGACGGACCGCAGCGCGTAGGTGACCTTGCGAAAGCCCTGCTGCCCGGGCCGGTCGACGACCTCGGTCCCGGCGAAGAGCGAGTCGTCCTTCGTCTTGACGACCTCGTACGGGATGGGCTCCGCGCGGACCTCGCGGCTGCCGGTGATCCGCATGACGGTGATGGTCTGCCCGTCGCGGGGGAAGGCGGACGGCGGCACGGAGGTGGTGTCCTGGCCGCGCAGCGAGATCCCGGCCTCCTCCACGGCCTCGGCGACGGTCGCCGCGTTGGTGCGGATGGTGCGCTCGCGCCCGTCGGCGAGGAAGGTGACCTGCCGCTCGGTGCGCACGTCCAGGCCCATCCCGGTGCGGCCGATGGCGGACGAGCGGGAGGCCGAGAGGTATGCGCCCTCGGCCCGCACCCCGAGCTGGCGCAGCGCCCCGTCGACGGTCTGGGCGGTGGTCCACACCTGGCGGCGCTGGCCGTCGAGGGTGAGCGCGACCGGGCGGCCGTAGCGGACGACCACCTCGTCGCCCCCGGTCAGCGCCTCGTGGCGGCCCGGCGCGACGATGTCGTGGTCCCCCACGCTCACGTGCTGGTCCGCGAGCAGCTCGTCGACGTCGTCGGCGAAGGTGTGCAGGGTGCGCGGCACGCCGTCGACGGTGAGCCGCACCGCCTTGTCGTTGGCGAGGAACGCGGTGGTCCCGCCCGCGAGGAAGGCGACCACCAGGGCCTGCGGGATGAGCCGGCGCAGCGCGTCGGGCCCGGCGCCGAGCAGCGCCCCGCCGCTCCTGCGGCGCCGCGCGGCCCGCCGCGCCCCGGCCCGCGAGCCCTCCTCCGGCCCGGCGTCCCGGCGCGGCCCGGGCACCTCCGCGGGCTGCGTCTCGTACGTGTCGTACGTGTCGTACGTGTCGTACGTGTCGTACGAGGGCGCCACGGCGGGCGGCGCGTCCTGCGGGTACGGCTGCTCGGCCGTTCTCGCCGCCGCGCGGCGGCCGCCGCGTGCGGCACGGTGACTGCCCTGCGTATTGCTCACGGCGCTCCAGAGTTCCGGCCGGTCGGTCCCGTCGAGGCCGGGACACTAGCGGAGCGCCGGTCACCCTCCAAAGCGATTCGACTACGGAGCGTCGCCGCGCTACCCTGCACTCGCCCAGTCGGGGCACATCGGCCGTTATCCGTCAGTAATCGAATGCGCGCGCAGTGTTCTCCGCGATGGCCGCGGCCAGCACGTCCTCGTGAAGGGACTTCACCGCCGCCATGGCGCGGACCGTGACCGGAACGAGATACGGCGCATTGGGCCGTCCGCGGTACGGGGCGGGGGTGAGGAACGGCGCGTCCGTCTCCACGAGGACCAGTTCCAGCGGGGCGACGGCGAGCGCGTCGCGCAGCGGCTGGGCGTTCTTGAAGGTCATGTTTCCGGCGAAGGACATGAAGTACCCGGCCCTTGCGCAGAGTTCCGCCATTTCCGCGTCACCGGAATAGCAGTGGAACACCGTGCGCTCGGGTGCGCCTTCCTCGCGCAGAATGCGCAGCACATCCTCGTGCGCCTCGCGATCGTGGATCACCAGCGCCTTGCCGTGCCGTTTGGCGATCTCGATATGCGCCCGGAAGGACCGCTCCTGGGCGGCCATGCCGTCGGCCCCGGTGCGGAAGTAGTCGAGGCCGGTCTCGCCGACGGCCTTCACGTGCGGCAGGGCGGCGAGCCGGTCGATCTCGGCGAGCGCCTCGTCGAGGGCGGCGTCGCCGCCGGGCTGCCGCGCGCCCTGGCGCGACCAGCCGTCGGGGTCGCCCAGGACGATCCTGGGCGCCTCGTTCGGGTGCAGGGCGACGGCGGCGTGCACGTTCTCGTACGCCTCGGCCGTCTCCGCCGCCCACTGGGAGCCCTTCAGGTCGCACCCCACCTGGACCACCGTCGTCACCCCGACGGACGCGGCCTTGGTCAGGGCCTCCTCCACCGTGGTGGACTGCATGTCCAGGTGGGTGTGCGAGTCGGCCACCGCCACACCGAGCGGTTCGGGCAGCGGGGGCGGGGCATCCTTGGCGGCACTCATGGGGCCGATCCTATGAAAGGCCCCGGCGCGTCACTTCTTGTGGTGGTGCTGGAAGGGGTGCAGAAGGTTGGACAGGTGCCAGTGGTGGGTGGCGTCGGGGGTGCCGGCCGGCTCCGGCCGGGCCGCGCGCGGGGTGTCCGGCTCGGGGTCGCCCCCGGACCCGACGGGCCCGGCGGGCGCCTGGTGGGTCGAGTGGTGGGCGAGCCACTGCTGCACGCTGGAGACCCGGCCGGCGCGCAGGGTGCGCACCACGTGTCCGCCGCAGTTCATACAGGTGGGCTGGGACAGAGGTGAGGGGACCCGCTCCCCGTCGGCCTTGTAGACCACGAACGACTGCCCCTTGCCGTCCACGTGGTGCTCTATCTCGTACGCCTGCTCCCAGCCATACCCACACCTCATGCACGCGAAGGCGTATGCCTCGTGTGCCGTGGTCTCAGCGATCTCACTCATGTGCCGGCTCCCTTGTCCGCTGGACAAGCTCTTGCGAGCGCTCCTTGCGAGCGGAGGCGGAAAGCGCCCCCGATCCATGGGACGCCTTTCGCCGCCAAAACGCATCAGGGGCTGTCGAGTGTTGGTGCCGATTTGGCCTTTCCTGGGAAAAAGCCCCGGTGCGCGGCCTGCGCTTTACTTTTTACGATAGTCCTTTACCGTCCGCGGGTACCTGTCGTGCCGCGTTCTTTGCCGCCACGACCGCGTCGAACACCTCGCGCTTGGGCAGGCCCGCGTCCAGGGCCACCGCGGCGATCGCCTCCTTGCGCCGCTCCCCCGCCTCCTCGCGCACCCGCACCCGGCGCACCAGCTCCTCGGCGTCCAGCTCCTCGGGCCCGGTCTCGGCCGCGCCCTCCACCACCACGGTGATCTCGCCGCGCACCCCGTCGGCCGCCCACGCCGCGAGGTCGCCCAGGCTGCCGCGCTTGACCTCCTCGTACGTCTTGGTCAGCTCGCGGCACACCGCGGCGCGGCGCCCGGCGCCGAAGACCTCGGCCATCGCGGCGAGCGTGTCGTCGAGCCGGTGCGGGGCCTCGAAGTAGACGAGGGTGCGGCGCTCGTCCGCGACCTCACGCAGCCGCCCGAGGCGCTCGCCCGCCTTGCGCGGCAGAAAGCCCTCGAAGCAGAACCGGTCGACGGGCAGCCCGGACAGGGCGAGCGCGGTGAGCACCGCGGAGGGCCCGGGCACGGCCGTGACCTTGATGTCCTTCTCGACGGCGGCCGCCACGAGCCGGTAGCCGGGGTCGGAGACCGACGGCATCCCGGCGTCGGTCACCAGCAGCACGCGCGCGCCGCCCTCCAGCGCCTCGACGAGTTCGGGCGTACGGGCGGACTCGTTGCCCTCGAAGTACGAGACGACCCGGCCCGAGGTGTGGATGCCGAGCGCCCGGGTCAGGCCGCGCAGCCGACGGGTGTCCTCGGCCGCGACGACGTCGGCCCGCTCCAGCTCGGCGGCCAGCCGCGGCGGCGCGTCCGCGATGTCGCCGATGGGGGTCCCTGCGAGTACGAGTGTTCCGGTCACCCCGCCATCCTCCCAGCTGCGGGGCCGCTCCGGTCGCCCGGACCGGATCGGGCCCGGCCACGGGACTCGCACAGGCGCTTTCCCTACGATGGCGCGGTGACCAGTACTGCGCCACACACCCTTGAGGGCGAGACGGCCGGAGATCCGCCGCCCGGCTGGCAGGACCGGCTGCGCCGCTTCGGCTACGCGGCCCGGCCGAGAATCGGCCTGCGCGACCGGCTGGTGCCGCCGTACACCCGGCCGTCCGGACAGCTCTGGGCGGTCCTGAAGGTCTCCCCCGCGACGGCCGAGCGGCTGGTGCGCTGGTCGCCGTGGGGCGGGCCGCTGCTGGTCACGCTGGTGGCGGGGCTGCTCAGGTTCTGGAAGCTGGGCAGCCCGGACGCGGTGATATTCGACGAGACGTACTACGCCAAGGACGCCTGGGCGCTGATCAACCGCGGCTACGAGGGCGCCTGGCCCAAGGACGTCGACAAGTCGATCATCCAGGACCCCTCGTCGGTGCAGATCCCCACCGACCCGGGCTATGTGGTGCATCCGCCGGTCGG
The DNA here is from genome assembly GCF_039521265.1 of Streptomyces crystallinus. Classification (NCBI taxonomy): domain Bacteria; kingdom Bacillati; phylum Actinomycetota; class Actinomycetes; order Kitasatosporales; family Streptomycetaceae; genus Streptomyces; species Streptomyces crystallinus. The sequence goes on along the minus strand of NZ_BAAACA010000016.1, from coordinate 174,175 downwards.
CAAGTACCTGATCGGCCTCGGGGAGAAGTGGTTCGACTTCACGCCGTTCGGCTGGCGGTTCGTGATGGCGGTGCTCGGCACGCTCTCGGTGCTGATGCTCTGCCGGATCGGGCGGCGGCTGTTCCGCTCGACGTTCCTGGGCTGTCTGGCGGGCCTGCTGCTGGCGGTCGACGGGCTGCACTTCGTGATGAGCCGGATGGCGCTGCTCGACCTCGTGGTGATGTTCTTCGTGCTCGCCGCCTTCGGCTGTCTGCTGATCGACCGGGACCGGGCGCGCGCCCGGCTCGCTGCGGCGCTCCCGGAGAACGAGGACGGCGACCTGCGCCCGGACACGGCCGTGGCGGAGGGCCTGCGCCTGGGCCTGCGGCCGTGGCGGATCGCGGCCGGGGTGGCGCTGGGCCTTGCCTGCGGCACCAAGTGGAACGGCCTGTACGTCCTGGTGGTCTTCTGTGTGATGACGGTGGTCTGGGACGCTTCCGCCCGGCGCACGGCGGGCGCGGTGCGCCCCTACCGCGCGGCGCTCAGGAGGGATGTGTGCTGGGCGTTCGTCTCCACGGTCCCGGTGGCCGTGGTGACGTATCTGGCCTCCTGGACCGGCTGGTTCATGACCGACAAGGGCTACTTCCGCGACTGGGCGCACGGCCGCGACGGCCTCTCCCCGGACCACGTCAAGCTGCCGCTGCTGGGCAAGGTGAGCCTGCCGCAGTTCGACATGGGCTGGGTGCCGGAGTCGCTGCGCAGCCTGTGGCACTACGAGGCCGAGGTCTACAGCTTCCACGTCAACCTGACGGACAAGCACACCTACCAGTCGAACCCCTGGAGCTGGATCGTCCTGGGCCGCCCGGTCTCGTACTTCTACGAGAGCCCCTCACCCGGCACCGACGGCTGCCCGTCCTCCACCACCGACAAGTGCGCCCGCGAGGTGCTGGCGCTGGGCACGCCGCTGCTGTGGTGGGCGGCGTGCTTCGCGATCCTGTACGTGCTGTGGCGCTGGGTGTTCCGGCGCGACTGGCGGGCGGGCGCGATCGTCGGCGGCATCGCGGCGGGCTATCTGCCCTGGTTCCTCTACCAGGAGCGGACGATCTTCTTCTTCTACGCGGTCGTCTTCGTGCCGTTCCTGTGTCTGGCGGTGGCGATGATGATCGGCGCGATCCTCGGGCCACCGGGCTCGGACGAGCGGCGCCGGGCGGTGGGCGCGATCGGCGCGGGCGTGCTGGTGCTGCTGATCGTCTGGAACTTCATCTACTTCTGGCCGATCTACACCGGCACGGCGATCCCGCTGGACTCCTGGCGGAACCGGATGTGGCTGGATACCTGGGTGTGAGCCGCTGAGTGGTGTCCCGGTCCGGTAACGGGCGGGGCCAGTGTCAGTGGTGTCACGTAAAGTTCCTCCCAAGCAAACTCTTGAACGCGTTCAAGAGACTCCTGGGGAGGGGCTGCGGATGCGCAGTGGAGCCAAGGCCGCCGTCGTCGGCGGAGTGTTCGTGGTCGTCGGCACCGGAGTGGTGTACGGGGGCTACCAGATGCTGTCCGGGGACGACTCGTCCTCCGGTTCGCATACGAGGGCGGCGCCGGTACGGACCGGGCCGCCCGGCGCCGACGAGATCAACAAGACCGCCCAGGCCTTCTTCGACGCCTGGTCCAAGGGGGACGCGGCGGCGGCCTCGGTCCTGACCAACAACAACGCCGCCGCCCAGAGCGCGCTCACCGGCTTCCACGACGAGGCGCACGTGGACAAGGTGACGATCACGCCGGGGGCGGCCACCGGGGCGACCGTTCCGTACACGGTGAAGGCGCAGGTCACCTACGAGGGGAAGACGGCGGCGCTCGACTACGCCTCCCGGCTGACCGTCGTACGGGGGCTGACCACCGGCAAGGCGCTGGTGGACTGGCAGCCGGCCGTCGTCCACCCGAAGCTGAAGTCCGGCGAGAAGCTGGTGACCGGGGCCGCCAAGAACCCGGAGATCGAGGCCGTCGACCACGAGGGGCGGGTGCTGACCAAGGAGAAGTACCCCTCCCTCGGGTTCGTCCTGGACGCGCTGCGGCAGAAGTACGGGGCCAAGGCCAACGGCACACCGGGCGTGGAGACCTGGATCGAGGGCGGCGCCGAGGGCACACCCAACCAGACGCTGCTCACCCTGGCCAAGGGCAAGCCCGGCAAGCTGACGACGACGCTCGACGCGGACGTCCAGGCGGCGGCCGAGCGGGCCGTGAAGGACTTCGCGGAGTCCTCCGTGGTGGCGATCGAACCGTCCAACGGGGAGATCCGGGCCGTCGCGGACAACCGCAAGGACGGCTTCCCGGCCTCGCTCCAGGCGTCCGTCGCCCCCGGCTCCACGATGAAGATCGTGACCGGCGCGATGATCATCCAGAACGGGGTGGGCGGGGCGGACCAGCCGGTCGAGTGTCCGGCGACGGTTCCGTGGGAGGGCTACACCTTCCACAACCTCAAGGACTTCACCATCCCGCACGGCACCCTGACCGACGCGTTCGCCCAGTCCTGCAACACCGCCTTCATCAAGCCGGTGAAGCCGCTCACCGGAAAGGGTGTCGCCGGGACCGCGCTCGGCCGGACCGCCCGGGACTACTTCGGGCTCGGCCAGAACAACTGGAAGCTCGGCGGCGTGAAGTCCTTCGACGGCAGCGTCCCGGAGTCCTCCGGCGTGGAGACCGCCGCGTCCTACATCGGGCAGGGCAAGGTCCAGATGAGCCCGCTCGACATGGCGTCCGTCTCGGCCACCGTGATCAACCGCGGCTTCCGCCAGCCGGTGATCGTGCCGCAGAACCTGGACGGCCGCGAACTGGCCACCGCCGAGCCGCTGCCGGGCCCGCTCGCCTCCCAGCTCCAGCAGATGATGCACGCGGCGACCACCGGCAGCGGAACGGCCGTGGGCGCGATGGCGGGGGTGCCCGGACCCAAGGGCGCCAAGACCGGCTCGGCCGAGGTCGACCAGCAGGGCAAGTCCAACAGCTGGTTCACCGGGTACGGCAACGGGCTGGCCGCCGCGGCCCTCGTCCAGTCGGGCGGCCACGGCGTGGACGCTGCGGGGCCGATCGTGGCGCGGGTGCTGCGGGCGGGGTGACGTGGAGGGGGTAAAGGGGTGACGCGGGGCACGGGGAAACGGCCTCGCACGCCCCCCGCGGCTACCGCTAGCGTGCGGGGACATGAGTGCTCAAGAATCCCCTGCCCACCCCCGGTTCGCCGAGGCGCTGCGCGCCCTCGGGCTCGCCGTGGAGGTACGCCGCTTCCCGGACGCGACCAGGACCGCCGCCGAGGCCGCCGCCGCCATCGGCTGCGACATCAGCGAGATCGTCAAGTCGCTGGTCTTCGAGGCGGACGGGGTCCCGGTGATCGTCCTGATGGACGGCTCGTCGCGGGTGGACGTCGAGCTCGTACGGCGTGAGCTGGGCGCGGAGAAGGTGAAGCGGGCGGGGGCCGAGCTCGTACGGGAGACGACCGGTTACGCGATCGGCGGTGTGCCGCCCTTCGGCCATGTGCGCCGCACCCGCGTCCTCGCCGACCGCGCGCTGCTCGACCACGACGTGGTCTGGGCGGCCGCCGGCACGCCTCACACGGTCTTCCCGCTCGACCCGAAGACGCTGATCGGGCACGCCGGCGGCACCTTGGCCGACGTGCGCGAGCGCACCGCGTGAGCCTGGCGGTCGCGCTGGCCGTCCTGCTCGCCGCCGTCACCCACGCGTCCTGGAACGCGATGGCGCACACGATCAAGGACCAGCTGGTCGCGTTCACGCTGATAGGCGGCGGGGCGACGGCGATCGGCGCGGTGCTCGCGCTGTTCACACCGCTGCCCGCGTCCGGCGCCTGGCCGTACCTCATCGCCTCGGCGGCGCTGCACACCGGCTACCAGGCGCTCTTGATGCGCTCCTTCAGCCTCGGCGACTTCGGGCAGATGTATCCGATCGCGCGGGGTACGGCGCCGCTGGTGGTGACCGTGCTGGCGGTGCTGTTCGTCGGCGAGAGCCTGAACGCGTGGCAGGCTTCGGGGGTGGCGGTCGCCTCGGCGGGCCTGGTCGGGATGGCGCTGTGGGGCATCCGGGGCTCGGGGGCCCGGCCGCACTGGCCGGCGCTGCTGGCCGCGCTGGCGACGGGCCTGTCGATCGCGGCGTACACCGTCGTCGACGGCGTCGGCGTCCGCGCGTCGGGCACGCCCGTGGGCTATATCGCGTGGCTGATGATCCTGGAGGGGCTGCTGATCCCGGGGTACGCGGTGTTCCGGCGCCGGGGCGCCCTGTGGGAGCAGCTGCGGCCGTACGCCGCGCGCGGCCTGCTGGGGGCGGCCCTGTCCATGACGGCCTACGGCCTGGTCCTGTGGGCCCAGACGCGGGCGCCACTGGCTCCTGTGGCGGCGCTGCGGGAGTCGAGCATCATCGTGGGGGCGGGGATCGGGGCGCTGCTGTTCAAGGAGCGGTTCGGGGGTGTGCGGATCGCTGCGGCGGGGGTGTTGGTGGTGGGGATCGGGCTGATGCTGCGAGCGGGGTGACCGGGGGTGCGATCCCCCACCCCGCCCCTTCCCTAAACCCGCCGGGGGTGGGTGGGGGCCGGGCCCCCGGGCCCCGTACCGGTCGCGGGACCTGCGGCCCCGCACCCCGCTGCGGGTTCGTCTGCGACCCGGTGGCGGGCTGGTCGCGCAGTTCCCCGCGCCCCTCAGGTAGTCGGCCGCAGCCGGACAACCCAGCTCAGCCACAGGCTTTCAGGGGCGCGGGGAACTGCGCGAGAAGCGGCCACGACCCGCGGACGAACGGGGGTTTGGGGGCGCGGGGAACTGCGCGGGAGGCGGCCACCGGCCCGCAGACGAAGGCCGGGCACCCTAGGGGCGCGGGGAACTGCGCGAGCGACCACCCACGCAGCCGCAGACAAAGGCCGGGCACAAAACGGTGGCGTGTCGCGTTCAATGGACCGGGCGCGGAGATCGCCGCAGTGGCAAGAACAGGAGCGGGCGTGGACGTGCAGGGCTCGGTCGACCCGGGATACGAGGCGGTCAGGGCCGCGTTCGTCCAGAACTTCACCCACCGCGGAGACCGCGGCGCCGCCGTCGCCGTCTACCGCAACGGGCGCAAGGTCGTCGACCTGTGGGGCGGGACCAAGGACGTCGACGGCGACGCCCCCTGGGCCGTCGACACCGCCCAGATCGTCCGCTCCGCCACCAAGGGCCTGGCCGCCGCCGTCCCGCTCCTGCTCCACCAGCGCGGCCAGCTGGACCTGGACGCGCCCGTCGCCACGTACTGGCCCGAGTTCAAGGCCAACGGCAAGGACCGCGCCCTCGTCCGCCATCTGCTGGCCCACCGCGCCGGCGTGCCCGCCCTGGACCGGCCCCTCACCCCGGCCGAGGCCGCCGACGGCGAGTCGGGGGCGGCCGCGGTCGCCGCGCAGACGCCGTTCTGGGAGCCGGGCAGCGGACACGGGTACCACGCCCAGACGTACAGCTGGCTGCTCGGCGAGCTCGTGCGGCGCGTCACCGGCCGCACGCTCGGCCGCTGGGTCGCCGAGGAGATCGCCCGGCCGCTGGGGGCCGACTTCTGGATCGGGCTGCCGGAGGACGAAGCCGCGAGGGTGGGGCGCGTGGGGCCGGCCGAGGCGCCCCGAGCGTCCGGTGCCATCACGCTGCGGCCCAAGCCCGCCGTCGCCGCCGCCTACGCCGACCCCGGCTCCCTCACCCGCCGCGCGTTCGGCGCCATCGACCCGCTCCCGGACGAGAACGACCCCGCCTACCGGGCCGCCGAACTCGCCGCTTCGGCGGGCATCTCGACCGCCCGGGGCCTCGCCCGGTTCTACGCGGCCACGATCGGGGAGGTGGACGGGCGGCGGCTCTTCGCGCCCGCCACCGTCGCCCTGGCCCGGACCGAGGAGTCCGCCGGCCCGGACCGCGTCCTCGTCGTCAACACCCGCTTCGGGCTCGGGTACATGCTGCACGGGCCCGCGTCCCCCCTCCTGGGCCCCGGCTCCTTCGGGCACCCGGGCCGCGGCGGCTCCCTGGGGTTCGCCGACCCGGAGTCCGGCATCGCCTTCGGCTATGTCACCAACGGCCTCCAGAAGGGCGTCACCGCCGACCCGCGCGCCCAGGCCCTGGTGCGCGCGGTCCGGGACGCCCTCACCCCGTAACGCCGCTCACGCCTTGGCGGCGGCCGCCCTCGGGTCGAAGCCGAACGGCAGCTCCAGGCGGTGGGTGCGCATCAGGTCCTCGTCCGAGAGGACGTCCACCGTCTTGCCGTCCGCCGCGATGGTGCCGCCGCTGAGGATCACCGAACGGCCGCACAGCTCGAGGGCGTACGGCAGGTCGTGCGTGACCATCAGCACCGTGACGTCCAACGCCCGCAGGATGTCGGCCAGTTCACGGCGGGAGGCCGGGTCCAGGTTGGACGACGGCTCGTCCAGGACCAGGATCTCCGGTTCCATCGCGAGCACCGTGGCCACCGCGACCCGGCGGCGCTGGCCGAAGGAGAGGTGGTGCGGGGGCCGGTCGGCGAACTCCGCCATCCCCACCCGCTCCAGGGCCGTGCGCACCCGCGCGTCCAGCTCCGCCCCGCGCATCCCGGACGCGGCCGGGCCGAACGCCACGTCCTCCCGGACGGTGGGCATGAACAGCTGGTCGTCGGGGTCCTGGAAGACGATGCCGACCCGGCGGCGGATCTCCGCCAGATTGCGCTTCTCCACCGGCAGCCCGGCCACCTTCACCGAGCCCGCGCCGCCGGTCAGGATGCCGTTGAGGTGCAGGACCAGGGTGGTCTTGCCGGCGCCGTTGGGGCCGAGCAGCGCGACCCGCTCGCCGCGCCCCACCGTCAGGTCGACGCCGAACAGGGCCTGGTGGCCGTCGGGGTAGGCGAAGGCCAGCCCGCTCACCTCGAGGGAGGCGGGGGCAGCGGAAGAAGTCATCGACGTAGTCACAGAGTCCACCCCAACAGACAGATCACCAGAGCCGACGCGGGGAGCGCCGCCGCGTACCGCCACTGCGCACCGGTCGCCGTCACCTCGTCGATGACCGGCATCGAACCCGCGTAACCGCGGCTGACCATGGCCAGATGGACCCGCTCACCGCGCTCGTACGAGCGGATGAAGAGCGCGCCCGCCGACTTGGCGAGGACGCCCCAGGACTTCAGGCCGCTCGCCTCGAAGCCGCGTGAGCGGCGGGCGATCGACATCCGGCGCATCTCGTCCGTGATCACGTCGCCGTAGCGGATCATGAACGACGCGATCTGGACGAGCAGGGACGGGAGCCTGAGCCGCTGGAGGCCCAGCAGCAGGGCCCGCAGGTCCGTCGTGGCGGCCAGGATCACCGAGGCGGCGACCCCGAGCGTGCCCTTGGCGAGCACGTTCCACGCGCCCCACAGCCCGTTCTCGCTCATCGACAGGCCGAGCACGTGCACCTGCTCGCCCGGCACCACGAACGGCATCAGCACCGCGAACGTCACGAACGGGATCTCGATCAGCAGCCGCTTGAGCAGGAAGCCCGCCGGGATCCGGGCGGTGGCCGCCACCGCCGCGATCAGCACCGCGTACAGACCGAAGGCCCAGACCGCCTCGCGCGGGGTCGAGACGACCACGATCACGAAGAGGAAGACGGCCGTGAGCTTGCAGTGCGGGGGCAGCGCGTGGACCGGCGAGGCGGCCTGCCGGTAGAGCTTGTGCGTGTGGCCGGCGCCCATGTCAGACCTTCTCGGTCTCGGGCAGGGCGGTGGGTGTGGCCTCGGCGGCGCTGCCGCGGCGGCGGCGCACCACCCAGAAGATGCCGCTGCCGACGCCGACGGTCACCGCGACGCCGATCATGCCCGCGAGGCCCGTGGCGACCCGGTCGTTGCCGATGTCCTTGACCGAGTAGCCCGCGAGCGGCGAGTCCTCGGTGGCGTGCTTCTTCTCCTGGGTGTCGATGCCCTTGTCGTGGGCGACCTTCTCCAGGCCGTCGGGCGAGGCGGAGGCGTAGAAGGAGAAGAAGCCGGCCAGCAGCAGGGCGGCGACGACGAACGCGGCGCGCACCTTGTGCGTGGAGCGGGCCGCGGCGGGTACGGGCTCGGGAGCGGGGGCGTCGACCAGTTCGCCGCCCACCCGCAGCTTCAGCGGGGTGTGCAGTCCGCGGGCCCCGTGGACGAGGTCGGGCCGTACGGCGATGACCGCGCCCACGGTGAGCGCGGTGATCGCGGCCTCGCCGATGCCGATGAGGACGTGCACGCCGACCATCGCGGTGAGCACCTTGCCGATGGGGACGTCGGTGGTGCCGCCGGCCGCGTAGATCGCGGTGAAGGCGAGGGCGGCGGCCGGAACGGAGAGGAGGGCGGCGACGAAGGTGGCCGCGGTGATGGAGCTCCGCCTGCGGGGCAGCACCTTCACCAGGCCGCGGAAGACGGTGTACGCCACGACCGTCGTCACGATCGCCATGTCGGTGATGTTGACGCCGAGCGCGGTGAGGCCGCCGTCGGCGAAGAGGATGCCCTGCATGAGCAGTACGACGGAGACACAGAGGACGCCGGTGTACGGACCGACGAGTATCGCCGCGAGCGCCCCGCCGAGCAGATGGCCGCTGGTGCCCGCGGCCACCGGGAAGTTCAGCATCTGCACGGCGAAGATGAACGCCGCGACCAGGCCCGCGAGCGGGGCCGTCTTCTCGTCGAGTTCACGTCGGGCCCCGCGCAGGCTGACCGCGATGGCGGCCGCCGCGCCGACTCCGGCTACCGCGGAGACGGGGGCGTTGATGAATCCGTCCGGGACATGCATGGGTGGTCTCCGCTGGGCCTGGATGGCTGGAACCGTTCGAAGGAACCGCTCGATGATAGTCGTGCACCTGCGAACGGGTCGCAAGAGCGCATACGCGAGATTTACCAACCGTTCTCGCGCCCGGCGCGCCCCCGAAAATATGCGACATTTAATGACAAAGAACATGAAGAGCTGCGCTGAGTGAGTGTGAGGAGCGACTGATGTCCCCCGCCGTCGAGGAACACGCCCGCGCGAGGATCGTCTCGGACGCCCCGCACCACCGCCCCGTTCCGGTCGCCCTGCGCTACGACCCCGCCGAGGACCCGCTGGCCGTGTGCTTCGCCTTTCCCGGCGGCAACGAGTGGGTCTTCCCGCGCTCCCTCCTGGAGGCCGGGCTGCGCGGCCCGACCCGCCGCGGCGACGTCGCCGTCTGGCCCTGCGGACGGGCCCAGACCGTGCTGGAGTTCCACTCGCCGGACGGAGTCGCGGTGGTCCAGTTCGACAGCTCGCCACTGGTCCGCTTTCTGCGTCACACCTACAGCGTGACGCCCGCGCCGAGCGGACGGCCGTAGTCGCCCGGGCGTAGCCGGACGTACGCAACGAAAGAGCCGGCCCCTAACGCGTGCTGCGTAGGGGCCGGCTCCGGCCGCACGGTCCCGTCCCCACAGGCCGTGGGCGTCACGGGGTGACGGGTCAGACGCGCGCGAGCTCGCGGTCGTCGTCGCCGTCCGACGCCTTGGCGGCGTGGGCCTTCAGGCCCTCACCCTCGACGTCGACGTTCGGCAGGACCTTGTCCAGCCAGCGCGGCAGCCACCAGGCCTTGGAGCCGAGCAGCGCGAGCACCGCCGGGACGATGGCCATCCGGACCACGAAGGCGTCGAAGAAGACCGCGATCGCCAGGGCGAAGCCGATCATCTTGATCATCTGGTCGCTGGCCCCGATGAAGCCGGAGAAGACCGCGATCATGATCACCGCGGCGGCGGTGACCACCCGGGCGCCGTGCCGGAAACCGGTCACGATCGCCTGGCCCGGGCGCTCGCCGTGGACGAAGGCCTCGCGCATCCGGGTGACCAGGAAGACCTCGTAGTCCATGGCCAGACCGAAGACCACACCGACCATGAAGATCGGCATCATCGACATGATCGGGCCGGGGTTCTCCACCCCGAAGAGCCCGCCGAGCCAGCCCCACTGGAAGACCGCGACGACCGCGCCGAGGGCGGCGACCACCGAGAGCAGGAAGCCGAGGGCCGCCTTGAGCGGGACCAGGATGGAACGGAAGACCACCATCAGGAGCAGGAAGGCCAGGCCCACCACGAGCGCCAGATAGGGCAGCAGCGCGTCGTTCATGCGCTGGGAGAAGTCGATGTTCATCGCGGTCGCGCCGGTGACCAGGACCTCGGCCTTGGTCTGCGACCTGATGTCCTTGCCCGCGTCCCGGATCGACTGGACCAGGTCCTCGGTGTCCGTGGAGGACGGCTTGGATTTCGGGATGACCGTGATGGTCGCGGTGTCGCCCTCCTTGTTGAGGGCGGGCGCCATGACCTCGGCGACGTCGGGAAGCTTCTTGATGGTGTCCGAGGTGCGGTCGGCCGCGGCCTTGGCACCGCCGGACGCCTTGGCGCCGTCCACGACGATCATCAGCGGGCCGTTGAAGCCCGGGCCGAAGCCGTCGGAGAGGGTGTCGTAGGCGCGGCGCTGGGTCGTCGAGGTCGGCTGCGAGCCGTCGTCGGGCAGACCCATCTCCAGGGAGGCGGCCGGGACGGCGATGGCGCCGAGCCCGATCACACCGGCGAGCAGCACCCAGATCGGCCTGCGCAGCACGAAGCTGGACCAGCGGGTGCCCATGTTCGGCTTGGCCTCGCTCGGGGCCTCGACCGTGCCGGCCTCCATCTTCTTGCGGGTGCGGCGGCCGAAGACGCGCTTGCCCGCGAAGCCGAGCACCGCCGGGATCAGGGTGAGCGCGATCAGTACGGCGATGACGACCGTACCGGCCGCGGCCACGCCCATCTTGGTGAGCATCGGGATGTTGACGACCGCGAGGCCGCACAGCGCGATGACGACGGTCAGACCGGCGAAGACGACCGCGGAACCGGCCGTTCCGACGGCCCGGCCGATGGCCTCCTCGCGGTCCCGGCCCTCGCGGAGCTCAGCCCGGTAGCGCGAGACGATGAAGAGCGCGTAGTCGATGCCGACCGCGAGGCCGATCATCGAGGCCAGCGTGGAGGTGGTGTTGCCGAGGTCCAGGACGTTGGCGAGCGCGGTGATGGTCGAGACGCCGATGCCCACGCCGATGATGGCGGTGATCAGCGGGAGACCGGCCGCGATCAGCGAGCCGAAGGTGATCATCAGCACGATGCCGGCGATCACCACACCGATGATCTCGCCGGAGCCCGTCTCGGGCTTGGCCTGGAGCGCGTCACCGCCGATCTCGACGGTGAGCCCGGCCTTCTCGGCGGCCTTGCCGGAGTCCTCCAGCGACTTGCGGTCGCTGTCCTCCAGGGCCATGCCGTTGACCTTGTACTTCACGGATATGTACGCGGTCGAGCCGTCCTTGGAGACGGCGTTCGCCTGGTACGGGTCGGTCACCGAGGCGACCTGCTTCGAGCCCTTGGGCAGGTCGGCGACGACCTTGTTGACCTGGTCCTTGCTGGCCGGGTCGTTCATCGTCTTGCCGGCCGGGGCCTTGAAGACGATGCGGGCGGTGGCGCCGTCGGCGCTGCCTCCCGGGAAGCGCTGCTCCAGCAGGTCGAAGGCCTTCTGGGCCTCCGTGCCGGGCATCGAGAAGGAGCTGGCGGAAGGAGTGGAGGCGGACGCGGCGCCGAATCCGGCGAGGAACAGCAGCGCCACCCACACGAGGGCGACATAGCGGCGGCGCCGGAAGGCGAACCTGCCGAGTCGGTAGAGGAACGTGGCCACGAGGGCGTACTCCCGATCGGTCGTTGGCTTACAGGGCGTGGATGACCAGCCCGACGACGAGAGCGGCGTACGTCAGGTGGGGCAGGTTGGTGGGGAGCTAGACGGGATCGCCGAGGGCGGGGAGGACCACGGCGTCGATGTAGTTTCCGAGGAAGGCCTTGTCGATCGCCTTGTCCTCGACGAGCTGCCGGGCGACGAAGGCGCCGACCAGCATGTGTACGACATAGGGGAGCGCGGGGTTGTCCGCGCGGACCTCGCCGCGTTCCACCGCACGCCGCAGCACCTGGTCGAGGCCGGTGATCTCCGGCTCGATCAGCACTTCGCGCAGCGCCTGGTGGAGGTCCGGGTTGTCGTGGACGGCGTGCATCAGACCCCGCATCAGCGCGGAGTCCTTCTCCAGCTTGCAGTCGTCCTCAAGACCGACCAGCTCGTGGAAGTCGCGGCGCAGCGAGCCGGTGTCGATCTCATGGAGAGCCGACGGCTTGTTGTGCCGCAGCGCACGGGCGACCAGCTCCGGCTTGTTCCCCCACTGACGGTAGAGGGTGGCCTTGCTGGAGCGGGTACGGGCGGCGACGGCGTCCATCGTCAGGGCGTCGTAACCGACCTCGCGCAGCAGGTCGAGCACCGACTCGTACAGCTCTGCCTCACGTTCGGCCGTGAGCCTGCTTGCCATTCTCGACCTCCCATCCGAACGAAACGGTTTCGTACTCGTTCGAATGTAACGCCTTCATCGAGCGAAACGAAATCGTTTCGCTTGTGTTCTGTGCCACAACTGCCCAGGGTCCATAAGTTGCCGCACTCCCGTGGCGCGGAAAGCATTGACGAGTGAGCGACGCACCCGAGGACGACCAGCAGCCGGCGCCCGTCACCGACGGCGCCTACCTTCGCTTCCCGCATCTGCACGACGACTTGCTCTGCTTCGCCGCCGAGGACGACCTGTGGGTCGCGCCCCTCGTCCCGGCCGGCCACAGCCCCTCCCGGGCCTGGCGGGTCACGGTCGACGGCACCAAGGTCAGCCACCCGCGGTTCTCCCCCGACGGCAGCCAGATCGCGTACACGACCTGGCGCAGCCTGGACCCGGAGATCCATCTGGCCCCAGTCGCGGGCGGCCCGGCCCGGCGGCTGACCTACTGGGGATCGACCGACACCCGGGTCTGCGGCTGGACCCCCGACGGCCACATCCTGGCCGTCTCCTCGCACGGCCAGCCCTTCTCGTACTTCTCCTGGGCCTACAGCGTCCCCACCGACGGCTCCCCCGGCGGGCGGCTGCCCTGGGGCCCGGTCTCCGACATCGCCTGCGCCGACCTCGACGGCGAGCGCCGCACCCTGCTGCTCACCGGGAAGCCGCCGCACGAGCCCGCCGCCTGGAAGCGCTACCGGGGCGGCGCCATGGGCCGGCTGTGGCTGCACGGCAAGCGGCTGCTGCCGGACATCGGCGGCCATCTCGACTCGGTGATGTTCGTGGCGGACCGGATCGCCTTCCTCTCCGACCACGAGGGCGTCGGCAACCTCTACTCCTGTCTGCCCGACGGCTCCGACCTGCGCCGCCACACCGACCACGACGAGTACTACGCCCGGCACGCCTCCTCGGACGGGCGCCGGGTGGTCTACCAGTGCGCGGGCGACCTGTGGATCGTGGACGCGCTCACCCCCGACTCGGCGCCCCGCCGCCTGGACGTGCGCCTGGGCGGTCCGCGCGCCGGGCGCCGCACCTACCAGGTGCCCGCGGCCAGCCATGTGGACGCGCTCTCGGTCGACACCACCGGCCGGGCCAGCGCGATCGTGGTGCGCGGCAGCCTGTACTGGCTCACCCACCGCGACGGCCCGGCCCGCACGATCACCGACACCGCGGGGGTACGGGTGCGCCTGCCCGAGATGCTCGGCACCGGCGGCCAGGTGGCGTATGTGACGGACGCGGACGGCGAGGACGCGGTCGAGATCGCCTACCTCCCCCGCGCCAGCGGCGACCGCGAGCCCCGGCGGCTGGCCTCCGGCGAGCTGGGCCGGGTCCAGGAGCTGCTCTCCGACCCGGAGGGCGAGCGCCTCGCGATCGCCTCGCACGACGGCCGGCTGCTGCTCATCGACGCCGGTGAGGACTCCGACGGCGAGGTCACCGAGCTGATCCGCTCGCTCAACGGCCCCGTCCGCGATCTGGCGTTCTCCCCCGACGGCAACTGGCTGACCTGGTCCCACCCGGGCATCGGCCGCTCACTGCGGCAGATCAAGATGGCCCGGATCGCGGGCCCCGGCGCCCGGCTGATCGTGGATGTGACCAACGGCCGCTTCGAGGACGAGAACCCGGTGTTCACCCGGGACGGCCGCTATCTCGCGTTCCTGTCCTGGCGCGGCTTCGACCCGGTGTACGACGTGCACACCGGCGACCTCTCCTTCCCGCTGGGCTGCCGTCCGTATCTCGTCCCGCTCTCCTCGGCCACCCCCTCGCCGTTCGCGCTGCTGCCCGACGGGCGCCCGGCCGCGGGCGGGCTCGACCCGCTGGAGGAGTCGGGCGACGGCACGGTCACCGTGGAGGTGGAGGGCCTGGAGAGCAGGGTGACGCCGTTCCCGGTGGCCGCCTCCAAGTACTCGGCGCTCCACCCGGTCTCCGGCGGCGGCCTGGTGTGGCTGCGGTGGCCGATCTCGGGCGCGCTGGGCGAGACCTTCGCCAACCCGGCGGACACCTCGGGCCGCCCGACCCTGGAGCACTTCGACATCACCAAGGCCCGCAAGACCGAACTCGTCGACCACCTCGACTGGTTCGCGGTGAGCGGCGACGGCAGCCGGCTGGTGGTCGTGGACGAGGGCGACCTGCGGGCCGTGCCCGCCACCGAGTCCGGCGACAGCGACTCCACCATCTACCTCGACCTGCGCCGGATCCTGCACGAGGTCGACCCGCCCTCCGAGTGGCGCCAGGCCTACGACGAGGCGGGCCGGATCATCCGCGCCTACTTCTGGGAGCCGCAGATGTGCGGCATCGACTGGAAGGCGGTGCTCGACCAGTACCGCCCGCTGGTCGAACGGGTCGCCTCCCCCGACGAGTTCGCGGACCTGCTGCGCGAGGTGCTGGGCGAGCTGGGCACCTCGCACGCGTACGTCTCGGCCGCGCGCCGCAACGAGGGGCCGCCCCACTACCAGCGCCCCCAGGGGCTGCTCGGCGCCAACTTCGTGCACCGCGAGGAGGGCTGGATGGTGCGGCGCATCCTGCCCGGCGACTCCTCCGACTCCAAGGCCCGCTCGCCGCTGGCCGGCACCGGCATCCGCGAGGGCGCGGTGCTCACCCATGTCGACGGCCGCCCGGTGGACCCGGTGGCGGGCCCCTTCCCGCTGCTCGCCGGCTCGGGGGGCACCACGGTCGAGCTGACCTTCCAGCCCGCCGAGGGCGAGGGCCGCTCCCGCCGGGTCGCGGTCGTGCCCCTGGTGGACGAGCGCCCGCTGCGCTACCAGGACTGGGTGGCCAAGCGCCGTGCGGTGGTACGGGAGCTGAGCGGCGAAAAGTGTGGCTATCTGCACATCCCGGACATGGGCGGCTCGGGATGGGCCCAGTTCAACCGGGATCTGCGCCTGGAGATGTCCCGCCCGGCGCTGATCGTCGACGTACGCGGCAACGCGGGCGGCCACATCAGCGAGCTGGTGATCGAGAAGCTCACCCGGAAGATCATCGGCTGGGACCTGACCCGGGACGCCCAGCCGGTCTCGTACGCCTCCAACGCGCCCCGGGGCCCGGTGGTGGCCCTGGCCGACGAGGCGACCTCGTCCGACGGCGACATGATCACGGCGGCCTTCCGGCTGCTGCGCCTGGGGCCGGTGGTGGGCCAGCGCACCTGGGGCGGGGTGGTCGGGATGACCGGGCGCCACACGCTGGGGGACGGCACGGTGATCACGGTGCCGATGAACGCGGCCTGGTTCGACAGCTACCACTGGTCGATCGAGAACCACGGGGTGGAGCCGGACCTGGAGATCCTGCGCACGCCGCTGGACTGGGCGGAGGGGCGCCACGCCCAGCTGGACGACGCGGTGCGGCTGGCGCTGGACCTGCTCGCGGGCACGCCGGCGGCGTCGCCGCCCGGGTACACGAACACTCCGGATCGGCGACGGCCCGAGCTCCCACCGAGGTGATGCGTCTGCGGCTGATCCGTGGCTGCTCGCGCCCCTAAAACCAGACTTCGTCTGCCGGTGCGTGGTGGGCTGGTCGCGCAGTTCCCCGCGCCCCTAGGGGGTTGCGGTCAGCCGGGGCTTTTAGGGGCGCGGGGAACTGCGCGAGAAGCGGCCACCGGCCCGCAGACGAAGGCGGGTTTAGGGGCGCGGGGAACTGCGCGGCCAGCCCGCCACCGGCCCGCAGACCGGCTCACACCTCGTCCGCGCCCTCCGCCAGGCGGCGGTCCATCGCAAGGGACAGTTCCGCCTCGACCACATGCTTGGCCAGCGGGCGGAGGCGAGACACGTCCTGGTCCGAGGCGTGGGCGTGGAGCAGGTCGACGAACAGGGCCGCCAGCGCGTCCGCGTGGGCGCGGACCTCGCGGCCCGCCGCGAGCACCGCGGCCAGCGGAACGCCCTCACGTACCAGCGCGGCCGAGACGTCGAGCAGCCGCCGGCTGATGTGGACGATCTCCTCGCCGTCGACCGCGAGATAGCCGAGGTCGAGCGCGGCCGCCAGGTTCTCCGGCGTCACCTCGCCCGCGAAGTGGTCGGCCAGCGCCTCGGGCGTCAGCCGGACCGGCGTCTCCTCGGTCGGCTCGACGAGCCCGAGCGCCTCGCCCGCGTCCCGGCCCGACTCGAACGCGGCGGTCAGGTCCGCGATGCCGGAGAGGGTGTGGCCGCGTTCGAGCAGGGCGGCGATGGTGTGCAGCCGGGCCAGATGCCGCTCGTCGTACCAGGCGATCCGGCCCTCCCGCCGCGGTGGCGGGATGAGCCCGCGCTCACGGTAGAACCGCAGCGTGCGTACGGTGATGCCGGCCTTCGCGGCCAGCTCCTCCATGCGGTACTCGCGGGGCGCGGCCGGTCCGCCGCCCCCGGGCCCGCTCTCCACTCCTGCGTCTGCCACGTCCGCCAGCCTATGTTGTACCGCCAGTAACTTTCCCCGGCCGGACCCCTACCGCTCGGTATGCCGCTGCTCTACTCTCCCAATTGCGCCAGTGATTACTGGCAGAGTCGCGTCATACAGACTCTCCGCACAGACGTCCTGCATGGAGGCGGTGGCATGGCCCAGCACGAGCGCAAGCCCGAGCACGTACGGGTGGCGGTGATCGGGTCCGGATTCGGCGGGCTCGGGGCCGCGGTCCGGCTGCGGCGCGAGGGGATCACCGACTTCGTCGTCCTGGAGCGGGCCGGTTCGGTCGGCGGGACCTGGCGGGACAACAGCTATCCCGGATGCGCCTGCGACGTACCGTCGCACCTGTACTCGTTCTCCTTCGCGCCCAACCCGGACTGGCCGCGCACCTTCTCCGGGCAGGAGCACATCCGGGCCTATCTGGAGCACGTCGCCGACACCTTCCGGCTGCGCCCGCACATCCGCTTCGACCACGAAGTGACGCTGATGCGATGGGACGGCGAGCAGCTGTACTGGGTGATCGAGTGCGGCAACGGAGAGGTGCTGCACGCCGACGTCGTGGTCTCCGCGACCGGCCCGCTCTCCGACCCCAAGATCCCCGAGATCCCCGGCCTGGACACCTTCCCCGGCAAGGTCTTCCACTCCGCCCGCTGGGACCACGACTACGACCTGCGCGGCAAGCGCGTCGCCATGATCGGCACCGGCGCCTCCGCGATCCAGATCGTCCCGGCCATCCAGCCCGAGGTGCGCACCCTCACCCTCTTCCAGCGCACCCCGCCCTGGGTCATGCCGCGCGTCGACCGGGCGATCAGCGCGCCCGAGCGCTGGCTGCACCGGCAGCTGCCGTTCACCGGGGCCGCCCGCCGCGGACTGCTGTGGGGCATAAGGGAGTTGCAGGTCAGCGCGTTCACCAAGCGTCCGGGCGAGCTGGGCCTGGTGGAGTCGCTGGCCAAGCGGAACATGGCCCGGGCCATCAAGGACCCGGCGCTGCGCGCCAAGCTGACGCCGGACTACCGCATCGGCTGCAAGCGGATCCTGCTGTCCAGCGAGTACTACCCGACGCTGGCCAAGCCCAATGTGGACCTCGTCGCCGCCGGGCTCAGCGAGGTGCGCGGCTCCACCCTGGTGGCCGCCGACGGCACCGAGACCGAGGCCGACGCGATCGTCTTCGGCACCGGCTTCCACGTCACCGACATGCCGATCGCCGACCGCGTGGTCGGCGCCGAGGGGCACACCCTCGCGGAGGCGTGGAAGGGCGGCATGGAGTCGCTGCGCGGCGCCACCGCCGCCGGGTTCCCCAACTGGATGACGATCATCGGGCCCAACACCGGCCTCGGCAACTCCTCGATGATCCTGATGATCGAGTCGCAGCTCAGCTATATGGCCGACTATCTGCGGCAGTTGGACGTCCTCGGCGGCCGGGTCGCCCTCGCCGCCCGGCCGTCCGCCGTCGGCGCCTGGAACCGCCGCGTCCAGGAGCGCATGAAGCGGACCGTGTGGAACACCGGCGGCTGCACCAGCTGGTACCTGGACGCGAGCGGGCGCAACACCACCATCTGGCCCGGCACCACCGGCGAGTTCCGCAAGGAGACCCGCGCGGTCGACCTCGGGGAGTACGAGGTGGTCCGCGCCCGGGCCGCCGAGCCCGCCCCGGCGGCGGCCGAGCCCCGCAAGGGACGCAAGGCGTCCGGCGCCCCCGAGGCGGTGGCCTCGTGAGACGCCCCGCACACGTCACCTCGGGCCTCTTCGCCCCGCCCGAGCCCTCCCGTACGCTCACCGCTCTCTCCGCCGACGGCGCCCGGCTGCACGTCGAGGTGCACGGGCCCGAGGGCGCCCCGGCCGTCGTCCTCGCACACGGCTGGACCTGTTCGACCGCCTTCTGGGCCGCGCAGATCCGCGCCCTGGCCGGCGACCACCGGGTCGTCGTCTACGACCAGCGCGGCCACGGCCGTACTGCCGCGAGCGCCCAGTGCTCCGCCGACGCGCTCGCCGACGACCTGGAGGCCGTGCTGGCCGCGACGCTCGCGCCGGGCGAGAAGGCGGTGCTCGCCGGGCACTCCATGGGCGGGATGACGCTGATGGCCGCGGCCCGCCGCCCCGGGCTGCGCGAACACGCGGCCGCGGTGCTGCTCTGCTCCACCGGCAGCTCCCGGCTGGTCGCCGAGTCCCTGGTGGTGCCGCTGCGGCCGGGCCGGCTGCGCACCCGCCTCACCGCCGCGGTCCTCGGCTCCAGGGCGCCGCTCGGGCCGGTCACGCCGGTGGCCAAGAAGGTCCTGCGGTACGCGACGATGGGCCCCGGGGCCGCGCCGGACCGGATAGAGGCGTGCGCCAGGATCGTGCACGGCTGCGCCCGCGGCCCCCGCCACGCCTGGTCGCAGGTGCTGGCCGAGCTGGAGATCGACGCCCTGGTGCGGGAGTTGCGGGTGCCCACCGCCGTGGTGGCGGGCACGGCCGACCGGCTCACCCCGCCGGTGCACGCCCGCCGGATCGCGGCGGCGCTGCCGGTCTGCGTGGGCCTCACCGAGCTGACCGGCGTCGGCCACATGACCCCGGTCGAGGTCCCCGAAGTCGTCACGGAACGCATCCGTGAACTGGTTCGTACGTATGTGACGGTCGAGGAGGACGTGGCATGAGCAGGGTGAGCCTTGAG
Organism: Streptomyces crystallinus; assembly: GCF_039521265.1. Lineage (NCBI taxonomy): Bacteria > Bacillati > Actinomycetota > Actinomycetes > Kitasatosporales > Streptomycetaceae > Streptomyces > Streptomyces crystallinus. The sequence goes on along the minus strand of NZ_BAAACA010000016.1, from coordinate 154,861 downwards.
GGGCAGGTCGCGGTCGTCACGGGCGCGGCCCGGGGCGTGGGCGAGCTGCTGGCGCGCAAGCTGTCGGCGCGCGGCGCCAAGGTGGCCCTGGTCGGCCTGGAGCCGGACGAGCTGAAGCGGGTGGCGGCGCGGCTGCACACCGAGTGCGAGTCGTGGTTCGCGGACGTCACCGACCACGAGGCGATGGCCCGGGTCGCGGGCGAGGTCAAGGAGCGCTTCGGCAAGGTCGACATCGTGGTCGCCAACGCGGGCGTCGCCTCGGGCGGCCCGTTCGTGGACTCCGACCCGGACGCCTGGCGCCGGGTGATCGAGGTGAACCTGATCGGCGGCGCGGTCACCGCCCGCGCCTTCCTGCCCGTACTCATGGAGAGCCGGGGCTACTTCCTCCAGATCGCCTCGCTCGCCGCGATCACCCCGGCGCCGATGATGACCGCCTACTGCGCCTCCAAGTCGGGCGTGGAGGCCTTCGCGCACAGCCTGCGGGCCGAGGTGGGCCACAAGGGCGTACGGGTCGGGGTCGGGTATCTGTCCTGGACCGACACGGACATGGTGCGCGGGGCGGACCAGGACGAGGTGATGCGCGAGCTGCGCCAGCGGCTGCCGTGGCCGTCCAACCGCACCTATCCGCTGGGCCCGGCCGTCGACCGGATCGTGGCGGGCGTCGAGCGCCGCTCCTCGCACGTGTACGCGCAGTGGTGGCTGCGGGGGATGCAGTCGGTGCGCGGCTATCTGCCGGCGCTGATCGGCTCGGTGGGGCAGCGCGAGATGCGCCGCTTCGAGCCCCGGCTCGGCGCGGTCAGCCGGGGGCTCGTGGGGGCGGGAGGCGCCGCCGACGAGCAGGAACGCACCCTCCGTGACCTTCCGTAACTGACCGAAATGCGCCTTGCGTCCCCTCGTGCCACGCTGGTCGAGGCCCGGCGGAGCCGCGGGAACAGCCCCGGCACCCGGCCCCTCACATCCTCGTAGGAGTGCACACGATGGGCATCAAGGACGAGATGCAGAACAAGGCGAAGCAGGCCCAGAACAAGGGCAAGCAGGCGATGCAGTCCAAGAAGGGCCAGGCCCAGGACCAGTCCCGCCAGGCCCAGGACAGGGGCCAGGACGAGTCCCAGCGGGCCCAGCAGCAGGCCCAGGACAAGTTCGACATGGACTACGACGTCTAGCCGTACTCCACGCGAAGGAAGCGGCGCGCCCCGGGCCCGGGGTGCGCCGCTTTCGCGTCCCCGCCCGCGTTCCTACTGGCCGTACGCCACCGTCACCGGCGCGTGGTCGCTCCAGCGCTCCTCGTGGGTGGCGGCGCGCTCCACATAGCCCTTGACCGCGCGGGCCGCCAGGCCCGGCGTGGCCAGGTGGTAGTCGATGCGCCAGCCCGAGTCGTTGTCGAAGGCCCGGCCGCGGTAGGACCACCAGGAGTACGGGCCCTCCTGGTCGGGGTGCAGCTCGCGCACCACGTCCACGTAACCGCCCTCGGCGGCGTCGAGCACGCGCGAGAGCCACTCGCGCTCCTCCGGCAGGAAGCCCGCGTTCTTCTTGTTGGCCCGCCAGTTCTTGAGGTCGGCCTCGCGGTGGGCGATGTTCCAGTCGCCGCAGACGACGACCTCGCGCCCGTCCGCCGCGGCGCGCGCCCGGAGCTCCTTGAGATAGGGCAGGAACTCCCCCATGAACCGGTACTTCTCGTCCTGCTTCTCCGTCCCGGCCTCACCCGAGGGCAGATAGAGGCTCGCCACGGTGACACCGGGAAGGTCGGCCTCCACATAGCGCCCGCCGCCGTCGAACTCCGCGCTGCCGAACCCGACCCGCACCCGCTCCGGCTCGCGGCGGGTGTAGAGCGAGACCCCGGCCCGGCCCTTGGCCGCGGCGGGGGCGTGCACCACATGCCACCCCTCGGGCTCGCGCACCTCGGCGGTGAGCTGCTGCGGCTCGGCCCGTACCTCCTGGAGACACACGACGTCGGCGTCGGAGGCGGCCAGCCACTGAAGGAACCCCTTCTTGGCGGCGGCGCGGAGCCCGTTTACATTCACAGTGGTAACAGTGAGCACCCGCGCACCCTACCCACCCGGTCCCCGTGATCGCCTGCATAGAAGTACGCTGTAGCGCATGAATATCCGCACTCTGGGGTACGACCACCCGGACGCCGTGAAGCTCAACGACCAGGTGCAGCTCGAATACGCCGAGCGCTACGAGGACGAGGGCGACGCCACACCGCTCGACGCCTCCATGTTCCTGCCGCCGCGCGGGCTGTATCTGATCGCGTACGACGAGCAGGAGCGCCCGGTGGCCACCGGCGGCTGGCGCACCCAGGACAAGAACGCCGAGGGCTACTCGGACGGCGACGCCGAGCTGAAGCGCATGTACGTCATACCCGAGGCCCGGGGCCGGGGTCTGGCCCGCCGCATCCTCGCCCTCCTGGAGGCCGACGCCCGCGCCGCCGGGCGCACCCGTATGGTCCTGGAGACCGGCGACCAGCAGCCCGAGGCGCTCGCCCTCTACGCCTCCAGCGGCTACACCGTCTGCGAGAAGTTCGGCCACTACCGCTTCCACGACAACAGCATCTGCTACGCCAAGTCCCTGGTGCCGTGACGCCGCTGGCCGGCCGGGCACGTCGGCACCCGTCCCGGCTTGTCATGAGCCCATCCCCGGCCAGCGGTTAGGCTGCTGAGCGCACGCGCACCACACGGGGGATCCTGCATGAGCGACGACACACTGCCCGAGCCGTCCCAGCTGCCACTGTCGCCGGACGAGCTGAAGCGGCACCACTCCGCGTGGGCCGCGGGCGTCACCAAGGCCCCGCCCGCCGACAGCTATGTGGACCCGCTCACGCCGGTCTTCCCGCAGGGGCCGCCGCTCACCGGCTCGCCCCTGCTCAAGCCTCCCCTCCAGAGCCCGCCGCTCCAGGGCCCATCCCTCCAGGGGCCGCCGCTCGCGGCCACTCCGGACTTCCGGCTCGGGCCGTACCCGCCCGCCGCGCCCTCGGGCCCGCCCCAGGACGCGCTGCGGATCGCGCCCGGCGTCCTCACCGCGGCGGCGGGCCGCGCGGACGAGATCCACACGGCGTTCACCAAGCCCGCGGCCGCGCTGGAGGACCCCGCGCAGAAGGCGTCGGCGGCGATGGACGGCTGGGAGTCGGCCAAGGCGATCCGTACGGCTGCCAAGCAGTGGGAGAAGCAGGCCGGCACCGTGGCCGGCTGGCTGGGCCGGATCTCCGAGAGCCTGCGCGTGGGGGCGCGGGACTACCGCACGACCGACGCCGCCGTGGACGAGTCGCTCAAGGGCATCGTCCCGCGCCGCTCGAAGCTGGAGGGGCTGTAAGTGCCGTCGTTCTACCGGGAGATCCTGGACACCGACCTCGGCCCGCTGCAGAAGCTCGCCGACCAGTGGCGCACCACCCACAAGGACCTGACCGGGCTGCCCAAGCGGGTCCACGACGAGGTGCTGACCCCGCTGCGCGACAAGGGGTACTGGGAGGGCGCGGCCGCCCCGTACGCCTGGCGGATGATCGACGACATCGAGCGCCAGATCCAGGCGGCCGCCAAGGTCGCACAGGCGGCGATCGGGGTCCTCGACGACGCGCTCGGCGAACTCAAGGCCGTGCAGAAGGACCTGAAGGACGCCGTCCGGCGTGCCCAGGAGCGCGGCCTGTACATCGACTCCGAGGGCGCCGTCTCCCCCGACATGGTCCACGGCGTCTGCAAGGTGGTCGAGAAGGACTCGGACGACGCCAAGGCCATCGAGGGCGCCCAGCGGGAGATCGTCGACATCGTGAAGCGCGGGGTGGTCGCCGACCGGAACCTGGCCTTCTCCCTGATGTCGGACATCGGGCTCGGCGACTGGTTCAACACCGACCCGCGGCACACGAACATCGACACGACCAACACCATCAGCCAGGACGACTACAACCGCTTCGACCTGGCGATGCAGGGCAAGGACCCGTATCCGCGCCGCCAGGGCGACGACCCGTACTCGCTGGGCTGGGACTGGGTCTCGGGCAGCGGGCCGCGCGAGCGCGAGTACCACGACGGCGACCGGATGACCGAGCTGATCAAGTCCAGCGTCAGCATGGAGCAGCTGCGCGCGGACACCCTCGCCAACTGGCGCAAGGACGGCAACGACGAGGGCACCGTCAACTACTCGATCTCCAAGGGCGGAAAGCTCGGCGCCCTGGGCAAGCTCGTCTTCACCGACCTGCCCGCGATCGCCACCGGCGACGAGGACCACCTGGGCGAGGCGTTCGTCGGCTCGTACTCCCTGGACTACACGGTCAAGGGCCAGGACCCCGACGGCTCCCTCGTCGTCGAGTACACGCTCAAGAACAAGACCAGCAACGAGTCCTTCCTCCACTACGTGGGCTATTACGACTGGCTGAAGAAGACCAATCGCGACGACGGCGTCTTCTCCACCGTCGGACAGCACATGACCTGGACCGAACGCATCCCGGCAGCAGGGAAGTAACCACCGTGCCCCACCCCGTCCGACGCGCCCTCGGCGCCGTCGCCGCCCTCGCGGTCCTGCCCGCCACGCTCACCGCGTGCGGCTCGGACGCCCTTGAGCGCTGCGTCCCGGCCGCCGCCGAGTCCGCGACCCCCGGCGAGCTCGTCGGCCGCTACGAGGGCGCGCACGAGGCCGACGGGGTGCGTCTGACGCTGTCCCCGGGCGGCGCCATGACGGCGCAGAAGTGGCCCACCGGCGACTACCACCGCGCCGAGCTGGGCAAGGCGTTCAACGGCTCCGGCACCTGGGAGATCGAGCCCGCCACCTCGGCCACCCACCGGGCGCTGCTGCGCCTGCACTTCACGAAGCCGGCGCTGTTCCTCCAGGGCGACACCCTCGACAAGCTCACCATCGGCACCGACGCGACCCGCACGGACCTCTACGAGGACTTCGACCCCGACGTCTGCCCCGACTTCCGGCTCCGGCTCCAGAAGTCCTGACGGACGGGCGCCTGCCGTCCGAGCCGGGGCGACCGGGCCCGAACGGGCCGTCCGGGCACATGAGAAGAGCCCCTGCCGGATTTCTCCGACAGGGGCTCTTCCCTGTTGTTGTGGACCTGAGGGGATTCGAACCCCTGACCCCCTCGATGCGAACGAGGTGCGCTACCGGACTGCGCCACAGGCCCTTGCAACGGGTGAAACATTAGCACCCCGATGGGGGTGCTTGGAAATCCGGTCCCCGCTGGTCAGCGAGACGGGCCTCACTCGTTGGCCGCGCGGGGCCGGTCGTCGTCCGCGTACTGGTCGAAGAGCGGGGTCCGGCGGCTGCCCGGCGACGTGCGGCGACGGGGCGCCGGAGGGGCCGGGGTCGCCGGGTCCGCGGTGGAGGAGCGGGCCGAGGACCAGGTGTCCGGGGCGCCCAGGTCGATGCTGCCGGTGGCGCGCGGGGCGACCGGGGCCGTCACATAGGTCGGCAGCGGCACCGGGACCGGCTCCCAGCTGTCGCCGCGCTCGGGGCCGCGCTCGCGCTGCTGGTCGACCCACTCGGCGTGGTCGGTCTGCTCCACCAGCGCGCGCCGGTCGGCCTCCTGCGGGGAGACGGCGGGCTCGGGCTCGGGGGCGGGGTGCGCCTCCGGCTCGTCCTCGGTCTCCGCGACGGCGGCCGGCTGGCGGCGCGGCTGGCGCTCGCGCAGCCGCTGCGCGGCCGCCTCGGCGCGCCGCCGGTCCATGACGAACGCGAACCTGCGCCGCTCCCGCGCCCGCAGATGCACGATGTACGCGCTGAGCAGGACGGCCGGGATCGCGGGCGCCCACAGGAAGCCGAGGCCGCCGACCGCCGCCACGACCGCGCCCAGCGTGAAGGCGAGGAAGAGCAACACCGTCGTACGCCGGCGGCGCGCGAGCACCGCGCTGCGCCGGGCGCGACGGGCACGCTCGGCGGCGTCCGGAGAACGTCTGTCACGCCGGCGCCCGTCGGGCTGCCGCGCGCCCCCTGCTCGCTCCTCACCACGGCGCTCAGCGCCCCGGCGCTCCTCGGGACGCGGCTCCTCGGCGGGCTCGGATCGGGCCTCCTCGGGACGCGGCTCCTCGCGTCCGGCCGGCCGCTGCACCCCGGCACCCGTGGGGTGCTGTCGGGGCACGGCGAAGTCCCGGACGTCGACGCCCTGGCCGGGGTCCACCAGGGACTCCGTGGGCGCGTCCGGGTCGGCGTCGGGGACGGGGTCGCCAGAACCTCGCTGCCTCAGCTCCTTGGCGTACCGGCGCTCCATGGCCGACCGTCCGGACAGCAGCCGGATGGCGGTGCTGAAGCGTTCCGTCGGACGGGCCTCGTTGAGCTCGTCCTGCCTGCGGAGCCACATCGGCACCAAGTAGGCGGCCCAGGCCCCGACGATGACTGCGTAGATGAGGCCGCTGCTGCTCACACCCCACACGGTAGAGGGACGGGCGCGAAGGGATACGCCAATTGAGCCGGTGTGTCGCACGATCTGGCTGATATCACCGGCTTTTTTTGTGATTCTTCAGATCGGTTCGTGGTCGCACCCCGACCGAATTCGAACGCTTATTTCATTTATCGTGGTGAGCCCGGCGTGCCTGCTTCCACCTGTACAGCAGCCCCTCGGGCACCTCTTCCGCCGTCAGCGCGTACACCAGGTGGTCCCGCCAGCCGCCGTCGATGTGGAGATAGCGCGGGCGCAGCCCCTCCTCGCGGAATCCGAGTTTCTCCACCACCCGCCGGCTCGGCCCGTTCTCGGGGCGAATGCAGACCTCCATGCGGTGCAGCCCGACCGTACGGAAGCAGTGGTCGGTGGCGAGGGCGACGGCCGTGGGCATCACGCCCCGGCCCGCCACATCGCGGTCGACCCAGTAGCCGACGTGCCCCGAGCACATCGAGCCCCAGGTGATCCCGGCGACGGTCAGCTGCCCGACGAGGCGGCCCTGGTACTCGATCACGAACGGCAGCATCCGGCCCGCGTTCGCCTCGGCGCGCAGATGCCGGACCATCTGCCGGTAGGTGGGCCGCTGGGCGGGCGGGGCGCCGGGCGCGGGCGGCGGGATGGTCGCCTCCCAGGGCCGCAGCCACTCGCGGTTGCGCCGGTTCACCTCGCGCCAGGTCCGCTGGTCGCGCAGCCTTATGGGGCGCAGGAGCACCTCGCCGTCCGCCAGCTCGACCGGCCATGATGGGACGTTCAGCTTGGGCTCCCCGCGGGTCTGGGGTGGTCGCCGCCCCGGATCTGGTCGACGGCGTGCAGCAACAGCCGCTCCAGGACCGCCAGTCCGTCACGGACGCCGCCGGGGGAGCCCGGCAGGTTCACGATCAGCGTGCCGCCGCCCGCGACCCCGGCGAGGCCCCGGGAGAGCGCCGCGGTCGGCACCTTCGCCAGGCCCTCGGCGCGGATCGCCTCGGGGATGCCGGGCACCTCGTAGTCGATGACCCGGCGGGTGGCGTCGGGGGTGCGGTCGGTGGGCGAGATGCCGGTGCCGCCGGTGGTGACGACGACGTCGTACCCGGCGGCCGCGCCCGCGCGCAGCGCCTGCTCGACGGGGTCGCCGTCGGGCACCACCAGCGGCCCGTCCACGGCGAAGCCCAGCCCGGCCAGGCCCTCGGCGAGGATCGGGCCGCCCTTGTCCTCGTACACCCCGGCCGCCGCGCGGTTGGAGGCGGTGACGACGAGCGCCGCGTACGGGGCGAGCAGCGCGGCGCCGAGGCCCGCCGAGTCGCCGGGGAAGGGGGGTGCGTTCTCCACGCCGGGGCGCGCGCGGCCCCCGTCCGGCGCCGTCACGGCGTGGCTCCGTGCGCCTGCGGGCGGGACCAGTCGCCCGACTTGCCGCCGGTCTTGGTCTCGACCCGTACGTCCGTGATGACGGCCGCCTTGTCCACGGCCTTCACCATGTCCACGACGGTGAGCGCGGCCACCGACACGGCGGTCAGCGCCTCCATCTCGACGCCCGTGCGGTCGGTCGTCTTCACCGTCGCCAGGATCTCCACGGCGTCGTCCGCGACCGTGAGGTCCAGCTTCACCCCGGAGACCGCCAGCGGGTGGCAGAGCGGGATCAGGTCCGGGGTGCGCTTGGCGCCCATGATCCCGGCGATCCGGGCGGTCGCCAGGGCGTCGCCCTTGGGCACGCCCTCGCCGCGCAGCAGCTCGATGACCCGCGGCGAGACGCGGACCCGGCCGCTCGCGCGCGCGGTGCGGGCCGTCACGTCCTTCTCGGAGACATCGACCATCCGGGCCGCGCCCGCCTCGTCGATGTGCGTCAGCCTGCCTTGCGTACTCATGGTGTGGCGCTCCCGGTCCGGCCTGTGTGGGCAGACACGCTACCGCCACCCCGGCCCGGTCAGCCGAGCAGGACCACCTCCACTTCGGAGCCGGGTTCCACGGACGTGACGTCCTCGGGGACGACGATCAGGCAGTCCGCCTGGGCCAGGGCCGCGATCAGATGCGACCCGGAGCCGCCGACCGGGGTGACGGCTCCCTCGCGCGCGTCGTAGGTCCCGCGCAGGAACTGGCGCCGGGCCGCCGGGGAGGTGAGCGCCTTGTCGGCGCTGAGCGCGGCACGCACGCGTGGCCGGTGCACGTCCGGCAGGCCCATCAGGGTGCGGATCGCGGGGCGGACGAACAGCTCGAACGAGACGTACGACGACACCGGGTTGCCCGGCAGCGCGAGCAGCGGGGTGTGGTCGGGGCCGATCGAGCCGAAGCCCTGGGGCTTGCCGGGCTGCATGGCGAGCTTGCGGAAGTCGATGCCGCCGCCCGGCTCGTCCTCGTCGCCCACCGAGGACAGCGCCTCCTTGACGACGTCGTACGCCCCCACGCTCACGCCGCCCGTGGTCACCAGCAGATCGGCGCGGATCAGCTGGTCCTCGATGGTGGCGCGCAGCGTCTCGGCGTCGTCGGTGACCGCGCCCACCCGGTAGGCGATCGCTCCCGCGTCGCGCGCGGCGGCGGCCAGCGCGAAGCTGTTGGAGTCGTAGATCTGGCCCTCGGCCAACTTCTCTCCGGGCTGCACGAGTTCGCTGCCGGTGGAGACGACGACCACGCGCGGGCGCGGGCGGACCTTCACGGTGCCCCGGCCGATCGCCGCGAGCAGGCCGATCTGGGGCGGGCCGAGGACGGTGCCGGCGGCCAGCGCGAGGTCACCCGCCCGCACGTCGCTGCCGCGCGCGCGGACGTGCGCGCGGGCCTCGGCGGGCCGGTGCACCCGGACCTCGCCGCTCGCGCCCTCGGGCGCGTCACTGGCGGCGCGCATACCGGTGGCCGCGCCCCGCCCCGTACCGCCGTCGGTCCACTCGACCGGGACGACGGCCTCGGCGCCGGGCGGCAGCGGGGCGCCGGTCATGATCCGGGCGGCCTCGCCGGGGCCGACGGCCGGGAGGTCGCCGCTGCCGGCGGCGACGTCCCCGATCACGGTCAGCACCGCGGGGAACTCCTCGCTGGCGCCCGCCACGTCCGCCACGCGCACCGCGTACCCGTCCATCGAGCTGTTGTCGAAGGGGGGCAGCGCGAGCGGCACCGTGACGTCCTCGACCAGGACGCAGCCCTGGGCGTCGGGCAGTTGCAGCTCGATGGGTTCGAGCGGCTCGACGGCGGCGAGGACGTCCTCCAGGTGCTCGTCGACCGACCAGATCGTGTTGCTCAAGGTGCCTGCATCTCCTCGGTCACGTAACTGCGAAGCCAGGCCTTGAAGTCGGGGCCCAGGTCTTCACGTTCGCACGCGAGTCTGACAATGGCACGCAGATAGTCGCCGCGGTCGCCGGTGTCATAGCGGCGGCCCTTGAAGACCACGCCGTGCACCGGGCCGCCGACCTTCTCGTCGGCGGCCAGCTGCTGGAGCGCGTCGGTGAGCTGGATCTCGCCGCCGCGGCCCGGCTCGGTCTGGCGCAGTATCGCGAAGACCGCGGGATCCAGGACGTAGCGCCCGATGATGGCGAGGTTGCTGGGGGCGTCCGCCGGGTCGGGCTTCTCCACCAGGCCGGTGATCCGTACGACGTCGCCGTGGCCGGTGGGCTCGACGGCCGCGCAGCCGTAGAGGTGGATCTGCGAGGGCTCGACCTCCATCAGGGCGATCACACTGCCGCCCTCGCGCTCCTGGATCTCCACCATGCGCGAGAGCAGCGGGTCGCGCGCGTCGATGAGGTCGTCGCCCAGGAGCACCGCGAAGGGCTCGTCGCCCACGTGGGGCGCGGCGCACAGCACGGCGTGGCCCAGGCCCCTGGGGTCGCCCTGGCGCACATAGTGCATCGCGGCGAGGTCGCTGGACTCCCGGACCTTGGCGAGCCGGGCCTCGTCCCCCTTGCGGGAGAGGGCCTCCTCCAGCTCATAGTTGCGGTCGAAGTGGTCCTCCAGGGGCCGCTTGTTGCGCCCCGTGATCATCAGCACGTCCGAGAGGCCGGCGGCGACCGCCTCCTCGACCACGTACTGGATCGCGGGCTTGTCGACGACCGGCAGCATCTCCTTGGGGGTGGCCTTGGTGGCCGGCAGGAAGCGGGTGCCGAGGCCTGCCGCCGGAATGACAGCCTTGGTGATCCGTGGGGACGACTGAGTCATGCGCAGCACACTAACCGCTGCGTAGGGGCGGAAGATTATCCTCCGGTTAATTCGGCCTCATAAACCGGCATTTGAGGGGATTGTGAAAACACTGTGAGTGATGGTGCAGCCGAAAAGGCCCTCTTGCGCGCGGAACTGCTGGGTGTCCGGCGGCTCCTGACAGCGGACGAGGTGCGCGGGGCGGCCGAGGAGCTGGCCCGGCAGGCGCTCGTCCTCCCCGAGCTCGCGGCGGTGGGGACGGTCGCCGCGTACGTCTCGGTGGGGCGCGAACCCGGGACGCACGCGCTGCTCGACGCACTGCGCGCGCGGGGGGTTCGCGTCCTGCTGCCCGTACTGCAATCGGACAATGACCTGGACTGGGCGGAGTACGAGGGCGCGGACCGGCTCGAACCGGCCGGGCGCGGGCTCCTGGAGCCGTCCGGGATCCGGCTCGGCCCGGCCGCCGTGCTGGAGGCCGACACCGTGCTGCTGCCCGGTCTCGCCGTCGACGCGCGCGGGATGCGCCTGGGCCGGGGCGGCGGCTCGTACGACCGGGTGCTCGCCCGGATCGCGGCGGCGGGCCACGACCCCGCGCGCGTGGTGCTGCTCTACGCGAACGAGGTGGTCGCGCGGGTTCCGGAGGAACCGCACGACCACCCCGTTCAAGCGGTGGTCACCCCGAAGGGGGTGACCCGCTTCAGGGCCTGACCCGCTTCACGGCCTGAGCCGCCGCGCTCGAGCCGTCGCCCTCACAAGAAGGCCGAGGGTCACGGCTTGAGCGTCAGCGTGTCGACCGTCGACGCGCCGACCGCCTTGGCGCTGAAGGACCAGTCCAGCTGCTCGCCCTTGGCCCACTTCCCGGTCTGGTCCGTGTAGTGCGCGCTGTAGGCGTGGCCGGAGGCGCCGGTGAGGTTGATCCACTTCGACTTGTCGAAGTCCTTCAGGTTCACCACCATCCGCATCGACGGCACCCAGGTGACCGCGTAGTCGCCGCCGCCCGCGTTCCAGCCCGTGGCGTCGACCGCCGCCTCGCCGCCGCCCAGGTTCCAGGGGCCGCGGTTGAGGAGGAACTGCACGAAGCCGGGGCCGTCGGTGCCGAGGGTCTGGTTCTTCAGCATCAGCTGGTGCAGCCGGCCCCAGCTCCAGCCGGTGACGTCCTTGCCGAGCTTGGCCGTCAGCTCCCAGCGGGCGTCCTTCATCGCGCGCGCCAGCAGCTGGTCACGGGTCTTGGTGGCCGGGTCCAGACGGCTCTTGGGCGTCTGCCACCACTCGTTCTTCTCGTCGTTGAAGATCCGCCGGACCACCTCGAACCAGCGGTCGCCGCCGTCGGGCTGCGCCGAGTCCGCGTCGCGCTGGCCGCACTCGCGCACCAGCCCGTTGAGGTCGTCCACCGGGCCGGAGCTGTCCGGCGGACGCACGTTCAGGCACTCGCCCTCGACCCGCAGCTCCTTGGGGAGCTTGTTGCCGAACGCCAGCTTGAGGACGTTGCGCCACACCGCGTTGAAGTAGGCGGCCGCCCCGGAGTCCGGCTCCTGGGTGTAGTCCCAGCCCTCCAGCAGCTTCTGCGCCTCCCGTACGGCCGGGTCGGGGACGTCGACCTTCAGCAGCGCGGGCGTCAGCAGCGCGGCGATCTCGCTGCTGTTGTCCATCTGCATCTTCTGCATGTCCTCGGTGGAGACCTTGCCGCCGTCCTTGGTCTTCGACTCGATGAGGTCGTTGATCCGCTGGCTGCGGGTGCCGTAGCCCCAGTCCTTGGTCAGCAGGTACGGGTACTTCTTCTCGTCGATCACGGCCTGGTTGGCGGTGACGATGTAGCCGCGCTTGGGGTCGAGCTCGTACGGGAGCTGGTCGAAGGGGATGTACTTCTTCCAGTCGTACCGGGAGTCCCAGCCCGGGGCGGGCACCGAGCCGTCGACGCCCTTGGCGCGGACCGGGATCTTCCCCGGCGCCTGGTAGCCGATGTGGCCCTTGGTGTCGGCGTAGATCAGGTTCTGCGAGGGGACCTCGAAGTCCTTGGCCGCCGCCCGGAAGGACTTGAAGTCCTTGGCGCGGTCGAGCTCGAAGACCGCGTCCATGGACTTGCCCGGATCCAGGGCGGTCCACTTCAGCGCCACCGCGTACCCCTCGCCCCGGTCCGGGGCGGAGGTGGCGACGGGGGCCTTCTTGCCGACCTTCTCCAGCTCGTCGTCACGGTCGGAGACCAGCGGGCCGTTCTCGGTCTCGCGCACGGTGATCGTCTTGCTCTTGCCGCCGGCGACCTTGATGACCTCCTCGCGCGTGCGAAGGGCCTGCTGCTGGTTGTCGCGCAGATAGGTGCCGCCGGGGGCGATCTTCTCTAGGTAGAGGTCGGTCACATCGGCGCCGAGGTTGGTGAACCCCCAGGAGATGTCCTGGTTGTGGCCGATGACCACACCGGGCATTCCGGAGAAGGTGTAGCCCGCCACGTCGAAGCCGCACTTCGCGGAGACCGTACGGCAGTGCAGGCCCATCTGGTACCAGAGCGACGGCATCATCGGCGCGAGATGCGGGTCGTTGGCGAGCAGCGGCATACCGGTCGTCGTGTACCTGCCGGAGACGACCCAGGAGTTGGAGCCGATGCCGCTGCCGCTGGGACCGAGCAGCGCCGGGATCTTGTCCAGGCTCTCGGAGAGGCGCGCGAGCTGCGCCTGCGCGCCCTGTGTCGCCCCCTGGACCGTCGAGCCCGTGCCGGAGCCGGTGCTCGGCTCACGGCTGGGGTCGTACTTGCCGGTGATCTTGTTGACCGAGCCCCCGTCGACGATCGGTCGGTGGGTCGCTGTCGGGTACGGCGGGTAGAGGTCCTTGATCTGCTTGGGGGTGAGCCGACTGGCCATCAGGGACCGGTCGATCTCGTCCTGCATGTTGCCACGCAGGTCCCAGGCCATCGCCTTGAGCCAGGCCACCGAGTCGACCGGCGTCCACTTCTCGACCTTGTAGTCGTGGACGAAGTCCAGCGCCGCGTACTCCAGGGAGATGTCCTTGGGGCCCTTGCCCTCCAGATAGGCGTTGACACCGGCGGCGTACGCCTGGAGGTACTTCTTCGTCTGCGGTGACAGCTTGGTGTCGTACTCCTGCTGCGCGACCCGGCGCCAGCCGAGAGTGCGCAGGAAGGCGTCGGTCTCGACCTGGTCCTTGCCGAACATCTCCGACAGCCGGCCGGAGGTCATGTGGCGGCGGACGTCCATCTCCCAGAAGCGGTCCTGGGCCTGGACGAAGCCCTGGGCCATGAAGAGGTCGGTGTCGTTGTCCGCGTAGACCTGCGGCACCCCGTAGTCGTCGCGCTTGACCTCGACCGGGCCGCCGGTGAGGCCCTTGAGCTGGATCGACCCCGTGGTCTGCGGAAAGGAGGCGCGAACGGTGCTGATGCTCCAGTACGCGCCGTAACCGACACCCGCTACGAGCGCCAGCACCAGGACGATCAGGATCAGGCGGGCACGGCGTCCCTTCTTCCTTTTCGTCTTGGCGGAAGGGGCGGTTGTGTTGGCGGGCATCGCTGTCCTTCGAGGGGCAGGGTGGTCCTAGGTGCTGGAGCAACCATAGGCGCAGCGACTGACAGCCCCGGACGCGGTGTCTTTTATGAGCGTCAGCCCGTCCTACTGACACGTTCTTGCGTAAAGAACTCGTCAAAGATTAGGTAAGGTAACGAAGTACCGGTGGCCGGAGGAACGTTCCGGCACCGGTGCGTGAGGGCGCCTGACGGCGCGTGAGGGGAAGGATCGGCCACTGACTGTCCACCATCTCAACGAGCTCCTGCTCATCTGCTCGCTCGTCCTGCTCATCGCCGTCGCGGCGGTGCGCGTCTCCTCCCGCAGCGGGCTGCCGAGCCTGCTCCTGTATCTCGGGATCGGGATCGCCATAGGGCAGGACGGAATCTTCGATGTCCAGTTCGACAATGCCGAGATGACCCAGGTCATCGGCTATGCCGCCCTGGTGGTGATCCTGGCCGAGGGCGGTCTGGGCACCAAGTGGAAGGAGATCCGCCCGGCGTTGCCGGCGGCGATCGTGCTCTCGGTCGTCGGTGTCGCGGTGAGCGTGGGGGTCACCGCGGCCGGTGCGCACTATCTGGTCGGGCTCGAATGGCGGCAGTCACTGATCATCGGCGCGGTGGTGTCCTCGACGGACGCCGCGGCCGTCTTCTCCGTCCTGCGCCGGGTCCCGCTGCCGTCCCGGATCACCGGCGTCCTGGAGGCCGAGTCGGGCTTCAACGACGCCCCGGTCGTCATCCTGGTCGTCGCCTTCTCCACACCGGGCCCGGTGGACTCCTGGTACGTACTGGTCGGCAAGATCGCCCTTGAGCTGGCGATCGGCGCCGGGATCGGCCTCGCGGTCGGCTGGCTGGGCTCCTGGGGCCTGCGGCACGTGGCGCTGCCCGCGTCCGGCCTCTACCCGATCGCCGTGATGGCGATCGCCGTCACCGCCTACGCGGCGGGCGCCATGGCCCACGGCTCCGGCTTCCTCGCCGTCTATCTGGCCTCGATGGTCCTCGGCAACGCCAAGCTGCCGCACTGGCCCGCCACCCGGGGCTTCGCGGACGGCCTGGGCTGGATCGCCCAGATCGGCATGTTCGTCCTGCTCGGCCTGCTCGTCACCCCGCACGAGCTGCCGGACGACTTCTGGCCCGCCGTGATCATCGGCCTGGTCCTGACGATGGTGGCCCGGCCGTTCGCGGTACTGGTCAGCCTGGCGCCCTTCCGGATGCCGTGGCAGGAGAAGGCCCTGATGTCCTGGGCCGGGCTGCGCGGCGCCGTGCCCATCATCCTGGCCACCATCCCCATGGTCTCCGGGATCGACGGCAGCGAGCGCGTCTTCAACATCGTCTTCGTCCTGGTCGTCGTCTACACCCTGGTCCAGGGCCCCACCCTGCCCTGGCTGGCCCGCAAGCTGGAGATCTCCGACATCGAGACCGCCGCCGACCTGGGCATCGAGTCCGCCCCGCTGGAGCGGCTGCGCGGCCATCTGCTGTCGGTGGCGATCCCGCCGGAGTCACGGATGCACGGCGTCGAGGTGCACGAGCTGCGCCTGCCGCCGGGAGCCGCGGTCACCCTGGTCGTGCGCGACGGGACGAGCTTCGTGCCGGGGCCGACGACCGTGCTGCGGCGCGGCGACGAGCTCCTCGTGGTGGCCACCGATCCGGTACGGGACGCGGCCGAGGCCCGGCTGCGGGCGGTCGGCCAGGGCGGAAAGCTGGCCGGGTGGCTGGGGACGGGCGGGGCGGCGCCGCGCGCGTAGTCCCGGCCGCGGCGGACGGGTGCGCGCCGGATGGGTGCGCGCCGGGGCCGCGCCAGCTCGTCGCGGGCCGCGTCCCGTCCCCGCCCGCCGACTCGGGGAACACCCGGAAGAAGATCCGGTTAATCACAGGTGTGATCTCGGTCATCCGTGCGCTTTCACAGGCACGGAGTCGAATCCCCCTGTACCATGAAGGCACACCACTGATCGACCAACTCTGCCTGACGCAGAGCTGGCGCGACCGTATGGCGGTCGGAGGCTCTCGCAGTGAGCCCCGGCATCTACCGCAGTTCCGCGCAAGAGGACAGCTCTCGGCGGCGCCCGTACCCACCGGTACGAGGGGCGCGCTACCAGGCGGCAGAAAGGCAAGGACCGTGGCATCCACGGTCGCTTCCGAGCGTCGCCCGGGCTACGGGCAGCTCCTGCGCACTCCCGGCGCACTCTCGTTCCTCCTGCCCGGCTTCGCCGCCCGGCAGCCCTTCGCGATGCTCACCATCAGCATCGTGCTCCTCGTCCAGCACACCACCGGCTCGTACGGCAGCGCCGGTGCCGTGGCCGCCGTCACCGGCGTCTCCATGGCCCTGTTCGCCCCGCAGAGCGGCAAGCTCGCCGACCGCTTCGGCCAGCGCGCCGTGCTGCTCCCCGGCGTCCTCGTGCACACCGCCTCCGGCTCCGTGCTGATCGCGCTGGCGCTGGCCGGCGCGCCCCTGTGGGCGCTGTTCCTGGCCGCCGTCCCGACCGGCGCCTCGGTGCCGCAGATCGGCCCGATGGTCCGGGCCCGCTGGGCCGCCAAGCTCGACGGCTCGCCCCTGATGTCCACGGCCGCGGCCTTCGAGTCGGTGACCGACGAGTTCACCTTCGTCATCGGCCCGGTCCTGGCGACCGCGCTGTGCACCGGCGTCCACCCGGCGGCCGGACTGGTCACCGAGGCCGCGCTGACCCTGGTCGGCGGCCTGCTCTTCGCCTCCCAGCACCGCACCCAGCCGCAGCCCAGCCGCGCCGCCGCGGACCACGCGCGCGTGGAGCACGTCTCCGCGCTCTCCATCCCCGGTGTGCGGGTGCTCGCCGTGTCCTTCCTCGGCATCGGCGCCGTCTTCGGCGGTATGCAGGTCTCGCTGACCGCGTTCTCCGAGGAGATCGGCAACCCCGGCGCCAACGGTCTGCTGTACGGGATCTTCGCCGCGGGCAACATGCTGGCGGGCATCGCGTGCGGCGCCATCGCCTGGAAGTCCGCGCCCCGGACGCGGCTGATCGCGGGTTACACCGGCCTGACCCTGGCCGCCTCGGGCCTGTGGGCGATGCACTCGGCGGTGCTGCTCGGCGGCCTCGGCCTGATCGTCGGCCTCTGCATCGCCCCGGCCCTGATCACCGGCTACACCCTGGTCGAGTCGCTGGTCCCGGCCTCCGCCCGGACCGAGGCCTTCACCTGGCTGACCGGCGCCGTGGCGCTGGGCCAGGCCGGCGCGGTCACCGTGGCCGGCCGACTGGCCGACGGCCACGGCTCCAGCGCGGGCTTCCTGGTGCCCCTGGCGGGCACCGCGCTCGCCCTGGTCACGCTGGTCTCGCTGCGCTCGCGACTGGCGCCGCGCGCCTCGGGACGGACCGTCGCGCGTAGTGGCGTCGGTCACCGAGTTCCCGTGACGGTGGACTGATCCAGCGGAATACGTCACTATGGACCGTCGTTAGCACTCATCGAGTGAGAGTGCCAGGAGGAAGACAAGTGCCGACCTACCAGTACCAGTGCACCGAGTGCGGCGAAGGCCTCGAGGCGGTGCAGAAGTTCACCGACGACGCCCTGACCGTCTGCCCCAACTGCGACGGACGCCTGAAGAAGGTCTTCTCGGCCGTCGGCATCGTCTTCAAGGGCTCCGGCTTCTACCGCAACGACAGCCGCGGCGCCTCGTCGAGCAGCTCGCCCGCCTCCTCGGCCGCCAAGCCGTCGACGTCGTCGAGCTCGGACTCTAAGCCCGCCGCGTCGGCGTCCTCGACGTCCTCCTCCTCGTCGAGCTCCACCAGCTCGTCGTCGGCCGCCTGACCCGGCCGCACGAGCCCAGGACACCCCAGGACCCCGCCGTCCCCGACGGCGGGGTCCTCGGCATGCCGGTACCCGTTCTGGCCGCCGATCGCCCCGGCTAGGGTGCTGCGCATGGCTAACGCAGAGCGCGCGGCGAACGGCAGGTCCTCACAAGGCGCGGAGATCGGCGTCATCGGCGGCTCCGGTTTCTACTCCTTCCTGGAGGACGTCACCGAGATCCAGGTCGACACCCCGTACGGCAGCCCCAGCGACTCCCTGTTCCTGGGCGAGGTCGCGGGTCGCCGGGTCGCCTTCCTGCCCCGGCACGGCCGCGGCCACCACCTCCCGCCGCACCGCATCAACTACCGCGCCAACCTGTGGGCCCTGCGCTCGGTGGGCGTGCGCCAGGTGCTCGGCCCGTGCGCGGTGGGCGGGCTGCGGCCCGAGTACGGACCGGGCACGCTGCTCGTGCCGGACCAGCTGGTGGACCGTACGAAGTCGCGCGTCCAGACGTACTACGACGGCTGTCCGCTGCCCGACGGCACGGTCCCGAACGTCGTGCACGTGGCGCTGGCCGACCCGTACTGTCCCGAGGGCCGCAAGGCCGCGCTCGCCGCCGCGCGCGGGCGGGACTGGGAGCCGGTGGACGGCGGCACGCTGGTCGTCGTCGAGGGCCCGCGCTTCTCCACGCGCGCGGAGTCGCGGTGGCACGCCGCGATGGGCTGGTCGGTGGTGGGCATGACCGGCCACCCCGAGGCGGTGCTCGCCCGCGAACTGGGGCTCTGCTACACGACGATGACCCTGGTCACCGACCTGGACGCGGGCGCGGAGACCGGAGAGGGCGTCTCCCACGAGGAAGTGCTGCGGGTCTTCGCGGCCAATGTGGACCGCCTGCGGTCGGTGCTCTTCGACGCGGTGGAGGCGCTGCCGACGGGCGAGCGCGACTGCTTGTGCACTCGGGCGCTGGATGGGTTGGACACGGGGATTCGGCTGCCGTAGGAGGGCGGGTCGGTGGTCCGGCTCGGCCCCGCCGAGCGGGCGGGTCCCATCGGTCGGTTCAGGTCGCTCTTTCCCGTACGGGTGAGGGAGTTGTCCACAACCGGCGAGTAATCCACAGGGCTCGGCGGGAAGTTGGCGGGGCGGGGATCGTGAGGAGCGTTCGAGCAGCACCTGCTCCTCACGATCGGTGGTGACCTGCCATGTCCTGGCACCCTTCCCTGCCCGCCTCTCCCCCGCCCGCCGCTCCCCCTCCTTCCCCGGCGCCCGAGCCCGCCGGCGTGCCTCTCTTCCCGCCGCTGCGAGTGCGCGGGAGTCGGCACCGGCTGCGACGTGCGGTGCGGCGCCGCAGACGGGCGATGGCGGCCGGGCTCGCGGTGGCGGCGGCCGCACTGGCGGCGGTGGGTGCGCGGGCCCCGGGGCATACGGACGCGGGGCCCGCGGAATCCGCTGCCGTCACGGCGGCGAGCGCGGCGGGCCTCCGGCAGCCGGGCGCGGCCCCCGGGCCCGCATCCCGCCCCGCCCGCAAGCCCGTTGACGTGGTGTCGGCGCCGGTGCGGATCGCGGACGCGGAGACCGTACGGCTGCTGCGGCCCGGCGACCGGGTCGATGTGATCGCGGCCGCGGCCCCGCCCGCGGGCGGCTCGGGCGGTTCGGTCGGCTCGGGCGAGGCGCGCCTGGTCGCCTCGGGTGCGCGGGTGACCGACGTGCCCCGGCCGCGCGGGCCGTCCTCCGACGAGGGGGCGCTGGTCGTCCTGTCCGTCCCCCGCGCCACCGCCACGGCCCTCGCGGGTGCCGGTGCGAGCTCCCGACTGGCGGTGGCCTGGTGCTGAGTCATCCGGCCCCGAATCGCACGGGCTTCCAGTCAAGTCACCTGTTTGCGTACGCGGATTGGACAGCGCGGCCATGCGCTGACGTAGGTTGCGGAACGGTTTGCTCCACCCCCTGCACCTGCGAAGAGAGGCTCACTCGTGACCGACGAGAAGAAGGGCGACGGCCTGATGGCGGGCTTCAAGGCCTTCCTGTTGCGCGGCAACGTGATCGACCTGGCCGTCGCGGTGGTCATCGGCGCCGCGTTCACCACCATCGTGAACTCGGTCGTGAAGGGCGTCATCAACCCCCTGGTCGGCGCGTTCGGGACGAAGGACCTGAACAGCTACAGCTCGTGCCTCAAGGGCCCGTGCCAGTTCGACACAAAGACGGGCGAGGCCGTCTCCGGCATCCCGATCATGTGGGGCATGGTCCTCAGCGCGGTGCTGAGCTTCCTCATCACGGCGGCCGTCGTGTACTTCCTGATGGTCCTGCCGATGGCCAAGGTCCTGGCCAAGCGCGCCCAGCACGACCGGGCGAGGGAGGGCGTCCAGGAGACCCTGGAGATCAGCGAGCTGGAGGTGCTCAAGGAGATCCGCGACGCCCTGGTCTCCCAACGTGGCTCGGGGCACACCGCGCCATAGCGGAAGGCCCCGGGGCGGGTCAGATGTGGTGGGGCGGCTTCTCGTCGAGGAAGCGCGCGAGATCGGCCGCGCCGCCGGTCGCGGGGGCCCGCTCACCCCACCCGCGGTCCGTGTCGTCCGAGGACTGCTGGTCCAGCGGATCGTCGAAGACCAGCGCGGGCCTGGGCTTCGGGTCGGACACCGGCTTCGCATCGCGCGGTCCGGGGGCGGGGGCGGTACTCATAGGTCCAGGGTACGGCGAGCGGCGTCCCGGTGCGGCGGTGGTCGGCGCGGGTGCGCTGCGACGGCGGTTGGCGCGGGTGCGGCGGGGCGGTGGTCGGCGTGGGTGCGGTGCGGCGGTGGTCGGCGTGGGTGCGGCAGGAACGCCGGCTGCGGGGCTCGCCCCCGACCCCTTCCCCGCCCGGGACCGCGCCCGCCCCATTCCTCCCCGCTCCCCCCTCCCCCCTCCTCCCTCCTCCTCAGCGGTCCTTCGGGTCGAGCAGCCAGAGGCCGAGGACCACGAGGAACGAGAGGCCGAGGAAACCCGTGCCCCACCAGGCGGTTGCGGTGTGGCCCTTCATCCACTCGTTGACGATCACCGTGAGCCCCCAGAGCTCCCCGACGACCACGGTGATCGCCAGGGCCAGGCGGGCCGTCAGCTTCGAGGACCGCTCGGGCTCCTGCTCGGTGCCCGCACCGGGGCCGGGACCCGTGCGGCGGGTCCGGGGATCGCCGTATCCACTGGTGGCGCGGATCTGGGGATACCGGCTCCGTACGGGACGGTTCAGCCGGGGCTGGGCACTGCCGGCGGTGTACGGGGGCGGCGCGGGCACGGTGGCGTCACCGCTTCCGCCGGGGCCGTGGTCGGCGCTCATGTGCGCTCGCTCCTCTCGGTCTCGGCCCGCGTTCCCGGGCAGCCGAGCCGGGCCGCCAGGTCCGGGCGCTGCTCACCGAACTGCCGGCACATGGCGGCCTTGACCCCCTCGCCGGAGCGGGTGGTGGCGACCGCCCAGACACTGCCGTCGATCTCCTCCACGAGGAGCACCTTCGGCAGCGGCCGGGGCGGCGGTCCGGCGGTCACCTCACCGGTGCGGGCGTCGAAGACGCCCTCGTGGCAGGGGCAGTACAGCTCGCCCTCGCTGCCCCGGTCCTCGCGCCACAGGACGGCGCAGGCCAGATGCGTGCAGACGGCGGAGTAACCGACCAAGGTGCCGTCCTTGAGACGGACGCCGACCGCCCGGTCGTCGTCGCCGGGGAAGCGGAAGGCGATGGCCTCGCCGGGGCGGAGCCGGTCGGCGACGCGCTTCGGCTTGGGGACGTCCACGCTGTCCCCGTGCCGGTGGAGCACGCCTCCGGCGACGGCCACCGCGCCGACGGCGAGCCCACCGGAGACGGTGGTGACGATCCGCAGATAGTCGCGGCGGGTGGTCAGCGAGTCGGCGGCGACGCGGTCGCGCAGGGCCTCCTGCGCGGGGTCGGGCCAGGGGGCGGCGGCACCCGGGGACTGGTCGGTCGGGCTCATCGGACCGTCCTTCCGTTCACCTCGACGATCGGGAGACCGCCGGGGACCGGCCACTGGACCTTGTCGGCGGGGACGACCATGGCCACGCCGGTGGACACGACGACATCGCCGAACGTGAAGGAGTCGGCGACCTGGACGCCGGGGCGCTCGGCGCGGAGCTCCTCGACGGTTCCGTAGAAGAGGGCGCCGGTGGGGCAGACCGTGGCGCACATGGGGGCGAGGCCATAGGCGGTGCGGTCGTAGCAGAGGTTGCACTTCATCTGCAGCTTCGCCTGGAGGTCGATCTTCGGTACGCCGAAGGGGCAGGCGTTGACGCAGTTGGCGCAGCCGATGCAGCGGGTAGTGTCGGCCTGCTGCACCACACCGTCCGCGGTCACCAGGATCGCGTCGGCGGGACACACCTCGGCGCAGGGGGCGACCGGGTCCTCGCAGTGCATACAGACCGTGGGAAGGGAGGCGACCGAGTGCCCCTCGTCGGGGTAGTCGAGATGGATCATGGATTTGCCCCGGTGCGAGTCGCACTCGCGGCAGGCCGAGACACAGGCCTGGCAGCCGATGCACCGCCCGGGGTCGATGAAGATCGTTCTGCCCATCATGGCGGGCGTCAGCCCCTCTCGGCGGTGCCGCGCCCCTGCGGGGACGTGGGCGGCAGCGGGTCGGTGCGGGAGGCCTCGGCCGCCGGGTAGGCCAGATGGCCGGGCGCGGTCGGGGGCGCGGGGACCTCGGCGACCCGGTCGCCGGGCTCGATGCGGCAGGCGCAGACCTTGTACTCGGGAATCTTGGAACGGGGGTCGAGAGCGTCGATGGTGAGCGCGTTGGCGGCCGTGGGAACCGGCCAGTGGTACGGGATGAAGACGGTGTCGGGGCGGATCGCCTCGGTGACCAGGGCGGGGAAGACCTCGCTGGCACGCCGGGTGACGACGCGGACCGGCTCGCCGTTGCGGAAGCCGTGCGAGGGGTGGACCTCGACCCAGGGGCGCGGGGTCTGCTCGACGAGCGCGCCGAGCCGGCGCGTCTGGTTGCCGGAGAGGAAGTGCGCCACGGTCCGGCCGGTGGTGAGGGAGAGGGGGTGCTCGTCGTCGTACGGGTCCATCGGCGCGTGCCATTCGACGACCTGCATATGAATCCTGCCGTCGGGGTGCCAGGTCCGCCCGTCCTCGAAGAGGCGGGGGGTGCCGGGGTGGTCGGTGGAGGGGCAGGGCCAGGCGATCCCGCCGGTCTCCTCCAGGCGCTCGTAGGTGATGCCGTAGTAGTCGTTTACCGTCCCGGCGGAGGCGACGCGCAGCTCGTCGAAGACCTCGCGCGAGCCGGCGAAGGCGAACTTGTCCCCCGCGCCCAGGCGTTGGGCGAGCTGGCAGATCACCCAGGTGTCGGTGCGCACCCCGGCGGGTGGCTCCTGGGCCTTGTTGTGCTTGACGACCCGGGCCTCGGCGTTGGCCATCACGCCTTCGTCCTCGGCCCAGGTGGTGACGGGGAAGACCACATGCGCGTTGGCCGCGGTCTCGGAGAGGAAGAAGTCGAATTGGGCGTGGAAGTCGAGGGCGTCGTAGCCCTCCTTGACGACCTTGTAGTTCGGGAGGGAGACGAAGGGGTTGTTGCAGATACCGATGAGGCCGCGGATCTCCTGGCGGCGCATCTGATGGACCATCTCCATCATCGAGGTCCCGGCGGGCGGGAGTTCGGACTCCTCGATGCCCCAGATCTCGCAGATCTGCCGGCGGTGCTCGGCGTTCATGATGGAGCGCCCGCCGGGCAGCAGGTCGGCCTTCTGGCCGTGCTCGCGGCCGCCCTGGCCGTTGCCCTGGCCGGTGATGGTGCCGTAGCCGGCGCCGGGCCTGCCGAGGTTGCCGGTGGCGACGCAGAGGTTGATCACGGAGAGGCAGTTTTCGACGCCCTGCGAGTGGTGCTCGATGCCCCGGGCGTGCCAGGCCATGGCCCGGGGGGCGCGGGCGAAGGTGCGGGCGACCTCGACGATCTGGGCCGCCGGGACCCCGCAGATCTCGGCGGCCCGCTCGGGGGGATACTCGGCGGCCTTGTCCCGGACCTCCGCCCAGCCCGTGGTGTGGGCGGCGACATAGGCCTCGTCGACGAGGTCCTCCTTGACGACGACGTGGAGGAGCGCGTTGAAGAACGCCGAGTCGGTGCCGGGCTTGAGGGCCACGTGGATGTCGGCGGTGCGGGCGACCGCCGTCTCGCGCGGGTCGACCACGATCAGGGTGGCGCCCCGGTCGCGCGCCCCCCACACGTACTGGGTCATCACGGGGAAGCACTCCCCGACGTTGGACCCGGCGATGAGCAGGCAGTCGGTGAGGAGGATGTCGGAGAAGGGGTTGGCGGCGCGGTCGATGCCGAAGGCGAGCTTGTTGGCGCCCGCAGCGGAGACCATGCACAGCCGCCCGTTGTAGTCGACGTGCCGCGTCTTCAGCGCGACCCGGGCGAACTTGCCCACCAGATAGGTCTTCTCGGAGAAGAGGCTGGCCCCGCCGAGCAGTCCGAAGGCGTCGTTGCCGTGGGCGGCCTGGACACGGCGGATCGCGGCGGCCGTGAAGTCCAGCGCCTCCTCCCAGGACGCCTCCCGGAAGGGCTCGTCGCGGGAGCGGCGCAGCAGCGGGGCGGTGAGCCGGTCGGGGTGGTTGACCTGCTGGTACGCGTTGATGCCCTTGGGGCACAGGCGCATCCGGTTGATGTCGTGGTTGCGGGGCTCGACGCCGAAGACCTTGCCGCCGCGGTCCACCCGGAGATACATCCCGCACTGCACCCCGCAGAAGCAGCAGTGGGTGGGGACCAGGGTCTCGCCGTCCTGGTCGGCGCGCCACCGGTCGGCCGGGATGCCGCCCGCGTCCCGGAAGGAGCGGGTGCCGGGCGGGGCGAGGGAGGGGTCCAGCGGGAGCCGGTTCACTTGTAGCCCTTCTTGACGTGCGCGAGGTAGGCGGTGCCGCGCAGCACCCGCTTGCAGCGCGGGCAGTACTCGGCCCAGGCGTCGAAGCCGAGGTGCAGGTCGCGCATGGTCCCCCGCAGGTTCTCGACGTAGGGGGCGGTGTCGAGGGGCTCGCCGCAGCGGCGGCACGGGAAGACCTGCTCGTCCTGGCGGGCGGTGTACTTGAACAGCTGCATCCCGACGGCGGCCGGCCGCTGGACGATGTGGAAGAACTTCCCGAACGGGATGTAGATCAGCGTCAGCACCACCGCCACCATGTGCAGCACAGCCAGGAACTCGTAGCCCCCGCCGTGCAGGAAGAGCGACGAGAAGGTGAGGAGGAGGCCGGTCACGGAGATGACGATCAGCAGGAGCAGCGGGACCAGGTCGTAGGCGAAGCGCTGGCCGGTGATCGCGCCGCGGTCCTTCATCCGGCGCCACAGGAAGTACGAGGCGCCGGGGATGACCAGGACGGCGGCGATGTCGAGGCCGTGGAACATCAGCCAGCCGAGGAGGTTCAGCGAGCCGAAGCCGAGGATCCTCACTCCCCAGAGCCGCATCTCGTAGCCGGGTCCGGAACCGGTCGACGAGGTGAAGGTGAACCAGCCCCAGGTGAGGGGGAAGGTGATCGCGGCGGCCAGCAGACAGCCCCAGAAGATCAGCTGGTGGGCGGCCCAGCGGGCGTGCGAGCGGGCGCCCAGGAACTTCTGGAGGCCGAGGTAGGTGGCGGCCATCTTCGGCAGGGCGGTGGGTGCCTTGCGGAAGTTGGCGGCGGAGAACAGGCTGCGCCAGCCCTGTCGGAAGAGACGGCGGGCGCCCGGGGAGGAGATCCAGACGGTGTAGCGGTAGGCGACGCCGAAGGCGAGGAAGACGGTGGCGCAGGCGTAGGGCAGCAGGGCGGCGTCGAAGTCCCTGAGCCGGCGGCTGCCGAAGACGATGGCGAGGATCAGCAGGAGGGAGGCGGCGGTACCGGCGGCGGTCGCGCGCAGCGCGACGGCGGGCTTCGCTGCGGCGGGCCGCGCCGCGGGAGTCTTCGCTGCGGGGGGCTCGGTCACCCGGACACCGTAGGTGTATCTGACCGGTTATCACCTCTTTTGACGGCGGCGGGGTGAAGCCTTCAGTCAGATGGCAGCCAGCGGGGAGCCGCGGGGCAGCCGCCGAAAGACCGTGGGAGGCGGAGCCCGCGCCGCCGCTGCCGCGCCGGGGGCGCAGGTGCCGCTGCCCACGCTCATGCCCTCGCCCTCGCCCGCGCCCTCCCTCTCGCCCACGCCCACGCCCACGCCCACGCCGTAAGGCAACCCGCCCGCGTGCCCCCCTTGCCGCCGTCCCGCCGTCCCCGTCTGGTCTCCTTGGCCCATGCCCCGCATGACCGCACGCAGCCGCCACGAGGAACACCGGGCGGCGACGCCCCTGGAACTCTTCTTCGACCTCTGTTTCGTCGTCGCCGTCGCCCAGGCGGGCGCCCGGCTCGTCCACTCGCTCGCCGAGGGCCACCTCGGCGCCGGTCTCGCCGGGTACGCGGCCGTCTTCTTCGCCATCTGGTGGGCCTGGATGAACTTCACCTGGTTCGCCTCGGCGTACGACAGCGACGACGCGCTCTACCGGGTGGTCACGCTCGTCCAGATCACCGGCGTCCTCATCCTCGCCGCCGGGGTGCCGCGCGCCTTCGACGACAGCGACTTCACCGTCTGCGTCATCGGCTACATCGTGATGCGGCTCGCTCTGACCAGCCAGTGGCTGCGCGCCGCGCGCAACGCGGCGGACCCGGGCGAGCGGCGGATGGCGCTGCTGTACGCGGCCGGGCTCGTGGTGTGCCAGCTCGGCTGGGTCGGGCTGCTGTTCGTGCCGGCCGGCACCGCCCGCTCCTGGGTGTTCGTGGTGCTGGCCGCCGCCGAAGTCGCCGTCCCCGTGATCGCCGAGCGCGGCGCGCAGAGCACCTGGCACCCGCACCACATCGCCGAGCGGTACGGGCTGTTCACCCTGATCGTGCTCGGTGAGACGGTCGCCGCCGCCACCGTCGCCGTACAGGAGGCGCTGGACGAGCACGAGGCGCTCGGCGAGCTGCTGCCGATCGCGGGCGGCGGGCTGCTGATCGTCTTCGCCGCCTGGTGGATCTACTTCGCCGTGCCGATCGCCGGGCATCTGAGGTCGAACAGTCAGGCGTTCGCCTGGGGGTACGGACACTTCGTCATCCTCGGCTCGGCCGCCGCCATCGGGGCCGGGATGGAGGTGGCGGTCGAGCAGGCCGTCGGCAAGGCGCACATCTCCACGGCGGCGGCCTCGGCCGCCGTCACCGTGCCCGCCGCGCTGTTCCTGCTCACCGTGTGGGCGCTGCACTCGCGCCACTTCAAACGCACCCTCGCCCAGCAACTCGTGCTGCCCGTCGCGGCGGTGGCGATCCTGGCCTGCACCTTCGCCGGGCACGGCGCCGTCCTCGCCGCCGGTCTGGTGGCCGCCGCCACGGTGGCGGCGGGGGTGGCCCTGAGCAGTCGCGGCCCGGAGGGGACCGGCCCTAGGGTCGATGCCCATGGCTGACACCCAGAAGGCCCACGCGGCCGACTCGATCACCGATGTGCCCGGCTTCCTCGTCGGGCACGCCCGTGTCCCCGGTGAGCGCGCCCTGAGCGGCACCACCGTCGTGCTCGCCCCGGCGCCCAGCGCCGTCGCCGCCGTCGATGTGCGCGGCGGTGGGCCCGGCACCCGGGAGACCGATGCCCTGGACCCGCGCAACGTCGTCGAGCGGATCGACGCCGTGGTGCTGACGGGCGGCAGCGCGTACGGACTCGACGCCGCCGGCGGGGTGATGGCCTGGCTGGAGGAGCGGGGGCGCGGGGTACGGGTGGGGCCCGAGGCGCACCAGGTCGTGCCGGTCGTCCCGGCCGCCTGCGTCTTCGACCTCGGGCGCGGCGGCGACTGGCGCGCCCGCCCGGACGCGGCGACCGGCCGGGCCGCCTGCGAGGCGGCGGGCACCGAGGTCGCCCAGGGCGGCGTCGGCGCCGGGACCGGCGCGGTCGCGGGCGGCCTCAAGGGCGGAATCGGCACCGCGAGCACCGTGCTGCCCTGCGGCGCCACCGTCGGCGCGCTGGTGGTCGCCAACGCCGCGGGGTCGGTGGTGGACCCCGCCACCGGCGCCCTGTACGGGCTGTCGGGGCGCGTCGCGTACCCCGCGCCCGAAGTCCACGAAGCGGCCTCGAAGCGGCTCGGCGAGGCGCGGGCCAACGCCGGGCTGCCGCCCCTGAACACCACGCTCGCGGTCGTCGCCACCGACGCGCCGCTCACCCGGCCGCAGGCGCAGAAGCTCGCGGGGACCTCGCACGACGGGCTGGCCCGGGCGGTCCGCCCGGTGCATCTGATGCACGACGGCGACACCGTCTTCGCCCTCGCCACGGGGAGCGGGGAGCCGCTGTCGCCGGCCGACCTCAACCTCGTACTGGCGGCGGGCGCGGACCTGGTGGCCCGGGCGATCACCAAGGCGGTCCTCGCCGCCGAGGGCGTGGACGGGCCGGGCGGGACGTTTCCGTCCTACCGGGAGCTGTACGGGAGTTGAGGACCTGCGCCCTCCGCCGGCCGGGCGCCCGCCCTTGTCACGATCGGGCGCCCGCCCGTGTGTCGTGAGTCACAGGCGGCGCCCGCAACCGTTCCACCCATGTGGATGCTCTGTGCACGTACTGGAGTGACGTACGCACAGATGGAGCAGCCAAGTGATCTCGCCCGACACCGCCGCGCAGCCGCGATCCCGCACCCCGCAGCAACTGCGCACCCGGCGGCGGGCGTTCGCCGCCGCCTCCGCGCTGCTGCTCGGCGCCCTGACCCTGACCGCCTGCGGCGGCAGCGCGTCCGGCTCCGACAAGGGCGACGGCAAGGGCAAGGGCGGCGACGCGGCCGCCGCCCGGGACGTCTCCACGCTGAAGATCACCATCTCGGCGAAGAACGGCTCCACCGACGCCAGCATCAACAGCACCGCCGTCACCGCCCAGGGCGGCAAGCTGACCCAGGTCACCATGGTCGAGGCGCAGACCGGGAAGGCCGTGGCCGGAGCGCTCGCCGCCGACGGGCTGTCCTGGAAGCCCACCGCGAAGGTGCAGCGCGGCACCCCGTACAAGATCATGGCGACCGGCAAGGACGACAAGGGGCGGCCCGCGACCGAGAACTCGGCCTTCACCACGGTCTCCTCGAAGGACAGCTTCATCGGCACCTACACGCCGGACAACGGTGCGAAGGTCGGCGTCGGCATGCCGGTCTCCTTCGAGTTCAACAAGGTGATCACCGACAAGAAGGCCGTCCAGTCGCACATCACCGTCAGCTCCAGCAGCGGCCAGCAGGTGGTCGGCCACTGGTTCGGCAGCCAGCGGCTCGACTTCCGGCCGCAGGACTACTGGAAGGCCGGGTCCACGGTGACGATGAAGATCGACCTGGACGGGGTGCGGGGCGGCAAGGGCATCACCGGCGTGCAGTCCAAGACCGTCACCTTCACCATCGGCCGCAACCAGGTCTCCACGGTCGACGCCAAGACGCAGCAGATGACCGTGCAGCAGGACGGCAGGACGGTCAAGACCATCCCGGTCTCCACGGGCAGCGCCGAACACTCCACGTACAACGGCCAGATGGTGATCTCCGAGAAGTTCACCGAGACGCGGATGAACGGCGCGACCGTCAACTTCGGCGGTGAGTACGACATCAAGGACGTGCCGCACGCGATGCGCCTGTCCACCTCGGGGACCTTCCTGCACGGCAACTACTGGTACAAGGGCGACCCGTTCGGCAACACGGGAACAAGCCACGGCTGCGTGGGACTCCGCGACGTCCAGGGCGCCCAGGGCGACACCCCCGCCAAGTGGTTCTTCGATCACTCGCTGGTCGGTGACGTGGTGACCGTGAAGGGCTCGCCGGACAAGACGATCGCCCCCGACAACGGCCTGAACGGCTGGAACATGGGGTGGGCCGAGTGGCAGGCGGGCAGCGCCGTCTGACGGCCCGTCGACGCGCGGCCCGGTGATCCACGCCGGGCCGCGCCGACCGGTGATCCACGCCGTTCCAAGCCGATGAGAATGTTTCGGCCATGCCCGCTGCGCGAAGCGCGCACAAGGGCTACGTTGAGCACCCTCTACGTGACGAACAGCTACGGCGGGGAGACGCCTTGGTGCCCAACGAGTGCGAGTACGAGACGGCCGAGGAACACCTCACCGGCCTGCTCGGCCGCGCGCTGAACTCGTTCGACCTCCCGGACGAACTGGTGGAGAGCCTCGACTCGGCCCTCGCGCACGCCACTTCGCTGCACTCGTCGCTGCATGCCTCCGGCGGCCCCGGCCGCCCCCGGCTCAGCCGCGAGACCTACCGCCACACCTATCTCCTGCTCGACGGCGCCGCGGTCACCCTCTGGGAGGTCGTGCACGGCCGGGGCAACGAGGTGTACGCGGACGAGGAGAGCGCTCTGGTGGCGGCGGCCCGGCTGCGCGAGCGGGTGCTGCCGGAGCTCGCGCCCGGGTTCGCGGAGGACGACCTGGACCCGGGCCTGACCGGCCTCGAAGTCCTCGGCGGGCTGGCGCCGGTGGAGCGCGCCGGGCCCAGCAGGACGTACGAGGCGGACGCCTCGGCCGACCACGCGCGGCGGCTGCTGCGCCGCGCCGAGAACCCGGACCGGCCCGGCGAGAGCGTGGCCCGGCTGCTGCGCGGCGCCCTCGCCCACCGCATCACCCGGGCCCTGGGCGGCCGCGGCGGGGTCTCCGGGCGCGGCGGGGCCATCCTGTACGAGCACGCGTTCCTGCTCCTGGACGGCGTCGAGCTGAGCCTGTGGGAGGTCGAGCACACGGCGACGCCGGACGGCAGCCATATGTGCGAGGTGTACGCGGCGGAGGACTCGGCTCGGGCGGCGATGGAGCGCCGGACGCGGGTCTCCTGACCCCTCGCGCGGCGGACCGCGGCGAGCGGGAGACGAAGAAGACGCCGGGCGGGACGGAGAGTTCTCCGTCCCGCCCGGCGTCTTCGTGCCTCAGCGGCTCAGGCTCACGGCGTCAGCGCCGGCTCCTTGGCGGCCTCGTCGGCCGGGGACTCGTCCGCCCCGCCCTCCAGGTGCTGCTTCGGCCTGGCCGGCAGCAGGAACATCCCGACGAAGATCAGCGCACAGACACCCGCCACGACCCACAGCGAGCGCTGGAAGGCGTCGGAGAAGGCCGGGCCGATCTCGGCGAGCTGGAGGTCGTCGTCGATGGCGCCGAAGAAGACCACCGCCACCAGGCCGAGGCCCAGCGCGTTGCCCATCTGCTGCACGGTGTTGATCAGGCCGGACGCCGAACCCGCGTGCTCCTGCGGGACCTCGGAGAGGACCGCGTCGGTGAGCGGGGCGACGATCAGGCCCATGCCGATGCCGAGGATCACCAGCGGCAGCGCCATCTGCCAGGACTCGATGTCCATGCCGAAGTGGTGCGCCTCCCAGATGTAGACCAGCATGCCGACGAGGGTCACCAGCGCGCCCGCCTGGAGCACCTTGCGGCCGAACTTGGGCACCAGCGACTGGACGGACATGCCCGCCGCCGCCGACATGGCGATGGAGAACGGGATACCGGTCAGACCGGCCCGCAGCGCGCTCCAGCCCAGGCCTATCTGCATGTACAGCGTCCACACCAGGAAGAAGATGCCCATCGCGATACCGAAGGTCATCTGCACCGCGATGCCGGCCGCGAAGCTCTTCACCCGGAACAGCGAGAGCTCCACCAGCGGCGAGCCGTCCTTGCGCGCCTTGACCCGCTCGTACGCCACCAGCGCGCCGAAGACGACCAGGCTGCCGACCATCGAGAGGTGGCCCCACAGCGGCCAGCCCAGCTCACGGCCGCGGGTCAGCGGGTAGAGCAGCATCAGCAGACCGAGGGTGACCAGCGCGACGCCCACCAGGTCGAGCTTGAGGGCCTTGGGCGCCTTGGACTCGCTGATGAACTTGGCGCCGAGGACGAGACCGGCGACGCCGACCGGCAGGTTGATCAGGAAGATCGGCCGCCACTCCAGGCCGAACAGGTTCCACTCGGTCAGCAGCGCGCCCAGGATCGGGCCGGAGACCGCGCCCAGGCCGATGACCGCGCCGAACATGCCGAACACCTTGCCGCGCTCCTCCGCCGGGAAGGTCGCGTGGATGATCGAGAGGACCTGCGGCACCATCAGGGAGGCCATACCGCCCTGGAGGATGCGGGAGGCGACCAGCATCTCCGGGTTGGCCGCGAAGCCGCACAGGGCCGAGGCGATGGTGAAGCCGGTCATGCCTATGAGGAAGAGCTTCTTGCGGCCGTGGATGTCGCCGAGGCGGCCACCGGTGATCAGACCGGCGGCGAAGGCCAGGGCGTACCCCGCGGTGATCCACTGGATCGAGGAGAACGTCGCTCCGGTGTCCTTCTGGATCGAGGGGATCGCTACGTTGACGATCGTGACGTCGACCAGGTCCATGAAGGCCGCGGTCATCACGATGGCCAGGGCGAACCACCGTCGGCGGTCGTTCACGGCGGCCGCTGTGCCGGGGCCCGCGGCTTCTGGGGAAGTGGTCGTGGTGGAGGTCATGGAAGAGAAGTTAGACCGTATGTAGGTCAGACCGCGTCCTAATTTTGCCGCATCCTGGATCTCATGACGGACACCCCGGCTCGGCTCCTGCAGCTCCTGTCCCTGCTCCAGACGCCGCGCGAGTGGCCCGGCGGTGAACTCGCCGAGCGGCTCGGCGTCTCGCGGCGCACGGTCCGCCGCGACGTCGACCGGCTGCGCGACCTCGGCTATCCGGTCCAGGCGACGCTGGGCGCGGACGGCGGGTACCGGCTGGTGGCCGGGAAGGCGATGCCCCCGCTGGTCCTCGACGACGAGGAGGCGGTGGCCATCGCGGTGGGGCTGCGGGCGGGCGCGGGGCACGCGGTGGACGGGGTGGAGGAGGCGTCGGTCCGGGCGCTGGCCAAGCTGGAGCAGGTGCTGCCGTCCCGGCTGCGGCACCGGGTCTCCAGCCTCCAGGCGGCGACGATGCCGCTGGTGGGGCCGTGGCGCGGGGACGGCGCCAGCGTCGACCCGCACACGCTGACCGTGATGGCGTCGGCGGTCACCGGCAAGGAGCGGCTGCGCTTCGACTACCGCAAGGGCGACGGCAGCGAGTCGCGCCGCCAGGTCGAGCCGTACCGGCTGGTGTCGACGGGGCGGCGGTGGTACCTCGTGGCGTACGACATCGAGCGCGAGGACTGGCGTACGTTCCGGGTCGACCGGGTGGCCTCGCCGTTCGCGACCGGGTCGCGGTTCGCGCCCCGGGAGCTGCCCGCGCAGGACGCGGCGGAGTTCGTGAGCCGGTCGCTGTCGCGGATGCAGCCGGAGCTGGACCTGGACGTGACGTTCGAGGCGCCCGCCGACTTCGTGGCGGCGCGGCTGACCCACATGGGCACACCGGTGCCGCTCGGGCCGGCTCGCTGCCGGCTGCGGGTGCGGGTGTCGGAGTCGCTGGAGTGGGTGGCGATCCGGCTGGCGCTGGTGGACTGCGAGTTCGCGGTGGCCTCGCCCGGGGTGCTGGCGGAGTACCTGGCGGACCTGGGGTCCCGGCTGACGCGGGCGGCGGGGCCGGAGCCCTCGTTCGGACAGGGGTGAGCCCCCGGCACCAGGGGGGGAGGGTGCCGGGGGCTCGTCTTGGGGGGGGGTGGGACGGCTTCGTCACGCCGCCGCGTCGAAGCCCGTGTCCCTTGCCATCTTCTTCAGTTCCAGCAGTGCGTGCTTCTCGATCTGGCGGATGCGCTCGCGGGTGAGGCCGTGCTCCTTGCCGACCTCCGTCAGGGTGCGCTCGCGGCCGTCGTCGATCCCGTACCGCATCTTGATGATGGAGGCGGTGCGCTGGTCGAGCTTGCCGATCAGGTCGTCGAGCTCCTCGCTGCGCAGCAGCGTCAGCACGGACTGCTCCGGCGAGATCGCCGAGGTGTCCTCCAGGAGGTCGCCGAACTGGGTCTCGCCCTGGTCGTCGACCGACATGTTGAGCGAGACCGGGTCGCGCGCCCAGTCCAGGACGTCGGTGACCCGCTCCGGTGTGGAGCCCAGCTCCGCGGCCACCTCGGCGGCCTCCGGCTCCCGGCCGTTCTCCCGGTTGAACTCGCGCTGGACGCGGCGGATCCGGCCCAGCTCCTCGACCAGGTGGACGGGGAGGCGGATGGTGCGGGACTGGTCGGCTATCGAACGGGTGATGGCCTGGCGGATCCACCAGGTCGCGTACGTCGAGAACTTGAAGCCCTTGGCGTAGTCGAACTTCTCCACCGCGCGGACCAGGCCCGCGTTGCCCTCCTGGATCAGGTCCAGCAGGGGCAGGCCCGCCCTGGGGTAGCGCCGGGCCACGGCGACGACGAGGCGGAGGTTGGAACGGATGAAGAGGTCCTTGGCCCGCTCGCCGGCGGCGGCCAGGGCTTCGAGTTCCTCGTGAGAGGCGCCGCCCGCCTTGCTCTCCACCTCGCCGTCGAGGATCTGGCGTGCGTACACACCGGCCTCGATGGTCTGGGAGAGCTCGACCTCCTTGGCGGCGTCGAGCAGCGGCGTCCGCGCGATCTCGTCGAGGTACATCCCGACCAGGTCGCGGTCGGCGATCTCCCCGCTGACGGCGCGAACACTGCTCCCCGACCCGGATCCGCTGTTCGCGGTCCGACGGGCGACGGCGCGGGTTGCCATGCGTGCTCCCTTGCTGTGTAGGTCGCGACACCCTCCCGGGTGCCCTGCATCCGATGGAAACAACGGCTGGAATCCGGACAGAATTCCCGTCCCGCCCATCGATTTTCCGGATCATGCAGTACCCTGTGCCGCCACCGCTGGCGTACGGATGCTGCGGGAACGTACAGAGACGCAGGTCAGACCCGGTGCCGAGGCTTCGGGTACCCGGCTGTGACCACCTTCCACATGAGACCGGCGTCACACCCGAAACAGTTGCCTTCACCCCGGAAGAGCCTCATCCCCGTTCGCTCTCTCCGCCCGTGAAGACGACCCCCGCCGCCTCCTGGTTGCTCGGGATGTCCAAACTGCCCGAATTCCCCAGGTACCCTCTCCCGGCCGGTTCGCACGGACCTCTCCAGCGCCTCCTTGTTGGTATCTTGTTCAACTTTCAAGGAGTGGTCGTACAGTGGAGACCATGACCACCACCCCTGCCGAGGAGCCGCGCTGGCTCAGTGACGAGGAGCAGCGCACCTGGCGCGCCTACCTCCACGCCACGACGCTTCTGGAAGACCATCTGGACCGCCAGCTCCAGCGGGACGCCGGCATGCCGCACATCTACTACGGGCTGCTCATCCAGCTCTCCGAGGCGCCTCGGCGGCGGCTGCGGATGACCGAGCTGGCCATCGGTGCCAAGATCACCCGGTCCCGGCTCTCGCACGCGATCGCGCGCCTGGAGAAGAACGGCTGGGTGCGCCGCGAGGAGTGCCCCTCCGACAAGCGCGGCCAGTTCGCGGCGCTCACCGACGAGGGCTTCGCGGTCGTGGAGCGCACCGCGCCGGGCCATGTGGGCGCCGTGCGCCAGGCGCTGTTCGACCGGCTCAGCCCCGAGCAGACCGAGCAGCTCGGGCAGATCATGCGGGTGCTCGCCGAGGGCCTCCAGCCCAAGGACGCGAACGCGGACCTGCCCTGGCTCCGCTGAGCCGGACAGGTCCGCGCCTGGTGCTTTCGCTGCTTCCCGCCTACGCGTCCCCCACGTGGGCGGTGGGCGTCAGTGGGCGACCACCGGCACCCGGATCTCGTCCTCGACGCCCTCGGCGTCACCGGAGCCGGTGAGCGAACCGGTGTCCGGGCGGCCGGTGTTGACGAGGGTGAACGCGATCGCCGAGGCGACCACCAGGATGCCGACCGCCCACCAGATGGCACTGGTGAAGCCGTGCACCATCGCCTGGAGCTTCAGCAGCTCCAGGCTCTTGGCCCCGGCGGCGTGCGAGGTGGCGTACGCCGTGGTGGCCGAGGCCGCGATGGTGTTCAGCAGGGCCGTACCGATGGCGCCGCCCACCTGCTGGGAGGTGTTGACCATGGCGGAGGCGACACCCGCGTCACGCGGCTCGACCCCGATGGTGGCCAGCGACATGGCCGGCATGAAGGCGGTGCCCATGCCGAGGCCGAGCAGGATCTGGGCCGGCAGGATCAGCCCGGCGTACGAGGTGTCGATCTGGAGCTGGGTCAGGATCAGCATGCCGACGCCGGCGGTCAGGAAGCCGGGGCCCATCAGCAGGCGCGGCGCCACCCGGGTCATCAGCCGGGCACCGATCTGGGTGGAACCGGTGATCATGCCCGCGATCATCGGCAGGAAGGCGAAGCCGGTCTTGACCGGCGAGTAGCCCTTCACGACCTGGAGGTAGTACGTCAGGAAGAGGAAGAGGCCGAACATCGCGATGATCGCCAGGCCCAGGGAGAGGTAGACCCCGCCCCGGTTGCGGTTGGTGACCACGCGCAGCGGCAGCAGCGGGTGCTTGACCTTGGCCTCGGTGGCGACGAAGGCGATCAGCAGGACGGCCGAGGCGACGAACATCGAGACGGTCAGCGTGTCGGACCAGCCGGCCGACTCGGCGCGGGTGAAGCCGTACACCAGGGCGACCAGACCGAGGGTGGACAGGACCACGCCCGGGACGTCCAGCGGCGAGCGGTTGCGGGTGCCGGAGGGCTCGCGGATGACGAAGTAGGCACCGGCGGCCGCGACGATCGCGAACGGGATGTTGACGAAGAAGGTCCAGCGCCAGTTCAGGTACTCGGTGAGGAAGCCGCCGAGGATCAGACCGACGGCGCCGCCGCCACCGGCGATCGCGCCGTAGATGCCGAATGCCTTGGCGCGCTCCTTGGCGTCGGTGAACATCACCGCGAGCAGCGAGAGCGCGGCGGGCGCGAGCAGCGCGCCGAACGCGCCCTGGAGCGCGCGGGAGCCGAGCAGCATGGCCTCGCCGGTGGCCGCGCCGCCGAGCGCGGAGGCCGCGGCGAAGCCGAGCAGACCCACGACGAAGGTGCGCTTGCGTCCCCAGAGGTCGGCTATGCGGCCGCCGAAGAGCAGCAGACCGCCGAAGGCAAGGGCGTAGGCCGTGATGACCCACTGCTTGTTGCCGTCGGAGATGCCCAGGTCGGTCTGGGCGGAGGGCAGGGCGATGTTCACGATCGTCGCGTCGAGCACGACCATCAGCTGGGCGAGCGCGATGAAGGCGAGGGCCTTCCAGCGACTGGGGTCAGGAGCGAGGTCCTGGGCTGGAGCCTGGACTGTTTTCGACATGGGTGTAGCCACCTTGGGACGCGTTGTACTGAAAAGCGGAGTACGGAAGTTGCTGGTGCGCGGAGCGGAGGTGCCGCCCGGTCGCGGGATCGGTTACGGCTGGCTGAGGTCCTGCAGGGTCGCCGCCGTCCCCGGCAGCCCGGACCTCGCCGGGGCCATGAGCCCGTCGAGGAAGAGCTGGAGATGGCGGTGGACGAACCGGTCCATGTTCGGGCACGCGGTGCCCGGCAGCGGCCGGGTGAGCTGGGTGAGGGCGACCATCAGATCGCCCACGTCGACGTCGTCGCGCAGCTGGCCGCTGCGCCGGGCCCGCGCCATGAGGTCCCGGACGGCCTCGTCCAGTCGCCCCCGGGCGCCGTCGATCTCCGGCAGGTTCTTGTCGAAGCCCTCGGAGAGCATCGGGCACAGGGCCCCGATGCGCTCGTCGGCGGCCGCGAACACGAACCGCCGCAGCGCGGCGAAGGCGTCGGGCTCCTCGGCGGTCGCGGTCTCCGCGGCCGTCGAGACCCGCTCCATGACCGCCAGGACCACGCTGGTGATCAGCTCGGCGCGGTCCTTGAAGTGCCGGTAGAGCGTGGCGTTGCCGATGCCCGCGCGCTTGGCGATCTCGTCGAGCGGCACCATGGCGCCCTCCTCGACGAACATCTCGCGCGCGGCCGCGATGATCCGCTCCCGGTTGCGCAGGGCGTCGGCCCGCGGCCGCGGGGCGCGACGGGGCTCCGCGGTGGTCGGGGTGGCGGTGGACACGGCTCGCTCCTTCTGGCGTTCGAAGTCGTACGACTCGGGGTGGTGCGACTTTGACGGATCGAAGTCGGCTTCCGCACCGGAAGCGGGGAAGCTCTCCCCGTTTCGGCGGGACACAGGTGCAAACGGGGAAACGCTCCCCGGATATTTCCGGCCGCCGGACTTGTTTTCTGTGACCTGAGTCACACCTTCCGGTGCCCGGAACCACACGCGCGGCCCACCCAGCGCGCGCTCGCGACACGCCCGACACAGGGTGATCGCACGAGCGCAGTCAGGAACGGGCCTGCTGCCGGTGGGCGAAGGCGAGCGTGCGCGTATGGAGGAGTCCGGCAGATCCCGCCGTCGGATATCCGACGGGCCGAGCGACCCGCGCCGCCGCCGCACACTGGCGGGCGCGGCCCTCGCCGCCGTGGTGCTCGCCTCGATGACCTCGGGCAGCACCACCCTGGCGCCCCCCTTGCGGGCGTCGGCCGGCCCGGTGGCCACCGGCGGCGAGGCGGCGCTCGGCCCCTGCCGGATCACCGCCACGCTCGGCGTGCAGATGTCGGAGGGCCTGCCCACCCCGCCCGGCTACGCCCACTCCACCGGCACCGTCCGCGCCCTCACCCTGATGGTCGACTTCCCGGACGCGCAGGGCACCGAGCCGGCGCTCAGCCGGTACGCGGAGTTCTTCCCGCAGACCACCCAGTGGTTCCGCACCGCGTCATACGGGCGCCTGGAGTACAAGCCCGACATCCCCGTCCCGCAGTGGCTGCGGATGCCGCAGTCGTTCGCGGCGTACGGCATAGAGCGCGGCTCGCCGTACGAGCCGGGCTACCGGCGGCTGGTCAAGGACATCGTGGCGGCGGCCGACTCACGGGTGAACTTCGCGGCGTACGACCTGGTGAACATCCTGATGTCGCCGAACGCGGGCCCGTCCGCGCTGGACACGGTCCTCTCGGTGACGTTCTCCGGCAACGAGGACGCGCCGCTGGCGGACGGCGTGCCGCTCTCCAACACGTCCTTCGTCTACAGCCGCCAGGACGACGGCTCCGGCTCCTACCGCGAGACCGGCTACCGGGTGCTGCCGCACGAGAACGGCCATGTCTTCGGGCTGCCCGACCTGTACACGC
Source organism: Streptomyces crystallinus (assembly GCF_039521265.1). Taxonomy (NCBI): domain Bacteria; kingdom Bacillati; phylum Actinomycetota; class Actinomycetes; order Kitasatosporales; family Streptomycetaceae; genus Streptomyces; species Streptomyces crystallinus. Next base: position 116,212 of record NZ_BAAACA010000016.1, on the reverse strand, counting down.
CCGAGGGCGGGGGCGCGGTGGGCCACTGGGACATCATGTCCGAGGACTGGGGCGCCAACAACGACATGCTCGGCTGGCACAAGTGGAAGCTGGGGTGGCTCGACAACTCCCAGGTGGGGTGCTCGTCGGCGCGGGCGGGGGTGAGCGAGTACGTACTGAGCCCGCTGTCGGCGGCGGGCACGGGCCGCAAGCTCATCTTCGTGCCGCTGTCGGACGAGAGCGGGTACGCGGTGGAGGTGCGCACCCGCACCGGGAACGACGAGGCGGTGTGCAAGCCGGGGGTGCTGGTGTACCGGGTCAGTACGGATGTGGACACCGGGCGGGGGCCCATCACCGTGGCGGACAGCGCGAAGGACAGCGGCGGGTGTACGCGGCGTCCCAACGTGCACGCGGAGCTGTCGGACGCGCCGTTCGCGGCGGGGGAGACGTTCGTGGACCGGGAGCGGGGGGTGCGGGTGGGTGTGGTGGGGGTGGATGGGGCGGGGAACTACCGGGTGCGGGTGACGCGGGGGTGAGGTGAGGTTGTCGCTCGGCTGCGGCTGAGTGGTGGGTTGCTCGCGCAGTTCCCCGCGC
>NZ_BAAACA010000016.1:0-115603 GCF_039521265.1 Streptomyces crystallinus | reverse complement strand
CCCTAGGTGGCTAGGGGCGCGGGGAACTGCGCGAGCAACCCAGCACGGTCCGCAGCCGAAAAGCGGGGTGCAGGGGCCACAGGCCCCGCGCGTGGTTCGGGGGCGCAGCCCCACCCGGCCGCCCGCCAGAGGGCTTTCGGGAAGGGGCGGGGTGGGGAATTCAGCCCCGGAGCCACGCCGTCACCTGCTCCCGTAGCTCCCGCTTCACCACCTTCCCCGTCGCATTGCGCGGCAACGGCACCCCCCGCACCACCACATGCACGGGCACCTTGTACGCGGCGAGGGTGCGGGACGCGTAGTCCCGCAGCTCGGCAGGGGTGACCGGGGAGGACAGGTGCACCACCGCCGCCACCTCCTCCCCCAGCTCCCCGTGGGGAACCCCCACCACCGCCGCGTCCCGCACCGCCGGATGCCCTTGCAGGACCGACTCGACCTCCACGCAGTACACGTTCTCGCCGCCCCGGATCACCACGTCCTTGATCCGGTCGACGACGGCGATCCGGCCGTCCCGGGCGAGCGCCAGGTCGCCGGTACGGAACCAGCCGTCCACGAACGCCGCCTCCGTGGCGGCGGCGTCGTTCCAGTAGCCGCGTACGTTCGCCTGGGCGCGCAGCCAGAGCTCGCCCACCTCCCCGTCGGGCAGGTCGCTCCCGTCCTCCCCGACGACCCGTACCTCGGTGGTGGGCGTCGGGCGCCCCACGCTGCCCGGCCACTCCCGGTACTCCGCACCGAAGTTGGCCAGCACTCCCCCGCTGGTCTCGGTCAGCCCGTACCCGTTGCGCGGCTCCACCCGCTCCCCGTACCGCTCGGTGAGCCGTCCCACCAGGGTGGGCGGCGCGGCCGAGCCGCCGGTGTTGAACATCCGCAGCGACTCCATCGGGTCGCCGGCCCGCTCGGCCTCGTCGAGCAGGCGCAGCGCGGTGGTGGGGACGCCCGCGTAGTGGGTCACGCCGTGCTCGCGGATCAGACCGAGCGCCCGCGCCGCGTCCCACTTGGGCATCATGACCAGGGTGCCGCCCGAGCCCATCACCGAGTAGAAGCCGCTGAACCCGGCGACGTGGAAGAACGGGTAGGTCACCAGCGACACCGGGGCGGGGCCCTGGCCCGGCACCAGGCCCCGGCCGAGCGCGGAGGCCGCCGCGTGGAAGCGCGGGTTCATCGCCGCCCCGGCCTGGGCCAGGTGCGTGGCGACGGCGCCCTTGGGGCGGCCGGTGGTGCCGGAGGTGTAGATGATCGTGGCGTCGTCCTCCGGCGAGACCGGCACGTCCGGCGGCCCGGCGGCGGGGTCGGCCGGGCCCAGCTCCTCGTACGCCTCGAAGCCCTCGGGCAGCGCGCCCGCGCCCGCGCCCGCGAAGACGACACCGCGCACCTTCGCCGCGCGCGCCCAGGCCTCGACCCTCGCCAGCCGCTCCCCGTCCACCAGTAGCACGCCCGGCGCGCAGTCGTCCAGCGCGTACGTGAGCTCCGCCTCGGTCCACCAGGCGTTCAGCGGCACGGCCACCAGCCCGGCGAGCTGGGTGGCCCAGAACGCGATCTGCCACTCGGGCAGGTTGCGCATCGCCACCGCCGCCCGGTCGCCCTTGCGCAGCCCGTACTCCCCCACCAGGCGCCGGGCGAGCGCGGAGGCCGCCGCGAAGAACTCGGCGTAGGTGTGGGTGCCGCTCTCCGCCACGAGGAAGGGCCGGTCCCCGTACGCCCAGGTGACCTCCACGAACTCGCGCAGGGTCCGCGGCCCCCCGCTGTACACCAGCGCCCCGTCCGGCCCCCGCTCGACGGCGAACGGCGCTCCGGGCGCGGTGAGGAGCGCTTCTGCGGCGGCGGGGGTGTACGACGGCACGAGGTGCCCTCCTTGGCGGCGGGTGCGGGGCGCGGGGCTCCTCGTAACATAAACGCCGTCTCAGCGGATGCGGAGACCGCCGAGGTAGGACTGGACGTTGCGACGGGTCTCGGGGACCGAGTCACCGCCGAACTTCTCCGCCACCGCGTCCGCCAGGACCAGCGCGACCATGGCCTCGGCCACGATCCCGGCCGCCGGAACGGCACAGACGTCCGAGCGCTGGTGGTGCGCCTTCGCCGCCTCGCCCGTCACCACGTCGATCGTCGCCAGCGCACGCGGCACCGTCGCGATCGGCTTCATCGCCGCCCGTACACGCAACAGCTCACCGGTGGTCAGACCGCCCTCGGTGCCGCCGGAGCGGCCGGAGGTGCGCTTGACGCCCTCGGCGGTCTTCACGATCTCGTCGTGCGCCTTCGAACCCGGCACCCGGGCCAGGTCGAAGCCGTCACCGACCTCGACACCCTTGATCGCCTGGATGCCCATCAGGGCGGCGGCGAGACGCGCGTCCAGACGCCGGTCCCAGTGGACGTGTGAGCCCAGGCCGACGGGTACGCCGTACGCCAGCACCTCCACCACACCACCCAGGGTGTCGCCGTCCTTGTGAGCCTGGTCGATCTCCGCCACCATCGCCTTCGACGCGTCCGCGTCCAGGCAGCGCACCGGGTCCGCGTCCAGCCTCTCGACATCGGCCGGGGTCGGGTACACGCCGTACGGCGCCTTCGCGGCGGCCAACTCCACCACGTGCGAGACCACCTCGATCCCCGCCGTCTCCTTCAGGAACGAGCGCGCCACCGCGCCCAGCGCCACCCTCGCCGCCGTCTCCCGGGCGCTGGCGCGCTCCAGGATCGGGCGGGCCTCGTCGAAGCCGTACTTCTGCATCCCCGCCAGATCCGCGTGCCCAGGCCGGGGACGCGTCAGCGGCGCGTTGCGGGCCAGGCCCGCCAGTACCTCCGGGTCCACCGGATCGGCCGACATCACCTGCTCCCACTTGGGCCACTCCGTGTTGCCCACCATGACCGCGATCGGCGAACCCATCGACAGACCGTGGCGGACACCGCCCAGGAACGTGACCTCGTCGCGCTCGAACTTCATCCGCGCGCCGCGCCCGTACCCCAGGCGCCGCCGGGCCAGCTGGTCGGCGACCAGGTCGGTGGTGACCGGGACCCCGGCCGGAAGGCCCTCCAGCGTCGCCACCAGTGCGGGGCCGTGCGACTCCCCCGCCGTCAGCCAGCGCAACCTGCTCAACGTGCCTCACCCGCGAGCGGGCCCACACAGGAGCGGACGACACCGGTGAGCGCCTCGGCGAGGATCCGTACGCCGTCCTCGGTGAGCACCGACTCGGCGTGGAACTGCATCGAGGCGAAGCCGGGGCCGCGCAGCGCGTGCACCTCGCCGGTGTCCGGGTCGCGGCTGATCTCGATGACGCCGTGGTCGGGGTGGGTGAGCTTGTCGTCGGCACTGCGGGCCGCGAACGCGTTGTAGAAGCCGACCCGCTCGTACGCGCCGAACAGGTCGATCTCCTTCTGCACGCCCTGGTTGGGGGTGCCGCGGCGGGCGAGGCCGAGGCCGAGCAGGGTGGAGAGGACCTGGTGGCTGAGGCAGACCGCGACGAACGGGCGCCGCTCGTCGAGGAGCCGGGTCACCGCCTTGCGCAGATGCGCGATCTTGGGGTGGCCGGTCTCGCGGGGGTCGCCCGGGCCGGGGCCCATGACGACCAGGTCGTGGCCGTCGACGTCGTACGGCTCGTCGAACCGGCGGACCGTCACATCCAGTCCCAGGGCCGCCAGTTCATGGCCGATCATCGAGGTGAAGGTGTCCTCGGCGTCGACGATCAGCACCCTGCGGCCGGCCAGCTCCTCGGCGGGTGCCGCGCGCTCCTCGGGGTCACGCAGCCAGAAGCGGGCGATCCGGTCGTTGCGCCGCTCCAGCGCCTCGCGCACCAGGGCGTGCCCGGCGAAGCGCTCGGCCTGGCCCGCGCCGGGCGCGCCGGTGGCGCCCGCGTCGAGCGCGGCGAGCAGGCCCGCGGCCTTGGCCCGGGTCTCGGCGACCTCGCTCACCGGGTCGGAGTGGCGCACCAGGGTGGCGCCGACGCCGATGCTGAGCCGTCCCTCGTCGCTGATGTCGGTGGTGCGGATGAGGATGGCGGAGTCCATGGTGCGCCCGCCCCGTCCGTCGCGGCCGATCAGGGCCATGACGCCGCTGTAGTAGCCGCGCCCCTCCGGCTCGTACCGGGTGATCACCTTGCAGGCGCTCTCCAGCGGGCTGCCGGTGACGGTGGGGGCGAACATCGTCTCGCGCAGGATGTCCCGCACGTCGTGGTCGGTGCGGCCCTCGATGAAGTACTCGGTGTGCGCGAGACGGCCCATCTCCTTGAGGTAGGGGCCGACGACGCGGCCCCCGCCCGCGCAGATCCGCGCCATCATCTTGAGTTCCTCGTCGACGACCATATAGAGCTCGTCGGCCTCCTTGCGGTCGGCCAGGAAGGCCATCACGCCGGGCAGATCGGGGCCCGCCGCCGGGTAGCGGTAGGTGCCGCTGATGGGGTTCATCACGGCGGTGCCGCCGTGCAGGCTGACGTGCCGCTCGGGGCTGGCGCCGACGAAGGTGCGCCCGCCGGTGTGCACCAGGAACGTCCAGTACGCGCCGGACTCCCGCTCGACCAGGCGGCGGAAGAAGGACAGCGCGCTGTGCGGGGTGTACGGGGTGATGTCCGCGACGAACGCCCGCTTGATGACGAAGTTGGCGCCCTCCCCGTTGCCGATCTCGCGCTCGATGACCTCGCGCACGATCTCGGCGTAGCTGTCGTCGTCCACGTCGAAGCGGCCGTCGGTGAGGGTGACCGGCTCGTTCGGCAGCCGTCGCAGGGCGTCCGTGAGCGGCAGCTCGCCCTGCTCGGCCACGGACATGACGAGCAGCGGCTCACCGTCGTCGGTGCTGGTGAAGCCGCGCTCGGAGATCTGCCGGTACGGGACGACCGCCAGCACCTCGTGGCGGGAGCCCGGGCCGGCGGGGGCGGCGGGCAGCGGGATGTCCGCCAGCGCGTCGACCGCCGAGACCTCGCCGAGGAGCACTTCGAGGACCTCGCGGCCCAGGGTCTCGGGCCGGTGCAGCAGGGCGTACGCGGCGGGCTCACGGGCCAAAACGCGGCCCAACAGGTCCTGGTCCGCCGGGATTCGGGGCTCGCTCATCGGCCCGCCCCGTCCTCGGGGGCGAGCTCGGCGAGGACCGCCTTGGTGGTGGTGACCACGGCACAGCGCTCGGCCGCGTAGTCCAGGGCGAGGCGGTGGTACTGCTCGGAGAAGTCCGCGACCGCGTCGGCGACCAGGAAGGGCTGGATGTCGTTGGTGAACGCCTCCACCGCCGACATCAGCACGCCCACATGCGCGTACACCCCGCAGATCACCAGCTGGTCGCGGCCCGCCGCGCGCATCCGCTCCAGCAGGTCCGACTTGAAGAACGCGCTGTAGCGCCACTTGGTGAACACCCAGTCGTCCGCGCCCGGTTCGAGCTCGTCGACGACCTGGCGGTCCTCCGGGGCGACCCGCATGCCCGGGCCCCAGAAGTCCTTCAGCAGCCCGCGCTCCTGCTCGCTCATCCCGCCGGGCTGGGCGGTGTAGGCGACCGGGATCCCGGCGGCGGCGCAGCTCTCGCGCAGCAGCGCGGCGTTGCGCACCAGGGCGCCGCCGGGCGACTGGTCCGCCGGGAACGGCCGCAGGAAGTAGCGCTGCATGTCGTGGACGAGCAGTACCGCGCGGCTCCTGTCGACCTTCCAGGTCGCGGTGTTAGCGGGGATGTCGCCCTCGGAGGGCATCGGGTACGGGTCGATGGTGGGCAGGCCCGCCATGGGGTTCCTTTCGCTGTGCCGAGCGCTCCGCCGGACGGGAGGTTCGCCGGCTGCGGGTTGTCTGTGGCTGGTCGCGCCCACGCGGCGGAGCCGTAAGGGTCACGGCCCCGCGCCCCTCGGGGCGCGGGTGGCGTCAGCCGAGCCAGGCCGAGGCCACCGAGACGGCCTGGCGCGGGTTGAGGCGCGGGTCGCAGAAGCTCGTGTACTTGTCGCCGACCTCGTGCAGCCGGTCCTGGTCCATGACGCACTCGGTGACGTCGTCGGGGGTGGTCTCCAGATGGATGCCGCCGGCCGTGCCGCCCGCCGCGGTGACCGCGCGGTGGAACTCCACGACCTCCCGTACGACCGTCTTCACCAGCCGGGTCTTGAGTCCGTCGGGGCCGTTGACGGTGTTGCCGTGCATCGGGTCGGTCAGCCAGATCACCGGGTGGCCCGCCGCGCGCACCGCCGCCACCAGCGCCGGCAGCCGCTCCCCCACGGTGTCCGCGCCCATCCGGGCGATCAGCGTGAGGCGGCCGGGCACCCGGTCGGGGTCGAGCCGCTCGCACAGCGCCAGCAGGTCGGCCGAGGTCATCCCCGGGCCCACCTTGCAGGCCACCGGGTTGGCCACGGCCGCGAGCAGCGCCACATGGGCGCCGTCGAGCTGGCGGGTGCGCTCCCCGATCCACGGCCAGTGCGTGGAGGTGAGCAGCAGCCGGCCGTCGTCCTGGGTGCGGACCATAGGCAGTTCGTAGTCGAGGAGCAGGGCCTCGTGGCTGGTCCACACCGGCGCCTCGTGGCGGGCGCCGCGGGCCGGGCCGCTCCAGCCGAGCAGCTCCAGGATGCCGCGCGCGGACCGGTAGCCGGTGAGCATCCGGGTCGGGTCGGGCCTGCGCAGCTCGGGGTCGGGCTCGGGGGCGTTGACCATGTGGCCGCGGTAGACGGGCAGTTCGACCCCGCCGACCGTCTCGGTGGGGCGGGAGCGGGGCTTGCCGTACTGGCCCGCCAGCCGGCCGACCCGCAGGACGGGCTTGTGCGAGGTCATCCGCATGACCCCGGCGAGCATGTCGAGCAGCCCCACCTTGCGGGCCACGTCGCCGTGGCTGTTCTCCGCCCAGTCCTCGGCGCAGTCGCCGGACTGGACGATCTGGACCCGCCCGGCGGCGACCTCGGCCAGCCGCGCGCGCAGCTGGTCGACGTCGTCGGCCTCGACGAGCGGCGGCAGCGCGGCGAGCTCCTGCCCGACCCGTACGAGCTCGGCGTGGCCGTCCCAGTCCGGTTGCTGCGCTGCGGGCAACGAGCGGAGGAACGTGTGGACGCTGTTCACCTGATACCTCCCAGGGTGGCGTGGCACCGCTCACCCGAAAGGCGGATCAGGAGGCGGCCGGACGCCGACTCTCGCCGACGGCGGGAGGAAAACCGAAGCCCGTTTGCCGGACTCCGTGAAATGCGGGCGGGTTCTGGGCCGGACTTGACGGAGTGTCCGTCCGGGGCCGCCGTCGGGTTCCGGCCGTGCCGTGCCCCGGCGACTTGCGCGCGCACCGCGCGACCGGACACACCCCGGCGCCGGTGGCGCAGTCACCATCGGGGCGCACGGTACCGCCTGGCCGCCCGCCGTGAACGGGTGGGCGGGCGGGGCCGCAGTGACGAGCCACCCACCGACCGCCGCGATGGGGTGCCCCCTGCACCTCGCCCCGCACAGCGACTCCCGGCCATTCTCGAAGAGGTGGCTTCGACGAGCCGCCCAGAGCTTTTAGGGGGTTTCTGTGAGCGTTCCCGCTGGCAGTATCAGGTCTGTTCGGAGCCGTGGCACCATTCCGCCGCAACGCACCTCACCGGCGGTCGCGTACGAGCGCGAGTTCATGCTCAGGGACATGAGCAGCACGCTGTTCGCGTCCCTGCCCAGGCGGGACCAGCGCCACAAGGGGGAGCAGTATCTGCGCGGGCTGCTCACGGCGAAGGGGCGCCGGTCCATCCGCAACGTGGCGGCCTGCCTGGGCGATCCGACCCTGGAGCAGACCCTCCACCACTTCATCTGCAACTCCACCTGGGAGTGGCAGCCGGTGCGCGAGGCGCTGGCCTGCTGGCTCGGCCAGGTGATCTCCCCGCAGGCCTGGGTGGTGCGGCAGATGTCCATCCCCAAGTCCGGGCACCACTCGGTGGGCGTGGGGCGCAGCTTCGACCTGTACCGCAACCAGATGTTCCACGGCCAGCAGGCCTTCGGGGTGTGGTGTGCCTCCGAGGAGGCGGCGGCGCCGGTGAACTGGCGGCTGGTGCTGCCCGGGCGGCCGGGCGAGGGTACGCCGTCGGGCGCCTCCGGCGGAAGGTACTCCGGCCACACCGTCGAGACGCCCGAGGAGTGCGCCACCACCGCGGCCCTGGAGTTCGCGACCCTGCACGGCGCCCCGCTGCTGCCGGTGGTGCTCGATCTGCCGGTCCGCGACCCGGACGCGCTGGTGCGGCGGTTCGGGGCGGCCGGGGTGCCGGTGCTCGTCCGGGTGGGGACCGGGGCCCGGTTCACCGTGGAGGAGCCCGCGCTCGCCCGGTTCGGCACCGGCCCGCTGCCGGTGCAGCGCATCCTCGACTCGGTCAAGGGGCGCCGTCAGCGGGTCGGCAGGTTCGACCCGGGCGCGCCCTCGGGCGTACGGCACGCCGCCGCGGTGAAGGTGCGGGTGGGTCCGGCGACGGGGGCGCCGGTGTCGCGGGATGTGCGCCAGGGCGGTCTGGCGCTGCTCGGGGAGTGGGAGGAGCAGCACCGGGCGCCCTCGCAGCTGTGGCTCACCAACATGGGCAGTGTGCCCGCGTCCACGCTGCTGAGCCTGACCCGGCTGGCCGACCGGGTCGGCCGGGACCTCGCGGACCACGGGGACCGGGCCGGGCTGCGGGACTTCGAGGGGCGCTCCCTGCGGGGCTGGCACTGCCATATGACACTGGCCTCGGCGGCCCACGCCGTGCAGGTGCTGACCGCGGACCGGGCGCGGGAGGAGGGCTACTTCCCCAAGGTGTCCTGAGTCCCCTCGGCGGGCTCCCGCTGGCCGAGGACCGCCTCGCGCCGGCGGCGCAGCACGTCCCGGGCGCGCAGCAGCCGCAGCGCCAGCTGGGCCTCGGTGGCCCGCTCGGGCTGCTGCCAGCCCGGGCCGAGCAGTTCGGTGATGCGCTCCAGGCGGCGGGTCACCGTGTTGGGGTGGACGTGCAGTCCGCCCGCCGCGCGGGTGGGGCTGCTGCCCGCGGCGAAGTACGCCTCCATCGTCGGCACCAGGTGCGTCATGCGCTCGGCGTCGTGGTCCAGGACCGGCCCGACGACCGAGGCGACGAACCCGTCGACGTCGTGGTCGTCGGAGAGCAGCAGTCCGAGGAAGCCCAGGTCGTCGATGGAGGCGGCGCTGCCCGCGCCGTCCAGCGCGAGCAGCGCGTCGAAGCAGCGCAGCGCCTCCTGGTAGACCTGGGCCACCGAGGCGAGCGAGGCGGCGGGGCCAGCCGACGCCACGGTGACGGGCTCGGCGAGCAGCGGGGAGAGCTCGCCGGACACCGCGCGGGCGAGCGCCGAGGCGTCGGTGCCGGGCAGCAGCAGCACGATGTCGCCCTCGTGCACCTTCATCAGCCCGGCCCCCCGGTAGGCGTACGAGGACGCCCACACCACCGCCTTGCCGTGCTCCGCGCCCTCGGGCCGGGCCACCACCACGACGTGCGGGGCGTCCGCGTCCAGGCCCAGCTGGGTGGCCTGGCGGGCGAGTTGGCCGGGTGACTGCGGCACCGCGGTGAGCAGCCCGTCGAAGAACTCGTCGCGCAGCGGCCCGTCGGCGACGGCCGTGCTGCGCCGCACCGCGAACATCAGCGAGACGGCCTGCCCCACCGAGCCCAGAAAGGCCCGCTCGTCCTCGGTGAGCGGCCGCTCGGAGCGCAGCAGCACCAGGTCGGGGCCTTCGCCGGCGCTGACCGGGGCCGCCCAGACGTTCTGCGCGACCTCCACCGGGCCGCCCGCCGCGTGCGTCTCCAGGGCGGCCTCGCGGGTTCGCGTCTCGTCGAGGCCGGGCGACTGCCCGGCGCAGGCGAGGGTGCGCCCGCAGGCGTCGCTCACCACGAGCCCGCCGTCCAGCGTCTGGGCGGCGGCCTTGGCGAGCTCGTGCAGATCGCCGCCGCCCAGCACCAGAGCGACGAGCGAGGCCAGCGCCCCGGACAGCTGCCGCATCCGGGCGATGGTGGCGTCCGCGCGCACCCCCGCCTCCTCCAGGGCGGCGATCTCCTTGCGGGAGCGGTCGAGCAGACGCGCCTTCTCCAGGGCGACGGCGGCGAAGTCCGCCAGATAGCGCATGACGCTGATCTCGTCGGGCGTGAAGTGCCGCACGACCCGGTCCGCCCCGTACAACGCGCCGATGGGCACACCGCTCTGACGGATCGGCACCACCATGATGGCGTGCAGGCCCTCGGCCCGGACGACCGCGTCGAGCTGTTCGTCGTGCGGGATCCGGTCGTCGTTGAGGTAGTCGGAGGTCCAGTAGGGCGCGCCGCTCTCGTGCGCCATCTCGCCCAGGCCCCGGCTCTCCTCGACGACCAGGCCCACGTTGAGCGAGGTGGTGTCCCCGTCCGAACTGTGCACATACGACCCGCCGCCGGGCTTGCGCAGACTGATGTAGGCCATGTCGAACCCGAGCAGTCTTCGAGCGCGGCTCGTGATGACCTTGAGCAAGGAGTCGGGGTCGTAGGGAATCGTCATGTCGTGCACGGTGTTGACCAGGTCGGCCATGACCGATTCGCGCTGGCGCCGCTGGTGACTGGAGGCCTGGATTTTCAGGGCGAGCCGGGTCGCTCTTTCCAGTTCCTCCAGCGGGATGCGCGGCATCTTTTCGCGGCGGGCGCGGTCGAGCAACTCCTGAAAGTGCCCCGGGGGTGAATCAAGTGCGAGCAGTTCCAGAACGGCCAGTGCCGGGGCATCCGAGAATGCCTTGTCATCCACCATGTCGCCGCCCCCCATAGGCTCGAAACAGGGCGCAAGCCCTCATCGAACTTACGTTCCTCCGTAGGGTGGGTCAAGTTGCTGACCAGCGGACGGCACCGCCCCGAGCGGCTGCCGAGGCGAAACAATTAGGGGGCGGGATGACCGAAATCAAGAACTATCTCCGGTCGTTGGAGCGAAGCCGCGCGGCGCTGCGGAGCAAGGACCGGCCGCGCACCTTCACGCTGGCCGGACACGAGTGGGATCTGCTGGACGGGGTGTTCGCCCCGCCGTTCTCCGCGTCGACCGGCGCGGCCATGGAGTTACTCGGCCTGACGGGCCCTCAGCCCCGACCCTGGCGGGGCTCGTTACTGGAGGTCGGCAGCGGGACCGGAGTGATCGCGGTCACCGCCGCGCTCGCGGGCGGCGAGCCGGTGACGGCCCTGGACATCAACGAGCAGGCGGTGCGCAACACCGCCCTGAACGCCCGGCGGCACGGCGTCGCGGACCGGCTCACCGCCGTGCACAGCGACCTGTTCGACGCGCTCGGCCCCGACGAGCGCTACGACACCGTCTACTGGCACTCCAACTTCGTGCTCGCCCCGCCCACGTACCGCCACGAGACCGTCCACGAACAGGCCTACGTCGACCCGGGCTACCGCACCCACCGTCGCTATCTGGCCGAGGCCCCGGCCTTCGCCGCCCCCGGTGGACGGGTGCTGCTCCACTTCAGCGACCGGGGCGACATCGACGCGCTGCACGCCATCGCCGCCGACTGCGGCCGTGCGCTGAACGTCCTGGGAAGCCGCCGCATCGACGAGGGCGCCGAGACCGTCGAGCACATTCTCTACGCGATAACAGCGCCATGAGGAAAGCCGTCCGGACGCTGCTGGTCGACAACTACGACTCGTTTACGTTCAATCTCTTCCACTCCCTCGCCCGGGTGGGCGGGGCGGAACCGGTCGTCGTGCGCAATGACGATCCGGGATGGGATTCGGCGCGGCTCGCTGAATTCGACAATGTCGTGATTTCCCCGGGGCCCGGACATCCCGGCCGCGCGGCCGACTTCGGAATGTGCCGGGACATCGTCGACCGTACGGGTATTCCCCTTCTCGGGATCTGTCTGGGCCACCAGGGTGCCGCGCTGGCGCTCGGCGGAGCGGTCGGCCCCGCCCCCGAGCCGCGCCACGGCCGCACCTCGCCCGTCCTGCACACCGGCGAGGACCTGTTCAGGGGCGTGCCCTCGCCGTTCGAGGCCGTGCGCTACCACTCGCTGGCCGTCACCTCGCTGCCCGCGGAGATGGAGGCGGTGGCCTGGACGGCGGACGGCGTCCTGATGGGCCACCGCCACCGGCACCGGCCGCTGTGGGGCCTCCAGTTCCACCCGGAGTCCGTCCTCACCGAGTACGGCGAGGAACTCCTGGCGAATTTCACGGAGTTGACGCGCGAGTGGCACCGCGCACGGGGCACGGACGTGGTCCGCCGCCCCCTCGTGCGTACCGCGAGAACCACCGGCGCGGCGGCGGGCGAGGACGAGGCGGCGCCGCGCAAACTGCGCGTCCTGGAAGAGCGGCTGCCCACCCGCTGGAGCGACGAGAGCGCCTTCCACCGGCTGTTCGGGCAGAGCCCGTACGCCTTCTGGCTGGACAGCAGCCGGCCCGACGCGGACACCGGCCGCTTCTCCGTCCTCGGCGACGCGGCGGGCCCGCTCGCCCGGGTGGCGCGCGCCGACGCGTACGGCAGCACCGTCACGGTGGAGTGCGCGGCGGGACGGCGCACGGTGAGCGCCGACTTCCTCGACTGGCTGGATCGCGACCTGCGCTCCCTGCACGCCGAACTCCCCGATCTGCCCTTCGACTTCGCCCTGGGCTGGGTCGGCTATCTCGGCTACGAGCTGAAGGCGCAGTGCGAGGGCGAGGCCGCCCACCGCGCCGAGGACCCGGACGCCGCCCTGGTCTTCGCCGACCGCGCGGTGGTCCTCGACCACCTCACCGGGCTCACCCATCTGCTGGCGCTCACCGAGGAGGGCGAGGAGGACGCGGCGCGCGCCTGGCTGGACGCGACCGCGCGGGCCCTGGAGTCGGTGGCGGGCCAGGAGCTCGCCGAGCCCGCCGCACCGGCCACGCCGTCCGCCATCCGGCTGCGGCACGACCGGGACGCGTATCTGCGCCTCATCGACGTCTGCCGGCGACAGATCGCGGCGGGCGAGACCTACGAGGTCTGTCTGACCAACCAGGCCGAGGCCGCGTTCGACGGCGACCCCTGGGAGGCCTACCGGCTGCTGCGCCGCGTCAGCCCGGCCCCGTACGGCGCGCTGCTGCGGTTCGGGCGGCTCGGGGTGCTCAGCACCTCGCCCGAGCGGTTCCTGCGGGTGGCGGCGGACGGCACGGTCACCTCCGAGCCCATCAAGGGCACCCGGCCGCGCGGGGCGACGCCGGAGCAGGACGCGGCGCTGGTGGCACAGCTGCGGGCGGACGAGAAGGACCGGGCGGAGAACCTGATGATCGTGGACCTGGTCCGCAACGACCTGGGCCGCAACGCCGAGACCGGCTCGGTCGAGGTCCCGCGCCTGTTCGACGTGGAGACGTACGCGACCGTCCACCAGCTGGTCAGCACGGTACGGGCCCGGCTGCGCCCGGACCGCGGCGCGGTGGACTGTGTGCGCGCCGCGTTCCCGGCGGGCTCGATGACCGGCGCCCCCAAGATCCGCACCATGCGCCTCATCGACGCCCTGGAGGCGGGGCCCCGGGGCGTCTTCTCGGGGGCCATCGGCTACTTCTCGCTCTCCGGCGCCGCCGATCTGAGCGTGGCGATCCGTACGGCGGTGATCACCCCGGGCCGGGTCCGGTACGGGGTCGGCGGGGCGATCACCGCCCTGTCGGACCCGGAGGCCGAGTTCGAGGAGACGGCGGTGAAGTCGGCCCCACTGCTGGCCCTGACCGGCGCCTCCTTCCCCGGCCGCAGACCCTAGGGCCCGCGACCGGGGAAGGAGGGCCCAGAGCCTGTTTCCGGCTCTCAGCCGGCGGCGGGCACGGCGTCCCGTGCCGCCGGGGCCGGGAGCGCCGCGAGGGTGGCGGCGATCTCGTCGGCGCGCCGGGTGAAGGCGGCCACCGCGCTGACGAAGTAGTAGGCACCACGGGTCAGTTCGCCGAGCACGAAGAGGCGGTCGTCGCTCTGCCCGGCGGTGTCGAGCGCCCGGCCGCTCCTCTCGTCGACCCGGATGCCGCCGTGCGGGTGGTCGGCGAGCACCCCGCTGGTGCGGGCGAGCCCCAACAGACCTCCGGCGGACGGCGGTTCGGGCCGGTAGACCGAGGTGACCGCGTTGACCACCAGGTCGGCGCGGTCGTGCTCACCGTCCTCGTACCGCACCAGGAAGCCGTCGCCGTCGCGCTCGACCGTCTCGATCCCGGCGCGCACCCGCAGCCGCTTCTCGTCGCACAGCTCGACCAGTTTGGCGGCGGTGGACCGCGGGATGGGCGAGGCGAAGCTCCACAGCCGGGAGTGCAGGGAGCGCAACACCTGCTCCTTGTCGCCCTCCTCCAGGGCGAGCCACAGGTCCTGGCCGATCTCGATCACCGCGCGCTGGAGGAGCTGGGTGCCGATGTCGTCGGAGAGGCCCTCGTCGAGCTGGCGGCGCAGCCGCTCCTCGGCCGGGGCCGGGTCCATGATGTCGGCGGCGATCGCGGCGAAGTCGCCGCCCGCCGTCTCGACCTCCTCACGGGCCAGCGCCGCGATGTCCGCGAGCCGTACGGGCCGGGGCAGTGCCGCGAGCCGTTCGGCGGTCAGCACCGAGGGCAGCACCCGGGCCGCCTTGCGGCGCACCGAGGGCAGCAGCCCCGACCGCGAGGCCAGGGTGACCCGCCCCTGGTGCCCGAAGGCGCGCAGCGCCATCAGCACATCGGTGGCGATCATGCCGGAGCCGATGACCGCGATCTCGGCGTCCTCGGGGACGTCGGCGAGCGCCTCCCGCAGGGGGTACGGGTCGTCGATGTAGCCGGGGGTGCCGCGCAGCCCGTAGGCGTCGTCGTCGGCGCGGCCGCCCACGCACAGCACCGCGTGGTCCACCCGGACGCTCCCGCCCGCGTACCGGATGACGACGCCGTCCCCGTCGCGCTCGACGGCGGTGGCCGTCTCCTCGACCGAGCGGATCCGCCACCCGGCCGCGCGCAGCGTGTCCAGGGCCTCCTCGACCCCGTCCTCCAGATAGTCGCCGTAGACCGGCCGGGACAGGAAGCGGTGCACGCCCTGCTCGTCCGGGTGCACGGCGAGCCCCTTGGCCTCGGCCCAGCGCACGCCGTGCTCGGGGTCGCCGAGGTACAGGGACATGCCGATCATCGGCCCGTTGGCGAGGACGGCCTCGGTGTCGCGCTGGTAGGCGCGGCCGCGCCAGCGGCCCTCGGGGCGGTCGACGAGGACGAGCTCGCCCGGCTCCGCGAACTGCTCGTGCCGGGCGGCGAGCGCGGCCACCAGCGTGGCCCCCACGGTTCCGCATCCGATGACGCCGATGCCGGTCATGTGGTGCTCCTTTCCTGAAGCGGGGGTCAGTGGGCCGGGGGGATGTTGTGGTAGCCGCGGAACAGGTTCCCGGGGTCGTACACGGCCTTCAGCGCGGTGAGCCGCTCGTAGTCCGCCGCCTCGTAGCAGGCCTTCAGCTGCTCGGCCGTGACCGGGCCGCCCAGCAGGAAGTTCGGGGCGACTCCGAGGATGCGGTCGCCGAACAGGGCGTAGACCTGCTCGTGCGCGGCCCGCTCGGCGACGGCCGCGGCCTCGCCCGCGCCGGGGGCGATCCGGCTGAGCACCCGCACCAGGAACCGGGCGCCGCGGTGGCCGACCGCCGAGGGCACGGCGGGCCGGCGGGCCATCGCCCCGCCCATGTGGTTGATCTGCACCACGCAGTTGAGGCCCGAGCCCGGCCCGGTCAGCTCCAGGATCCGCCCGGCCGTCGCCACGTCGAGGTCGTCGACCAGGACGTTGGTGCCGTAGTACGCCATGGGGGTGGGCGGGTCGCGGTAGATGGAGTCCGAGTCGGTGTAGGGCATGTCGGTGAGCGTGTCCAGGACGTACGGGCCGATGGCGCGCAGCGGGGCCACCGCCGCCTCGCCGTCGGCGGCGGCGCCGGTGTGGGCGACGCGGATGTGCGCGGTGTAGCGACCGCGTACCTCCTCGGGCACCGCGGGCTTGTCCGGGAAGGGCACCAGGCCGATCGAGGAGGTCATCTCCTCGCCCACGCCCGCCGTCCACTCCAGCCAGGAGCGCAGGGCGTGCGGCACCTGCGGCTCGGCGAAGTAGAGCCCGCCGCCGTAGATCCGCGGCTGGCGCACCAGCTCCACGTCCAGCGAGGTGACCACGCCGAAGTTGCCGCCCGCCCCGCGCAGCGCCCAGAACAGGTCCGGGTCGCTGTCGGCCGTGACGTGCCGCAGCTCGCCGTCGGCGCTGACGACCTCGGCCGCGGTGATCCGGTCGGCGGCGAAGCCGTGGGTGCGGGCCAGCAGGCCGATGCCGCCCTCGAGGCTGTAGCCGACCGCGCCGACGCCGAGCGTGCTGCCGGACAGCGGCGCCAGACCGTGCACGGCCGCCTCCCGGATCACCTCGCCCCACGGGGTGCCGGCCTGGATGCGGGCGGTGGCGGTGGCGGGGTCGACCTCGACGCCGCGCATCCGCGCGGTGCTCACCAGGACGCCGCCGGCCCGGTCGCCGGGCAGGCCGTGGCCGGTGGACTGCACCGCGAGGGGCAGCCCGCGCCCGGCGGCCAGCTCGACGGCGGCGCGGACGTCGTCCGGCCCCTGCGCGGCGACCACGACGTCCGGCCGCTGGCCGAACCCGAGCTGGTAGGCGGCGACCTCCTCGTCGTAGCCCGCCGACTCCCGGTCGAGGACCGGGCCTTCACCGGTGGTCTCCACGGGCACGCTCACTGGACAGCCTCTCTATACGTAGATCGTGCCGCGGGCGAGGACCGCGCCGTGGCCGCCGACATGCACCGCGCCGACCCGGTCGCCCTCGCCCTCGACGTTGGCGTACATGGGGGACGGGCGGCCCATCTCGACGCCCTGGAGGATCTCCAGGTCCTGGCCGTAGGAGGCCAGCCCGTGGCGCGCCAGGTGGATCGCGACGGGCCCCGCCGCCGAGCCGGTCGCCGCGTCCTCGACGACGCCGTACGCCGGGGAGAACATCCGCGAGCGCCAGTGCGTGCCGGAGCCCGCGAAGCAGTAGGCCGACATGTCGGGGAAGGCGCGCAGCGCGTTGTGGTCCGGGGTCAGCGCGGAGAGCGCCTCGACGCTCTCCAGGCCCACGAGCACGTGCCGGGGCCCGTTGCGATAGGCCTCGACCGGGGTGATCGAGGACGTGAGGCCCAGCGCCGCGAGCAGCGCCTCGGTGTGCTCGTACGGCTCCCAGACGGGCACCGGCTGGGCCATCCGTACGGAGGTGGCGTCGTCGTCGTGGACCAGCTCGAAGGGGATGGCGCCCATGGCGGTCTCCAGGACCAGCCGGTCCGCCTTGCGCGGGCGGCCGATGGCGACGGCCGTGCCGAGGATCGGGTGCCCGGCGAACGGCAGTTCGTTGACCGGGGTGAAGATCCGGATCCGTGCGTCGCCGCCCTGTTCGGCGGGGAGCACGAAGGTGCACTCGGAGAGGTTCATCTCCTTGGCGATCCGCTGCATCACCTCGGCCGGCAGGTCCGCGGCGTCGAAGAACACGGCCACCGGATTGCCTTCGAGCGGGGTACGCGCGAAGGCGTCCACCACCGTGTACTCATGCATGGAACGGGGTCTCCTGGAGGTACGGGAAAGGCGGGGCGGGACCGGGATCAGGTGGGGATTCCCTCGCGCTTGACCGAGGGGACCGGGATTCCCAGCGCGCGCAGCTGCTGGTTCGGGTTCATGAACTCCCGCTCCAGCTTGATCTTCCCGTTCTCGAACTCGAAGGAATGGATGAAGTGGTTGCGGTAGTACCCCTCCGGGTAACCCGGGAAAAGGATCTTGCCTTCGCCGTCGCACTCCACCCAGAACCGGTTGGGGTCCTGCGTCTCGAAGATCTCGACATTGGTCCACACCCAGTCCGGGAAGCACTGGAGGGACCACACCGCGTGCTCGCCGAGGGTGTCGCGGCCGCGGATGGCGATGGGCTCACCGGTGTCGGTGGTCCACAGCCCGCCGACGCCGTCCTCGGTGAACAGCAGATGGCGCTTGAGCCGGTCCTCGCCACGGCAGTTCATGTACTGCTCGACGATGGCGCGGTTGCTCGCGCGGAGCTCCGCGTCGTCCTGGAACGCCTGCGGCTGGGTGGTCTCGGACATCGCTCGTCCTCCAAGTGCTGTGTCTGCGTGCCGCGTACGCGCACCGCGAAAGCGCGCCGCGTACGCGTGCCGCCTCGGCCGGTGTACGGCCGGTGGCCCCGGGGTCCTGTACCGCGACCCTGTTCCGGGGCCCGGGGCACTGGCAACCGTCTTCCGGGGACTTTGGCAAGTACCACCGAGACCGGGTGCGGACCTGACGGAGTCCTCGGGCGTACGCGCGCCGGGCACCGGGGCCCGGGAGGGGCGGGGCGTCGGGGCGGGGCTCGGGGCGGGCTCTCAGCGGCTCTCGGGCAGCCGGGCGCGGGCGTGTGCGATGAGCGCGGCCCCGGCCGGGCTGGTGGGGCCGTCGGTGCGCCAGCCCAGGGCGAGGCTGCCGTGGATGCTCGGCCGGTCGATCTCCACGAGGTGGACCTCCGCCTCGTTGGCGCGGGCCAGCGAGATCGGGATGAGGGCCACTCCCAGCCCCCGCCCGGCGAGTTGGGCCAGGACGTGCGGGTCGGCGGCCTCGAAGGCGATGTGCGGGCGGAAGCCGGCCCGGGCGCAGGCCGCCTCGATGACACTGCGCAGCCCGGTCCCCCGGGTCAGACAGATCAGCGCCCGGTCGGCGAGCTCGGCGAGCCCGACGCGCTCCCGTCCGGCCAGCGGGTCCCGGTGGCCCACGGCGGCCACCAGCGGCTCGTCGACGATGTCGTAGAGCGTGATGCCGGGCGGGGCGCCGCCGGTGCGGCCGATCACCGCGAGGTCGATACGGCCCGAGTGCAGGGCGTCCAGGAGGTGCTCGGAGGTGTCCTCGATCAGCCCTATCTCCACTCCCGAGTGCGCCTCGTGGAAGGAGGCGAGCAGCCCCGGCAGATCGAGGGACTTGCCCATGGAGATGACGGTCCCGATGGTGACCCGGCCCCGTACCAGACCGCTGAGCTCGTCGACCGTCTGCCGCACGGCCGCGACCGCCGCGAGCGCGGCCTGGGCGTGCGGCAGCACGGAGACGCCGACGGGGGTGAGCCGGACCGTACGGCTGGAGCGGTCCAGCAGGTCCTGGCCCAGCTCCCGCTCCAGTTTGCGCACTTGGGCGCTGACCCCCGGCTGGGCGACGTGCAGCGCCTCGGCGGCCTTGGTGAAGCTGGCCAGCTCGGCGACGGTGACGAAGTACTCCAGCTGACGCAGCTCCATAACCGCTGATTATAGTTCGCAGAAAATGTAGATGTTGGACTTCTACATACGGACGGGCGCAGAGTGGACGTACCCGAGAACGGGAACCACCAGAGCCGGAACGCCGACCGAGCGGCTACGCGTCGAGAGGACCGTCCGATGGCCCAACACCCCACCCAGCCGCGCGCGTTCACGTCACCGACCACCCGGGCGGTGGTCGAGGCGTTCTTCGCCCGGCAGCGAGCAGGGGACCACACGGGCCTGCTGGACCTCTTCGCGGACCGCGTCGACTTCTTCGCACCGGGCGCGGCCAACGCCGCGTCGCTGGGCCCCGGTTCCACCCGTTCGGACATCTCCCTCTTCTTCTCCACCCTCGGCAAGGTCCTGGTGCCCGACCGGGACTTCCTGGTCCTGGGCCAGGACGCGGTGGTGACCGGCTTCGCCCGCTGCGACACGAGCCTCAACCCGATCGCGATGCACTTCACGGTGGTGGGGGCGAAGATCGGCCGCTGCCATCTGACGGAGGTCAGCACACGGCTCTGAGGGCCGGGCGGGCACGGGACCGGGCGGCTGCGGCCGCCGACTCGACGCCCGGCCGCGCAGCCCTCCCCTCCCCTCCCACCGCCCGCGGAGGACGGCCGTCCATCCGCCGTGCCACGCCCCGGCCCGCCCGGCCGAGGGGCGCCCCCCATGCCCTTCCCCGGGGACACCTCCCCCAGGGACGTAAAGGAGTACTCAGTGAATGCCACGACCACGGCGAGGGGCGGGCGCGACAGCCGCGCCGCCACCATCGTCATGGCCTGCGTCGGTGTGTTCGTCGCCTATCTCCCGGTCACCACGGTCTCGGTGAGCCTGCCGACGATCCAGCGCAGCCTGGACGCCTCCACGGCCGACCTGTCCTGGGTGACCGACGCCTTCGTCCTGCCGATGGCGGCGCTGATCCTGACGGCCGGGGTCGTCGGTGACGTGTACGGCCGCCGCAAGGTCTTCCAGGCCGGTCTCGCCTTCTGTGCGATCGGCGCGGCGATAGCCCTGAGCGCGGACGCGGCCGGCAGCGTCGAAGTCCTGTGGACGGGGCAGGCGTTCGCGGGCGTCGGCGCCGCCGCCCTGCTGCCCGCCACGCTCGGACTGATCAGCCACGCGGTGCCGGATCCGCGCGAGCGCTCCAAGTACGTGAGCATGTGGACCGCGTCCCTGATGGGCGCGCTGGCCGTGGGCCCGATGATCTCCGGCCTGATCCTGGAGAACGCGTCCTGGCGCTGGATCTTCCTGGCCCCCATCCCGGCCTCGCTGCTGACCATGGCGGCGGCCGCCCGTTATGTCGCGGACTCGCGCGCCGCGGGCTCGCGCAAGCTGGACTGGCCGGGCCAGATCACGGCGGCGGTGGCCATCACGGCCCTGGTGTACGCGGTGATCGAGGGCGGCGGCGAGTCCTTCTCCGAGGGCCGGGTGCTGGTGGCGCTGGCGCTGTCGGCGGTGTCGCTGGTGGCGTTCGTGGTCACGGAGCTGCGCAGCGAGAGCCCGATGCTGGACCTGAAGCTGTTCCGCTCACCGGCGTTCAGCGCGACGGCGCTGGTGGCGATGATCAGCTTCCTCGGCCTGATCGGCTTCATCTTCGTACTGAGCCTCTATCTGGGCCAGGTGCAGCAGCTCGGGACGCTGGACGCGGGCTACCGGATGCTGATGTTCACGCTCCCGGCGATGGCGGCGGGCCCGGTCTTCGGCCAGATCATGCACAAGGTGTCGGCGCGGGTCCTGATCACCTCGGGCCTGCTCCTGGCGACCGGCAGCCTGCTCTCCCTCACCTCCATCGACGCCCACACCTCCTTCGCCGACATGTCCTGGCGCCTGATCATCCTGGGGATCGGCTTCGGCGCGGTCTTCGCGCCCATGACGGCGACGGCGATCAACTCCGTACCGCATCAGCTGGCGGGCATGGCGGCGGCGGGCAGCAACGCGTTCCGCCAGGTCGGGGCGGCGCTGGGCCCGGCCCTGATGAGCGCCCTGCTCACGACGAAGGTGACGGACGCCCTGCCGGGCCGCCTCTCGGACGCGGGCCTGGGCGCGGAGGCCCGCGACCGGGTGACGGGAGCGGTCGACAGCGGCGGCTTCGGCGCGGTCCACGGCGTGGACCTGGGCGCGGACACCCCCCGTATGCTGCACGGCTTCACCGAGGCGTTCCTGGACGGCATCCACCTGTGCCTGACGATCTCGGCGGCGGTGATGGTGCTGGCGGCGGTGGTGAGCGCGGTACTGCTCCGCAAGCCGCGCGCTGCGGCGCCGACGCCGACGCCCCGGGTGGAGGAGCCGGTACTGAGCCGCTGACCCAGGGCACGACGGCGCCCCGCAGCCGGGGCGCCCCCGCCCCACAGACGGCGGGCGGACCGGTACACCCCCGCACCGGCCCGCCCGCCCCGCCGTCCCAGCACCATCCGCTACCCTGTCCTGGGCTGCCCACCACGGGCGACCCGGGTACGCCTCCGTAGCTCAGGGGATAGAGCACCGCTCTCCTAAAGCGGGTGTCGCAGGTTCGAATCCTGCCGGGGGCACAGAACGAAAGGGCTGGTCGGGAGGTTGATCCCGACCGGCCCTTTCTCGTGCTCACGGCCGCGACCCGACTCGACGGCGGGCGCAGGGGCATCGGGCAGGATCAGAACGCCCCTACGCACAATGACTGTCGAACCCCCCCATCCCCGCCGCCGGCCCACGGCTCCCCACCGCCAGCGCCACCGCCTGGCCCGCGTAGGCCAGCATGCGTTCGCCCTCGGGGGTGAGGGTGGTGCGGGGGCGGGCCAGGATGTGGCCGAGCCAGGTCGTGCCGGCCCAGATCGCCGCCTGCCAGGTGTCGGCGTCCAGGAGTTGGGGGGTGCGGGGGGACGGGGCCGGTGGGGGGAGGGGGGGCCAGGAGTCCTCGCGGCCCGCGAGGAGGCGGCCCCGGTGGTCGCGGACCAGGATCTCCGCGTCGAGGAGTACGCCCACCTCCGCCGCCAGGCCCGCGACCCCCTGGCCGGAGAGGGCGAAGCCGATGATGTGGTCGCGCACCGCCTCCAGCCAGCGCTCCGTCTCGATCGTCTCCATCGCCAGCGCGCTGTGCTCCTCCAGCTTGGCCACCTCGGCGTTGTAGAGCTCCAGCCACTGCGCCTTGTCGACCGCGGCCGCCGCCAGGTCCGCCAGGGAGCCGAGCAGGGCGGCCTCGTCGGGCTCGAAGTGGCGTACGTCGCGGTGCGCCGCGTACAGCACGCCCACCGTGCCGCTGGCGTGGTGCAGCGGCAGCGCGAGCACCGAGCGGATCCCCTCGCGCCCGATCGCCGCGTCCAGCGCCGGGTCGTGGTCGATCCGGGTCTCCGCGTGGTAGTCCGACGTCCAGAACGGCGCGCCCGTCGCCCGCACCACCGCGCCCACGCCGTGGTCGGCCGACAGGTGCAGCCCGATGTGCAGCGAGGTCGTGGTGCCCGCCGACGCCCGTATCACCGAGTCGCCCGAGCCCGTGGTCAGCAGCGCCACGAACGCCATGTCCACCTGGAGCAGCGTCCGGGTGCGGTGCGCGACCGTCTTCACGAGGCCGTCCACGTCGCACGAGGAGGCCAGTTCCCGGGCCGTGTCCAGCAGGGCCGCCAGGTCCGCCTCGCGTCTTCGGCGGCGGTCGAGCAGCCCGTGCACCGTACGGCCCAGCCGGCCCGCCCGGTGGATCACCGCCAGTTCGTCCGCCGTCGCACCCCGGTCGTGGGCGCGCAGCAGCACCTCGTCGAGGTCGTCCAACGGCGCCTGGGCCGCCAGCAGTTCGAGGATCCGCAGCGCCCCGGAGTCGCCGCCCTCGTCGTCCGACCCCCAGTGCGCCGCCGCAGCCGTCGTCTTCGCCACAACAAGCCTCCCCCGGACGCGTCGCCCTCAGCGGTCCGCGTGGGCAGCCCGCATCGGCGATCCGCCTCAGTGACCCGCATCAGTGACCCGCATCAGCGTTCCGGGCCCAACATATGTGCGCGTTGTGTGGAGACGGAAGGGGGGAGTCCTGAAGATCCGGCAATTGGTGCCCTGTGTCCGGTGTTGGTGCCGTGGTTGGTGCCGTGCTTGGTGCCGTGTGCGCGCCCTGCTGGTGCCGTGTCGGTGCCGTGCCGGTGCTCAGCGGGCCGCCCGCCGCGTCCTCACCGTGCCGTGACCGGGCATTTTCCGGTGGAGCGACCGGTTTCCGTACGAGGTGCCCCGCCGGCCCCCGGGCCTTTTGGTACGGAGCGCCGCCCCCTCACCCCCACACCCGCTGCTCCGACTCCTCCCCCAGCGGCGCGTAGTGCTCGGTGAACAGCTTCGCCACCAGTTCGCCGCGGCTGGACACCCGGACCTTCTCGAAGATCGCCTTCACATGGTCCCGGACCGTGTGCGGCGAGAGGAACAGTTTCCCGGCCATCTCCGCGGTGCCCAGCCCGCGCGCGATGTGCTGGGTGATCTCCAGTTCGCGGTCGGTCAGTTCGTACGCCTTCACCATCAGCGGGGCCACCTCGGAGATCGACGCGCGCTCGATCACCACCGCCGAGGCGCCCAGCTCGCCGTCCGCGCCGCGCAGGCAGGAGGCGTGGCAGGCCAGCCAGCGGCCGCCCTTGCTGCGCACCCGTACCCGCGCGACCCCCTTGTCCCAACCGGCCGCGATCGCCCGGGCCTTGCTCGCCGTGCTGTGCATCCAGGCCGGTACGGACACCCCCAGCGGGGTCGGGGTGGCCGGGCCGGGCACCAGGTCGTCGAGGAGTTCGCGGGCCTCGTCGTTGACCGAAAGGAGACGTCCCGAGGCGTCGAAGAGCAGCAGTCCGGGGCCCGGGCCGTGGCTGGGGGTGGGCTCGGCGGACGGCTCGGTGAAGGAGCGCAGGCGCCGGGCCATCGCCGCCGACAGCTCCTTCACCACCAGCGTGTCGTCCGCGCCGAAGGCCGGCGCCCCCTGCGCGCGGAACAGGCTGACCTGGCCCCACGGGTGGCCGCCCACCCGCAGCACCGCCCGCAGTTCGTCGTCGAGGCCGCGCGGCGCCAGGAAGTCGCGGTAGAGCGTGCTGCGGCCGGGCAGCCCGCCGGTGGCCTCGCGCAGCCCCGCCACCGGCAGCGGGGCGCGGGCGAGGTCGCGGAACAGGTTGATGTTCTCGGTGAGCAGCTCGGACTCCCAGTAGACCGAGCAGCCCTCCTCGGTGAGGTTCTCCACCCGGATCGGCGAGGTCATCATGCCCGTCACCGGGTCGGTGGCCCGCCACACCGAGGCGTCGTACGGGATGAGGCGGCGCAGCTGCTCGGAGGCCGTGGCAAACAGGGCGAGGGCGTCGGGGGCCGCGCCGATCGCCGTCAGGAGCGTGTCGATGGCGTGGGTGGTGCTCGCGTTCCTGGGCACGGTCACGGGCCGGTACTCCTCGTTCGCCGCCCCCAGGGCGGGCGGGGGGCGTCGTCGGGTGGGTGCCCCTCCATGCTCCCGCACCCGAAGCCCCCGCACACCCCCCTCAGTTGAGGGGTGCGGTGCCCCGCCAACACCTTGATCTCGGGATGTCCCGTACGCCCGCGCGCGGCGGACGATGGCTCACGGCACGCCAACCCGCCCCCCACCCCGCGCCCACCGAGGAGGCACCCACCGTGCGATCCGCCGTGCAGGACCCCCCGCACTTCCCCGCCGACCAGGTCGCCGCTCTCGCCGCGGCCGTGCGCGGGCCCGTCCTGCTGCCCGGCCAGGACGGTTACGCCGAGGAGGGCGCCGGCTTCAACACCCTGCTCGCACACCGCCCCGCGCTGGTGGTGGGCGCGACCGGGGCGGCGGACGTGGCTGCCGCGGTCCGGTTCGCCGCCGGGCACGGGCTGCCGGTCGCGGTGCAGGCGACCGGCCACGGCGCCGCCCGGGCCGCCGACGGGGCGGTGCTCGTCTCCACCCGCCGGATGACCGGGCTGCGGATCGCGCCGGACCGGGGCACCGCGCGGATGTCCGCCGGGGTGCTCTGGGAGCAGGTGATCCACGAGGGCGCGGCCCATGGCCTGGCGCCGCTCAACGGCTCCTCACCGCTGGTCGGAGCCGTCTCCTTCACCCTCGGCGGCGGCCTGGCGGTGCTGGCCCGCACCTTCGGGTACGCGGCCGACCACATCCGCTCCCTCGACGTGGTCACCGCCGACGGCGTGCTGCGCCAGGTCGACCAGGAGCGCGAGCCGGAGCTGTTCTGGGGCCTGTGCGGCGGCAAGGGCAACTTCGGGATCGTCACCTCGATGGAGATCGGTCTGATGCCGGTCTCCCGGCTGTACGGGGGCGCGCTCACCTTCGACGGGGCGGCGGCCCCGGCCGTGCTGCCCGCCTGGCTGGAGTGGACGGCGTCGGCGCCGCGCGAGATGAGCTCCTCGCTGGCCCTGGTGCGCTTCCCGGACGAGGCGGCGCTGCCCGCCGAGCTCCGCGGCCGCTTCGTCGTCCAGGTGCGGATCGCGTTCACGGGCACGGCGGCCGAGGGCGCCCGACTCGTCGCTCCGCTGCGGGAGTTGGGGGCGCGCGTGCTCGACACCGTACGGGAGATGCCGTACGCGGAGGTCGCCTCGATCCACGGCGATCCGACCGAGCCGTACACGTACCACGAGCGCACCGCGATGCTCGGCGAGCTGGACCGGGCGGCGGCCGGGCGGATCCTGGAGGCGGCCGGGCCGGGCTCCGGCTGCCCGCTCGGGCTGGTGGAGCTGCGCCACCTCGGCGGGGCGCTGGAGGGGCCGGTCCGGCACGACAATGCGGTGGGCAACCGGGACGCGCGCTACTGCCTGCTCACCGTCGCGCCCGGCGCGCGCCCGGCCGGCCAGGCGGCGGACGACCTGCTCCTGGAGCGGCTCGCGCCCTGGGCGACCGGCGGCAAGTACCTCAACTTCCTGGACTCCTCGGCCGACGAGAGCCACGTCCGGGCGGCCTTCACGTCCGAGGCGTACACGCGGCTGGCCGCGCTCAAGGCGCGGTACGACCCCGCCAACCTGTTCCGCGTCAACCACAACATCGCCCCGGCGGCGCTCCCGAGCGGGGTGCCGGCGTGAGGGTCGGGGTGGTCGGCGCGGGGCCCATGGGCCGGGCCGCCGCACGGCAGTTCGCGCTGGCGGGCGCGGCCGTACGGCTCACCGACCGCTCCCCGGAGCTCGCGGTACGGGCGGCGGCCGCCGCCGGAGCGGGCGCCCTGGGCAGCGTCGAGGCGCATGACGTGGACGGGGTCCTGGAGGCCGAGCTGATCACGCTCGCCATGGGCACCGACGACACCCTCGCCTTCGTCACCCGCCACAGCGACGCGCTGGCCGGGAAGATCCTCATCGACACCACCAACCCGGTGGAGGAGGCCGGGGCGGCGGCGCCCGGCCGGGCGGGCCCCAGCATGACCGAGCGGATCGCGCGGGCCGCCCCGAGGTCCTCCGTGGTCAAGGCGTTCAACACCGCCTGCGCGGCCACCCTGTTCGCCGGGCGGGTCGACGGCGCCCATCTCGACGTGTTCGTGGCGGGCGACGACTACAGCGCCAAGATCCCGGTCATCGAGCTCATCGACCGGGCGGGGCTGCGCGGCCTCGACGCGGGCGACCTGCGCAACGCGCACGTCCTGGAGCAGATGGCGCTGCTGTGCATGGAACTCATCGAGCGCCTGGGCCTCGGCCGTGACGCCGGGATCAAGCTCCTGCCCGACGGATGACCGCACCCGCGCTCCCGCCCGGAAAGCCCCGTACAGCCCAGAAAAGCTCCCCCGCACACTCCAAGGAGTCACCGTGCGTCTGCGACTGCTCGTCCTCGCGTTGGGCAACTTCGCGATGGGCGTCGACACGTTCATCATCGCGCCGATCCTCGACCCCATGGCCGACGACTTCGGCGTCTCCCGTACCACCGCGGGCTGGCTGATCACCGCGTTCGCGCTGGCGTACGCGATCGGCGGACCGCTGCTCGCGGCGGCCACCGGGCACCGGCCGCCGCGCCAGCTGCTGCTCGGCGCCCTGGGCGTCTTCGCGGTCGGCAACGCGCTCACCGCCGTGGCCGGGGACTACTCCTGGGCCATGGCGGGCCGGGTGGTGGCCGGTGCCGGCGCCTCCATGTACACCGCCAACTCCCTCGCCGTGGCGCGGGCGATGGTGCCGCCCGAGCGGGCCGGGCGGGCGGCGGCGCTGGTGGTCGGCGGGCTCACCGCGGCCATCGTGCTCGGGCTGCCGCTGGGCGCCTGGCTGGGCGACGAGGCGGGCTGGCGCGCCGCCCTGTGGCTGGTCGTGGGGCTCACCGCGGTGGCCACCGCCGGTATCGCGGCGACCGTGCCGCAGCTCAAGGGGCAGGCCGCGACCACCCTGCGGGCCCGGCTCGCACCGCTCGGGCAGCCGCGCGTGCTGGTCACCCTGATCGCCACCTGGCTCTGCCTGAGCACCAGCTGGACGGTCTACAACTACATCGACGAGGTGATGGACGAGGCGACCGGCGGCGACGCGGGCCGCACCTCGCTGATCCTGCTCTGCTTCGGCATCGGGGCGGTCTCGGGCAACCTGCTCACCGGACGGCTCACCGACCGGATCGGGCCGGTGCGCACCATCAGCGTCGCCGCGCCGCTGCTGGTCGCCGCCACCACGCTGACCCCGTTGCTGTCCAAGTCGCTGGGCGCCGGCATCGCGATGGCCGTCGCCTGGGGTGTGTGCCACTGGATGATCAACGTGCCGCAGCAGATGCGGCTGGTGGCGACGGCGCCGCAGTCCGCCCCGCTCCTGCTCGGCCTGCACCAGAGCACGATCTACATCGGGATCAGCACCGGAGGCGTGGCCGGGGCCGCCGGCTACTCCGCCGACGGCGCCTCCGGAGTCGGCTACGCCGCGCTGGCCGTGGGGGTGGTGGCGCTGGCCATGCTCGCCCTCTCCCTGCGGATCAACCGGCCCGCCACCGCCCCCGCCACGGCCGCTCCGGCCGCCGCCCCGGCCCGGTAGCGGGCCGCCTCCACGGGTACTCCAGAGGGGCGATCTGAAATCCTTGGTGCACACGTTCCGCCCGGCCGCCGCATCGGCTGGGCCGGAACGGTCGCGTCTGGCGGCCGAAACGACCTCCAGAGGCCGAAATGAATTGCTAGAACGCCGACTTGGGGAGGGCTCAGCCAATGCAGTCAGCGGGAAACCAAGCATTCACTTTCCGGATACTCGGCCCACTTGAGGTGGAATGCGCGGGCCGGAAGGTCCGCCTCGGAGGATTCAGGCAGCAGGCCCTGCTCGCCACGCTGTTACTGGAAGCCGAGCACGTCGTACCGATCGAACGGCTCCTGGAGGCGATCTGGGAGGACACCCCGCCCGCCTCCGCCAAGGGGCAGGTGCGCATCTGTGTGTCCGCGATCCGCCGCCAGTTCGTCGGGGCGGGCGTGGGCGACCTCATCGAGACGCACCCCGCCGGATACCGCATCCGGCTGCCGAACACCGCGCTCGACCTGGCCCGCTTCGAGCACCTGGCGGCGCTCGGCCGCTCGGCCGCCCGGGACAGGCAGCCCGAGCAGGCGGTGGACCTGTTCCGCTCGGCGCTGGCGCAGTGGAAGGGCCCGGTGGCGGCGGGCCTGGAGAGCAGGGTGCTGCGCCAGGCCGCCACCGTGCTGCGCGAGGAGCAGCTGTCCGTACTGGAGGAGTGCGTCGACCTGGAGCTCCAGATGGGGCGGCACCGCAAGGTCGTCGGGGAGCTGTACCGGCAGGTCGCCGAGAACCCCTACCGCGAGCAGATGTGCGCCCAGCTGATGCTCGCCCTGTACCGCTCGGGGCGGCAGGCGGACGCGCTGCGGCAGTTCCGCGAGACCCGTACGCTCCTGTCGGCGGAGCTCGGCATCGACCCCGGTGAGTCGCTGCGCACCCTGGAGCAGGCCATCCTGGCCGAGGACCCGTCCCTGGAGACGCCCAGCCGTCCGGCCCCGGTGGAGGCGGGCCGCGCCGCGCCGGTCGCCTCGCTGATACGCCAGCCCGCGCACCGGGCCGTGAAGGCGTCCTGGACCGACCACACACTGGCGATGCGCACCCGGCTGACCAGTTTGCAGCAGGCCAATCTCCGTCTCCAGGCAACGTTGAAACTCTGACGAAATCGGGTGGGCGCCGCTCCCACCAGCGTTTTCCCCGATGCCCCGTGCCCTTGGCGCGGGGCATCTCGCGTGCGGTATCGCCGCGCGACCGGCCGCGATATCCGCGCGAAACCTGGCCGATACGCGCCTCGGGGAGCGTCACCGCCGGTGGGGCCGGACCGGAGAAGGAACGGGGAACCGGGGGCAGGCCTCGCCGAAGCCGCAGGAAAGGACTGCTTCATGGCTCTCTCGAACGGCGGAGGTGAACCCTCGCATGGCGCCCTCGCCGCACGACCCGGCCGGACCCGGCCCTGACCGCACCGGCCCCGACCGGGCCGGCCCCGAGCGCCCCGACCGGCGCGGGCCCGTGGTGCACAAGTACGGCGGCAGCTCGCTCGCCACCATCGAGCAGGTCCGCGCCGTGGCCCAGCGGGTCGCGGCCGCCCACCGCACCGGCCGCGACGTGGTCGTCGTGGTCTCGGCCCGGGGGAAGACCACCGACCGGCTGCTCCGGCTGACCGAGTCCGTCGGGGCGCCGCCGGCGGGCCGCGAGACCGACCAGCTGCTCGCGACCGGCGAGAGCGCGTCCGCCGCGCTGCTCGCCATGGCGCTGCACCGCACCGGGGTGCGGGCGGTGTCCCTGGTCGGCGCCCAGACCGGCATCCTGGCCGCCGGCGCGCACGGCCGGGGCGTGATCGTCGCCGTGGACACCGAGGCCATCGCCGAGGTGCTCGCCCGGGGCGCGGTGGCGGTGGTCGCCGGGTTCCAGGGGCTGACCGCGCGCCGCGACGTGATCACCCTGGGGCGCGGCGGCTCGGACACCACGGCGGTGGCCCTCGCCGCCGAACTGGGCGCCGCCCACTGCGAGATCTACACCGACGTCGACGGCGTGTTCACGGCCGACCCCCGGATGCTGCCCGCCGCCTCGGTGCTCCCCGCCGTCGACGTCGACGTGATGGCCGAGATGTCGTTCGCCGGCGCCAAGGTCATGCACGCGCGGGCCGTGGAGCTCGCGGCGCTGCGCAAGGTCGACATCCACGTCAAGCACTCCGCACGGCCCGGTCCCGGGACCGTGATCGCCGCCAGGGAGGAGACGAAAGCCGACATGCTCGAATCAGCGACGACCGTCACCGGAGTGGTCCTCGACGCGGACGTGGCCCGGGTCACCCTGCGCTTCGACGCGGGCGACGCGGACGCGGCGACCGACGTCTTCGCCTTCCTCGCCCGTGAGTCCCTCACCGTCGACATGGCGGCGCTCTCGGAGGAGAGCACCGGCGTGAGCATCGGCATCACCCTGCACAGCGACGACGTGGAGCCGCTGCGGGACTACCTCGCCCGGCGCCCCGGGCCGCCGGGCCGGCCCATGGAGTCCGACCGGGGCATCACCAAGCTCTCCCTGGTCGGTACGGGGCTGCTCAGCCGCCCCGACAGCACCGCCCGGATGCTGCGCTGCCTCAAGTCCGCGGCCATCGCGCCCAGTTCGGTCTCCACCTCGCAGATGCGGATCTCGGTGACCGTCCCGGACGACGACGCGGTACGGGCCGCCCGGGTCCTGCACGACGAGTTCGGACTGGCCGCACTCAACGCCGGTACGGGCGTCACCGCGCCCGTACCCGCCTGACCCGACAGAGGAGGTTGTGATGATGTTGCACCATTCGTTCGCCCGCCAGTTACGGCTGCGGCGGATCCACCGCCACGGCGGCGACCGGCTGCTGATCGTCCCGCTGGACCACTCGGTCACCGACGGCCCGCTGACCGGCGGGAACCGTCTCGACCACCTGGTCGGGCAACTCGCCGACAACGGCGTGGACGCGGTGGTCCTGCACAAGGGCAGTCTGCGCTACGTCGACTCCGCCCGGTTCGCCCGCACCTCGCTGATCGTGCACCTGAGCGCCAGTACGGTGCACGCCCCCGACCCCAACGACAAGTACCTGGTCGCCAGCGTGGAGGAGTCCCTGCGGCTCGGCGCCGACGCGGTCAGCGTGCACGTCAACCTCGGCTCCGTCCAGGAGCGGCAGCAGATCGCCGACATGGCCGCCGTCGCGGACGCCTGCGACCGGTGGAACGTGCCGCTGCTCGCCATGATGTACCCGCGCGGCCCGAAGATCACCAACCCGCGCGACCCCGCGCTGATCGCCCACGCGGCCTCGCTCGCCGCCGATCTGGGCGCCGACGTCGTCAAGACCGTCT
This sequence comes from Streptomyces crystallinus, assembly GCF_039521265.1. NCBI lineage: Bacteria > Bacillati > Actinomycetota > Actinomycetes > Kitasatosporales > Streptomycetaceae > Streptomyces > Streptomyces crystallinus. The sequence goes on along the minus strand of NZ_BAAACA010000016.1, from coordinate 84,364 downwards.
GCGCCGAGACCATCGCCGAGATGCGCGACATCACCTCCGCCTCGCCGGTCCCCCTGGTCGTCGTCGGCGGCCCCCGGGAGCCCGACGAGACGCGGGTGCTCGCCTATGTCGACGAGGCGCTGCGCGGCGGCGCCAGCGGGGTGGCCATGGGCCGCAACGTCTTCCTCGCACCGGACCCCGGGGCCATGGCCGCCAAGGTCGCCCGGCTGATCCACCCCGTACCGCACGAGGTGTCCGCGCCCGGCGCGGTCGCCGACTCCCTTGCCGTACCGCTGTCCACCGTCTCTTAAGAGGAGTTCGCCCCATGAAGCTCAGCTGGCTCGACGCCCGTTCGCTCGGCGAGGCCAAGGAGGCCATCCTCCAGGAGGCCCTGCACTACCGGCTCGAAGGGATCGTCGCCGACGACCCGGCCGACCTCGCCGACCTGCCGCCGACCGTCACCAAGGTCCTCTTCCCGCAGGGCAAGCCGCTCCCGGAGTCCTTCGGCGACGCCTCCGTGGTCATCGTGGACCCGGCCCGGCACGGCATCACGCCGGCCGAACTGGCCATCAAGCACCCGGAGGTGGAGTTCGGGCGCTTCGTGGAGATCATCGACGCGCCCACCCTGGAGGACGCCTGCGAGTCGGCGCGCACCGAGAAGTGGAGCGTGCTGCTCTTCCGCGACCCCACCAAGATCCCGCTGGAGATCGTGATCGCGGCGGCCGCGCGGTCCACCGGCAGCATGATCACGGTGGCCCAGGACGTGGAGGAGGCCGAGATCATCTTCGGCGTCCTGGAGCACGGCTCGGACGGCGTGATGATGGCGCCCAAGGCGGTCGGCGACGCGGCCCAGCTGAAGAAGGCCGCCACCGCCGACGTGCCCGACCTCAACCTGGTCGAGCTGGAGATACGCAGCACCGAGCACATCGGCATGGGCGAGCGGGCCTGCGTCGACACCTGCACGTACTTCCGCGAGGACGAGGGCATCCTGGTCGGCTCGCACTCCAAGGGCATGATCCTGTGCGTCAGCGAGACGCACCCGCTGCCCTACATGCCGACCCGCCCGTTCCGCGTCAACGCCGGGGCGATCCACTCGTACACCCTCTCCAAGGACGAGCGGACCAACTACCTCAGCGAGCTCAAGGCGGGCAGCAAGGTGCTGGCCGTCGACATCAAGGGGCAGACGCGCCTGGTCACGGTGGGCCGCGTGAAGATCGAGTCGCGGCCGCTGATCTCCATCGACGCGGTGGCCCCGAACGGGCAGCAGGTGAACCTGATCCTCCAGGACGACTGGCATGTACGGGTCCTGGGGCCCGGGGGTGTCGTGCTCAACAGCACGGAGCTGAAGCCGGGGGACAAGGTTCTGGGGTTCCTGCCCAGCGAGGACCGGCATGTGGGTTACCCGATCGACGAGTTCTGCCTCGAGAAGTGACCGGGTGAGGCGTCGTCGTCCGGCTGCGGGCCGGTGGCCGCTTCTCGCGCAGTTCCCCGCGCCCCTTGGGTAACACGGGCGCGGCGGTGCCGAATCGCTCCGCCGCGCCCCCTACAGAAAGGTCCCCCCATGCTCAACCGTCGCGATGTCATCAAGCGGGGCGCCGTCGCCGCCACCGTCGCCACCGGGCTCGCCGGGGCCGGCGGGGTCGCCGTGTACGGCACCCGCGGTGACGACTCCCCCGCCGTCGCCGCCGCCGCGAGCGACGGCCACACCGAGACCTACAAGGGCCGCACCATCCAGGTCACCCGCGCCGGCGACGGCCACGCCGTCACCATCGACGGCAGACCGCTGCACCTGATGAAGCTCGGCGAGGGCGCCTACCTCAGCGCCCTGTGCCACTACGAGGTCGCCAAGACGCCGCTGCACGCCGCCCGGGCCGCCGTGGACGAGCTGCACGGCGCCAACCTCGTCCCCCTCGGCGACTCCTCCCACCACTCCTTGTGATCCCGCGAGATTGAGGAACAGGACCATGACGCACGTCCGCAGGAACCACCTGGACATGTCGCGCGGCGAACGGCGGCGGTTCATCAAGGCCGTTCTGGAGATCAAGCGGCGCGGGATATACGACCGGTTCGTCAAGCTCCACGTCGACGTCAACTCCCAGGACTACCTGGACAAGGACACCGGCAAGCGGGTCGGCCACATCAACCCGGGGTTCTTCCCCTGGCACCGGCAGTACCTGATGGAGTTCGAGAAGGAGCTGCGCCGGGTCGACCCGACGGTGACCCTGCCGTACTGGGACTGGACCAAGGACCAGTCGCCGCAGTCCCCGCTGTGGGCCGACGACTTCATGGGCGGTGACGGGCGGCCCTCCGACGGCATGGTGATGACCGGTCCGTTCGCCTACCCCAACGGCTGGGAGCTGCGCGTCAACGTCCAGCCGGCCGGTGACGAGAACCCGGCCCTGAACGGCCACTACACCGTGGACGACCGCAAGTTCCTGATCCGGCGCATCGCCCAGAAGATGCCCTCGCTGCCCTCGCCCGAGCAGCTGAAGCAGACCATGGACCTGCCGGTCTACGACTGCCCGCCGTGGAACTACACCTCCGGCAGCCAGCCGCCGTACAACAGCTTCCGCAACCACCTGGAGGGCTACACCAACTTCGCCTGGGAGCCCCCGGCGGGGAAGCTGCACGGCGCCGGCCACCAGTGGGTGGGCGGCCACATGATGTACATCTCCTCCCCCAACGACCCGGTCTTCTTCCTGCACCACTGCTTCATCGACAAGATCTGGGCCGACTGGCAGACGCTCCACCCGGACGTGCCGCACTACCTGCCGCAGGAGCCGACGCCCGAGGTCGCCGACCCCAGCACACCGCTGTTTCCGTGGCACACCAAGACCGTCGCCGAGGTCGTCGACCACCGCCGGTACTACACGTACGCCTGACGAGAGGGGGGTCACCACATGTGCGGAATAGCGGGCTGGGTCGGTTACGGCCACGACGTCACCCGGCACGAGGACAGCGCCCGGGCCATGACCGCCACCATGGTCTGCCGAGGGCCCGACGCGGGCGGCGTGTGGACCGGACGGCACGTCGCCCTCGGCCACCGGCGCCTGGCCGTCATCGACATCGAGGGCGGCAAGCAGCCGATGGCCGCCGGGTTCGGCGTCGCCCCCGAGGCGGTCGTCACCTACAGCGGCGAGGTCTACAACTACCGCGAGCTGCGCGCCGAGCTGAGCGCGCGCGGCCACCGGTTCCGCACCAACAGCGACACCGAGGTGGTGCTCCAGGCGTATCTGGAGTGGGGGGACGCCTTCGTCGAGCGGCTCAACGGGATGTTCGCCTTCGCCCTGTGGGACACCCGTACCGAGGAACTGGTCCTGGTGCGCGACCGGATGGGCGTCAAGCCGCTGCTGTACTACCCCACCGACGACGGAGTGCTCTTCGGCTCCGAGCCCAAGGCGATCCTCGCCCACCCGCTCGCCGAGCCGGTGGTCGACGCCGAGGGGCTGCGCGAGGTGTTCGGGCTGACCATGACGCCCGAGAACGCGGTGTTCCGGGGCATGTACGAGGTGCGGCCCGGCAGCATGGTCCGGCTGTCGCGACGCGGGCTGCGCAAGACGCGCTACTGGCAGCTGGAGTCGCGGCCGCACACCGACGACCTGGACACCACGATCGGCACGGTCCGCGAGATCCTCGACGACACCGTCCGGCGCCAGCTCGTCTCCGACGTGCCGCTGTGCTCGCTGCTCTCCGGCGGCCTGGACTCCAGCGCGGTCACCGCGCTGGCCGCCCGGGCGCTCGCCGAGGAGGGCCGCGGCGAACGCATCCGCACCTTCTCCGTCGACTTCACCGGCCACGCCGAGCGGTTCGAGGCCAACGCGGTGTGGGAGGCCCCGGACGCGCCGTTCGTGAAGGAGGCGGTCGCGCACATCGGCACGGACCACGAGGACATCGTCCTGGACAACGCGCAGCTGCTCACCCCCGAGGTGCGCGGCGCGGTGCTGCGGGCGCTCGACCTGCCCACCGTCACCGGCGACATGGAGTACTCGCTCTATCTGCTCTTCCAGGCGGTACGGGCGCGCTCCACGGTCGCCCTGTCCGGCGAGTCGGCCGACGAGCTCTTCGGCGGCTACAGCCACTTCCACGACCCGGAGGCGGTCTCCTCGGCCACCTTCCCCTGGCATCTGCCCTACCGGCGGGCCGGCGGCCAGGACGCCCTGCGCACCACGGGCCTGTGGGACCGCCTCGACCTCGGCGCCTATATCGACCAGCGCTACAAGGAGTCGATCGCGGACGTGCCCGCCCTGCCCGGGGAGAGCCCGCAGGAAGCCCGGATGCGCGAGATCAGCCACCTCCACCTCACGCGCTTCGTGAACTTCCTGCTCGACCGCAAGGACCGGATCAGCATGGCGGTGGGCCTGGAGGTCCGCGTCCCGTTCTGCGACCACCGCCTCGTCGAGTACGTCTTCAACACCCCCTGGGCGATGAAGACGTTCGACGGCCGCGAGAAGAGCCTGCTGCGCGCGGCCACCCAGGACGTGCTGCCGCGCTCGATCGTGGAGCGCAAGAAGAGCCCGTACCCGTCCACCCAGGACGTCCAGTACGAGCTGTCGCTGCGCGACCGGATCACCGCCCTGGCCTCGGGGGACTCCCCGGTCCTGGAGCTGGTCGACCCGAAGGGGCTGCGGCGGCTGCTGGACCGGCCCGTGGGCTCGTACTCCATCGGCGGGCCCTACAGCGGGCGCGCGGTCATGGAGCGGCTGATCGACCTGGACGCGTGGATCCGCGACCTGGGAGTCCGCTTCGTGCCCGAGGCGGGCTGAGGTGCCCGACCACGCGATAGGACGCCGGGCGGTGCTGGCGGCCTCGGCCGCCGCCGCCGTGGCGGGCGCGGCGCCGGCCGCCGCCGCCCGCCCGGCACCCGGGGTGGGACCCATCGGTCCGGTGGTGGCCCGCACCACCGCCGGGCCGGTGGCCGGGGCGCGCGACGGGGGCGCCCTGGTCTTCCGGGGCGTGCCGTACGCCCGGCCCCCGCTGGACGAGCTGCGGTTCGCCTCGCCGAGACCGCCCCGGCCCTGGCGCGGGGTGCGCGACGCGACCCGGTTCGCCCCCGCGTTCCTCCAGACCATCGACCCCGCCAGCAGCGAGGACGGCCTGTACGCCAACGTCTGGACGCCCGGCCTGCGCGGGCGGCGCCCGGTCCTGGTCTACATCCACGGCGGCGGCTGGCAGGTCGGCGCGGGCAGCTGGCCCACGTACGACGGAAGCCGCCTCGCGGTCCGCGGCGACCTCGTGGTGATCACCTTCAACTACCGTATGGGCGCCTTCGGTTTCGGCTACCACGAGGAGCTGACCGACGACACGAGTGGCGACTGCGCCAACTGGGGCCTCCAGGACCAGGCCGCGCTGCTGGGCTGGGTGCGGGACAACGCCGAGGCGTTCGGCGGCGACCCGCACAACATCACCCTCAGCGGCACCTCGGCGGGCGGCGCGTCCGCCTGGCAGCTCGCCCTGCGGCCCGAACTGCGCGGTCTGGTACGCCGGATCGTCCCGATCAGCGCCTGCCACGTCTGGGCGCCCGCCACCTCGCTCACCGTCCCGGACGCCCGCCGGGTGTACGAGGAGCTGGCCGCCCGGCTCGGCACGACGGTACGGGGGCTGCGCGCCGTACCCGCCACGGCGCTGCGGGACGCCTGGTTCTCGGTCTTCTCCGGCGCCCTGGGCGGGCGGCTGGTGGGCAGCGGACGCGAGTACCGGGGGCCGGTCGTCGACGGGCGGTGGATGCGCGGCTTCGACCACGAACTCGCCACGCCCGCGCTGCCGGTGCTGTCCGTCCACACCCGTACCGAAGGCTCCTTCTACACCGGCCCCGGCTCCCCCATCCCCACCCCGTCGCCCACCGACGACGCCTCGCTGCGGGAGTCGGTGCGCGGGGTGCTGCTCAAGGGCGCGGCCCGGGTGGCGGACCCGCTGGTGGACGGGTGCGTGGACGCGTACCGGGCGGCGGCCGTCGCCGAAGGGCTGCCGCTCGACCCGGTCTCCCTGTGGACCGACGTCTGGGGCGACGGCCTCTTCCGCTATCTGAACGTCCGCCTCGCCGAGCGGCACGCCCGTACGGGCACGGCGCCCGGGTATCTGATGGAGTTCGCGCACCCGGCCCGCGCGCCCTGGTTCGGCACCCCGCACGAGCACACCTCGCCGTTCCTCTTCGGCACGTACGGGCTGCCCGACAACGTGGGCGCGTGCGGCGACGGGGCGGGCGAGGCGGCGGTGGGCGGCGCGTTCATGGACCTGGTGGCGTCGTTCGCCCACACCGGCGTCCCGGCCGCCCCCGGTGTCCCGCCCTGGCCGGTCTTCGCCCCGGGCCGCCCGAGCACCCTGATCCTGGGCGAGCCCGCCGGACCCCGTATCGCCGAGCCGACCAAGGCCCGGCAGCTGGCGTTCTGGGAGGAAGGGGACTGGATGCCGCGACTGGGCCGGGCCGCCTAGCCGCCCTGGACGGCCCAGGGAGTCGCCGTCCCCCGCAGCGACGACTGCCTCGGGGTCAGCCCTGCCTCGATCGTCTGCCCGGTGCCGCCCGGCGCGCCCTCGACCAGGTCCGCCAGGGCGCTCACCGCCGCTCGCGCCGTGCGGTGCGGGGCGAGGGTCACCGTGGAGACGGGCGGGGTCGTCGTCTCGTACGCCGGGTCCTCGCTCGCGCACACCACCAGCAGGTCCTCCGGCACCCGCAGCCCGCACCTCGCCGCCGCGTCAAGGAGCCGGCGGCCGCACGGGTCGTAGACGCCGTACACCGCGTCCGGGCGGCCGGGGCCGGTGAGCAGGGCGTCCAGGGTGTGGCCCCCCGTGTCGGCGAACTCCAGCGGCACCACCCGGACCGCGTTGCCGCGCACCGCGCTCCACTCCTCGTACGCCGCCCGGCAACTGCGCGTGTAGTGCTCCTCGCCCGGCCCCGCGACCAGCGCGATCCGCCGTGCGCCGCGCGCGGCGAGGTGGTCCAGGACCTCGTGGGTGGTGGCCCGGTGGTCGTTGTCCACCCACGCCTCGCGCGCCCCGAGCCGGGCCGGGCGGCCGTCGAAGACCAGCGGCAGGCCCCGGGCGCGCAGGACGCGTACGACGGGGTCGTGCGGCGGGCTGTCCAGGAGCACCGCCCCGGCCAGGGGCAGGGTCCGCCACAGCGTCTCGGCGGGCGCGGCCGGCAGCGCGATGAGGGCGTAGCCGCGCCGGTGGGCGGCGGCCGTGGCGGCGCTGATCGCCCGGGCGTAGAACGGGATGCCCGCGAAGTCCCAGGAGAGCGTGCCGTACGTGGTGACGGCGAGGGCGAGGGTACGCGGCGGGGGTTCGCCGTAGCCGAGCGCGGCGGCGGTCGCCCGCACCCGGGCGCGGGTCGGCTCGGCCATCCGGCCGGTGCCGTTGAGGGCGTTGGAGACGGTCGCCACGGACACCTCGGCCGCGCGGGCCACATCGGTGAGGGTCACTCGGGGCACGGGCTCAGCGTACGGAATCCGTCGCCGGGGCGGGAGTTCGCGGAGCAGATCGCCTGCGGCGGGGCGCTGGTGGTTAAGGGATTAATCGCGAAGGGTGCGGTGGCGGAAGAGAGCCTGTTTCCCGACCCCCGTCGTCCGCCCGGAGGGCGGGCCCACCGGCCGCCGCCGCGCCGGCGGGGGTCGGAACGAGGCTCCGCACCCGACACCCCCAGGAGCCACCGTGACCCCTCGCCCCGCACCCTCCCGCCGCCGCGTCCTCGCGACCGGCCTCGGCGCGGCCGCCGCGCTCTCCGTCGCCGCCCCCGCCACGGCGTCCGCCGCCGCCCCCTCCTCCAGGCGGCGCTCGGCCGCCCTGGTGATCCACCGCGCCCGGGTCCTCACCGGCGAGGCGCACGCACCGGTCGAGGAGGCCGTCGCCGTCGGGCGGGACGGGAAGGTGCTCGCGACGGGGAGCGGCGCCTCGTTGCGGCGGTACGTCGGACGGGACACCGAGGTGGTGGACGCGCGCGGGGCCACCGTCATGAGCGGCATCCACGACGGCCACGCCCACCCGCTGGGCGCGGGCGAACGCTCCCTCCACCCGACGCTGGAGGGGGCGAGCCTGACGGTGGCTCAGCTCCAGGACCGGCTCGGGGAGTTCCTGGCCGCCGACGCCGCTCACGAGCCGGACGGCTGGCTGGTGGTCGAGGACTGGAACCCGGTCGGGCTGCTGCCCACCGGGACCGTCCCGCACCACCGGATGCTGGACGCGCTGGCGACCCGCCGCCCGATCGCGCTCATCGGCAACGACGGGCACAACGCCTGGGCCAACCAGCGCGCGCTCGACCTCGCCGGGATCACCGCCGCGACACCCGACCCGGCGGGCGGCCAGATCGTCCGCGACCCGGACGGGACACCGGGCGGCCTCCTCAAGGACACCGCGCAGGACCTCCTGACCCGGGTGATCCCGCCGCCCACCCGGGCCCAGCTCGTCGCCGCCTGCGCCAAGGCGCTCGCGCAGGCCGCCGCGTCGGGCATCACCACGTTCATGGACGCGTCGGTGGGCACGCACGAGCTCGACACCTACGCCGCGCTCGCCGCCGCCGGACGCCTCCCCCAGCGGATCGTGCCCGCGCTGCTGATCGGCCCCGAGCTCGCCAAGGACCCGGCGGCGGCCCTGCGCCACGTACGGGAGCTGCGGGCGCGGTACGGGCAGGTGCCCGGGCTGCGGTTCGGCACGGCCAAGGTGTTCCTGGACGGGGTGATCGAGTACCCCTCGCAGACGGCGGCGCTGCTCGCCCCGTACCTCGACGCGGAGGGGAGACCGACGGACCACCGGGGCGACCTCTACGTCTCCGCCGCCGACTACGGCCGCCTCGCCACGGTCTTCGACCGGGCCGACTGGCAGCTGCACGCGCACGCGATCGGGGACCGGGCGGTGCGGACGGCGCTCGACGGGTACGAGGTGGCGGTGCGGGCGAACGGGCGCCGGGGCAACCGGCACACCGTCGCCCACCTCCAGCTCGTCCACCCCACCGACTACCGCCGCTTCGCGCCGCTCGGGGTGGTCGCGTGCATGCAGCTCCAGTGGGCGATGCGGGACATCTGGACGGTGGAGGCGCTGCTGCCGTACATCGGCGCCGCGCGGCACCGCCTCCTGTACCCCGCACGCAGCCTGGAGCGCCACGGCGCCGCGCTCTCGGGCGGCTCCGACTGGCCGGTCGACCCGCTCCAGACCTGGAACCAGGTCCGTACGGCGGTGGACCGGGAGGGGGAGGAGGGTGCGCTGTACCCGGAGCTGGAGGGTCTGTCGCGGGCGTCCTCGCTGCGTATGCATACGGCGGGGACGGCGTGGCAGCTGCGGATGGAGGGGGTGAGCGGACGCGTCCGGGCCGGCCTGGCGGCGGACCTGGTCCTCCTGGACCGCGATGTGACCCGGGTCCCGATCGGGGAGGTGTCGGGGACGGGGGTGCGGCTGACGCTGGTGGACGGGAAGGTGGTCCACGAGGGCGCGTCGCCGCCCTCGCCCGCCCGATCCGGGCCGCGCCCGGCGTCCCTGGCGGGGGTGCACGGGGCTCGCCACGGAGTATGCGGCTGCGGCTGAGCGGGCACCCGGCCTTCGTCTGCGGCCCGGTGGCCCCTTCTCGCGCAGTTCCCCGCGCCCCTTAGGTAGTCCCCCAGCCGCCGGACAGCCAGCTCAGCCATGGGCTTTTGGGTGGTCGCCGCAGCCGGAGAGGTCAGCTCAGCCGGGACCCGTTGGGACTCAGCCGCAGCCTCGAACGCAGCTCAGCCACGGGCTTTTAGGGGCGCGGGGAACTGCGCGAGAAGCGGCCACGGCCCGCAGACGAAAGCGGGCCTCGGGGCCACGGGGACCCCCGGAAGAGCCGTACTACCCAGGGGCGCGGGGAACTGCGCGAGCAACCCACCACACACCCGCAGACAAAGGCCGGGCAGCCACAACTAGCGTTGCGGACGGAGCTCCGCCGGGCACGCCGTGCCACGGCGGAGACTGTACGGGGACGCCAAGCGGTACGTGCCGGCCCGAGGCGCGAGCAGCTCCGTCCACTCGTCCCCCGCCGCATCCTCCGCCGCCTTCCACAGACACCCGTTCGGATTCGTGTACGACTTCGGCACCCCATGCCCCCGCCGCTTCGACTCCGGAGTCTCCTGCGGCGGCTCCACACCCTTGCCCTTCTCGTCCACCAGCTTCAGCCAGGGCGAGTACGGGATACGGACCAGGACCCGGCCGGGCGCGCTCACCTTCAGCGTCCACTCGCCCTCGCCCGCGTGCTCCACCGTCGCCGGCGGGTCGGCGAGCGGCGTGGGGTTCTCGACCGCGAACAGCCGCCAGTCGGGGTTGCGCCACAGCTCCTTCAGATAGGGCTGGCCCTTCTGGATGAGCTTGGCCTCCTGCTCGGCGCCGTTGGAGTCCGGCGGGCCCATCGGCAGCACCACGTAGTGGACGGCCCAGCGGTCCAGCCAGCCCCGGTAGCTCGCCGAGTCCAGCGTGTCGTCGTAGAAGATCGGGTTGCGCTCCATGTCGGCCTGCCGGTTCCAGCCCCGGGCGAGGTTGACGTACGGCGCGACCGCCGAGGCCTCGCGGTGGCTGGAGGCGGGCACGACCTCGACCCGCCCGCGCTCGGCGCCGACCTGCTGGAGCTGGTCCACCAGCGGCGCGAGCGCCCGTGCCCAGGACGCGGCGGGCGCGGTGCTGACGATGTCGTCGACGGCCTTGACGCCGATCCAGACGTTCATGCCGACGAAGGCGACGACCAGCACGTACCAGTTGCGCGTGCGCGGCGCCACGTACGGCAGCGCGGCCAGCATCACCACACCCGCGAAGAGCATCGCGAGCCGGGTCACGTTGGACCCGATCTGCGAGTCGATGATCCAGGTGAGCAGCACACCCACCCCGTACACCGCCGCGCCCGTACGGACCGTCTTCCACTCCTGGGGCACCAGGAGCAGGATGATCACCGCGAAGAGGAACGGCAGCGAGACCGAGGCGATCGACATCGGCTGGGTGCCCGAGAACGGGAACAGCAGCGCGGACGCCGCCACCACCGCCACCGGCGGCAGGCCCAGCGCGTACGCGCCCGGGCGGCGCCGGTTCAGGAACAGCGCAGCGGCGACCACCCCGAGGAAGAGGCCCGCGACCGGGCTGCTCGCCGTGGCGAGGCCGGCCAGCGGCGCGGCGACCGCGCCCTTGGCCCACCGCTCGGTGCGCCAGCGGTGCGGCCAGCAGAAGACCGCCGCGACCGCGCCGAGCGCGAACATCGTGCCGAGCCCGAAGGTCACCCGGCCCGACGTGGCGTTGCACAGGAAGGCGAAGAGGGCCGCGAAGGCGCACGGCAGCGGATTGCGGACGGCCCGCACCCGCACCAGGATCAGCGTGGTCAGCCCCGCCGACACGGTCCCGGCGATCATCATCGTCGTACGGACGCCGAGCATCGACATCAGATACGGCGAGACGACGCTGTACGAGACGGGGTGCATCCCGCCGTACCACGCCAGGTTGTACGCGGAGGCGGGGTGGCGGCCGACGAACTCGGCCCAGGCGTCCTGCGCGGCGAGGTCGCCGCCGCTGTTGGCGAAGAAGATGAACCACAGGACGTGCCCGACGGCGGCGACCGCCGTGACGGCGACCACGGGGTGCCGGACGGTGAGGTCCCGCACCCGGGCCAGCACGTTCCGCACCGGAGCCGGGACCGAGGAGGGGGCCGAAGCCGGAGACGAATCGTCCAGCGCCTCGTCGCTCACCGTGTCCGCGGCCGGGTCCGGGGCCATGACCGCGTCCGCGTCCGCGTCCGCGACCGGCGTGCCGTCCCGGCCCGTGTCAGGAACCGTCTCGTCGTCCGGGACCGGGGCCACGTCAAGGGGCCCGGTCAGGTTCTGCTCCCGCACCGGGTCCCTGCTCTCGTCCTGTATTCGTCCGCCCTGCCGAGAAGGGCTGCTGCCGTCGGCGCGGGTGGGCGTCGGCTCAGCGGTGGTCACTGCGGCTCTCCCGCCTCACACATCCTCAGGACGTCCTTCGTCCCCTCGCTCATAGGGGACGCCGCCCCGCGTCCTCCAGTTGACCGAAGCTAGCACGAGGGCGCCACCGGAGACCGGGGCGCCCTCGTGCGCTTCGGCCCTCGATCAGCCCAGTCGGGTCAGCTTGGACCCGAGTCCGGGCTCCGCCAGATCCGTCTTCAGGGCCACCGGGGCCGAGACCTGACCGGGCCCGGAGCCCACGGTCAGCTTGCCGACCACGGTGCCCGCCTTCGCGGAGTGCGGCAGCTTGCCGTCACCGGGTGTGAGCGAGATCGCCGTCTTCAGACTGGGCCATCCGGCGACGGTCAGGTCCTTGGTCGCGACGACCGGGCTCTTGCCGCCGAGGCTGTCGTCCACGTACCCGACGACGTCGCCCTTCTTGATCACGGTCGCCGAGGTCAGCGACTTGCGGGTGGCGAGCAGGACGTCCTTGCTCACCTTGTTGACCAGGTCGAGGATCGAGACCGCCTTGTGCTGGCCGAAGACCGCGCCGACGATCGTCTGCTTGGTCCCGCCGACCTCCTTGACGGCGGCGAAGAGCAGGTTGCCGCCCGCCTTGGAGGTGGAGCCGGTCTTGATGCCGATCGCGCCGTTGAACGGCACCAGCTTGTTGTAGTTGGGCCACTTGTAGCCGGTCGAGTCGATCCAGTACGGCTGCCGGGTGATGTCGACCAGCGCCGGGTCCTTCACCAGCTCGGTCGCCAGCTTCACCTGGTCGGCGGCGGTCGAGACGGTGGTGGCGGTCAGTCCGGACGGGTCGGTGTACGTGGTGTTCGTCATCCCGAGCTGCCGAGCGGTGTCGTTCATCTTCTTGACGAACGCCGCTTCCGAGCCCGCGTCCCAGCGCGCGAGCAGACGCGCCACGTTGTTCGCGGACGGGATCATGACCGCGCTCAGCGCGTCCTTCTGGCTGAGGTGCTGGCCCGCCTTGATGGTGTCGACGGTCGACTCGTCCTTGCCGGACTTGTTGTAGCCGCCCTCCTTCTCCGCGAGCGCGTCGACGGGGATGGAGGCGCCCTTGGTGCCCAGCTTCATCGGGTGGTCGCGCATGATGATGTACGCGGTCATCGACTTGGTGACGCTGGCGATCGGGACCGGCTTCTCCTCGCCGAACCGCCCGACCGTGCCCAGACCCGACACCGTGATCATGCCCTGGCCCTCGCTGGGCCACGGCAGCTGCGGCGCGGCGCCGTCGAAGGTGAACTCCGGCGCCGAGGTCATCGTCAGCTCGGGGTCCGGAAGCGGGCGTACGAGCTGTACGACCGCAAACACGATCAGCAGCAGAAGGACCAGCGGGGTCCAGATCTTGAACCGCCGCACCACACTGCGCACCGGGGTCTGCGCCGGGGGCGGGGTGTTGGTGAGCTCCGCGAGCAGGTCGAGCGGCGGCTTCGGCGGCAGCGGCTGCTGCCGGGTCCGCTCGACGGCGTCGGCGTCCGGCACGGAGATACGCGGCGAGACGGGGGGCTTGGGCGCGGCGGGCGCGGCGGCCTTCGACGCCCCGGCCGCCGGCTTGGCGGCGTCGGGGGCGGCCTTGGGCTCGGCCGGGCGTACGTCGTCGGAGCGCAGCGGTACGAAGGTGCTGCTCTTCTCGGCCGTCGGCCCGGCCGCCGGGCGCCGGATGGCAGTGGTCGGCTGGTCGACGACGGGGGGCTTCACAGCCTTGAAGACGGCGGTGGGCTGGTCGACACCACCGGCCGCGCTCTCAGCACTCGGCTTGGCACCCCAGGAGGCGGCACGGCCTTCGGGGGCCGCCTTGCCGTCGGCCTTGCCACCGCCCTCACCCTTGCCCTCGCCCTTGGCAGGGGCCTCGGACTTCGCGGCGGGGCCCACGGCCTTCTCGGCGGCGGCGACCTTCGGCTCGGCCTCGGACTTCGTGCCGGCGGCCGGCTTCGGCTCAGCCTCAGCCTCAGGCTTCGCCTCCGGCTTCGCAGGGGCCGACTTCGGCTCGGTGACAGCCTGGGCGGGCTCATCGGCCGCCTCGGTGTCCGTGGTGGACGCGGAGGCGGGCTTGCCACCGGCCTCCGGGGTCTCGGGCGCGTCGTCAGCCACATCGGGGGCCTCGGAGGCCGCAGTGGTCCCAGAGGCGGCCTTGGAGGGGCTCTCGGGGGTCTCGTCCGACTCACGCGCCTCAGACGCCACAGGCGCGTCGGGTGTCGTCTTCGGCGCGGGCGCACTCTCCCGTACGGGAGTGGCCTCGGCGGCGGGCTCCTCACCCGCCTCCGCACCCTCGACGTCCGTGTCCGGCTCGGCCGGCTCGTCGGCGGCGGAGCTGTCGGCCTTCCCGGCAGTGGAACCGGAGGACCCGGATCCGGGCCCGGCACCCTCGGCCGTGTCCGCCTCGGCGTCGCCGTCCGTGGCCACCCAGGCCGCGACGGCCGCCCGCAGCCGGGTGTCGCGGGACGCGTGGTCCTCCTGGCGGGGCGCGCGGAACACGGCGGTCGCCTGGTCCACGGGGGCGGAGCCGGCGTCGTCGGCCCGGTCGGCACCGGAGCCGTTCACGGACCCGTTCGCGGAGCCCTTCGCCGAGCCGTTCTTGGCACCTGCCGCAGAACCGTTCGCGGACCCGTTTGCGGAACCATTGCCCTCGGGGGTGGAACCGGACGCGGCTCCGGGGCCGTCATCCGGTCCGAACACCGCCACACGGGGATCGCGTTCGCTCGGAGTCGTCTCCCCCGACGACTGCTGCTGCTTCGACCTGTCGGGGGACTCGCCCGCCACCGATGCCTCCTCCCGGCGCCCCGGGGCGCCGTCCGAACCTGTCCGAACCATCTACCAGTGTCCTGTGTGCGGGGTTGACCCCCGTGCTAGACGAGAACGACATACCTGTCGGTTCCCGTACTTACCGCCCAGGCGCTCTCGACAGATGAATGTGAGAGGGGTCACCCTGTCATTCATCCACGCGGGGAGGCATGGATGGGCAGGAGCCGCAGAACAATTCCGGAGGAGCTTCTGCTGCTCGCTCTGGACCCGGCCACGGGTACCACAGCGCAGCCGCAGTCGCTCGACCTCGGCCTCGCCGGAGCCCAGCTAGTGGAGCTGGCTCTGGCAGGACGGATAGCCCCAGACGGGGATCGTATCGCCGTGGTGATGGCACGGCCGACAGGAGATCCGACACTGGACTCCGCACTGGAACTGCTGCGCAGGCGCGGCAGCCCGGTCCGGGCCGTCCACTGGATCGGCGGGCCCCGGCTGGGGCTGCGCCAGATTTACCTCGCTCACCTGGAGCGGTGCGGCATGGTGCATGCCGTCTCGGGCCAGATGTGCGGGGTGCTGCCGACGACTCGCTACCAAGCGACGGACACGGCGATCAGCCGGGACATCAGGGCCCGGCTGGACAGTGCGATCCGCACCGGCGTACCGCCGGACCCGCGGACCGCGGCGCTCGCCGCGCTGGCCCACGCGGTCGGACTCGGCAAGCACCTGTACCCGGGCAACGAGGGGCGTTCATCCCGCTCCCGCCTCCGGGACCTGATCAGGCACGACCCGATGGGCGGACTGGTGGCGCACGCCGTCATGGACGTCCAGAACGGAGTGGGCGCACAGCCGCGCCGCAGCGCGGGCGGTACCGCCGCCGCGGCGGGCACCCGCGCGACCGCGACCGCGCCCGGCGTTCCGATGCAGCCGCACCGCGGCAGCATGGCCCGCGCCGTGGCCCACTAGCGGCCCGCTCGGCACCACGCGAAGCACCACCGGCACCACCGGCACGACCCGCACCACCGAGCACCACCCCGCACCACCCGCCGCACCGACGTCCCCCTCACGACCCGGTTCGGGAGTCGCGTCACGGGCGCGCGGGGCCGGCCTTCGCCGGTCCCGCGCGCTTCGCGTCTGCCGAGGCCCGGCGCTCGTACCCCCGGTAGCCGGTACCCCACCGTGTGTGGCCATTTCCCAGCGCGGCCAGGAACATTGGTGGCAGTCTGCTGAGCGGAAGAGCAGAAGAACAGCAGAAGTGCCGCAGCCGGAGGTGCAGTTCCCGTGGCGTCCAACGTCAATCCCACCGTCAGGCGACGCCGACTGGGCCAGGAGCTCCGTCGGCTCCGCGAGCTCAAGGGCATGACGGCCGAGGAGGTCGCCGAGCGCCTGCTGGTCTCCCAGTCGAAGATCAGCCGTCTGGAGAACGGCCGCCGCTCCATCAGCCAGCGCGATGTGCGCGACCTGTGCGGAGTGTACGAGGTCGAGGACCACCGGATCGTCGACTCGCTGATGCAGATGGCCAAGGACTCCCGGCAGCAGGGCTGGTGGCACGCCTTCGGCGACATCCCGTACAGCGTCTACATCGGTCTGGAGACCGACGCGGCGAGCCTGCGGGTGTACGAGTCGCTGATCGTGCCCGGACTGCTCCAGACCCGGGAGTACGCGCAGGCGGTCATCGAGGGCATGTGGCCCGAGGCCGCCTCCAGCGACATCGACAAACGCATCCAGATCCGGCTCAAACGCCAGGACCGCCTCACCGACCCGACCAACCCGCTGCGCTTCTGGGCGGTCATCGACGAGGCGCTGCTGCGCCGGGTGGTCGGCAACGAGCAGATCATGCGCGACCAGTTGCTGCACCTGGCACACCTCAGCGAGCAGCCGCACGTGACGCTCCAGGTGCTCCCGTACGACGCGGGGGCGCACCCGGGGATGTACGGCAAGTTCGCCATCCTGGAGTTCCACGACGCCATGGACGCGAGCGTGGTCTATCTGGAGGGTGTCACCAGCGACCTGTATCTGGAGAAGGCCAACGACGTGCAGAGCTACACGGTGATGTACGAGCACCTGAGGGCCAAGGCGCTGAGCGCGGAGCAGTCGCGGGACTTCATCCACCGTGTGGTGGACGGCTACTCGTCATGAGCGAGTGACACGAGGGAAGTCATGGGGCGCGCACCTTACACCTGCGCGGCCTCAACTGAGAAGAATCCGATGGAATATGCCACCCGGATGGGTGAAGGGCCGCTGTCATCGGTGATGTTGCGGCGTAGCGTCGCACGCAGAGCCGCTGGCCCTCAGCGGCCGGGCACATCACCCGGGCAACCGGGCCAACCATCGGAGTCATTATGCGCGTTCAGCAGCATGCACTGACGGAGTGGACCAAGTCGTCGTACTCCGCCGTGAACGGCGACTGTGTGGAAGTCAAGGCGGCCGATCTCTCGACCGTGTCGGTCCGCGACTCCAAGGAGCCGCTCCAGGGGATGCTCGACTTCACCCCCGCGACGTGGTCGGCCTTCGTCGAGGGCGTCAACCGCGCCTCGTCCCGCGGGGTCTGACCTCCACGGGTTCCGCTCCACTGCACCACGAGCAAGGCCCTCTCGACTGGTCCGCCGTCCTAGCCGAGAGGGTTGCCCGGCCTTTGTCTGCGGCTGAGTGGTGGGTTGCTCGCGCAGTTCCCCGCGCCCCTAAAGGTCTGTGGCTGAGCTGACGTCGCAGGCTGGCCCGAACCCCCTAGGGGCGCGGGGAACTGCGCGACCAGCCACCCACTCAGCCGCAGACAAAGGCCGGGCCCTCACCCCCGCAGGCGGTCCACATACCGGTCCGTCCCCGGGACCGTGGGGATGAACGGGGCCACCAACTCGACGCGGCCCAGGCTCGCTTCCGAGACCTCCGTCTCCAGACCCGTGAAGTGCTCCTCCCACACCTCCGCCGGGTCCCGCTCGAGGAACCACAGCAGCGTGAGGCGGGTGTCGACCCCCTCGACCTGCTTCACGTACGTCATACGGTCGCCCGGCAGCGGAGTCGGGCGGAAGACCGTCACCAGCGCCGTCGGGCCGCCCGCGAGGCGGCGCGGCAGCTGGCGGGAGCGCAGCCATTCCAGCAGCTCCCCCCGCCGCTCCGGGCCCTCGGCGTCGATCACCTGAAGCACCAGGCCCGCGTACGGGTGGTCCAGCGCGTGATAGTCGCGCGGCCCCGCCGCCCCGTCCCGGTAGACCGTCGCCTCGTGGTCCTGGAAGGCGGTGAAGACATGGGTGCGGTCCTGGTAGACCCGGCCGTCCCGGTTGAGCCGCCGGTTGATGCCCACCGTCCACTTCATGTGGTCGTCGTAGCGGCCCTCGGTGATCCAGTACGTGGAGAGGTAGCACCCGGCGGTCACCGGCGCCGCGATCGCGGACTTCTCCGGGTAGCGCAGCTCCTGGAGCTCGCGGGTGGCCACCCAGCGCCGCCCGGCGAACATCCAGGGCATCGCCATCGCCCCGGCGTAGTAGTGGTCGTCCTCGTACCAGCGGTTGTACGCGTACTCGTGGCCCGGGTGCGGCTCCACCATGGTGATCAGGGCGTGGCCGGGGTGCACCCCGTAGGGCCCTACCGCCGCCAGCTCCGCGTACGTCCCGCTCCTGGTCTCCTCGCTCACCGCGTTCCCCTTCCCTCCTGCCGTCGACCGCCCTACTCTGACGCCCCGTCAGAAGAACTGCCAGAGCCGGGAGGCGCCCAGATGTCGCTGAGCGGGAAGACGGTCGTCGTGTCCGGTGTCGGGGCCGGGCTCGGGCACCAGGTGGCCGCGACCGTCGTACGGGACGGGGGCAACGCGGTGCTGGGCGCGCGCACCGAGGAGAACCTGGTCAAGGCGGCCCACGAGATCGACCCCGAGGGCGCGCACACCGCCCACCGGCCCACCGACATCACCGTCGAGGCCGACTGCGAGGCGCTGGCCGCGCTCGCGCTCCAGCGGTTCGGCCGGATCGACGCGGTGGTCCATGTCGCCGCCTGGGACAGCTACTTCGGCGGGGTGGAGGACGCCGACCTCGCCACCTGGCAGGGCGTGTTCGACGTCAATCTGCTCGGCACCCTGCGGATGACCCGGGCGTGCCTGCCGGCCCTCAAGGAGCGCGGCGGCTCGGTGGTGGTCATCGGCACCCAGTCGGCCATCGCCGCGCCCTCCCAGGTCAGCCAGGCCGCCTACGCGGCCTCCAAGGGGGCGCTGACCTCCGCGATGTACTCCATGGCCCGGGAGTTCGGGCCGCACCGGATCC
The DNA here is from genome assembly GCF_039521265.1 of Streptomyces crystallinus. Classification (NCBI taxonomy): domain Bacteria; kingdom Bacillati; phylum Actinomycetota; class Actinomycetes; order Kitasatosporales; family Streptomycetaceae; genus Streptomyces; species Streptomyces crystallinus. The sequence goes on along the minus strand of NZ_BAAACA010000016.1, from coordinate 65,502 downwards.
GGGTGAACACGGTGCTGCCGGGGTGGATGTGGGGTCCGCCGGTGCAGGCGTACGTCCGGTTCACCGCGCACACCGAGAAGGTGTCCGCGGCCGAGGTGCTCGGGCGGCTCACCGAGCGGATGGCGCTGCCGGAGCTGGCGACGGACGCGGACGTGGCGGAAGCCGTGGCCTTCCTGGCCTCGGACCGGGCGAGGGCGATCACCGGGCAGTCGCTGCTGGTGAACGCGGGGGAGATCATGCGCTAGCCACGCTCAGCCGGACCCGCTCTCCCGGCCGCACGGGACCCGCATCCCGTGCGGCCGTTCACGTATGTACGCGACGACGGGCATCGTCCGTACGCATCGACGAAGGGCGAGTTCATCGTGCGGGCGGCGGAAGAGGCGCCACAACACCCCACCAGGTAAAGCAAGGGCAAAATCGTTCTGCTTTCTGATCTGCGTTCATATCCATGACCAGCGAAAGCCTTGACCGACCCTCCGAACAGACGGTTCAATCCCCGGAAGTCCCCGCTCCCGCACGGGGCCCGCTGAGCCGGACGCACAGACGAAGAGCACCGGCAGACACCTCGATGTTCACAAGGCGGACCCCTCGGAGGGGGCAATGAACAGTCTCGACTGGGCCGTGCTCATCGGCTACTTCGGCGTGATGGTCGCGATCGGCGTGTGGTCCCACAAGCGGGTCGACGACGTCTCCGACTTCTTCACGGCCGGCGGCAAGATGCCGTGGTGGCTCTCGGGCATCTCCCACCACATGTCCGGCTACAGCGCGGTGATGTTCACCGGATACGCGGGGATCGCCTATCGCTACGGCGTGACGTCCTTCGTCACCTGGTCCTTCCCCATCGCGGTGGGCATCGGCATCGGCGCCAAGCTCTTCGCGCCCCGGCTCAACCGGCTGCGCTCCACCCTGCACGTGGCCTCGCCGCTGGAATACCTCAAGAACCGCTACAACGTCTCCACCCAGCTGGCGCTCGCCCTCTCGGGAATGCTGCTGAAGATCGTGGACGTGGGCGCCAAGTGGGCGGCCATCGCCACCCTGTTGTCGGTCTTCACCGGGGTCAGCATCACCCAGGGCATCCTCGTCACGGGCTGCATCACCGCCGTGTACTGCACGGTGGGCGGGCTGTGGGCGGACGCGCTGACCGAGCTCGGGCAGTTCGTCATCCAGCTGTGCGCCGGGGTCGCCATGCTGGTCGCCACCCTGGGCAAGCTCGGCGGCTTCAGCGCGCTGTGGACGGTGTGGGACAAGCTGCCCAGCGGCCACGCCGAGCCCACCGCCGGGCCCTACACGCTCACGTTCCTGCTCGCGTTCCTGTTCATCAAGACCTTCGAGTACAACGGCGGTATGTGGAACCAGGCCCAGCGGTACATGGCCACCGACTCGGCCCGCTCCGCGACCCGTTCGGCCCGGCTCTCCGCGATCCTGTGGCTCGTCTGGCCGGCCGTCCTGTTCTTCCCCATGTGGTGCGCGCCGCTGCTGGTGCACGCCAAGAAGCCGGACGCGTCCGACTCGTACGCCCTGATGACCGAGACCCTGCTGCCGCACGGGCTGCTCGGCCTCGTCATCGTCGGGTTCTTCTCCCACACCATGGCGATGTGCTCCTCGGACGCCAACGCCATCTCGGCGGTCTTCACCCGGGACATCGCCCCCGCGCTCTCCCGACGGGCGCGCGGCTGGGACTCGCGGGCGGGGCTGCTGGCGGCACGCCTGTCCACGCTGGTCTTCCTCGGCCTGTCGATGTCGATCGCCACCCAGGTCAACTCGCCCACCTTCAAGGACATCATCACCGTGGTGATCAAGTGGGTGGCGGGGCTGATGGGCCCGATCGCGATCCCGTTCATGCTGGGCATGCTGCGGACGTTCCGCAGGTCCGGCCCGACGGCGGCGCTCACCAGCTGGGCGGCGGGCCTGCTGGCGTTCTTCCTCGTCAACTACAACCTGGACGGCTCGGACCGTACGGGGGTGGCGCTCCAGTACCAGGTGTCGGTGCCGCTGGCGATCTCGCTGGTGCTGTACGCGGTGATCGGCCTGGTGAAGCCGGAGGACACGCCGGAGCGGGACGCGCTGCTGGCGCGGATCGACTCCGACGGTGACGGGGACGGGGACGGGGACGGGGAGGGCGGTTCGGGTGCCGGATCGGCGGCGGCGGTGGTCCCGGCCCAGCCCCCGGCGGCCGAGCCGAAGGCCCTGGAGCTCTGAACCCCGGCGGCTACGCCCGGGGGTAGCGGGCCAGCCACGCCGGGGCACTGGCCCCGGGGCCGTGCAGGGCGGGCCCCTGGGTCATCTCCATCGCGAAGTCGTCGGCGAGTTCGAGGACCGTGGAGCGCCCTTCCAACTCGGCGAGCCAGCCCGGCGGGAGGGCGGTCTCGCCGTGCAGGGCGCCCAGCAGCGTGCCGCACAGGGTGCCGGTGGCGCCGGAGGGGCCGTCGTGGTGGACCGCGAGCAGCAGGCCGTGGCGGATGTCCTCGCCGACCAGGGCGCAGTACACGGCGATGGCCAGCGCCTCCTGGGCGAGGTGCCCCTCGCCGAGCGAGGCCACCAGGCCCGGGCTGGGCATGCCCTGGCGTACGGCGCCGAGGGCGTGCTGGAGGGCGTCGGTGACGGGCTGGTGGCCCGGGCGCTGGGCCAGCAGCCCGAGGGCCCGCTGGACGGCCGCGTCCAGCGACTCGCCCCGGGCGAGGCCGTGCACGACCACCGCGAAGGCACCGGCCGAGAGGTACGCGGCCGGGTCGCCGTGGGTCTGGGCCGCGCACTCGACGGCGAGCTGGAACACCAGCTGCGGCTCCCAGCCGACGAGCAGGCCGAAGGGGCCGGAGCGGGTGAGTGCGGCGGGGTCGCGGGCGTCCGGGTTCTTGGGCCGGTCGAGGGTGCCCATGACGTCGTCGGCGAGCCCGAGCAGACAGGGCCGGGCCGGGTCGCGTCTGCTGTACAGCCACTCCTGCCGGGCCAGCCACCCGTTGTCCTCGCGCCGCTCGTCCGGCCCCCAGTCCCGCTGGGTGGCGCCCCACCGCAGATACGCCCGGTGTACGTCGGTGGGCGGGTGCCAGGCGCCGGTGTCGCGGCGGACCTGGGCGCGGATGAGGCCGTCGACGGTGAAGAGGGTGAGCTGGGTGGCGGCGGTGATCCGGGCGCCGGGGGCGGTGATGCCCTCCGCGCCGTACCGGGCGCGGAGGGCGTCGAGGGTGAGGGGGCCGGCGGGGGCGCCGAGCGCGTCGCCGATCGCGCCGCCGAGCAGGCTGCCGCGGACTCGGCTGCGGAAGTCCTGCTGCTCTGTGCGGCCCCATATGGAGGTGGTGGGTCCGGTGGCTGCTGCGGTCATGGCGCTGCACTGTAATTGATTGGGTGGGGGTGGAATAAGACCGCGCGGATCCAGTGCGGACCGATGGTGCCCGGACTTTGTCTGCGGCTGAGTGGTGGGTTGCTCGCGCAGTTCCCCGCGCCCCTAGGGGGCCGGCCGCAGCCGGAGAACCCAGCTCAGCCACAGGCTTTTAGGGGCGCGGGGAACTGCGCGAGAAGCGGCCACCGGGTCGCAGACGAGCGCGCAGCGGGGTGCAGGGGCGGAGCCCCGCTCAGGGGGCCGGGGGCGTAGCCTGCGCCTCCACGCGGTGCCAAGCCTGGCGTACGCGGCGCGACAGCGCACCCCCGTCCACCCCGCCCCACAACCCCAGCTCCTCCACACCCTCCGCCTCCCCCGCCGCCTCCTCCCACGACAGCCCCCGCCCCGACGAGAGCAGCTCGTCCGCGCGGGACCAGTCGCCCCGGGCGCAGGAGGCGACCAGGCCGGAGCCCGGCCAGCGCGGGGTCTCGCCGAGGCGGGCCAGCGCCAGCGCCCGGTCGAGCGAGAAGGGGGCCGCCACGGACGCCGCCGCCCCGAAGTTCCCCCGCGCCCGGTGCGACGCGGCCCGCGCCTCCCCCGAGACCCGCCCGGACAGCAGGGCCAGGCAGTGGGACAGGAGCGGACCCGCCGGGCCGCCGGCCGCTAGGCACACCCGGGCCCGGCGCCCGTACGCCCAGCCGATCTCGGGGTCGAGCGCGAGCGCCCGGTCGAGCGCGGCGAGGGCCTCGGCCGGGCGCGCGAGGGACAGCAGCGCCGAGGCCACCGCCGCGTGCAGCGCGCCCTGCCCGGGGTCGAGCAGCACCGCCCGCGCCAGGCACGCGTACGCCTCCTCGTGGCGCCCCAGGGCGAGCAGTACCTGCCCCCGCCCCGCCACCGGCACCGCGTCGGCCGGATCCTCCTCGGCCGCCGCCGCGTAGTCGAGGAGGGCGTCCTCGTACCGCCCGGCCCGCCAGTACGCCTCCCCCCGCACCGCCAGGATCCCCCGGTCGCGCGGGCCGGCCAGGGCCACCGCCCGGTCGAGGTCCAGGAGTTCGGCCTCGGTCTCGCCCAGGTCCGCCAGCAGGAAGGAGCGCTCCACCAGCGGCGGCGCGCTAGAGGCGTGGAGCCGTACCGCCCGGTCCAGGTCCGCCCGCGCCTGCGCCACCCGCCACAGCCGCCGCCGCACCCGCCCCCGCCACGTCAGCGCGTACTCGTCGTCCGGCGCCTGCTCGAGCGCCAGGTCCAGGTCGGCCAACGCGCCCTCGGGGTCGCCCAGTTCCGTCCGCAGCCGCGCCCGCATGATCAGCGCCCAGGTGTAGCCGGGCTCCACCTCCAGCGCCCGGCCGAAGTCCGCCAGCGCCTCCTCGTGGCGGCCGAGCGCCTCCAGGGACAGCGCGCGGCTGCCGAGCGCCCACGCGTACTGCCCGTCCAGGGCGAAGGCGCGGGCGTACTCCGCCACCGCCTCCTCGTGGCGGCCCGCCGAGCGCAGCAGGTCGGCCCGCTCGCCGACCACCCAGGCCGGGTCGGTCGACAGCCGCTCGGCGCGCTCCAGGTCGGCGAGCGCGCCCGCCTGGTCCGCGAGGCCGCGCCGGACCTGGGCGCGGCGCATCAGCGCCCACACATAGTCCCCGTTCAGTTCGAGGGCCCGGTCCAGGTCCGCCAGCGCGCTCTGCAAATCCCCCATCTGGTGGCGGGTCTGGCCGCGGCTGGCCGGGGCCCACGCGTCGCCCGGGTCGAGCAGCACCGCCCGGTCCAGATCCGCCAGCGCCTCCTCGAAGCGCCCCAGCCGGCGGTAGATGTCGCCCCGGTAGCCGATGTAGTACGCGTCGTCCGGCGCCAGCTCGCACGCCCGGTCCAGATCGGGCAGCGCCGCCGCCGCGCCGTGCAGCGCGTTGTGCGCCACCGCGCGCCCGTAGTACGCCCGGGCCCGCCCCGGGTCGAGCGCGATCGCCTGGTCCAGCTCGGCCAGCGCCTGCTGGTGGGAGCCCTCGTGGCGCAGCCCCGCGGCCCGTACGACATGGGCGGCGGCGCGGCCCTCGGCGCTCAGCCCGCCCCGGGACAGCAGCAGGCCCATCACCTCGCCCACGCCCCCGCGTTCGTCGGCGAGGGCCGCCAGGCAGTCCGCGCCCCAGCGCCGCAGCGGCTCGTCGTCGGCGTCCTCGCCCGCCTCGGCGAGCGTGGTGGCCCAGCGGCGGGCGACGGCGGGCCCGGCGTCGCAGGCGTCCACGCCGTCGCGCAGCATCCGGGCGAGCGCGGCTCCGGGCCGGGCGCACAGCAGGTGGTACGACTCCTCCAGGCGCAGCTCGCGCCACTGCTCGCCGCGCCACAGACGCCGTGCCGGGAGCGACTCGCCGGCCGCCTCGCGGCGCGCCCCGACCGCCTCGGCGAGCCGCTGGTGGCAGGCGGTCCAGCGCTGCGGCGAGCCGGTGCGCTGGACGCCGAGCATGGCCGCGCGCACCACCCCGTGGTACTGGGCGCGCCCGCCGTGGTCGCTGACGAACGGCAGTGACCGCAGCCAGCCGTACAGGCCCGCCGCGTCCTCGTCGACCGCCGCCCGGAAGACGTCCTCGTCGATGCGCCGAGGCAGCGCGCAGGCGAGCGCGGCCGCCCGCCGCACCGGGTCGCCCTCCCACTTCAGGAAGCGGTCCACGGCGGTGGCGCCGGGGGCGCGCGCGTCGCCCGGGTTCTGGGCGAGCGTGGAGACCAGCACCGGCAGCCGGCCGGAGAGCCGCAGCACATCGCGGACGACCTCCTCGTCCACCACGCCCTTGGCGGCGAGCAGCTGGCGCGCCTCGGTCTCGGTGAACAGGTCCAGCGGCAGCTCCGCCACCAGGTCCGCGCAGTCCGCCCAGCAGCCCGGGTCCAGGCGCCGCTGGCCCGCCAGGACCAGCACGACCTGCGAGGGCAGCGCGCCGTAGCGCTCGGTGGTGACCAGGTCGCGCAGCCAGGTGTCGAGGAAGGGCGAGGTGCGCTCGTACGTGTCGAAGAACAGCACGGTCCACGGCGCCTCGTCGGCCAGCCGCACCAGCTCCGCCACCAGGACCGGGGTGAGGACCCGCACCGGGTCCAGGACCAGCTGGACGTCCTCCTGCTTGCCGAACCGGGCGCTCAGGGCCGCCCGCAGCCGGTCCGCGCCCAGCGCGAGCTGCTGGGCGTCCACGCCGTTGGCGAGGATCCCCACGCCGGGCACCATCCCCAGGCCCGCCAGGGACGCCTGGGCCAGGGCCGTCGACCCGGGCGAGGGCGCGGGCCCCGCCGGGTCGGCGGGCGCGGTGGCGGACTCCGCCTCGTAGCGCCGCTGGCGGTAGGTCGCCAGCAGGCGCTCCAGGGACTTGAGCGGGTGGCCCTGGCGGGCGAGGTGCGTACAGATCGCGGCGAGCGTCTCGGGGACGCTGTTGACGGCCTCGTCGGCGTAGGCCGTCAGCGCGCCGCGCTCGCGCGCGGTGTGCTCCAGCTCGCGCACCAGCGACGTCTTGCCGACCCCGGCGGCGCCGTGGATGTGGAAGACGAACCGGTGCCGCTCGTCGTCGACCGGGATCTCGAAGTTCTCCCGGAACAGGGCGAGTTCGCCCCGGCGACCGACGAAACCCGCACGTCTGCGCCGCCGGATGAGCTCCTGCATCGAGGGTTTGCCCGCTGCCATGGGATCAGTATGCGACCCCAGGGCAGCGGAACACCTCGGTCCCCCTCGGCCCCCCTCAGTCCCCCAGCACCGGCAGCAGCTGCGGCAGATGCCCGTCGGAGGCGGCCGCCGCGTTCTGGCGCTCGCGCGGCACCTCGCCGTACAGCGTGGTGCGCGGCTTCGCGGGGCGGCCCGCCGCCTCCGCGATGGCGACCAGGTCCTTGACGGAGCGGTACGAGCCGTAACTCGACCCGGCCATCCGGGAGATGGTCTCCTCCATCAGCGTGCCGCCGAGGTCGTTGGCGCCCGAGCGCAGCATCTCGGCGGCGCCCTCGGTGCCCAGCTTCACCCAGCTGGTCTGGATGTTGGGGATGTGCGGGTGCAGCAGGAGGCGGGCCACCGCCATCACCGCGCGGTTGTCGCGGGTGGTCGGGCCCGGCCGGGCGATCCCGGCGAGGTAGACCGGCGCGTTGGTGTGGATGAAGGGCAGGGTCACGAACTCGGTGAAGCCGCCGGTCTCCTGCTGGATGCGGGAGAGCGTACGGAAGTGGCCGAGCCAGTGGCGGGGCTGGTCCACATGCCCGTACATCATCGTGGACGAGGAGCGGATGCCCAGCTCGTGGGCGGTCCTCACCACCTCGATCCAGGTGGCGGTGGGCAGCTTGCCCTTGGTGAGGACCCAGCGGACCTCGTCGTCGAGGATCTCGGCTGCGGTGCCGGGGATCGAGTCCAGGCCCGCCTCCTTGGCGGCGGTGAGCCACTCGCGGATCGACAGTCCGGTGCGGGTGGCGCCGTTGACGACCTCCATCGGCGAGAAGGCGTGCACATGCATGCCGGGCACGCGCTCCTTCACCGCCCGCGCGATGTCGAAGTACGCGGTGCCCGGCAGGTCGGGGTGGATGCCGCCCTGCATGCACACCTCCACCGCGCCCACGTCCCAGGCCTGCTGCGCCCGGTCGGCCACCTGGTCCAGGGAGAGGGTGTACGCGTCGGCGTCGGTGCGGCGCTGGGCGAAGGCGCAGAAGCGGCAGCCGGTGTAGCAGACATTGGTGAAGTTGATGTTCCGCGTGACGATGTACGTGACGTCGTCGCCCACCACGTCCCGGCGCAGCTCGTCCGCGATCCGGCAGAGCGCGTCCAGGGCCGGGCCGTCCGCGTGCAGCAGCGCCAGCGCCTCGCCGTCGGTCAGCCTCGTCGGGTCGTCGGCGGCGGTGGCGAGCGCCGCCCGTACGTCGGTGTCGATACGGGAGGGCGCCATCCCGGGCGCGGCCGCCTCGCGCAGCGCCTCCCAGTCGCCGTACACCTCGTCGAAGTCGTCGCGGCGGTCGGAGGTGCGGCCCTCGGTGTCGATGGTGGAGTGCAGGTCCGTGCGGCCGGTGGCGGTGAAGGCCTCCTCGGGCTCCTGCCACGGGTGGCCCTCGACCACCGCGTCGGGCCGGGCGAGACCCGTCTCGGGATCGGCGAGCGCCCTCACGTGCGGCAGCAGCCGGGGGTCCAGCCAGGGCTCGCCGCGCCGGACGAACTCGGGGTAGACGCAGAGCCGTTCGCGCAGCTCGAACCCGGCGGCGGCGGACTCGGCGGCCAGCTGCTCGATCTGCGGCCAGGGCCGCTCCGGGTTCACATGGTCGATGGTGAGCGGCGAGACCCCGCCCCAGTCGTCGATGCCCGCGCCGATCAGACGCCGGTACTCGCTGTCCACCAGGTTCGGCGGGGCCTGGAGACAGCCGGAGGGGCCCATGATGTGCCGCGCCACCGCGACCGTGGCGACCAGCTCGTCCAGCTCCGCGTCCGGCATCCCGCGCATCGCGGTGTCCGGCTTGGCGCGGAAGTTCTGGATGATCAGCTCCTGGATGCCGTGGTACGAGCGGGCCACCCGGCGCAGCGCGAACAGCGATTCGGCGCGCTCCTCGTACGTCTCCCCGATCCCGATGAGCAGGCCGGAGGTGAAGGGCACGGAGGAGCGGCCGGCGTCCTCCAGCACCCGCAGCCGTACGGCGGGCTCCTTGTCCGGGGACCCGTGGTGCGGCCCGCCCGGCTCGGACCACAGCCGGGTCGCCGTGGTCTCCAGCATCATGCCCATGCTGGGCGCCACGGGCTTGAGCCGCTGGAAGTCGGTCCACGACATGACGCCCGGGTTGAGGTGCGGCAGCAGGCCGGTCTCCTCCAGGATGCGGATGGAGATGGCCCGTACGTACGCGATGGTGTCGTCGTAGCCGTGCGCGTCCAGCCACTCGCGGGCCTCGGGCCAGCGGTCCTCCGGCTTGTCGCCGAGGGTGATCAGGGCTTCCTTGCAGCCGAGCGCGGCGCCGCGGCGGGCGATGTCCAGCACCTCGTCCGGGGACATGAACATCCCGTGCCCGGCGCGGCGCAGCTTGCCGGGGACGGTGACGAAGGTGCAGTAGTGGCACTTGTCCCGGCAGAGCCGGGTGAGGGGGATGAAGACGCTCTTCGAGTACGTGATGACACCCGGGCGTCCGGCGGCCTCCAGGCCCGCGTCACGCACCCGGGCGGCGGAGCCCGCGAGGTCGACGAGGTCGTCCCCCCGCGCCTGGAGCAGCACGGCGGCCTCACCGACATCCAGCGCGACCCCGTCCCGGGCCCGTTTGAGCGCGCGGCGCATCGCGTTGACGGTGGGGGCGTCTGCCTGCGGTCGCTGCGCGCTGGAAGTCATTACCCGAGCATACGAGTGGTTGTGGCCCGGCTTTCGTCTGCGGCGGGGTGGGTGGCTGGTCGCGCAGTTCCCCGCGCCCCTGGGTAGTTCGCCGGCTGCGGCCCGGTGGCCGCTTCTCGCGCAGTTCCCCGCGCCCCTTAAGGGGTCGGGCGTAGCCGGGGACGCCAGCTCAGCCATGGGGTACTCGGCGGGCGCCGCAGCCTTCGAACCCTGCTCAGCGACAGGCTTTTAGGGGCGCGGGGAACTGCGCGAGCAACCGGCCACTCAGCTGCAGACAAAGTCCGGGTACACGTGCGCGGCTACTCGCCCAAGAACACCGGGTTCGTGAACGCCGCCAAGGGGCCGGGGAGGCCCGGGGTCATTGGGGCGTGGCGGAGTTCGGCGCGGACGTACGTCGCGTACGACGGCGTCGTCCGCCACGAGACACCCCCCGCCCCCGACCCCGGCAGCGCAGACGTGAACAGCGTCCCCTGATCCGTCACGAACGACACCGTGCAGCCGGCCGCACCCGTCACGTCCAGCCGAACCGTCACCGGCTCGTCCGGCGCCGCCCGCAGCCGCCCACCGATCCCCGCGTGCCCGCCCCGCCCGCCCGAGACGCCGAAGGAGAGGGACACCGCCGAGGACTCCGCCACGTACGACCGGCCCGCCTTCAGACCCGCCTGGATCGCCTCGCGGGAGAGGTCGTCGGCCAGGACGACGGTCTGCGGGCCACCGATCCGGTCGGGATCCCGGTGCGCGTCGCTGTTGCCCATCGCCGGCGTCCAGCGCCCGCCCGACCGCGCCGCCACGGCCAGCGTGTTGTCCCACTCCTGGAGGGTGACCTCGTCGTCGGGGGTGTACGGCCCGTTCCACACCTCCACCGCGTCCGCCTCGCCGAACCCGAACTTCCAGTTGCAGCCGACGCAGGTGGCGTGCGGATGCGCGGGCACCACCAGACCCCCGGCCCGCCGGATCTCCCGCGCGAAGTGGCCGAAGCGGTTGTCGCGGGCCCGGTAGCGCCAGTCGACGAAGGTGCCGGGGTCGGTGCCGAGCGCCAGTACGTGCCCGTTGCGCGTGGTGATCTCCTCGCCGGTGAGGATCAGCAGGTCGTCGCCCCACAGCCCCTCCCACGCGGAGTGCGAGGAGTGGGTGTTGTGCTCGGAGGTGTTGATGAAGTCGAGACCGGCCGCCCGCGCCAGCCCCGCGATCTCGGCGGGGGTGCGCTTGCCGTCCGAGTACCAGGAGTGCAGATGGCAGTCGCCCCGGTACCAGGCCCGGCCGCGCCCCTTGGCCCGGGTCGGCGGGTACATCGGCGACGGCGTGCTGCCCCGCTCGCCGTACTTCAGGGTGATCGTCACCGTGTACGGCAGACCCTGCGGCGCGACCGTGTACGGCCCGAGCGCGATGTGCCAGGTCCCCGCGCGGACGGGGCCGGGGATGTACCCGGGCGTCGCCGCGTCCGCCCGGATGAAGAACTCCGTCCGGGCGCCGCCCGACCAGCCCCGGAAGCCCCGCCCGCCCAGCTCCGTGCCGCGCTCGTCGAAGACGCCGATGTCGAGGGCGTTGTTCTGGGTGCCCGCCGGAACGGTGACCTTCTCGTACGTGTACGACACGGCCAGCTCGCGCACCCCGCGCGGGACCTCGACCGGCAGATAGACGAAGTCGGGCGCGCCGGGCGGGAGGGTGCCGGTGACGACCCGGGTGGTGTCGCCCCCACCGCCGCCGCCCGGGGCCGCGTTCGCGAAGCTCACGGTTCCCAACGTAAGCTCGGTGGCCGCTCCCGTTACGAGCAGGCCGCGCCGGCCGATTCTCCGGTCGTGCGGCGTGCCGTCCTGCGTCGCGTCCTGGGCTCTGTCCTCGGATCCGGTCATGGCGGGTGCTCCCAGCGGGATGGAAGGGGTGCCTGTCGGTACGTGTCCGTCGCTGCCCACAGTCGTACGCGCGCGTGAACTACTGGGCAAGGGGCGGCGGTTGGGCGATGGCGGATTAGTGGCTGGCCCATGGTCGGTCCATGGCCGGTCCGTGGTGGTGGTGGCCGGGCGGGATCCCTTGCACCTGTGAGGGAGGGGGGATAGGAAGTGGGAATGCGTATCGCCACCACGATCTTCCTCACCGACGAGACGATCACCCCCGTCCGGCTCGCCCGCGAGCTGGAGCAGCGCGGATTCAGCGGCGTCTATCTGCCGGAGCACACGCACATCCCCGTCGAACGCCTCTCGCCGTACCCGCCGGGCGGCGAGCTGCCCCGCCAGTACGGCCGGACCCTGGACCCCTTCGTCGCGCTCGGGCAGGTGGCGGCGGTCGCCCCTTCGCTGGACCTGGGCACGGGCATCACGCTGGTCGCCCAGCACGACCCGATCGACCTCGCCAAACAGGTTGCCACCCTGGACCACCTCTCGGGCGGCCGCTTCACCCTCGGCGTCGGCTACGGCTGGAACCGCGAGGAGGCCGCCGACCACGGCGTGGAGTGGTCCACGCGCCGCGAGCTGGTACGGGACCGGATGGCGCTGATGCGGGCGCTGTGGGCCGAGAAGCCCACGGCGTACGAGGGCGCCTTCGGCTCGGTGCGGGCCAGCGAGGCGCACCCCAAGCCGGTACGGGGCGGGGCGCCGCGGGTGCTGGTGGGCGGGGCCGCGGGGCCGAAGCTGTTCGGGCACATCGCGGAGTACGCGGACGGGTGGATGCCGATCGGGGGCGGGGGGCTCACGGAGTCGCTGCCGCTGCTGCGGCGGGCCTGGGCGGAGGCGGGACGCGACCCTTCCGCGCTGCGGGTCGTCCCGTACGCGGTGCTGCCCTCGCCGGGCAAGCTGGCCCACTACGCGGACCTGGGCATCGAGGAGCTGGTCCTCCAACTCCCGTCGGCGGACGAACCGACGGTCCTGAAGTCACTGGACGACTTGACCCCGTTCTTGAACGCGTCCTGAGCTGCCCGGTTTTTGTCTGCGGGTGAGTGGTGGGCTGGCCGCGCAGTTCCCCGCGCCCCTCTTGTGCCCGGTCTCTGTCTGCGGGTGCGTGGGTGGCTGGTCGCGCAGTTCCCCGCGCCCCTGGGTAGTTCGTCGGGCGCGGGCCGGTGGCCTCTTCTCGCGCAGTTCCCCGCGCCCCTTAAGGGGTCGGGCGTAGCCGGAGACGTGAGCTCAGCCATGGGTGCTCCGCGGGGGGCTTCAGCCTTCGAACCCTGCTCAGCCACAGGCTTTTAGGGGCGCGGGGAACTGCGCGAGCAACCGGCCACCGGCCCGCAGACAAAAGCCGGGCCCGGGAAGGGGCGCGGGGAACTGCGCGACCAGCCACCCACCGGGTCGCAGACAAAAGCCGGGCCCCGGGGGGGGGCAATCAGCCCGGCCACACAATCGCCTGCACCTCCCCGTACGCCCCCAACGCATAAGACCCCACATCCCGCCCCACCCCACTCCGCTTGAACCCCCCGAACGGCGCCTCCATGTTCCGCCCCACCGTGTTCACGCAGACACCCCCCGCCCGCAGCCGCCCCGCGACCCGGAACGCCCGGGCCACGTCCCCCGACCAGACGTAGTCGATCAGGCCGTAGTCGCTGTCGTTGGCGAGGGCCACCGCCGACTCCTCGTCGTCGAAGGGGACCACGGCCACCACCGGGCCGAAGATCTCCTCGCGGACCACCCGCATGTCGTTGGTGCAGTCGGCGAGGAGGGTGGGGGCGACGTAGAAGCCCCGGGGCAGCGCGGGGCGGTCGCCGCCCGCCACCACCCGCGCCCCCTCCTTCCGGCCCAGCTCCACATACGACTCCACCCGGTCCCGGTGCGCCGCCGAGATCACCGGGCCCACCACCGTCCCGGGGGCGGCGGGGTCACCCACCGGCAAACGGCCGGCGTAGGCAGCCAGTTGGCGCACCAACTCGTCGTGGACCGACCGGTGCGCCAGCACCCGCGTCGGCGCCGTACAGATCTGCCCGCTGTAGAACGAGAACGTCGTGCCGATCCCCCGCACCGCCTCCCCCACGTCCGCGTCCTCGAAGACGATCGCCGCGCCCTTCCCCCCGAGCTCCATGAGCTGGCGCTTCATCCCCCGGCCGCACACCTCCGCGATGCGCTGCCCCACGGCCGTGGAGCCGGTGAAGCTGACCATGTCGACGTCGGGGGAGTCCACGGCCGCCTCCCCGACGGCCGGGGCCGAGCCGGTGACCACGTTCACCACGCCCCCAGGGACGCCCGCCTCCGCCAGCGCCTCGGCCATGCGGTAGACCGACAGGGGGTCCTGCGGGGCGGGCTTCACGAGCACCGTGTTGCCCATGGCGAGCGCCGGCGCCACCTTGCCCGCCGGGTTGGCCCAGGGGTTGTTGTACGAGGTGATACAGGTGACCACGCCCACCGGACGGCGGACCGCGACCGCCCCGAAGACGCCCGCCTTCCCCATCGGCCCGGCCTCGTTGATCTGCGGTGGGATCGCGGTCTCGACCGGTTCCAGGGCGCCCTTGGCGTACCGACGGAAGCGGGCCGCGCCCACCGCGACCTGCATACCGCGCGCGGTGGCGGTGGTGGCGCCGGTCTCGGCGCGGGCGAGTTCGGCGTACGGGGTGAACTCGCGCTGGATGACGTCCGCCGCCCGGTCCAGGATCGCGGCGCGCTCCTCGGGGGCGGTACGGGACCAGCCGTCGAAGGCCTCCCGGGCGGCGGCGGCCGCCTCGTACACCTGCGCGCGGCTCGCCTCGGGGGCCAGGCCCACGACCTCCTCGGTGGCGGGGTCGACGATCTCGTACGACCCGCCGTCGGGCTCGACCCACTCGCCGCCGATGTACAACTTCGGCTCGTACAGGCTCATTTGACGGACACCGTCCTCGTGTCGCGGCCCGAGCGCAGGACCGTGCCGGGCACCGCGCCCGTCACCACGTCGTCGCGGATCGTCTCGACGCCGTTGACGCGGACCGAGACGACGCCGATCGCCTTGGAGTCCAGGCGCGGGCTGTCGCCGGGCAGGTCGTGGACGAGGGTGGCGGGGCCCGCGTCGATGCGCTCCGGGTCGAAGAGGACGAGGTCGGCGTGGTAGCCCTCCTCGATCCGGCCGCGCTCGCGCAGCCCGAAGAGCCGCGCCGGGTCGTCGCTGAGCATCTTCACCGCCTGCTCCAGGGGCAGCAGCCTGCGCCCGCGCAGACAGTCCCCGAGGAAGCGCGTGGTGTACGGGGCGCCGCACATCCGGTCCAGATGGGCGCCCGCGTCCGAGCCGCCGAGCAGCACGTCCTCGTGCTGCCAGGTCTCCCGGCGCAGCGCCCAGCTGGCCGGGTCGTTGTCGGTGGGCATCGGCCACAGCACGGTCCGCAGCCGGTCGTTGGCGCAGATCTCGACCAGGCAGTGGAAGGGGTCCTGGCCGCGCTCGGCGGCGATGTCGCGCACCACGCGGCCGGTGAGCCCGGCGTTGGCCTCGGAGTAGGTGTCGCCGATGACGTACCGGCCGAAGTCGGCGAGCCGCCGGAAGACCCCGGCCTCCTTGCTGTCGGCGCGGCGCAGCAGCTCGGCGCGTACGCCGTCCTGGCGCAGCTTGGCGATCCGCTCGGGGACGGGGAGGTTCAGCACCTCGCCCCAGCCCGGGATGAGGTTGAGGGCGCAGAAGGTGCCGAGCGACATGTTCATCGGGGTGAGGATCGGCATGGTCAGCGCGACGACACGGCCGCCCGCGCGGCGGGCGCGCTCACTGGCGGCGAGTTGGCGGGGGACGCGTTCGGGGACGGCCGCGTCGATGGTGAGGACGTTCCAGTTCAGGGGACGCCCGGCGGCGGCCGACATCTCCACGAGGAGGTCGATCTCCTCGTCCGAGAACTGGTCGAGGCACCCGGCCACGATCGCCTCGATCTGGGTGCCCTCGTGCTGCCCGACCGCCTTGGAGAGGGCGAGGAGCTCGGCGGGGCGGGCGTGCCGGGAGGCGACGGGGTGGCCGTCGCCGTCGGAGTGGGTGGAGGACTGGGTGGTGGACAGGCCCCAGGCGCCCGCGTCCATGGCCTCGTGGAGGAGCCGGAGCATGGCGTCGAGCTGGTCGGGGGTGGGCCGGCCGCCGACCGCGTCCGGCCCCATCACATATCTGCGCAGGGCGCAGTGGCCCACCATGAATCCCGCGTTGACGGCGATACGTCCGTCCAGCGCGTCCAGGTACTCCCCGAACGTCGACCAGCTCCAGTCGACCCCGTCCTCCAGGGCCTTGAGCGCCATGCCCTCCACCCGGGCCATCATCCGCCGGGTGTAGTCGGCGTCCTGCGGGCGGTCGGGGTGGAGCGGGGCGAGGGTGAAGCCGCAGTTGCCGCCGGCGACGGTGGTGACGCCGTGGTTCATGGACGGGGTGGCGTACGGGTCCCAGAACAGCTGGGCGTCGTAGTGGGTGTGCGGGTCGACGAAGCCGGGGGCGAGGATGAGGCCCTCGGCGTCCTCGCTGGTGCGGGCGGTGTGGGGGGCGAGGGTGCCGGGCTCGGCCAACGCCTGGACGCGGCCTGCCCGGATGCCGATGTCGGCTCGGTAGGCGGGGGCGCCGGTGCCGTCCACGACGGTCGCGCGGCGGATGAGGTGGTCGAGCATGCTGTCCCTCTCTGGGTCGCGGGGTGCCCCGGCCGGAGGGGCGGTCGGCGGGCCGCCGCCGGGCCGGCCTCCGGCCGGGGTGGGACGGGGCGGTGGCCCGGGAAGCCGGCCGCACCCGCGTTCTTTGAGGCCCCTCCCCACCCCTTCCCTAGACCCTCCGGGGGTGGGTGGGGGGTGGAGGCGACATTTCCCGGGGGCTACGCCCCCGGACCCCGGGCGGGGCTGCGCCCCTGCACCCGCTGCGCGTGCGTCTGCGGCCCGGTGGGGGGCTGGTCGCGCAGTTCCCCGCGCCCCCTGAAAACCCTCGTTCGTCCGCAGACCGTGGCCGGTTGCTCGCGCAGTTCCCCGCGCCCCTAACCCCTCTTTCGTCTGCGGGTCGTGGCCGCTTCTCGCGCAGTTCCCCGCGCCCCTAAAAGCCGGTGGCTGAGCTGAGTGCTCCGGCTGCGGGCGTACTACCTAGGGGCGCGGGGAACTGCGCGACCAGCCACCCACTCAGCCGCAGACAAAGTCCGGGCAACCTACGCCGCCGCGCGGAATCGCGACGTCCGGTGGATCGGATCCGTGTCGATCTTCGGGATCACATGCTCCCCGATCAGCCGGATCGTGTTCATCGTGTCCTCGTAGGGCACACCGATCGGCAGCCCGAACGACAGCTGGTCCGCCCCCGCCTGCTCCCACCGCTTGCACTGCCGTGTCACCTCCTCCGGGTCGCCGCAGATCATCAGCTCCTCCGCGATGAGGAGTTCGATGATCTCCGTGGTGTACTCGGGCAGCAGCTCGGGCCACTGAGGCACACCCTCCGGGCGGGGGAACGTGTCGTGGTAGCGGAAGACCAGCGACTGGAGGCGGTTGAGGCCGCCCGCCGCCGCGATGGCCACCGCCTTCTCGTGCGTCTCGGCGCAGATCGCCGTCGACGTCACCATCACGTTGTCGTTGACGAAGTCCCCGATCGGCTCCGCCTCCCGTATCGCCGTCTTGTACTGCTCCAGGACCCACTCCATGTCCGCGACCTTCTGGACGGAGAAGCCGAGGACGCCCAGGCCCTTCCTGGCGGCCATGGCGTACGACGAGGGGGACCCGGCCGCGTACCACATCGCGGGGTGCGACTTCCCGTACGGCTTGGGGAGGACCTTGCGCGGCGGCAGCGACCAGTGTTTGCCCTGGAAGCCCACGTACTCGTCCTGGAGCCACATCTTGGGGAACTCCGCGATGGTCTCCTCCCAGATCTCCTTGGTGTGGTTCATGTCGGTGACACCCGGCATGAACCCCAGGATCTCGTGGGAGCCCGCGCCCCGCCCGGAGCCGAACTCGAAGCGGCCCTCGCTGAGGTGGTCCAGCATCGCGACCTTCTCCGCGACCTTGACCGGGTGGTTCACCGCCGCCAGCGGGTTGAAGATGCCGGAGCCGAGGTGGATCCGCTCGGTGGCGTGGGCGAGGTAGCCGAGGAAGACCTCGTTGGCCGACAGGTGCGAGTACTCCTCCAGGAAGTGGTGCTCGGAGGCCCAGGCGTACTTGAAGCCGGACCTGTCCGCCTGGATGACGTATTCGGTCTCCTCCATCAGCGCCTTGTGCTCCGCCTGGGGGTCGACCGACGAGCGTGCCACGGGCACGTATCCCTGTACAAACAGTCCGAATTCCAAGGAGGTTCACCGTCCCTGTCGTCGTCATCACGTCGTCGTCAGTTTCTGACGGCTCGTCAGATTTCTGATGGTGCGACTGTTCCACCGCCGCCCCGGGGCGTCAAGAGCTGACGTCGCGTCAGAAAAGGCTCACGCCCGCCAGCCAGCCCCCGTCGATCACGAACGGCTGACCCGTGATGTACGCGGAGTCCTCGCTGGTCAGGAAGAGCGCGAGCGCCGCGACCTCCTCCGGCCTGCCGATCCGGCCCAGCGGCACCAGCCGCTTGTAGAGCTCGGCCACCGCCTCCGCCGCCTCCTCCGGGTCGGCCGTCGGATCCAGTGCCGCCGGGTTGGTCATGGGGGTGTCCACGGCCCCGGGGCACACCGCGTTCACCCGGATCCCCTTGGGCGCCAGCTCCACCGCCGCCACCCGGGTGAGGCCCAGGATGGCGTGCTTGGTGGCGGCGTACGCGCCGACGTACGCCATGCCCGTGAGCGCGGTGTACGAGGCCGTGTTGACGATGGTCCCGCCCCCGGCCGCCTCGATCTGGGGCGCCGCGTGCTTGATGCCGAGGAACGCGCCCACCTGGTTCACCTGGATGATCTGCTGGAACTCTTCGAGGGGCGTCGCCACGAGTTCGTTGAAGCGCAGGATGCCCGCGTTGTTGACCAGGCCGTCGAGATGGCCGAAGGTCCCGGTGGCCAGGGCGATCGCGGCGCCCCACTCCTCCTCCCGGCTCACGTCGAGATGTACGAAGCGCGCCGCGTCCGGCCCCAGCTCCTTGGCCACCGCCTCGCCCTGCTCGTCCAGGACGTCCGCGAGCACCACCTTGGCCCCCTCGGCCGCGAAGAGCCGCGCCTCCTGCTCGCCCTGCCCGCGCGCCGCGCCCGTGACGAGGACGACCCGGCCTGCCAGCTTGCCCATGTCCGTACTCCCTAACTGAGGTGGGGTGCGACGTCGGCGGCGAAGGCCGCTATCTGGTCGGTGAGTTCGGCGCGGCCGCGCGAGCGGAAGCGCAGCTGGACCTGGTGGACGCCGAGTGCCGCGTACTCGCGCAGCGAGTCGGCGAGCGCGTCCGGCTTGCCGCTGAGGGTGCGGCGCCCCAGGTCCCACCGCGCCTCGCCCACATACAGGGGTTCCGCGATGGCGCCCACGCAGAACGGACCCGTGAGCCCCTCCCGCTCGCGCAACTCCCTGATCCGGGCGATCTGGTGGGGCAGCTTGTCGCGCGGGTCGCCCTGCGGCAGCCAGCCGTCGCCGCGCAGGGCGGCACGCCGGACGGCGGCGGGCGAGGACCCGCCGACCCAGAGGGGCACCCGCTCCTGCGCCGGGCGGGGCCGCTGTCCGAGCCCGGAGAAGCTGAACCTCTCGCCGTGGAACTCTGGGAACTCCTCCGGCCCGAGCGCGGCCCGCAGCGCGTCGACCGTCTCGTCCAGGACGGCCCCCCGGTGGGTGAAGTCCGCCCCGAGGACGTCGAACTCCTCCTGTACGTGTCCGGCGCCCACCCCCAGGATCAGCCGGCCGCCACTGAGGTGGTCCACGGTCGCGTACTGCTTCGCGGTGAGCAGCGGGTGGCGCAGCCCGACCACGGCGACATGGCTGAGGAGGAGCGTGCGGGTGGTGAGGGCGGCGAGGTAGCCGAGGGTGGCCACCGGGTCGTACCAGGTGGTGCCCATCGCACCCGCGAGCCGGCGGGGAACGGCGACGTGGTCGCAGGTGGCGAGGTAGTGGAAGCCGGCGCGGTCGGCGGCCCTCGCGATCTCGGCGAGGTCCTCCGGGGTGGCGCCGGCCTCCCAGGGTTCGGCGTAGAGGGTGCTCTGGGACTGGATGGGGAGCTGCATCCCGTACGAGAGCCGCCCCTCGGTGGGTATGCGCACGGACGGGTCCACGGTGCCGCCTCCTCAGCCCGGACGGACGCCCTGAACTGACGCCTCGTCACTTCAACTGGTCCGAGCCCATCGTGATATCTGATGAGCCGTCAGACAAGGGTCCGGGCGGCCTCGGGAGGAGTGGGCGGAGATCAGTCCAGCAGCGCGTAGACCGTGGCGGCCCGGGCCGCGGGCTCGTCCGCCCCCTCGGCGGTCAGGGTGATCTCGGCGAAGGCCATGCGCCGCCCCAGCTTGGTCACCCGCGCCTCCACCAGCACGTCCGTGCCGACGACCGGCCGCTGGAAGCTGGTCGACTGCTGCACGGTGGTCATGGGGCCGTACGCGTCCCTGGCGGCGGAGATGGCGATCACCGTGGCGGTGTCGGCGGCGGCCATCATGGCCTGCCCCGACATCCCTCCCCCGTCCCGCGCCAGCCGCGCGTCCCACGGCAGCCGCAGCACGGCGTGCCGGGCGCCGACGTCCTCGACGGTCAGCTTCAGATCGAGCACCCAGGGCGCGAAGTTGTCGGCCAGGATCTTCTGTGCGGTCTGCGGGTCCATGGAGGGATCGTGGCGGGGCCCACGGGCGGGGGCAAGCCCGCCTCCGCGCCGGGACCGTCAGCGCCGCGACCGTCAGCGCCGCGACCGCCGGCCCCGGCCCCCGCGCCCCGCACGGCAAAGCGCCCCGCGGCACGTCCGGCCGCGGGGCGCTTGGTTCCCCCGTACTTCCCCCGTACTCCCCCCCCTGTTCCCCCGTACCTCCCCCGTTCCCCCGTGCTCCCCCGTACTTCCCCCGTTGCTCCCCCCGTCGGGGACGCGCACCCCCAAGTACGCGTCCCCGGCGATCCCCCGTGCCCCCGTTTCCCCCGTGGCCCGGTGGTTCCCCCGTGTTCCCCCGTACGTCCCCCGTACGTTCCCCCGTGAGTCCCCGGCCGCGACGCCCCCTCCAGCTCGCCGCGGCCGGCCCCCGCCAGCAGTGGTACTCAGGCGCCTTCGGAACCCGCGTGGTTCTCCTGGGGCTTGAGCACGTCCGTCCCGATCAGGCCCGCGTGGTTCTCCATGGGCTTGACCGGGCCGCCCGTGCCGATGACCCCGGCGTGGTTCTCCAGCGGCTTCACATCGCCGCCCAGCAGGCCCGCGTGGTTCTCAAGGGGCTTGATGGTGGCGTCGCCACCGAGCAGGCCCGCGTGGTTCTCCATCGGGCGGATCGTTCCCGTGCCCGTACCCGCGCCGGAGCCCGGGTTCCCCGCGTGGTTCTCCTGCGTGGTGGTGTCGCCGATCTCGGGCTTGTTACCGTCACTCATCGTGTTCAGCTCCCCTGAGTTTGCTGCATGTCGTGCTGTGAACGGTGCCCGCCCGGCGGCTCCCCCGAGGGTCGCCGGACGGGCACTTCAAGGGCCGTCCACACTAGCGGGGAGGCCCACCGTCGACCCGCCTGCCCCCCGACGCGGCGGATCGTTGAGTAAGAGAGTGCCGAGGGGCGATAAACGATGGCTAAACGGCGTCGGCAACTCCTTGGACAGCAGCGGGAAGGCCGCCCCGACGCCGGGCGCGGCACAGCCTACGGCCCCGCGAAAGCCCTGATGGCGGCGGGGGCCGCGGTCCGCTACGCCGCCGCCATCGGGCTCAGCAGCTGCCGTACGTCCTTGGCCTCGGCCGCGCCCGTCGACTCGTAGATGGCCAGCGCCTCGCGCCAGCAGGCGCGCGCCCGGTCGGCCTGGCCGAGCTGGTCCAGGGCCCGGCCCAGCGTCGTCAGGACGTTGCCGCGCATCCACTCGCCGCCGATGCAGCGCAGCGCCAGCGCCTGCTCGGCGTGCTGGGCCGTACGGGCCGGGCGGCGCGCCGCGAAGTGGGCCTCGGCGATCCGGAAGTGGGTGGTGCCCTCCCACAGCCGCTGGCGGTTGTCCTGGAAGACCTGGAGGGCCTGGCCCAGTTGGGACAGGGCCTCGTCGAGGCGGCCCGCGCGGGTCAGCGCGATGCCCAGCGCGAAGCGGGCGTTGGCGCACCGCAGGGACAGGCCCATCTCGCTGAAGATGTCGAGCCCGCGCTGGGCGAGCTCCACCGCGCTCGCGGTGCGGCCCATGTTCACGTGGATGCGCGCCAGGTTGCACAGCGCGCTCGCCTCGCCCGGCAGATTGCCGTCGGCGCGGTAGTTGTCGATCGCCTCCTGGAGGAAGCGCTCACCGTCGGCGTGCCGGTTCTGGTAGAACGCGATGATCCCGCGGTCGGTGGGCGCGGCCCCGGCCGGCATCGGGTCGCCGGCCTCCTTGGCGAGCAGCGAGGAGACCCGCGCCTCCTCGTCGGCCTGCTCGAAGCGGCCGGAGACGAGCAGCACGGTGGACAGGGCGAGCCGGGCCCGCGCCTCGGCGCTCGCGTCGCCCCCCTCGTGCGCGGCGTCGCGCACCGCCGCCGCCGTGGTCTCGTACTGCCGCGAGTTGGCCCCCGACTCGGCGAGGTCCTTCGCCGCCCACAGCAGGTCCACCGCGCGCCGCAGCATCGCGGGGTCGCCCGCGCACTGGTGCAGACACGCCAGCAGGCAGTTCGCCTCCGCGTACAGCCAGTCCACGGCCGCGTGCCCGTCGGCGAAGACCAGGCCGGGGTACTGGGTCGGCGCCAGGTGCTCCACCAGCCGGTCGCCGGGCCGCTCGATCGCGTACACCCGGGCGGCCGTGGCCAGATAGAAGTCGAGCAGCCGCGACATGGCCTCGGCCCGCTCGGAGGGCGGGTCCTCGTCGCGCTCGGCGCAGGCACGCGCGTAGAGCCGTACGAGGTCGTGGTAGCGGTAGCGGCCGGGGGCCGCCGACTCGACGAGGCTGGTGTCGACCAGCGATTCCAGCAGGTCCTCGGTCTCCTGGAGCGGCAGGTCCAGTACGGCGGCGGCCGCGGCCAGCGAGATGTCGGAGCCGTCGGGCAGGCCCAGCAGCCGGAAGGCGCGCGCCTGGGCGGGCTCCAGCTGGCCGTAGCCGAGTTCGAAGGTGGCCTTGACCGCGAGGTCGCCCGCCTGGAGCTCGTCCAGGCGGCGCCGCTCGTCGGCGAGCTTGGCGGCGAGCACCGAGACGGTCCAGGTGCGGCGCGAGGCGAGCCGGGAGGCGGCGATGCGGATCGCCAGCGGCAGGAAGCCGCAGGCGGCCACCACGTCGAGCGCCGACTGGCGCTCGGCGCTCACCCGCTCCTCGCCCACGATCCGGGTGAAGAGCTGGAGGGCCTCCTCGGGGGACATCACATCCAGGTCGACCAGATACGCCCCGGCCAGGTCCAGCATCCGGATCCGGCTGGTGACCAGCGCGGCGCAGCCCGCCGTGCCGGGCAGCAGGGGGCGCACCTGGGCGGCGTCGCGCGCGTTGTCGAGCAGGACCAGGACCCGGCGGCCGTCGAGCGTGGAGCGGAACAGGGCCGCGCGCTCCTCCAGCGAGTCGGGGATGGACGCGTCGGGGGTGCCGAGCGCCCGCAGGAACGCGCCGAGCACCGCCTCCGGCTCGCAGGCGCGCGGGCCGGTGCCCTGGAGGTCGACGTACAGCTGGCCGTCGGGGAAGTGCGGGCGGGCCGCGTGGGCCACGTGCACGGCGAGCGTCGTCTTGCCCACCCCGCCGATCCCGGCCAGCGCGGAGACGGCCATCACGGTGGTGTCGGCGGTGGCGAGCCGCGCGGACAGCTCCTGGACGAAGGAGACACGCCCGGTGAAGTCGGGCACGGACGCGGGGAGCTGGGCCGCCTTGACGGGCGCCGGGGCGGCGGGCGCCTCGGCGGGCCTGGCCAGGTCCTCGTCGGCCTGGAGGATGCGCTGCTGGAGCCGGGAGAGCTCGGCGCACGGGTCGACGCCGAGCTCGTCGGCGAGCAGTCTGCGGGTGTCCGCGTACACCGCGAGGGCCTCGGCCTGGCGGCCGCTGCGGTAGAGCGCGAGCATCAGCAGCTCCCGCAGCCGCTCGCGCAGCGGGTACGCGGCGGTGAGCGCGGTCAGCTCGGAGACGGCCTCCGCGTGGCACCCGGCCTCCAGCTCCATGTCGAGCCGGGCCTCGGTGAGCTGGAGGCGCCACTCGACGAGCCGGGTGCGCTCGGTGTCGGCGTGCGGGCCGGGGATCTGGGCGAGCGGCTCGCCGGTCCACAGCGCGAGCGCGGTCTTCAGCAGCTCGCGCGCCCGCGTCTGCTCCCCGCCGGCCCGTGCCTTCTCGGCCTGGGCGGCCAGCTCCTGGGCGCGGGCGAGGTCGAGCACCCCGGCGGGCAGCCGGATGGCGTAGCCGCCGGACTCGCTGATCAGCACGCCGGGGCCCAGGGCCTTGCGCAGCCGCGAGGCGTACGTCCGTACCGCCGCCAGCGCCTGCGAGGGCGGTTCGTCACCCCAGATGGCGTCGATCAGTTCGGCGGAGGTGGCGGTGCGGCCGTCGCGCAGCAGCAGCACGGCCAGCAGGGCGCGCTGCTGCGGCGAGCCGGACGGCAGGGCTTCGGGGCCCCGCCACACACGTACGGGTCCGAGCACGCCGAAGCGCAGGTCCGCGGTGTCCGCGGCCTGGCCGGCGTCCGCTGCCGGGACCGGAGCCCGCTGCTCCGGAATGCGCGGCTCGCCGTTTCGGTCCATAGCGACCCCCTGTGCCCCCGTAGCGCTGGTAATGCCCGTGCCAGTCTGCCCTGTCCATGGCATGCGCGTCAGCTACGGGTGACGCTCCGCACAAGGCCTCCGCACACTTTCGTTACAGGTGACCGGCGCTTGTCCAAGGCGCCTTCCGGGGGCCGGGCGGCCGTCACGGGGCGGGGGCACAGGGGGTGAATGGCCGAGGAGTGACGGGTGAGTGGCCGAGGTGCGACCGATACACGGGGCGGGCCGGATCCGGGGCCTCCGCCCGAAGCGCGGCCGGCCAACTAGCTGACGGATCGTCAGATCAGGTCTACCGTGAAGGGCCATGGACACCATGGAGACCGTGGAGACCGTGGAGAGCTTCCCGAGGATCATCTCGGTGGACGACCACACGGTGGAGCCGCCGCACGTCTGGCAGGACCGGCTCCCGTCGAAGTACCGGGACTCGGGCCCGCGTATCGTCCGCGCCCCCCTCAAGGAGATGACCTTCCTCGGCGGGAAGTTCGCGCCGGTCATGGGCGAGCGGGGCGACGAGGGCCCGGTCGGCGACTGGTGGGTGTACGAGGACCTGCACCGCCCCCTCACCCGCCTGGACACGGCGGTGGGCTACTCGCGCGACGAGATACGCCTCGAAGTGATCACCTACGAGCAGATGCGGCCGGGCTCGTACAGCGTCCCGGAGCGGCTGGCGGACATGGACGTCAACCACGTCCAGTCGGCGCTCTGCTTCCCCACCTTCCCGCGCTTCTGCGGCCAGACGTTCACGGAGGCGGCCGACCGGGAGCTGGGGCTGCTGTCGGTGCGGGCGTACAACGACTGGATGGTGGAGGAGTGGTGCGGCCCGGCGGCGCGCGGCCGGCTGATCCCGCTCACCCTGGTCCCGCTGTGGGACGCGGAGCTCGCGGCGGCGGAGGTACGGCGCAACGCGGCGCGGGGCGTGCGGGCGGTGGCCTTCTCCGAGATCCCGCCCCACCTGGGCCTGCCCTCCATCCACACCGACTACTGGGATCCGTTCCTGGCGGCGTGCGACGAGACGGGCACGGTCGTCGCGATGCACATCGGCTCGTCGTCCCGTATGCCGTCCACATCGGCGGACGCGCCGCCCGCGGTCGGCTCCACGATCACCTTCGCCAACTGCTGCTTCTCGATGGTCGACTGGCTGATGAGCGGCAAGTTCGAGCGCTTCCCACGGCTGCGGGTGATGTACGCGGAGGGCCAGATCGGCTGGATCCCCTACATCCTGGAGCGCGCGGACGTGGTCTGGGAGGAGAACCGAGGCTGGGGCGGAGTGGCGGACAAGGTCCACCGCCCCCCGTCGGAACTCTTCGCGGAACACGTCTACGGCTGCTTCTTCGACGACGCGTTCGGGCTCCGCAACCTGGGGGCGATAGGCGTGGGCAACGTCCTGTACGAGACGGACTACCCGCACTCGGACTCCACCTGGCCGAAGTCGAAGGAGGTCGGCGAGTCCCAGATGGCGCACCTTCGGGGGGACGTGGTGGAGCGGATTGTGCGGGGGAACGCGATCGGGTTGCTGGGCTTGACGGAATCCGGCCTCTGGGCGGGGTAGGCGGGGCCCGGCCTTCGTCTGCGGCTGAGTGGGCGGCTGGCCGCGCAGTTCCCCGCGCCCCCAGGTATTTAGGGGCGCGGGGAACTGCGCGACCAGCCCGCCACGCACCCGCGGACGAAGGCCCGGCCAGTCGGTTCGCGGACGGCACGCCCACCCCCGGAGGGTTCAGGGAAGGGGCGGGGTGGGGGAGAACTCCCGGAGGGCAACCTTCAGCACCTTCCCCGCCGCGTTCCGCGGCAACGCCCCCAAGAACACCACCCCCCGCGGCACCTTGAAGTTCGCCATCTCCCGCCGCGCCCAGGCGATCAGCTCGTCCCCGGTCAGTGAGGACCCCGGCCGGCGCACCACGAACGCGCGGCCCACCTCGCCCAGACGCGCGTCCGGGACCCCCACCACCGCCACGTCCGCCACCTCCGGATGCAGGCCCAGCACCTGCTCGATCTCGGCGGGGTACGCGTTGAAGCCCCCGACGATGAACATGTCCTTGATCCGGTCGGTGATCCGCAGGTTGCCCGCCGCGTCCAGGACCCCCACGTCCCCCGTCCGCAACCACCCGTCCGCCGTGAACGCGAGCGCCGTCTGCGCCTCGTCCTCGAAGTACCCCCGCATCACGTTGAACCCCCGCACCTGCACCTCCCCCGGCGCCCCGGCGGGCGCCAGCACCCGTACCTCCGTACCGGGTATCGCCCGCCCCGACGTGGCCGCGATCACCTCCGCCGGGTCCCCGCGCCGGCACATCGTGACGATCCCGCTCGCCTCCGACAGCCCGTACGCCGTGAGCACCGTCCCGATCCCCAGCTCCGTGCGCAGCCGCTCGACCAGCCGCAGCGGGACGACCGCCGCGCCGGTCACCACCAGCCGCAGCGCGGACAGGTCGTGGGCGGCGCGCGCCGGGTGGTCGAGGAGGGACTGGTGGAGGGTGGGCGGGCCCGGCAGTACGGAGATGCGCTCGGCGGCGATGTTCGCCAGGACCGTCTCGACGTCGAACACCGGCTGCGGCACCATCACCGCGCCCCGCATCAGACAGGCGACGATCCCCGCCTTGTAGCCGAAGGTGTGGAAGAAGGGGTTCACGATCAGATAGCGGTCGCCCTCCCGCAGGCCCGCCAGCTCGCTCCAGACGGCATAGCCCCGCAGGGTCTGCGCATGCGTGATCACCGCGCCCTTGGGCCGCCCGGTCGTACCGGAGGTGAAGACGATGTCCGAGGGGGCGCAGGAGTCGATCGAGTCCGCGCGCCGGCGTACGTCCGCCGCCGGCACCCCCTCGCCGCCCGCCAGGAAGTCCTTCCAGGTCCAGAAGGACTCCGGCGCGTCCTCCGCCAGCACCACCACCCGCTCCAGATGAGCGAGCCCGGGCAGCGGCCCCTCCCCCTCGCCCTCACCGGCCGCGCTGCGCAGGGTGGCCACGTACGAGGTGCCCAGGAACGTCCCCGTCACGAACAGCAGCTTCGCGCGGCTGCGCCGGAGCACATACGCCGCCTCGGACCCCTTGAAGCGCGTGTTCAGCGGCACCAGCACCGCCCCGGCCGTGACCGCGCCGAGCGCGCAGACGATCCAGTCCAGGGTGTTGGGCGCCCACACCGCGACCCGGTCGCCGCTCTCCACCCCGGCCGCCATACAGGCCGCCGCCGCCCGCTCGACCCGCTCGCCCAGCTCCGCGTACGAGACACGGGTGCGGCCCTCGACGACGGCCTCCCGCTGTCCGTACCGCTCGGCGGCACTCCGTACGAGCGCGGGCACCGTGCCCCACTCCAGGTCTCCCCGGATGTCCTGAGGCGGTACGTCCTGAGGCGTGTTGGCCCGCATGGCAAACCCTCCCACCCACGGCAGCTGACTACCCGTCAGATTAGCTGTACCCTTCCTCGCTGTCAGCAGCAACAGCGGCAATGGCACACGGCGATCGCGGAGGTGGCGGGTGTCGATGCTCAAGGACGCGACGGCAATCGCGGGCATAGGGCAGACGGAGTTCGCCCGCCGACTGGGCGACTCCGAGAAGAAGTTGGCCTGCCGGGCCATCCTCGCCGCGCTCGACGACGCCGGGATACCGCCCTGCGAGGTGGACGGCTTCGCCTCGTACACGATGGAGGAGACCGACGAGGTGGAGGTCGCCAAGTCGATCGGCGCGGGCGATGTCACCTACTTCGGCAAGGTCGGCTTCGGCGGCGGCGGTTCGTGCGCCACCGTCGCCCATCTCGCGGCGGCCGTCGCCACCGGCCAGGCGAACGTCGGCGTCGCCTGGCGCTCGCGCAAACGGGGCAGCGGCCCGCGCCCCTGGACCAACACGGCGGTCCAACTGCCCACCCCCGCCCAGTGGACGCGCCCCTTCGGGCTGCTGCGCCCCGCGGACGAGATAGGGATGCTGGCCCGCCGCTATATGCACGAGTACGGCGCCACCCGCGACCACCTCTTCAACGTCGCCCTGGCCTGCCGCAACCGCGCCAACCAGAACCCGGCCGCGATCATGTACGAGCGCCCGCTGACCCGCGACATGTATATGACCTCGCGCTGGATCAGCGAGCCGCTCTGCCTCTTCGACAACTGCCTGGAGACGGACGGCGCGCTGGCCTGCGTGATCGTCTCCGCCGAGCGCGCCCGCGACTGCCGCCACCGGCCGGTGTACGTGCACTCCGCCGCCCAGGGCCTGCCCGCCCAGCACCACGGCATGGTCAACTACTGGAACGACGACCCGCTGACCGGCCCGGCCTGGACCGCCGCCCGCCACCTGTGGAAAAACGCCGACTTCGGCCCCCAGGACGTCGACGTCGCCCAGATCTACGACGCGTTCACCCCGCTGGTGCCGCTCTCCCTGGAGGGGTACGGCTTCTGCGGGCGCGGCGAGGGCGCGGCCTTCACCGAGGGCGGCGCCCTGGAGATCGGCGGCCGCCTGCCCCTCAACACGGGCGGCGGCGGGCTCAGCGAGGCGTACGTCCACGGCTTCAACCTCATCAACGAGGGGGTGAAGCAACTGCGCGGCACGTCCACCGCCCAGGTCCCGGACGCGGCGACGTGCCTGGTCACGGCGGGCGAAGGAGTCCCCACATCGGCGATCCTGCTGAGGAGTTGAGATGCTGACCCCGGTGACCGACGACGACGGCGCCCCGTTCTGGGAGTACGCCGAGCGGGGCGAACTGCGCGTCCAGGCCTGCGCGGCCCCCGGCTGCGGCCGGCTGCGCTTCCCGCCCCGGCCCTGCTGCCCGCACTGCCACTCCTTCGACAGCGAGTGGCGCCGGATGTCCGGCCGCGGCCGCATCTGGTCCTACGTCCTCCCCCACCCCCCGCTGCTGCCGGAGTACGCGGCCCAGGCCCCCTACAACGCGGTGGTGGTGGAGCTCGCCGAGGACCCACTGATCCGCCTGGTGGGCAATGTGGTGGCCGAGCCGGACGCGCGCCTCGACTCGGTGGCACCGGAGCGCCTGCGGATCGGGGCGCGCGTGCAGGTGGCGTTCACGAAGGCGCCCGAGGGCGGTATGACCGTCCCCCGCTGGCTGCTGGAGCGCCCATGACCCTCTCGGTCGTACGGGACGAGAGGACGGGCGTCGCGGTGGTGACGCTGAACCGCCCCGAGAAGCACAACGCGATCGACCTGGAGACGGCGGCGGACCTGTCGGCGGCCTGGCGCGCCCTGCGCCACGACGAGACGGTACGGGCGGTCGTCCTGACCGGCGCGGGCGAGCAGGCCTTCTGCACGGGCATCGACCGCACGGCCCAGGTCCCGCAGCCGCCGTCCCCGTACGCGATCGACGACCCCCTCCTCACGATCGGCCCCAAGGCGAACGACCTGTGGAAGCCGGTGGTCGCGGCGGTGCGGGGGATGGCGTGCGGCGGGGCGTTCTATCTGCTGGGGGAGGTGGAGTTCGTGATCGCCGCCGAGGACGCGACGTTCTTCGACCCCCACACGACGTACGGGATGGTCAACGCGTACGAGTCGGCGTACCTGGCCACGCGCATGCCGTACGGGGAGGTGGCGCGGCTGGCCCTGATGGGATCGGCGGAACGGGTCTCGGCACGCAGGGCGTACGAGACGGGGCTGGTCAGCGAGGTGACGCCGCCGGGGGAAGAGGTCGAGGCGGCCCTGGCGTGCGCGACGACGCTGGCCTCGTACCCGCCGACGGCGGTGGAGGGCACGGTCCGCGCCCTGTGGACCACCCGCGCCCGCACCCTGACGGACGCCTTCGCGCACGCGCCGCAGCTGATCGCGCTGGGGAACCTGCCCCCGCGCGCGCAGGGGGAGCTGTTCGCGGGGCGGGAGAGGGGGGAGGGGTTCAGGGTGCGGTGAGGGGGAGAAAGACGGCCGGTCGGGGCTCAGCTCCACTCCATGACCTGCACCAGTCGGCATCCCCTGACCTCGGCGACCCGCGTCGGCACCTCCATCGGCACCTCGACCTCCCGCGACTGCCCGGCGTCGAGGGTCACGAAGACGGACCCGCTGTCGACCCTCTCGTCGGCCGCGCCCAGGAAGTCGACCTGGAGGCGGTAGCGCCGGTTGTCGCTGGCCTGCGGATCGGCGGTGACGCGCACGGTCGCCGAGGTGACGGCAGCGCGGCTGCCGCTGGTGGGCGAGACACAGGTGACGACCGTCCCGGCGGGCGCCCCCGAGGCGGTCGGCGTCGGAGTCGGGGTGGAGGTGCGGCCCGAGCCGCCGGTGCTTCCGTAGTCGTCGTCATCGGTGTGGCGGTAGCTCGAACCGCCGTTGCTCTTGTGCGAGTTGGAGCAGCCGCCGCCTCCGTCGCCGCCGCTCTTGTGGCCGTGGCCGTGGCCGGAGAACCCGGTGAGCGCCAGCACCACTCCCGCCAGTACGGCCGTGAACCTCGTCCGTCGACCCAGCATCGTGTCCTACCCCCGTAGCGAAGACCGGCGCCACGGTAGCAGGGGCCCGGCCTTTGTCTGCGGCTGAGTGGGTGGCTGATCGCGCAGTTCCCCGCGCCCCTAGGTGGTCCGTCGGCCGCGGGCCGGTGGCCGCTTCTCGCGCAGTTCCCCGCGCCCCCAGGTATTTAGGGGCGCGGGGAACTGCGCGAGTAACCCACCACTCAGCCGCAGACAAGGGCCGGGCTATCTGCTCCCCGTCGCCGTGCCCTTCACCGCGTCCAGGGCGTACACACAGCGGTCCTTGCTGCACGCGTACACCACCCCGTTACGGGCCACGGGCGAGCCCGTGATCTCCCCGCCCGTGGCGAGCTTCCAGCGCAGCTGGCCCCCCGCCGCGTCCAGCGTGTACAGGCAGTGGTCGGCCGAGCCGAAGTGGATGCGGCCGTCGGCCACCACCGGCGCGCCCACCACCTCCGCCCCCGCCGCGAAGCGCCACTTCGGGGTGGAGGTGACCGCGTCCAGGGTGTACAGCGCGCTCCCGCTGCCCACGTGGATGTTGCCGTCCGCGACCAGCACCGGCTCGATGGACTGGCGGGACTCCGTCGCGATGCGCCAGCGGTCCTTGCCGGTGGCCGCGTCCAGCGCGTACACCGTGCCGAGGTAGTCCGCCAGGTACACCCCGCCCCCGGCCACCGCCGGGCCCGGCGCGAAGGTCGGCGGGCAGAGGAAGACCGCGGGTGCCTCGAAGTGCCAGCGGACATGGCCGCTGCCGATGTCGATCGACAGGACCCGGGTGCCCGCCGAGACGTACACATAGCCGTCCTGCGCGGGCGCCAGCCGGACCGGGACGCCGCCGCAGGAGGCCGCGTCGCCCACCGGGTACGACCAGCGCTCGGCGCCCGTACGCGCGTCCAGGGCGCGCAGCCGCGCGTCCTGCCACACGTACACCGTGCCCTCGTGGATCACCGGACCGGCCTCGGGCGTTTCGAAGTCGGTCTGGGCGCCGGTGATCTCCCACAGCTTCTCGCCGTTCGCCGCCTCCCAGGCCTGCACTCCGCCGCCCCGGGTCGCGGTGACGACCGTGCCCCGGTCGGCCTTGAGGGCGTAGACCCAGGCGTCGGCCGGCAGCCGCCACAGCTCGCCGCCGTCCGTCGCGTCCAGCGCGTACAGCGTGGGCCCGTCGGAGGCGTGGATGCGGCCCGCCTCCACGGCCATCGCCCAGGCCACGTCGCGCGTCTTGAACTGGCGCCGGCCGCTGCCCACGTCCAGCGCGTGCACCTCGAAGGAGGTGACGTAGAGCAGATCGCCCGCCACGGCGGGGGTGCCCCACACGTCGTTCGACATACGGAAGCGCCAGGGCCGCCAGCGGCCGGGCGGCTCGGGCGAGCGGGTGGGGGCGGGGACCGGCGGCGGGGCGGCCGGGGCGCCGTTCGCCGCGGGGCGGTCCGGTCTGGCCTGCGGCCCGCCGGCCGGGAATCTGACCCACCCCGTGGCGGGGCTGGCCTCGGCCACCGCGCGCGCCCCGTCCAGCACCCGGGGCCCGGGGCCGATCGGCACCTTCGCCCCGGCGAGCCGCACCGGCCCGTCCGGCACGGCCTCGGGCAGCGAGGGCTGCGGCGGCTGGTACGGCGGGCGCGGCGGCGGCGAGGGGTCCACCGGCTGGGCGACCGGCTTGGCCCGGCCGCCGCCCCGGCGCTGCTCGATCATCGCCACCGAGCGGTCGGGCAGCCACGCGGACGCCGTGCCGCTGTCGTCCGAGCCGCCGAAGAGGTGCGGGGCGAGCTGCGCCTGGAGGTCCTCGGGCGAGGGCCGCAGCGCGGCCTCCATCTGCATACAGGACTCGATCAGCGGCCGCAGCTCGTCGGGCAGCCCCGTCAGGTCCGGGCCCTCGCGCAGCAGCATGAAGACGGTCTCGACCGGGTTGGCGCCGTGGAAGGGAGCGTGGCCGGTCGCCGCGAAGACCAGGGTCGAGCCGAGCGAGAACACGTCGCTGGCGCCGGTGACGCTGCGCGAGTCCTTCGCCTGCTCGGGCGACATGTACGCGGGCGTGCCCACGGCCACATTGGTCATGGTCAGCCGGGTGTTGGAGACCCCGGAGGCGATACCGAAGTCGATCACCCGGGGGCCGTCCTCGACCACCAGGACGTTGGACGGCTTCAGGTCGCGGTGGACCAGGCCCGCCCCGTGGATGGACTGGAGCGCCTCGGCGATACCGGCCGCGAGCCAGCGCACGGCCTGGGCCGGGAGCGGCCCGCACTCGTTCACTATTTCTTCCAGCGAGGGCGCCGGTACGTACGCGGTGGCCAGCCAGGGCACGGCCGCGCGCGGGTCGGCGTCGACGACGGCCGCCGTGTAGAAGCCGCTGACGGCCCGGGCCGCCTCCACCTCGCGGGTGAAGCGGACCCGGAACAACTGGTCCTCGGCGAGTTCCGTGCGCACCGTCTTGATCGCCACGCGGCGGCCGGACGCCGAGCGCGCCAGATAGACCAGCCCCATGCCGCCGGCACCGAGCCGTCCCAGCACCTCGAAGGGGCCGATCCGCCTCGGGTCGTGCTGCGTCAGCTGCTCCACTTGCCTGCCACCTCCCCGTACGGGCCTTAAGTATCAACGCGTCGCAACAAGGCCCCGTGCAGCGTCTCACGCGGCACCCCGATTCTTCCTGGCGGAGGCGCCCGGTGGCCAACCCGAGTACGGATCGGGATGTCTCATACCGATCCGGACACACCTCGGAGGCCGCACCACCCCCGCCACCTGCGACGACGCCCTTCGCCGCGCCTGCTTGCCCCCCTCCGCTCAGTCCTTCTGGAGGATGGCGAAGCTCGCCCCTTGGTCATCGGCGAGGACCGCCATGCGCCCGTACGGGAGGTCGACCGGGTCGGCCGTCACCCGGCCGCCCAGCTCCACACAGGCCGCGGCGGTGGCGTCGCAGTCGCCGACCGCGAAGTAGACCAGGAAGTGGTCGGGCATCTCGGCAGGGAAGGCGTCCCCCAGGAGAGCGCGGCCGCCGAAGGCCGTGTCGGGGCCGGGCTCGGCGCCGGCGGGCGACCAGGTGCGGAAGTCGCCGTCGGTCTCCTCCACGTCCCGGCCCTCGAAGCCGAAGACCGCCTCGTAGAAGCGGTCGGCCTGGGCGGCGTCCCTCGTGTACACCTCGGTCCAGCAGAAGGCGCCGGGCTCGCCCGTCTTCTCGAAGCCCGTGTGCGCGGCGGCCTGCCAGAGGCCGAAGACCGCGCCTCCGGGGTCGGTGGCCACCGCCGTCGTCCCGTACGGAGGAACCTCCATCGGGTCCCCGAGGAGGTTCCCGCCCGCCGCCCTGATCCGTACGGCGAGGGCCGCCGCGTCCGGGGTGGCGAAGTAGACCCCCCAGGCGGTGGGCATCCGGCCGTCCCGCTTGGGGACGAGGCCCGCGACGCGCTTTCCCGCGCTGAAGGCGTTCGTATAGTGCCCGTACCTCTCCTCGGCGTCCTCGTCGAAGGTCCAGCCCATCAGCGCGCCGTAGAACCGCTTGCCCGCCGCGAGGTCGGGCAGCGTCACATCGGCCCAGCACGGCGCGCCTTCCGGAAATCCGCCCATGAGCCTGGTTCCTTCCCTGGTGGCCCCGCCCGGGGTGCGGTGTGGGGCGCGGGTGCCGCTACGCGGCGAAGGTAGCGGCCCGGTCCGCGCCTCGCAGCGGAACAAATCGAACAAATGATCCTCTTTGCCCCTACTGTAGGCGCCCGCGCCCTTTTCCCGCACGGGTTGTCCACAGAGCGTGTCCACAGGCTGTTGATAACACCATTCGAGTGGCGGACGGACGATCGAGGCGGGGCGGCCAGGCGGCCAGGACGGGGGCGGCCGGGCGCTTCCCGCGCGCCCGTCAACCCCCGGCCCCCATTTGCAGTCGGCCGAATCGCGCTCCGATCACCCCTCGGTAAGCTGACGGCATGACAGGACAAGTACGCACCGTCGACGGCCGCGTGGCCGGCCGACGCGGCCAGGCGACGCGGCAGAAGCTGCTCGACTGCCTCAGCGAGATGCTCAGCTCCTCGCCGTACCGGGACGTGAAAGTCATCGATGTGGCGCGGAAGGCGGGCACTTCACCCGCGACCTTCTACCAGTACTTCCCCGACGTCGAGGGCGCCGTCCTGGAGATCGCGGAGGAAATGGCCAAGGAGGGCGCGGCGTTGACCTCCCTGGTGGAGGGCCGCTCCTGGGTCGGCAAGGCCGGCTGGCAGACGGCGGAGGAACTGGTCGAGGGCTTCCTCGACTTCTGGCGCAAGAACGACGCGATCCTGCGCGTGGTGGACCTGGGTGCCGCCGAGGGCGACAAGCGGTTCTACAAGATCCGCATGAAGATCCTCAACTCCGTCAACAACTCCCTTACGGACGCGGTGAAGGAACTCCAGTCCAAGGGCAAGGTCGACAAGGACATCAGCCCGGCGGCGATGGCGGGCTCGATCGTCGCGATGCTCGCGGCCGTGGCCTCGCACCAGAAGGGCTTCCAGACCTGGGGCGTCAAGCAGGCCGAGCTGAAGCCGAACCTGGCGCTCCTCGTCCACCTGGGCATCACGGGCAAGAAGCCGACGAAGTAGCCGCGGCGGCGGCACACGGGTCAGACCGCGTCCGCGCCGGGGCGAGCGCCCCCGCGCCCGCGCGGTGAGCGCCGGGGCACGCGCCCTCAAGTCCTGTCACGCCGACGGTGGTTCACCAAGGTGAGCCCCGTCGGCGTTCCCGTCCCCCGGCCCGTTTCCCGGCCCGCTCCCCGGCCCGTTCGCCGGCCCGCTCCCCGGCCCGTCCGCCCGCCCCGGCCTCGGCTCCAGCCGGAAGAGCCGGATCTCGCGCTCGACACGGGCCTGGTACGCGGCGTACGGCGGCCAGAAGTCCAGCGCAGCCCGCCAGGCCGCCGCCCGCTCCTGCCCCGTAAGCAGCCGGGCCCGGACCGGCATGTCCCGCCCCTTCCAGCTGATCTCGGCGTCCGGGTGGGCCAGCAGGTTGCCCGTCCAGGCGGGGTGGCCCGGGCGCCCGAAGTTCGACCCGATGAGCAGCCAGGTCCCGCCGTCCTCCGGCATACAGGCGAGCGGGGTCCGCCGCGCGAGCCCCGACCTGGCCCCGCGCGCGGTGAGCACGACCCCCGGCAGCATCCGGGCGCTGGGCAGCACCCTGCCCCGGGTGAGCCGGTGCACGGCCCGGTCGAGGGCCGGGACGACGTGCGGGGCGACCTTCGCGAACGCGCGCGTGGCGGACACCTTCTGCACGAAGCGCACACCGCGCGGGGTGGCGCTCACCGCGGGGCCGCCGCACCGGGCGTACGCAGCAGCCCGGCCCGCTGCGCCGCGCGGGCCCGCAACGCCGCCACCGGCCCGAAGAGCAGCTCGTCGGAGGCGGCCCGCTTGAAGTACAGATGCGCCTCGTGCTCCCAGGTGAACCCGATGCCCCCGTGCAGCTGGACGGCCTCGGCCGCGGTGCACCGCAGCGCCTCCAGCCCCTGTGCGAGGGCGAGCCCTCCGGCGTCCGGGTCCCAGACCGCGTAGTAGGCGGCGGAACGGGCGGCCTGCACCTGTACGTAACGGTCGGCGAGCCGGTGCTTGACGGCCTGGAAGGACCCGACGGGCCGCCCGAACTGCTCGCGCTCCTTGACGTACGCGACGGTCCGCTCCAGCGCGTGCGCGGCGGCGCCGACGGCTTCGGTGGCGAGGGTGGTGGCGGCGGTGAGACCGACGCCGACGAGGGCATCGAACAGACCGCTACCACCATCGACCAACTCCCCTTCCACCTCGCGCAGTTGCAGCCGCCCCTGGGTGCGGGTCGCGTCGAGGGTGGTGTGCCGGGTCCGGCGAACCCCCTCGGCGTCTCCCCGTACGAGGAAGAGGCGGATCCGGCTGTCGGTGAAGCCGCCGGTGTGGGCGGCGACGAGGAGGAGGTCGGCGCGGTGCCCGTCGAGGACCTGGGCGACCTCGCCGTACAGCCGCCAGCGCCCCTCGGCGAACCGCGCCTGCACACCCCCGGCGCGCCCACCTCCCGCCCACCCCCCGTCGGCGTTGTCGCCGGTCAGCCCGAGGGCGAGGCTCAGCGCGGGCCCCGGCACGGCGAGGGCGGCAGTGAGCTCGCCACGGCTCAGCGGAGGAAGGTACGCACCCTTCTGCGACTCGGTGCCGAGGGCGAGCAGGAGGGGGATGGCGAGGGCGGCGGTGGCGAGGAGCGGCGACGGCAGGAGGGCGCGCCCGGTCTCCTCGGCGGCGAGGGCGAGCTCGGCACTCCCACAGCCGACCCCGCCGTACACCTCCGGCACCGCGAGCCCCGGCAGCCCCAGCTCGACGGCGACCTGCCGCCACAGGGCGCGGTCGTACCCCGCCCCGGTCAGCACGGCGGCCTTGACGTCGTCCGGCCCGCAGCGCTTGGCGAGGAGGGTACGGAGGGTACGGCGGATCTCGTGCTGCTCTGGGGTGAGATCGGGGTCCATGAGCGGCTTCTCCTCCCGGTGGGCGGGGCGACTCGGCGGATCTGACGGTACATCAGATCCACTGGCCCCGCCCCCTGCCCTGCATCTCGGGGACGGCAGGCCCGGGGGCGCCCTTCCTGAGCCATACCCCCGGCCGGGTCCTGGAGTTCCTCGACTTCTAGGCCCACGGGAAGGTGACGACCGGCGCCGAGAGCGACTCCGCCTTGCGCAGTTCCGCCTCGGTGCAGGGCCGCACCTGATGGGGCGGGGCACTCCATTCGAGGCCGCCACCGGGCGGCCGGAGGTATACCGATCCCTCGTACTCGGCCACGACCTCGCCGATGGCGTCCGTGCCCGCGTCCACCGCGAATCGCCTGCTGCTCATGTCGCCTCGCCGTTCTTCCGTACGTCGGGTGACGATCATTTCGCCGGACGACGACGCTCCACAGGGACGCAACGTCCCAGTCTCGGCACGCTAACCGGCCACGCCCAAGAACTCGGCGAGCCTGCGCAGACCCGGGGGGCGCGCCGATGACTCCCACAGATCACCGACGATGGCCACCGCGAGCGTGTGGTGCCGCATCCATGCCGGGGCCACCCGGCGTAGGGACTCCAGTGCGCGAACAGCCCCCGCCGCGTCCCCCACGTCCGTGTGCGCACGCGCCACGTCCAGCAGGAGCCAGGTGCGCCAGGAAGGCGGGACCTCCTTGCCGAGCCGCATCCCCTTGGCCAGGGCCAGCGCCTCCTCCGGGCGGCCGTGCTGAACAGCGAGCCGTACGCGCTCGATCCGGACCGAGGACCGGCTGAAGACCGAGACCAGCTTGCCGTCCGGAGTGGGGGCAAGCGTCGCCAGGCGGTCGGCCGCCCTCTCCGCCGTCTTCATCATCGTGTCGGCTGTGGCGTAATCGTCGTTCCGCGCGTGACTGGTCGCCGCCGACATCAGCAGGCCGCCCCACACCCGGATCCCTCCAGCGGTGTGAACGTGCTCCCTCTCGACCGCGTCCGCCGCGTGCACGGCGAGGTGCTGCGCGTCATCCAGCCGGTTCTGGCGCTGGTAGGCCCAGGCGACGGAGTTGGACACCATGGCGGGCAACAGGGGGTCGGCGGAACGCCCGGCGGCCTCCATGGCGCGCTCCAGAGCCGACAGCGCGAGGTCCGACTTGCCCAGGCGGATCGCGAGATGCCCACCGAGCTGCAAGGCCTTGCCCAGCGCGGCCTGCCCGGCGGCCCGCTGCTCGGGGGTGCCCACAGCGGCGGCGAGCCGGGCATCGGCGATGATGCCGGGCAGGACCTCCATGAGGCGCCCGAACCCGGCATCGTGGTAGAGCGTCCACCCTTCGGCCAGCTCCGCCCGCAGGAGCGGCAGGGAAAGCCGCTCGGCCGCACTCGGCTCCGTCGGCGGGGCAAAGAGCGGCGGCATGATCGCGCGGCGTACGGCGACCAGGGCCGGAGGGTCCGCCTCGCCGGTGGAGGGCACTCCGGGTGGATCGCCCAGCAGGCTGGTGAGCTCCACCCCGAGCCCCCTGGACAGCGCGTGGAGCGTGGGCAGACGGGCGCTGTGCTTGCGCTTCTGCTCCAGTTTGCGCACGACGTCCACGGACACCCCGGAACGCTCCGCCAGCCCTTCCTGAGTCAGCTCGGCGAGGCGACGCAGACGACTCAGCCGGTCGCCCAAGTGCTCAGAGGCCATGGCCCTACGCTACGCCCGTGCCCCGCGCACGCGGGGCGATCCACACGCCGGGGCCTCCCAACCACCCTGCACGGGACGGACTTTCACCCGGGGTCGGGACGGCGGCAGCTTATCTGATGTACCGTCAGATCCATGGCAGCCCCCGCCCCCGCGCGTCCCCGCCGCGTAGCCATCCTCGGCACCGCCCTCTCCGACACCGGCCGGGTCGGGGACGCCACGCCGTACGCGCTGCACGCCCAGGCCGCCCGTAGGGCGCTCGCCGACTCCGGGCTCGATCGGAGCGTGGTCGACGGGTTCGGGTCCGCCGGGCTCGGGACGCTCGCGCCCGTCGAGGTCGCCGAGTATCTGGGGCTCAAGCCGACCTGGGCCGACTCCACCGGCGTCGGCGGCGCCACCTGGGAGGTGATGGCCGCGCACGCCGTGGACGCCATCGCCGCCGGGCACGCCGACGCCGTACTCCTCGTCTACGGGTCCACCGCCCGCGCCGACATCAAGGCCGGGCGCAGGACGTCGAACCTGTCGTTCGGCGGGCGCGGCCCCCTCCAGTTCGAGGTCCCGTACGGGCACACGCTCGTCGCGAAGTACGCCATGGCCGCCCGCCGCCACATGCACGAGTACGGCACCACCGTCGAGCAGCTCGCGGAGATCGCCGTACAGGCGCGCGCCAACGCCGCCACGAACCCCGCCGCGATGTTCCGCGACCCCATCACCGTCGACGACGTCCTGTCGGGGCCGATGATCGCCGACCCCTTCACCAAGCTGCACTGCTGCATCCGCTCCGACGGGGGCTGCGCGGTGCTGCTCGCTGCGGAGGAGTACGTGGCGGACGCCGCCAAGCCGCCCGTCTGGGTGCTCGGTTCGGGCACGGCCGTGTCCCACACCACGATGTCGGAGTGGGACGACTTCACCGTCTCGCCCGCCGCCGTGTCCGGCCGCCTCGCCTTCGAGCGCGCCGGGGTGCGCCCCGCCGACATCGACCTCGCGGAGATCTACGACGCCTTCACGTACATGACCCTGGTCACCCTCGAAGACCTCGGGTTCTGCGGGAAGGGGGAAGGGGGCGCGTTCGTCGGGAAGGGGCGGCTGCTGACCGGCGGCGAGCTGCCCGTGAACACCGACGGCGGGGGGCTCTCCGCCTGCCATCCGGGGATGCGGGGGCTGTTCCTCCTCGTCGAGGCGGTACGGCAGTTGCGCGGCGAGGCGGGGCCCGGCCAGGTCCGCAAGGCCGACGGCCGCCTCCCCGAGCTCGCCGTCGCGTCCGGCACCGGTGGCTGGTTCTGCTCGTCCGGGACGGTGGTGCTGGGGCGGGGGTAAAACCGTTGGCCGCTCGGCCCCGGGCAGCCCGACCATCGCGACCATCGCCCCATGGGGACGAGCACGGGGACGTCGAGTACGCCCTGACACGCGAGGAGTGGCTCGCGTGGCGCCGTCACAGCGGCGGGTGAGAATCGGCGCATGGAATTCGAGGAGTACCTGCACGGCCTGCGCGTCTGGGACGTCGAGCTGCCGCACTTCGACCCGGCGGACGCGCCCGCCGAGCCCGTCGCGCTCTTCCAGGACTGGCTGATGCACGCGGGCCGCGCCGGGCAGCCCGAGCCGCACACCATGTCGCTGGCTACGGTCGACGTGGCGGGGCGGCCGGACGTACGGACGGTGATGCTGCACGGCGCCGACGCGGCGGGGTGGCGGTTCGGCTCCCACTCCGGCAGCGCGAAGGGGCGGCAGCTGGCGGAGTGTCCGTCGGCGGCGCTCGGCTTCTACTGGCCCGCGGTGGGCCGCCAGGTGCGGGTCCGCGGCCCGGTGACCACGGCCGGGGCGTCGGCCGCCCAGGCGGACCTGCACGCGCGGTCCACGGGGGCGTTGGCGGCGGCGCTGGTGGGGCGCCAGAGCGAGGTGCTGGGATCTCTGGACGAGCTGGCGGAGGCGTCGGCGGCCGCCTGGGCCCGGGCGTCGGCCGCCCCGGACACACCGGTGCCGAGCTGGACGCTGTACGTGCTGGACCCCGTGGAGGTCGAGTTCTTCCAGGGGGACGCGCGGCGGCGGCATGTGCGGTTGCGGTACCGGCGCGGGGGCGGTGGCACGGGCTGGGAGCGGGAGCATCTTTGGCCGTAGGCCGCGTTTTGGCCGGCCCGGTCGTTGTCTGCGGCCCGGTGGCGGGCTGAGGGCGCGCCCCTTTTGGCCCGGAGTTCGTCTGCAGGCCCGTCGTGGCTGGTCGCGCAGTTCCCCGCGCCCCTTTTGGCCCGGAGTTCGTCCGCAGGTCCATCGTGGCTGGTCGCGCAGTTCCCCGCGCCCCTGGGGAGTTACGCCGCAGCCGGAGAACCCAGCTAAGCCACACACCCCCTAGGGGCGCGGGGAACTGCGCGAGCAACCCGCCACCGGGCCGCAGACAAACGCCGGGCCCAAAAGGGGCGCGGGGAACTGCGCGAGCAACCGGCCACTCACCCGCAGACAAGGACCGGGCCAGAAAGGGGCGCGGGGAACTGCGCGACCAGCCCGCCACCGGCCCTCAGACAAACACCGGGCCCAAAAAGGGGCGCGGGGAACCCGCCACCGGGCCGCGTCCGAAAGCGCTACCCCTCCGCCCGGAACACCGGTACGGAGCCGCCTCCCCCCTCCCGGAACCCCACCCGCACCCCCATCCCCACCCTCAGCGCGGCGAACTCCACCCCCACCACCTCCGTCATCATCCGAGGCCCCTCCGCCAGAGCGACCACCGCCGCCACATACGGCACCCGCCCCCCGAACGGCGGCAGGTCGTTGCGGTGGACCACCGACCAGGTGTACAGCGTGGCCCGGCCGCTCGCCCGCTCCCACTCGACGTCCTCGCTCCAGCAGAACGGGCAGAACTCGCGCGGGTAGTGGTGGGCCCGGCCGCACGCCCCGCAGCGGCGGATCAGCAGGACCCCGGACGCCGCCGCCTCCCAGTACGGGCGCGTGAACGCGTCGGTCTCCGGTGCGGACGCGTCCGGCGGCGGGGGCGTCATCAGAACCACCCGATCGCGTGGTCCAGGGACCACGTCTGCCAGGACATCGCGAACAGGGCGACCAGGGATATGAGGGCCATCATCGCGTTCTGGCCCTGCTCGGCCCAGTCGTGGATCATCAGGACCAGGTAGAGCAGGTTGAGGAGCAGGCCGCCCACCAGGGCCACCGGCGTCAGCAGGCCCGCCACCAGGCCCAGGCCGAGGGCCAGTTCCGCGTACACCACCACGTACGCCATCGTCCGGGGCCGGGGCTTCACCACGGTCTCGAAGCCGCTGCGGACCGCCTCCCAGCGGTGTTTCGCCGCCACGTCCGCCGCCCAGGCGATGCCCGTGCCGCGCTCGAACCACCCCTTCTTGTCCTTGTGGCGCCAGCTCTCCAGCCACCACAGGCCGAGGCCGATCCGCAGGACGGCGACCCACTCGGCCCCGCTGAACCCGATCGAATCCATCCAACCGACCCTTTCTGACGCACCGTCAGACTTCTCCCCGGCGCCAGTTCAGCGGACCTGCCGCCCCCGCGCAAGGGTTCGCACCACCCTCACCCGCCCCCGCACGGCCCCCGCCCGACCCCCGCCAAGGCAAACTCCGGAGCGTAATCGATTCGTAACCGATTCAGGTCTTGACCGAGACCCATCAAGTGGGAGCGTCGTTACGCTCGGTTCCCATGGCCACCAACGACCCCACTCGCCCTGTCTACGTCATCGGCGCCGGCCCCGGCGGGCTCGCCGTCGCCGCCGCGCTGCGCGGTCGGGGCGTACGGGCCGTGGTCCTGGAGAAGGCCGACGCCGTCGGGGACTCCTGGCGCCACCACTACGACCGGCTGCGGCTGCACACCACCCGGCGGCTGTCCGCGCTGCCGGGGCTCAAGATGCCGCGCTCGTTCGGGCGGTGGGTGGCCCGCGCCGACGTCGTGCGCTACCTGGAGAAGTACGCGGAGGTACACGAGCTGGAGATCGTCACCGGCGTGGAGGTCTCCCGCGTCGAGCGGGTCGAGGCCGACGGCGGCTGGCTGCTGCACGCCACCGGCGGGCGGCGGCTGACCGGGCGCGCGGTCGTGGTGGCGACCGGCTACAACCACACCCCGCACCTGCCCGAGTGGCCCGGCGCCGACGCGTACACCGGCACCCTGCTGCACGCCGGGCAGTACACGAGCCCCGCCCCGTACGCGGGCAAGGACGTACTCGTGGTCGGCGCCGGGAACACCGGCGCCGAGATCGCCGTGGACCTGGCCGAGGGCGGGGCCGGGCGGGTGCGGCTCGCCGTGCGCACCGCGCCGCACATCCTGCGCCGCTCCACCGCCGGCTGGCCCGCCCAGGCCTCCGGCATCCTGGTGCGGCGGCTGCCCGTCCCGCTGGTGGACCGGGCGGCCGGGGCGCTGGCCCGCGTCAGCGTGCCCGATCTCGCCGACAAGGGGCTGCCCCGGCCGGAGAAGGGCCTCTACGCGCGCGTACGCGGAGGGGCCATCCCCGTACAGGACGTGGGCCTGATCGCGGCCGTGCAGTCGGGGCGCGTCGAGCCCGTCGCGGCGGTCGGCTCCTTCGAGGGCGCCAAGGTGGTGCTGGCCGACGGCACCCGTATCTCACCGGAGGTCGTGGTGGCGGCCACCGGGTACCGGCGGGCGCTGGAGGGCCTGGTCGGCCACCTCGGCGTACTCGACGGGCGGGGCCGGCCCACCGCCCACGGCGGCCGGTCCGCGCCCGGGACTCCCGGCCTCTACTTCACCGGGTTCACCAACCCCATCAGCGGCATGCTCCGGGAGCTCGCCATCGACGCCCGGAAGATCGCCAAGGCGGTCGCGGCCTCCTGAGGCCGCCCCAGACCACACCGTCGCCCTCTGGGAGCCGCACCCCGGTCAGCGCGCCCTCCGGGCCGCCCCCCCCAGCCACGCCGACATCCCGCTCACCCCCCTCCAACCCCACCCGCGTACGCCGTAGTTGGCGCAATGGTGACGGGTAGGCGCCCCCCGGGCGGGTACGGGATCCGTACTCGGCCGGACCTCCGCACCTCCCGGAGCCTTCGGTGAGCCTTTTGCCCGCACGACGGTTCCTGACTGGTCGTCAGGTCTGTAATCTGACTGTGCGTCAGTTACCAGCCAGTCGCGTCACCAGCCAGTTGCGCAAGAGCCATGTTGGCCATCGACCAGGAGCGGGCGGAACGATGCTTGGATCGACTCACGGCACCCTCACGACCGACCTCCGCGCACGGGTGGTCGCCTGCGGCGAGCAGCCCCGGCCCGGCGCCGTCCACGGCACGGCCGCCGCCGAGGGCGATCTGGACGTCAGCGGCCGGCCCCTGTACGCGCCCGTGCCCGACCTCGACCGGTTCTTCAAGCCCGAGTCGCTGGCCGTCGTCGGCGCCTCCGATGCCGAGGGCCGCCCCAACACCGGGATCACCCGCCAGCTGATCGCC
Organism: Streptomyces crystallinus; assembly: GCF_039521265.1. Lineage (NCBI taxonomy): Bacteria > Bacillati > Actinomycetota > Actinomycetes > Kitasatosporales > Streptomycetaceae > Streptomyces > Streptomyces crystallinus. Next base: position 21,450 of record NZ_BAAACA010000016.1, on the reverse strand, counting down.
TGGGCCGAGCGGGTCGGCGCGCGCGTCCACCCCGTGCACCCCACCCGCGACACCGTCTTCGGCCTGCCCTGCGCCACCTCCGTCACCCAGCTGCCCGAGCAGGTGGACCTGGCGGTGCTCCTGGTCGCCGATCCGCTGCCGCTGATCGAGGAACTCGCCGAGGCCAAGGTGAAGTTCGCGGTCGCCTTCGCGTCCGGCTTCGCCGAGACCGGCGAGGACGGCGCGGCCGCACAGCAGCGGCTGGCCGCCGCCGTGGAGCGCTCCGGGATGCGGCTGCTCGGCCCCAACACCAACCTCAACGCCTTCGAGCGCTTCCGGGACGACCTGGAGGGGCCCGCGATCGCCCTGATCACCCAGTCCGGCCACCAGGGCCGCCCGCTGTTCGCCCTCCAGGAGCTGGGCGTGCGCCTGTCGCACTGGGCGCCCACCGGCAACGAGGCCGATCTGGAGAGCGCCGACTTCATCGCGTACTTCGCCGAGCGCCCCGAGGTCGGCGCCATCGCCTGCTATCTGGAGGGGCTCAAGGACGGGCGCTCCTTCCTGCTCGCCGCCGACCGGGCGGCGCGGGCGCGGGTGCCGGTGGTGGCCGTCAAGGTCGGCCGCACCGAGACCGGGGCGCGCACCGCCGCCTCCCACACCGGCAAGCTGACCGGCGCGGACCAGGTGGTCGACGCGGCGATGCGGCAGTACGGGGTGATCCGCGTCGACGGGCTCGACGAGCTCCAGGACACCTCGGCCCTGCTGGCGCGGGCCCGCCCGCCGGTGGCCGACGGGGTGGTCGTCTACTCGATCTCCGGCGGCACCGGCGCCCACTTCGCGGACCTCGCCACGGCGGCCGGGCTGACCCTGCCCACCCTCTCCGACGCCAAGCAGACCGAGCTGCACCAGTGGATCCCGCCGTATCTGAACGTGGCCAACCCGGTGGACAACGGTGGCCACCCGGTGGGCGACTGGCGCGGCCGGAAGATCATCGACGCGATCCTCGACGACCCCTCGGTGGGCGTGCTGATCTGCCCCATCACCGGGCCCTTCCCGCCCATGAGCGACAGGCTGGCGCGGGACCTGGTGGAGGCGGCCGAGCGGAGCGACAAGCTGGTGTGCGTGGTGTGGGGGTCGCCGGTCGGCACCGAGGCCGCCTACCGCGAGACGCTGCTCGGCTCCTCGCGCGTCGCCACCTTCCGTACGTTCGCCAACTGCATAGGCGCCGTCCGCGCCTACCTCTCCCACCACCGCTTCACCTCCTCCTACCGCTCCCCCTTCGACGAGGCGCCCCGCGTGCCCTCGCCCTCCTTCCGCAAGGCCCTGGCGCTGATGCGGCCGGGCCGGCAGCTGAGCGAGCACGCCGCCAAGCAGCTGCTGCGGGCGTACGGGATCCGGGTGCCGCGCGAGCAGCTGGTGACCAGCGCGGCCGCCGCCGTGCGGGCGGCGGGCCAGGTGGGCTACCCGGTGGTGATGAAGGCCTCGGGCACCCGGCTCGCCCACAAGACCGAACTGGGCCTGGTGAAGGTCGGGTTGACCTCCGCCAGCCAGGTGCGCGACGCCTACCGCGAGCTCACCGACATCGCCCGGTACGAGGGCGTCGAGCTGGACGGCGTGCTGGTGTGCCAGATGGTGGCGCGCGGGGTGGAGATGGTCGTCGGCGTCACCCATGACGCGCTCTTCGGCCCGACCGTGACCGTGGGCCTCGGCGGGGTCCTGGTGGAGGTCCTGGGCGACGCGGCCGTACGCGTACCGCCGTTCGGCGAGGACCAGGCCCGCGCCATGCTCGACGAGCTGCGCGGCCGGGCGCTCCTGGAAGGTGTACGGGGCGGGCCGCCGGTCGACGTGGACGCGCTGGTGGAAGTGGTGCTGCGGGTCCAGCGGATGGCCCTGGAGCTGGGCGGGGAGATCTCGGAGCTGGACATCAACCCGCTGATGGTGCTGCCGCGCGGGCAGGGCGCGGTGGCGCTGGACGCCCTGGTGGTGTGCTCATGAGCGAGGACCCCCGCCCGCTCACCGAGACCGTCCGGCACACCACCGACGCCGGAGTCTCGTGGATCACGCTCGACCGGCCGGCGGCGATGAACGCCGTGACCTGGGAGCAGCGGGAGCGGATCATCGCGCTGCTGGACGGGGCGAGCGCCGACCCGGCCGTACGGGCCGTCGTGCTCACCGCGACCGGCAAGGGCTTCTGCGCGGGCGCGGACCTGCGGGGTGCGGTGGTGTCCGGGGAGCGGGTCGCCGGGGACGTGGCGCGCACCATCCGCCTCGGCGCCCAGCGGCTGATCGCCGCCGTGCTCGACTGCGAGAAGCCGGTGATCGCCGCCGTCAACGGCACGGCGGCGGGCATCGGCGCGCATCTCGCGTTCGCCTGCGACCTGGTGCTGGCCGCCGAGTCGGCCCGGTTCATCGAGGTCTTCGTACGGCGCGGGCTCGTCCCGGACGGCGGGGGCGCGTATCTGCTGCCCCGGCTGGTGGGGCCGCAGCGCGCCAAGGAGCTGATGTTCTTCGGGGACGCGCTGGCGGCGGCGGACGCCGAGCGGCTCGGCCTGGTCAACCGGGTGGTGCCGGACGACGAACTGCCCGCCGTGGCGCGGCAGTGGGCGCAGCGGCTGGCGGCCGGCCCGACCCGTTCGCTCGCCCTGGCCAAACAGCTGGTCAACGCCTCTCTGGACGGCGACCGCACGGCCGCCTTCGCCGCCGAGGCGGCCGCCCAGGAGATCAACATGACCACCCAGGACGCCCAGGAGGGCGTGGCGAGCTTCGTGGAGCGCAGGACGCCGAAGTACCGGGGGCTGTGAGGGTTCCTATCTGACGAACCGTCAGGTTCAATGGGCGATGTGATGGGACACGAAGGGATGGCGGCGACCGTCGTCCGATACCTGCGGTCCGTCGGCGCGGCGGCCACCGCCCCCGCCGAGCCCGTCGAGGCGCTGCCCCGGCCGGACTTACGGGCGGTACGGGACGACGAGCGGCTGCCCGTCGACCCGGCCGAGTTCCGGGGCGTCCTCGGCCACTTCGCCACCGGCGTCACCGTCATCACGGCCCGGGACGAGACCGGCCCGACCGGCTTCGCCTGCCAGTCCTTCGCCTCCCTCTCCCTCGACCCGCCGCTGGTCGTCTTCATGGTCGGCCGTACGTCCACGACCTGGCCGCGCATCGCCCGCGCCGGCACGTTCTGCGTGAACGTCCTGGGCGCCGAACAGGGGCCGCTGTGCCGGGCGTTCGCGGTGAGCGGCGCCGACAAGTTCGCCGGGGTGGGCTTCGACGCGGCCCCCGTGACCGGCTCGCCGCGCCTGGACGGCGTACCGGCCTGGGTGGACTGCCGCATCCGGACCGTCCACACCGGCGGGGACCACCTGATCGTGGTGGGCCGCGTGGAGGCGCTCGGCGGGACGGCGGAGGGCGAGCCGCTGCTGTTCCACCGGGGCCGGTTCGGGCGCTTCACCGCCTGACGGGACCGCCCCCCGCCCGCGCCCCCGTCGCCGCTCACCAGGTCTGCTCGACGACCCGGCCGCCGCTGCGGGTCTCGATCCGCAGCCTGCCCTTGTCCCCGTACGTCTCGTGGCGCCAGGCCGCGAACACCTCGGCGATCCGGCGGCCCTCGTAGTCGTCGGCGCCGGACGGGATGAAGTTCACGGTCACGAGCGCCTTGACCGAGTCGCCTTCCTGCCGGAGCCGGGCGGCCACCAGGAAGGGCCACATGCCGTCGTCGGCCTTGGTGAGGTGCTTGGCGTAGTAGTCGGTGAACTCCTGGGTCATGTCGAACCACCCGGCGGGCAGACAGGGCGGGGCGGTGCCCTCGGTGGGCGGCCCGGCGTCACCGGCGTCGTCGTCGGTGGTCTCGCCGGTGGGCGGTTCGGCGCTGCCGGAGCCCTTGTCGGTGGTCTCGTCGGTGGGCGGCTCGGCGGAACCGGCACCGTCGTCGGTCGTCTCGTCGGTCGTCTCGTCCACCCCCGTGCCGGGCGACGCCTCCTCCGACGTCTCGTCCACACCCCCGCCCGACGCCGTGTCCTCCGTCGTCTCGTCCGGCGGGCACGGCTGCTTCGCGGCGGCGAGCGACGGCGACGACGAGGGCCGCCCCTCGCCCGCCGCGCCCGGCGCCTTCTCGGTCCCGCAGCCGGCCAGTGCGACGCACAGCAGCCCCGCCACCAGCACGGCGCCCGGTACGTTCCTCGGCTTCATCATTCGGCCCCCCTCCACAGGAAGAGGGCATCACGCGGCCGCGGGTTCCGCCACGGCCGCGGTCCTGACACCGGTGCCGGGGCGGCGGATCACCAGCGCCATCAGCGCCGCCACGGCGCACAGCGCTCCCGAGCCGTACCAGACCATGTCGTACGAGCCGAAGGCGTCGCGCGCCAGGCCGCCGAGGAAGGCGACGACGGCCGCGCCCACCTGGTGGGAGGCGAGCACCCAGCCGAAGACGATGGCGCTGTCCTCGCCGTAGTGCTCGCGGCACAGCGCGAGCGTCGGCGGGACGGTGGCGACCCAGTCGAGGCCGTAGAAGACGATGAAGAACAGCATCGGCGGGTGGATGGAGGGCGCGAGCAGCATCGGCAGGAAGAGGAGCGAGATGCCGCGCAGCGCGTAGTACGTGGCGAGCAGCCGCCGGGACTCGAAGCGGTCGGTGAGCCAGCCCGAGAAGATCGTGCCGGCCACGTCGAAGACACCGATGACGGCGAGCAGTCCGGCGGCGGCCGTCACCGGCATGCCGTGGTCGTGCGCGGCGGGCACGAAGTGGGTCTGGATGAGGCCGTTGGTGGACGCGCCGCAGATCGCGAAGGTGCCCGCGAGCAGCCAGAACGGGCCGGTGCGCACGGCCGAGAGCAGCACCTTCACCGCGCGGGTGGCGGCCCCCGGCACGGGCGCGGGCTTCTCCACGTACGTGTCGGAGCCGTACGGCGCGAGGCCCAGGTCCGCCGGGTGGTCGCGCAGCAGCAGCCACACGAACGGCACCACCGCGAGGGCGGCGAGCGCGACGGTGACGGCGGCCGGGCGCCACCCGTGGTGCTCCACCAGCCACGAGAGCACCGGCAGGAAGATCAGCTGGCCGGAGGCGGAGGCGGCGGTGAGGATGCCGGTGACGAGCCCGCGCCGGGCGGTGAACCACCGGTTGGTGACGGTCGCGGCGAACGCCAGCGCCATCGACCCGCTACCCAGCCCGACCAGCAGCCCCCAGCAGAGCATCAGCTGCCAGGCGGAGTCCATGAAGACGGTGAGCCCGGCCCCGGCCGCGATCACGGTGAGCGCCACGGCCACGACCCGGCGGATGCCGAACCGGTCCATCAGCGCGGCGGCGAAGGGCGCGGTGAGCCCGTACAGCGCGAGGTTCAGCGAGACCGCCGCCCCGATGGTGCCGCGCGACCAGCCGAACTCGTCGTGCAGCGGATCGATGAGCAGCCCCGGCAGCGACCGGAAGGCGGCCGCGCCGATGATCGTCACGAACGTGACGGCGGCGACGAACCAGGCGCGGTGGAAGCGGCGGGCGGGCCGGGGCGGCAGCGCGGAGACGGCCTCCCCGCCCGGGGCGACGGCATCGGTTGTCTGGGACATGCCCACAGCCTGGCGGGGCGGCCGGGCCCGGACGAGTGGCTGGATAGCCATGGTTCGCAGGGATCGGGCCACGTACACTCGGCGCCATGAGCGTGCCCCACCGCGTCGTCGTCCTCGCCCTCGACGGGCTGCTCCCCTTCGAGCTCGGGATTCCGCAGCGGATCTTCGGGCGGGCGCGCCGTGGGGGTGAGGCGCTGTACTCCGTCACCACCTGTTCGGTGCGGCCGCCGGGGCCCGTGCAGACCGACGCCGACTTCGCCGTGCTCGTCGAGCACGGGCCCGAGGCGCTGGCCCTCGCGGACACCGTGGTGGTGCCCGCCTCGCACGAGCTGGGGCCGGTGTACGAGGAGGGTGTGCTCACGGACGAGCTCGCGCGGGCCCTCGCGTATGTACGGCCCGGTACGCGCATGGTCTCCATCTGCACCGGGAGCTATGTGCTGGCCGCCGCCGGGTACCTCGACGGGCGGCCCGCCACCACCCACTGGTGGCACGCCGAGCACTTCCAGCGGCTCTTCCCGTCGGTCGCCGTCGACCCGGACGTGCTGTTCGTGGACGACGGTGACGTGCTGACCTCGGCCGGGGTCGCCGCCGGGATCGACCTCTGTCTGCATCTGGTGCGGCGCGACCACGGGGCGGCGGTCGCCAACGACGTGGCCCGGCGGACCGTGGTGCCGCCGCACCGGGAGGGCGGCCAGGCGCAGTACATCGAACGGCCGCTGCCGCAGGCCCAGGTGGCGACGACCACCGGGGCCCGCGCCTGGGCGCTCGGGCGGCTCGACGAGCCGATCCAGCTGCGCGACCTGGCGGAGCAGGAGGCCATGTCCGTACGGACGTTCACGCGCCGGTTCCGCGAGGAGACCGGGATGAGCCCGGGGCAGTGGCTCACCCAGCAGCGCGTCGAGCGGGCCCGGCACCTGCTGGAGTCGAGCGACCTGTCGGTGGACCGGATAGCGCGGGACGCCGGGTTCGGTACGGCGACCTCGCTGCGCCAGCACCTACAGGCTGCGCTCGGGGTCCCGCCGACCGTCTACCGGCGCACCTTCCGCGCCGCCGGAAGCGACCCGGCCGGCTGAGGCGCCGGGTCGCGGGCCGGCTCGCGCAGCACCCCGAGCACCGTCAGGAGCAGGGTCAGGCCCACTCCCGCCAGGATCGCGGTGGACGGGGACACCCAGCGCAGCAGGACGCCGGAGAGGGTGCCGGTGACGGCGTAACCGGCGCCCACGGCCGCGTACATCACCGAGTACCCGGCGGCCAGCGCGCTCGGCGGGAGCACCTCGCGCAGCAGCAGGTTGCGCGTCAGCATCGCCCCGGCCTGGAGGACACCGGCCACCACCAGGAACACGGCCAGCCACACCGCGCCCGGCAGCAGCGCGACGAGCGCCACACACCCCGAGACCGCGAGCAGCAGCACCAGGCTCTGCAGGCGCAGCGCGCCGGGCCACGTGCGCAGCCCGTACACCAGGGCGCCCGCCGCCGACCCGGCGGAGAACCCGGCGAGCAGCGGGCCCGCCCAGCCGATGCCGATACCGCGCTGCTCCAGGAGGGCGGGCAGGACGAGTTCGGCGAGCGCCAGCAGGGAGATGCCGGCCGCGCCGGTCACGTACACCGGCCAGGCCCGCCACAGGACCCGGCGCATCGGCTCGCCGTCCCGGTCGGCGGTGTCGGCCCGCCAGCCCTCGGGCAGCGCCCACAGGCCGGGGACGGCGGCGGCCATCAGCGCGGCCGCCACCAGCATCGGCAGATAGGGGCGCACGCTCAGCGCCAGCCAGGTGGTGACGGCCGGGGCCGCCGACCAGATGCCGAATATCAGCATCGACTCCCCGCTGACCGCCTGTGGGACCGCCCGCTCGGGCACCATCGCGGCGAGCATCGCGCGCAGTCCGCCGGAGGTCGCCGCGGGCGCCGCCCCGGCGACGAACGCGGCCGCGCAGAGCACCAGCGGATGCGCGTCGTGGGCGAGGCCGAGCGCGGTGAACCCCACCGCGCCGCCCGCGAGCCCCAGCGCCAGGTGCGGCCGCGCCCGCTCGGCCCGCAGCCGCATGCCGAGCAGGGGCGCGCCGACGATCTCGCCGAGGACGTACACGGCGGCGAGCACGGCGCCCAGGGTGTAGCCGCCGGGCCGGTCGCGGACCATGAAGACGACGGCGAGGGGGGCCATCGCGACCGGAGCACGCGCCCCGACTGCGACAAGTGCCCAGGTCAGAACGGGGCGCGTGGCGAGGTCGCGGTAACTCATGGGGCTGAAGATAACCGGGGTCCGGTGGGCGACCCAATCAATTACCCCGGGCGCGGGGGCACCCCGGGCACCCCCTCAGAAGGTCAGCACCCCGCGGGCCACCCTCCCCTGGCGCGCGTCCTCCACCGCCTTGGCGAAGTCCTCGACGGGATACGTCTTCGTCACCAGCTCGTCGAGGAGCAGGGCGCCGGAGCGGTACAGCTGCGCATAGCGCGGGATGTCGTGCTGGGGCCGTGAACTCCCGTACCGGCAGCCCAGGATGGACTTGTCCAGGAACATCGCGGCCGGCGCGAACGAGGCCTCGGCCGTCGGCGCGGGCATCCCCAGCAGGACCGCCTGGCCGTGCCGGTCGAGCAGGTCGACGGCCCGGCGGACGAGCCCGACGTGGCCGACGCACTCGAAGACGTGGTCGGCGCCGGTCGCCAGGACCTCGCGGACGCCGTCCGTCGACGTCAGGAAGTGGGTGGCACCGAACTGCCGTGCCGCGGCCTCCTTCGCCGGGTTGCTGTCCACGGCGACCACCGTGCGCGCGCCCGCGATCCGCGCGCCTTGCAGCACATTGAGGCCGATGCCGCCGGTGCCGATGACGACGACGGTGTCGCCCCGGTCGACGCGGGCGCGGTTCAGTACGGCGCCCACGCCGGTCAGCACCGCGCAGCCGATGAGGGCGGCGGAGGTGAGCGGCACATCGGCGGGGATCCGCACCGCCTGCACGGCCTTGACCACCGTGCGTTCGGCGAAGGCGGAGTTGGCCGCGAACTGATGGACGGGCGCGCCGCCGCGCGAGAACGGCTGTCCCGGCCGCCCGATCGCCTTGCGGCACATGGTGGGCCGCCCCCGGTCGCAGTCGGCGCAGGCCCCGCAGTTGGCGAGGGTGGAGAGCGCCACATGGTCGCCGGGGGCGACATGGGTGACCCCGGTCCCGACGGCCTCGACGACGCCCGCGCCCTCGTGGCCGAGCACCACCGGCACGGGGAAGGGGATCGTCCCGTCGATGACGGACAGGTCGGAGTGGCAGAGCCCGGCCGCGGCGATCGCCACCCGGACCTCGCCGGGCCCCGGCGCGCGTATCTCCAGGTCGTCGACGACCTGCGCGTGCGTACCGTCGAACAGAACACCTCTCACTGGCCCCGGGCCTCCCTAGGCAGGCCGAGCACGCGCTCGGCGATGATGGTGCGCTGGATCTCGTCCGAGCCGCCGTAGATGGTGTCGGCACGGGAGAAGAGGAACAGGCGCTGGAGCGGGTCGAGTCGGTACGGGACCTGCTCGCTCCACTCCTGCGGCCCGACCGTGGCGGCCGCCCCCCGCACGGCCATGGCGAGCTCGCCGAGGCGCTGGTGCCAGCCGCCCCAGAGGAGCTTGGCGACGCTGGGGGCGCCGGGGTCGGAGCCGCCCAGGGTGCGCAGGGCGTTCCAGCGCATGGTGCGCAGCTCGGCCCACTGCCGTACGAGGCGGTCGAGGAGGTCCGGGTCGCCGACTACCCCGGCCGCCGACTCCGCCCGTGCCTGCGCCTCCGCCTCCGCCATGACAGCGCCCAACTCCTCCTCGAACCCGATCTGTTGGGCGAGCGTGGAGACCCCTCGCTCGGCGGCGAGCAGGTCCATGGCGACGCGCCAGCCGTTGCCCTCGCCGCCGACGAGGTGGTCCGGGTGGGCGAGGGCGCCGTCGAAGAAGACCTCGTTGAACTCGCTGGTCCCGGTCAGCTGCCGGATCGGCCGGACCTCGACCCTGCCGTCCGGCTGGTCCATGGGCACGAGGAGGAAGGAGAGGCCGTGGTGGCGCCGCGAGCCGGGTTCGGTACGGGCCAGCACGAAGCACCAGTCGGCCTCATGGGCGTGCGAGGTCCAGATCTTCTGGCCGGTGACGCGGTACGCGCCCGCCGGGTCGCCCCGGTCGCGGGTGGCGGTGGTACGGACGGCGGCGAGGTCGGAGCCGGCGCCGGGTTCGCTGTAGCCCTGGCACCAGATCGCCTCGCCGCGGGCGATCGGCGGCAGGAAGCGGTCGCGCTGGGCGGGGGTGCCGTGGGCGAGGAGGGTGGGGGCGAGGAGGTTCTCGCCGATGTGGCCGAGGCGGGGCGGGGCCTTGTGGCGGGCGTACTCCTCGGCCCAGACGACCTGTTGGGTGAGGGTGGCCGCGCGGTTCCCGTACGGGGTCCGGCCCCAGCCGAGGCCTATCCAGCCGGCGGTGCCGAGCGTCCGCTCCCAGGGGCGGGGTTCTTCGCCGGCCGGGTGCGCGGCGAGCCAGGCGCGGGCGTCGTGGCGGAAGGCGTCGTCCTGGGGGGAGTAGCCGAAATCCATGGGTTGCCTTTCGTTGTGCCCGGACTTTGTCTGCGGGTGTGTGATGGGTTGCTCGCGCAGTTCCCCGCGCCCCTGGCGGGGTTGGCCTCAGCCGGAGTACTCAGCTCAGCCACCGGCTTTCAGGGGCGCGGGGAACTGCGCGAGAAGCGGCCACGGTCCGCAGACGAACGAGGGGTGCAGGGGCGCAGCCCCGCCCAGGGGTCCGGGGGCGTAGCCCCCGGGAAACCGGCCTCACACCCCACCCACCCCCGGAGGGTTCAGGGAAGGGGCGGGGTGGGGGCATTCGGCCGCGCCCCAGAACCCGCCGCCCGCTCCATCTCCCCCACCCGCTCCAACAGCGGCATCGGATCCACCCCCACCGCCCCCGGCAGGAACTCCGCGATCCGCTCCGGCGTCCACGCACCCCCCGCCACATACCCCGCCCGCAACTCCCGTGGCTGCGCCCACACCGCGATCTTCGGCCCGGCGACCGTGTAGACCTGCCCCGTCACCCCCGCCTCGCGGGCCCGCTCGCTCAGCAGATAGACCACGAACGCCGCCACGTCCTCCGGCGAACCGATCTCCGCGAGCTCCATCGGGACGTTGGCGGACATCCGGGTACGGGCGACGGGCGCGACCGCGTTGGCCGTCACGCCGTACTTGTGCAGGCCCAGCGCCGCGCTGCGGACCAGCGAGATCACCCCGCCCTTCGCCGCGCTGTAGTTGGCCTGCGCCACACTGCCCTGGTGGTTGCCGCTGGTGAAGCCGATCAGCGTGCCGGTGCCCTGCTTGCGCATCACCGCCGACGCCGCCCGGAACACGGTGAAGGTGCCCTTGAGGTGCGTGGCCACCACCGGGTCCCACTCCTCCTCGGTCATGTTGAAGAGCATCCGCTCGCGCAGGATCCCCGCCACGCACACCACCCCGTCCACCCGGCCCCACCGGGTGAGCGCGGTGTCGACGATCCGCTGGCCGCCCGCCATCGTGGAGATGTCGTCGGCGACCGCCACCGCCTCACCGCCCGCCGCCTCGATCTCCTTGACCACGGCGTCCGCGATCTCGCTGCTGGGCGAGGCGCCCTCGATCGAGACGCCGTAGTCGTTGACGACGACCCTGGCGCCCTCGGCCGCCGCCGCCAGCGCCACCGCACGGCCGATGCCGCGCCCCGCACCGGTCACGGCGACCACCTTGCCTGCCAAGAAGTTCCCCACGCCCGGCCCCTTCCCGCGGTTTCTGACGGACCGTTAGATTTTATGGCCCGGCAGGCACCACAAGACAAGACCCAGGGAGGGCCCACATGCCGCCAGCAGCCTCCGCACTGCCGCCCGAGTTCCATGACATCGCCAAACGCGTGAACAACTGGGGGCGTTGGGGCGCGGACGACGAGATCGGCACGCTCAACCTGGTCACCGACGAGGTCGTGCGCGAGGCCGCCGCCACCGTCCGCACCGGCCGCCGCGTTCCCCTGGCACTCCCCCTGGAGCAGAACGGCGTCCAGACCGGACTCATCCCCGGCCGGGTCAACCCGCTGCACACCATGGTGCAAATCAACCAGGAGATCTTCGGCCCCGGCACCGTCGCCACCAGCGATGACGCCGTGACGTTCGGGCTCCAGGCCGCCACCCACTGGGACGCCCTGACCCATGTCTCGCACTCCGGCCGCCTCTACAACGGCCGCCCCGCCACCACCATCACCGCGCACGGCGGCGCCGAGTTCAGCGGCATCGACAAGGCGCGCCACCTCGTCTCGCGCGGCGTCCTGCTGGACGTGGCCCGCGCCCACGGCGTGGACCGGCTGCCCGGCGACCACGCGGTCACCCCCGAGGACCTGGCCGCGGCGGAGGAGCTGGGCCGGGTGACCGTACGGGCCGGCGACATCGTGCTCGTACGCACCGGGCAGATCCAGCTGTGCCTCGGCGGCGACAAGCACGGATACGGGTTCCCCTCGCCGGGGCTGTCCGTCCGTACGCCCGAGTGGTTCCACGCGCGCGATGTCGCGGCCGTCGCCAATGACACCCTCACCTTCGAGATCTTCCCGCCGGAGATCGAGAACCTGTGGCTGCCGGTGCACGCGCTCGACCTGGTCGAGATGGGGATGCTCCAGGGGCAGAACTGGAATCTGGAGGAGTTGTCCACAGCCTGTGCGCAAGAGCGGCGGTACGCGTTCTGGCTCTCGGCGATGCCCGAGCCGTTCGTGGGAGCCACGGGGACCCCGGTGGCGCCGGTGGCGGTGTTCTAGGCGGCGACACCCTGCGAGGCCGCACGCCAACGGGCCCACGACGACGGGTGGCGGCGCGTCATGCGCACCCCGAGCACGGCACGGCGGCCGCCACCCGGCTACGGCGTACTCGCCCTGCTCCCCATGCCCTGAAGGAGCCTTGCCCTGAGCTCACGCCGAGCCACGACCCGCACTCGCCGAGGAGAACCAGGACCGGCCCAGGACGGACCAGGGGCCAGTCCGCGCCCTCGGCGTCCCCTCGCGACGAATCGCTCATCCAAGGGTGATCAGACCGACACGGCGCGTCAACACCTAGTGAAAGCTATGCCGCTTACGCCCCATTTGTGACAGCGCACGACGGCTCGTACGCGCCCGGCTCGAACGCACCGCCGGTGCGCTCCGGCGCGCCCCCGTCGCAGCACCGGTCCACCTCGCACCAGATCGACTTGCCCGCGCCCTCCGCCTGCCAGCCCCAGCGGTCGGCGAGGCCGTCGACCAGCTCCAGACCCCGGCCGTTGGTGTCGTCCCCGTCCGCGTGGCGCGGCTTGGGGGCGCAGGCGCTGCTGTCGGCGACCTCCACCCGGACCGTACCGCCGTCGGCCGGCCCGCCGATGGGGCCGAACAGCATCCGCAGCACGGCGGGACAGCCGGTGTGCACCACCGCGTTGGTGACGAGCTCCGAGATCAACAGGATCAGGGTCTCGGCGAGGGGCTCGTCGAGCCGTATCCCGCACCCGGCCAGCCGTGAGCGAGCCCATCTGCGAGCGCGCCCCACCTCGGCGGGGTCGGCTCCGACCTCCAACTGAACCTGAAGCACCTGCACCGCTCACACCATCCGAACCGGCGGACACATCGCCTCGCGCCTCGACAAGCTCACGGAACGTGATTTCCTTACGAGACAGCATGGTTGACGTACAGTCACCGCAACAAGCGCTTCAGGCATATTCCAGCGCGAAGGAGTACGCGTGGTGCATACTGTGCGACGCACATTGCGGGGGGTCGAACAGGGGCGCGCAGGATGCCTGGGGGATCGCACCCCACGGAGGGTACCCGAGGGCGGCCCCGACTCCGGCGCGTGACGAGTCCGGCGAAGGACACAACAAGGACACGACCCGGTATCGACGTTCGGTGACGCTTCATCATGCTTCGGCCAACGCCTGGCCCGGCCGTCGCCCAACGCCTCACATCGCCTCCTCCAGGGCCACCGCCTGGAGCTCCCGTGCCTGAACCGGCGTCGGCCACCGCTCGCGCCGCAGCCATGCCCGCTTCAGATGGAGGTGGACCTCGGCCTCCCAGGTGAAGCCCATCCCGCCGTACACCTGGAGGCAGTCCCGGGCGCAGCTCACCGCCGCCTCGTCGGCCAGCAGCTTGGCGCCCGCGATCTCCCCCGCGTCCCCGGTCACGGCGGCCGCGTAGACGGCGACACGGGCCACCTCGGTGCGCACCAGCATGCCCGCGCACAGGTGCTTCACCGCCTGGAAGGCCCCGATGGGCCGCCCGAACTGCACGCGGTCACGCGCGTGTTGAGCCGCGAGGTCGGTGGTGCGGCCCGCGCTGCCCAGCTGCTCGGCGGCGCTCAGCAGGGCCCGCTCCGGCGATCCCCCGTCCCCGGCGTCCGGGACGCGGTGCAGCGGGGTGAGCGGGTCGGCCGAGCGGAGGGGTTCGGCGCCGGTGGCGTCCCCCCGTACGGCGTCGGCCTCGGCCAGCCACTCCACCAGTCCCCCGTCGGGGGCGGTCACCACCGTCGTACCCTCGGCCGCGCCCTCGACGAGGCCCGCCGCCAGGTGCGTGGCGATCAGCGGGCCGGGCAGCAGCGCCCGCCCGGCCTCCTCGAAGAGCAGCGCCGCCTCGGGCAGCCCCAGCCCGACCCCGCCCGCCTCCTCCGGCAGCCGCAGGGAGAAGAACCCGGCCTCGCCGAGCGCCCGCCACAGACCCCGGTCGAGCCCTCCCCCGTCGACGGCGGCCCGCAGGGCGTCGGCGTCGAAGCGCCGGGCGAGCAGCTCCCGTACGCCCGATCGCAACGCCCTCTGCTCGTCCGTGAGTTGGAAGTCCATCAGCGGCCCTTCGGCAGGCCGAGGATCCGCTCGGCGACGATGTTCCGCTGGATCTGGGAGGTCCCGGCGGCGATGGTGTACGAGAGCGAGGAGAGCCGGTCGCGGGTCCACTCGCGGCCGAGGTCGAGGGCGTCGGGGCCGAGGACGGCGGCGGCCGCGTCGTACAGCTCCTGGCGGGCGTGAGAGTAGCGCAGCTTGAAGACCGAGCCGCCGACGCCGGGGACGCCTCCCGTGCGCTCCGACTCGCTCACGTTCCACTGGATCAGCCGCCACAGCGCGGTGAACTCGGCGTGCAGTGCGCCCAGTTGCCGCCGAAGGGCCGGATCGTCCCAGGTGCCGTTCTTGTGGGCCGCGCGGGCGACCTCCACCAGGACGCGGCGGCAGGCGACCACCTCGCCGACGAAGGCCGTGCCCCGCTCGTACGACAGCGTCACCATGGTCACGCGCCAGCCGTCGTTCTCCGCGCCGACCCGGTTGCCCACCGGGATCCGCACCTCGTCGAGGAAGAGCTGGGCGAACTCCTCGGACCCGGCGAGGGTCCGCAGCGGCCGTACGGTGAGGCCCGGCGCGTCCATGGGCATCGCCAGCCAGCTGATGCCCCGGTGCTTGGGGGCGTCCGGGTCGGTGCGCACCAGCAGTTCGCACCAGTCGGCGACCTCGGCGTGCGAGGTCCAGATCTTGGCGCCGCTCACCACGTACGCGTCCCCGTCCCGTACCGCCCGGGTCCGCAGCGCCGCCAGGTCGGAGCCCGCGTCGGGCTCGCTGAACCCCTGGCACCACACCTCGTCCCCGCGCAGCACCGGCTCCAGCCACCGCGCGCGCTGCTCCTCGGTGCCCTCGGCCGCGATGGTGGGGCCCGCGTGCAGCAGCCCGACGAAGTTCGCGCCGACATAGGGCGCCCCGGCGCGTTCGGTCTCCTCCAGGAGGATCAGCCGGCGGGTCGCGGACGCGTCCCAGTGCACGCGCGCGTAGCCCGCCTCGTACAGCCGGCGCTGCCAGCCGGTGTCGTACGCGCGCCGCCCCGGCCAGTCCAGCGGGTCCGGCCTCGGCGGCAGCCCCGGCAGCACGGCCGCCAGCCACTCCCGCAGCCGGGCGCGGAACTCCTGCTCCTCCTCGGTGTACGTGAGGTCCACTACGCGCGGCCCTTGTCCAGGTCGAGGCCCAGCATGCGGATGGCGTTGCCGCGCATCAGCTTGTACACCGTCTCGTCGTCGAGGCCCTTGACGTGGTCGAGGGCGACCTCCTTGGTGTGCGGGAAGGTCGAGTCGACGTGCGGGTAGTCGGTCTCGAAGGTGGCGTTGTCCCGGCCGACCACGTCCAGCGAGGCCACGCCGTGCTTGTCGCGGAAGAAGCAGCAGAAGATCTGGCGGTAGTAGTAGGTGGAGGGCGGCTCGGGGATGAGGTCCTTGACCCCGCCCCAGGCGCGGTGCTCCTCCCACACGTCGTCGGCGCGCTCCAGGGCGTACGGGATCCAGCCCATCTGGCCTTCGGAGTAGGCGAGCTTGAGCTGAGGGAACTTGACGAGGACCCCGCTGAACAGGAAGTCCATCATCGACGCCATCGCATTGTTGAAGGAGAGGGAGGCTTGCACGGCGGGCGGCGCGTCCGGGGAGGCGGCCGGCATCTGGCTGCTGCTCCCGATGTGCATGTTCACGACGGTCCCGGTCTCCTGGCAAGCCGCGAAGAAGGGGTCCCAGTAGCCGGAGTGGATGGAGGGGAGCCCGAGGTGGGTGGGGATCTCGGAGAAGGTGACGGCGCGTACCCCGCGTGCGGCGTTGCGGCGGATCTCGGCGACGGCGAGATCGATGTCCCACAGCGGGATGAGGCAGAGCGGGATCAGCCGCCCACCGCTGTCCCCGCACCACTCCTCCACCATCCAGTCGTTGTAGGCGCGTACGCAGGCGAGCGCGACCTCCTTGTCCTGCGCCTCGGCGAACGTCTGCCCGCAGAAGCGCGGGAAGGTGGGGAAGCACAGACTGGCCTCGACATGGTTGAGATCCATGTCGTCGAGCCGCGCCTTCGGGTCCCAGCAGCCCCGCCGCATCTCCTCCCTGGTGATCCCCTCCAGCGTCATGTCGTCGCGGTCGAAGCCGACGGCGGCGATGTTGCGCTTGTACGGGAACTTCAGGTCCTCGTAGATCCACCAGTCGGTCGGCGGGCCCTCGGGGTCCATCGTGATCTGGTACTTGCCGCCCACGTACGCCAGCTCACCGATTCCGGCGGTCAGCGGGCGCGGGCCGCGCTCGCGGTACCGGGCCGGGAGCCAGGTCTCGAAGAGGTGGGCGGGCTCGATCACATGGTCGTCGACGCTGACGACACGAGGCAGTTCGGTCATGCGTGGCCTCCACCCGGCTGGCATATCTGATGACCCGTCAGAAATCAGGCTAGCCGCGCACCCCTGGACCGACAAGGCGCTACGACCTACGCTCTGCGCACGATCTGACTAGCCGTCAGCAACTGTGTCCTGGGGGTCGAAGTGAACGACACCGCACACGCACTGGGCGCCTCGCCCACCCTGTGGGAACTGGTCGTCCGGCGCGCGGCCCTCACCCCCGACCGTCCCGTCCTGCTCCAGGACGACCGCGCCCTGTCCTTCGGCGAGCTGCGCGACCGCGCCGAGCGAGTGGCGGCGGGCCTGTACGCCATGGGGGTGCGACCCGGAACCGTGGTCGCCTGGCAGCTGCCGACGCGGATCGAGACCGCGCTCCTGTCCTTCGCCCTCGCCCGGCTCGGGGCCGTCCAGACGCCCGTCATCCCCTTCTACCGCGACCGTGAAGTGGGCTTCGCGCTGCGGGAGTCGGGGGCGGAGTTCTTCGCGGTGCCGGGGGTCTGGCGCGGCTTCGACCACGGCGCGATGGCGGCCCGGCTGGGCGCGCGGGGCGTCTTCGAGGCGTACGGGACGCTCCCGGACGGGGACCCGGCCGTACTGCCGCCGCCGCCCGCCGACGGCACCTCCGTGCGCTGGATCTACTGGACCTCGGGCACCACCTCCGACCCCAAGGGCGTCCTGCACACCGACCGCTCACTGATCGCGGGCGGCTCCTGCCTGGCGCACGCGCTGCGCCTGCGAGCCGACGACGTGGGCTCCATGGCGTTCCCGTACGCCCATATCGCCGGGCCCGACTACACGGTGATGCTGCTCCTGTACGGCTTCCCCGCGGTGATGTTCGAGCACTTCGCGCTGCCGGACGCGCTGGAGGCGTACCGCAGGCACGGGGTGACGGTGGCCGGGGGCTCGACCGCGTTCTACTCCATGTTCCTGGCCGAGCAGCGCAAGCGGCCGGGCGAGAAGGTCATCCCCTCGCTGCGGCTGCTCGCGGGCGGCGGGGCGCCGAAGCCGCCGGAGGTCTACCGCACGGTCGTGCGCGAGATGGGGGTGCAGCTCACCCACGGCTACGGGATGACCGAGGTCCCGATGATCACGATGGGCTCGCCGGACGACACGGAGGAGAACCTGGCGACGACGGAGGGGCGGCCGCCGGAGGGCATGGAGATACGGATCGTGGACGGGGAGGTGCGGCTGCGGGGGGAGGCGGTGTGCCAGGGGTATCTGGACCCGGCGCAGTCCGCCGAGGCGTTCGACGAGGACGGGTTTCTGCGGACGGGTGACCTGGGGTTCGTGACGCCGAGTGGGCATCTGGTGCTCACCGGGCGGCTCAAGGACGTGATCATCCGCAAGGGGGAGAACATCTCGGCGAAGGAGATCGAGGATCTGCTGGCGGCGCATCCGGGTGTGGGGGATGTGGCGGTGATCGGTCTGCCGGACGCGGTGCGGGGCGAGCGCGTCTGCGTGGTGGCGGAACGTTCGTCTGCCGCCGCTGAGTTGACCCTCCCCGAGGTCACCTCCTACCTGCGCCGGCAGGGCCTGGCCGTGCACAAGCTGCCGGAGCAGCTGGAGGTGGTGGAGGAGCTGCCGCGCAATGCGGCGTTGCGGAAGGTACTGAAGTACCGGCTGCGGGAGAGGTTCGGGGGGACGTGACGTGGTGCCTGCCCGGCCTTTGTCTGCGGCAGTGTGGGTGGTTGCTCGCGCAGTTCCCCGCGCCCCTCTTTGGCCCGGTCTTTGTCTGCGGCTGAGTGGGTGGTTGCTCGCGCAGTTCCCCGCGCCCCTCTTTGGCCCGGTCTTTGTCTGCGGCTGAGTGGGTGGTTGCTCGCGCAGTTCCCCGCGCCCCTAGGTAGTTCGTCGGCCGCGGGCCGGTGGCCGCTTCTCGCGCAGTTCCCCGCGCCCCTGGGTAGTTCGTCGGCTGCGGCCCGGTGGCCGCTTCTCGCGCAGTTCCCCGCGCCCCTAGGTAGTTCGTCGGGCGCGGGCCGGTGGCCGCTTCTCGCGCAGTTCCCCGCGCCCCTGAAGGGTCGGGCGTAGCCGGGGATGCCGGCTCGGCCATGGGGCGTTGGGCGGGTGCCGCAGCCTTCGAACCCTGCTCAGCCACCGGCTTTTAGGGGCGCGGGGAACTGCGCGACCAGCCCACCACTAAGCCGCAGACAAAGGCCGGGCCCGGGAAGGGGCGCGGGGAACTGCGCGAGCGACCCACCACTCAGCCGCAGACAAAGACCGGGCAAAAGAGGTGGTCACGCCGAGAGGGGGGTTTCGTCCTCTCGGGCCGCCGTCGCCACGTCGCCGTAGACGTCGAACAGGCGCCGCACCCCCAGCGCCGCCAGCACCCGGTTCACATGAGACCCCTCCACCGCCCCCCGCGCCGGAAGGATCAGCCGCAGCCGCCCCCGGCAGGAGCGGATCAGCCGGCGGCCGGCGATCAGGACGCCGACCCCGCTGGAGTCGCAGAACAGCACCCCGGACAGATCGAGCACCAGATCGTGCCGGCCCGCCGCCACCGCGTCATGGACCACCCGCCGGACCTGCGGCGCCGTCACCAGGTCCAGTTCTCCGCAGACGCTCACCACGGTCCATCCGCCCTGCTCGGCCTCGTTCACGATCAGCGTCACGCGTCCGGTACCTCTCTGTGCCGTCGGCCCCCGCCCGTCCCGGCGCGCATTCCCGAACGGCACCGCGCGAAACCACTTCGCCTCTACCACGACCTGCCGTTTTGGGGGCGCACTTGCCGCAAAGGAGCGCTCCTTCTCGGTCGGGCGCACTACATTCGAGGAGACACGAGTACACAGGGGCGCGGACAAAAGGCACAAAGAACGCACGACGGTACACGCGTAGACGGTTGGGGAGCCGCATGGCGAAGGACGCACCACCTCGCTGGGACCGCAAGATGCAGCAGCGCCTGGCGCGCGGCGAGGCGGCCGCGCTCGGTGAGCTGTATGACCGGTTCGCCTCGCTCGTGCACAGCCTGGCCCACCGCGTGCTCGGCGAGGACTCGGCCGCCGACCAGATCACCCGCGAGGTGTTCGGCTACGTCTGGGAGAACCCGGACGCGTACGACCCCAAGCAGGGCTCCATGCGCTCCTGGGTCGCCAAGCTCACCCAGCGCCAGGCCGTGCTGCGGCTGCGCCAGGCCGAGGCGGCGCAGTACGCGGAGCACGGCGGCTCCACCGAGGAGCTGGAGGCGAAGGTGCTGCGGGCCACCGCCGCCGCCCGCGCCGACTACATCGTGACGTCGATGCCCGCGCCGCTGCGCCAGGCCCTGGAGCTGGCGTACCACCAGCGCCGCGACTACCGGCAGGCCGCCGCCGACCTCTCCATCAGCGAGGACGAGGCGCGGCGCCGGCTGCGGCTCGGGCTGCAACTGCTGTCCACGGCGAACACCCGCCCGCCGGAGGGCTCCTCGCCGCCCGGTTACGGACGTGCGCTGTGAACGGGCCGGCCGAGC
Source organism: Streptomyces crystallinus (assembly GCF_039521265.1). NCBI lineage: Bacteria > Bacillati > Actinomycetota > Actinomycetes > Kitasatosporales > Streptomycetaceae > Streptomyces > Streptomyces crystallinus. The sequence continues at coordinate 1,363 of NZ_BAAACA010000016.1, read as the reverse complement.
AGGGTCCGGCGGTCCCCGACGACGAGAACGGCACCCCGCGCATACCGCCCCCGAGGCGGGCGGCGGACGACATCGAGCGCCTGCCGACGCTGTCGCCCGCGCCCGCGCCGCCGTCCGCGCCGGAACCGGTGGTCCGTACGCACGCCATACTGAAATCCCTGCTCGGGGCGTGGGCGCTGACCGCCTGCTCGACGGAGGAGACCGAGGCCGTGGAAGCCCACCTCACCGAGTGCGCGCCCTGCGCCGACGAGGCGCTGCGGCTGCGGGACGCGGTGGGGCTGCTGCACACCGACCGCAGCCTGGACCTGGACCCGCTGCTGCGGTCCCGGGTGCTGGAGAACTGTCTGGGCCGGCGCCCGGCGCGCATCCCGGTGCCGGACTGGGCGGGCGCGTACGACGCGGAGGCCGCCCGGCTGGACGCGCTGCTCAATGACTTCGGCGACGCGGAGTGGCACGCTCCGGTGCGGCTGAAGTGGTTCGAGGGGGAGCGGCAGACACACCGCAGGACGACCGTGGCGGGCGTGATCGGCCATCTGCTCGCGGTGGACGGCCTGGTGGCCGCGGCGCTGGGTCTGGACGACCCGGCGGGCCCGGGCCTGCCCTCGGGGCCGACGGCGCGTACGGAGGCGTTCTGGACCTCGACGCGCTTTCCGCTGACGCGGGCGGTACGGGAGCCGTGGCGCGAGCAGACGCACACCCTGATCCGTACGGTGTCGTTCGCCGGGCGCGGCGCGGCCGAACTCGCCGTCCCGTACGGGGACTTCGCGCTCCCGCTACAGGACGCGCTGCTCGACCGGGCCTTCGAGTGCTGGGTCCACGCCGGGGACATCGCGGACGCGGTGGACTATCCGTACGACCCGCCGTCGGGCGCGCATCTCCACCAGATGATCGACCTCGCGGCGCGGATCCTGCCGGACGCGCTGGCGGCGCGGCGCCGGGCGGGCCTCGCGACGCCGCCGCGCCACCTCGTCACGGCGGGTTCGCCCGGCCGGTCGCTCCGCCTGGAGATCGAGGGGGCGGGCGGCGGTGACTGGTACATCGCGCTGGACTCCCCGGCGGCGGTCGGCTCCCCCGACCACGAGGTGGCTCATATCGCCCTGGACGGCGTCGAGTTCTGCCGCCTGGCGGCGGGGCACGTGCCGCCGGAGGACGCGGCGGCGGGCCGCCTGGGCGACCGCGAGGCGATCAGGGACGTACTGCTTGCGACGGCGTCGTTGAGCAGGTTGTAGCCCCCACCCCGCCCCTTCCCTAAACCCTCCGGGGGTGAATAGGTCGTCTGCGGACCGTGGGTGGCTGCTCGCGCAGTTCCCCGCGCCCCTGACTGCCCAGGGGCGCGAGCAACCCACCACTCACCCGCAGACAA